>CAVUKL010000008.1:0-71451 GCA_963742015.1 uncultured Acidobacteriaceae bacterium | reverse complement strand
CGGGAAAGCGCGGTTACAAGCATCTTGGCGAGGGAGGACGGATCGCGCACATCTTTCTGGTGGACGGAGGAGACGCGGTGCTGAAGGCGTTTTCGCCCAAGAACCAGGCCTATGCGGCCAAGATGTTAGAAAAGCGCATGGCCAGCTTCACCTGAAAACGCGGGTCAAGGAAGTCGGGGATGGGTATGTCGTGCTCTCGGACGGCGCTAAAATTTTGACCCACACGGTGATCTGGGCGGGTGGTTTGAAGGCTGCGGATTTGTCCGGCAAGGTGGGGATTGCGACTGGCCACGGTGGTCGCATCGATGTCGCGCCCGACCTTAGCGTGCCTGGTCTTACCGGGGTTTTCGCGCTTGGCGATTTTGCCAACATTCTGGGCAAAGACGGTCAGCCTTTGCCGCAGCTTGCCTCGGTGGCGCAACAATCTGGACACTGGTGTGCCAAGAACATTCTGCTGGACGTTGCGGGAAAGCCGCGAGAGGCGTTCCGCTACCTGGATAAAGGCATCATGGCGATGATCGGCAGGGATGCAGCGGTGGCTGAGGTGGGGGAGGGCCGCATCGAACTCCAGGGCGTGATCGGCTTTCTGGCGTGGCTGGGGGTTCATGCGGTGTTGCTTACTTCATTCCAGGCGAAGATTGAAGCGTTTGTCGCGTGGGCCTGGACGTTTATCGGCGGAGCCCGCGGCGATGCACTGATCGACCGCCCCGAGGAGTTGCGCGTCGATTGGGCAGCCGAAAAGGAGGAGAGCGCTGGCGGCGTTGTTAAAGCTTAAATGGGACCTCTCTGCTCCCGCTAGCTGGGTTGCCCAGCCACTCTGACAGAGCAGTGACGGCGTCATCGAGGTTGGGGTCTTCATTCGATGCCCAGGCGACGCAGCCGTCAGGGCGCACGAAAAGAGCGGTTGGGCCATCAGTTTCTTTCAGGGAAACGGTGACGGTTCTGAGCCGGTCTCTCCATTTTGCGCCGAGATCGCGGAGTTGCTGATAATCGGCGAAGTCGAAGAGCAAAGCGCGGCCGTCGTGGCAGTATTCGCCGAGCCTGCTGCCATCTGCGAATTCGAAGTCGGGAGCGCTCTTGCCGATCAGCGGATGATCGCCATGTATGTCGTAACGCTGCCAAACCCCGGATATCTTCTTGGAGAAGTAAGTTGCTCCGTCGCGAGTGGCGATCAGGTCGCGGACGACTGCGGTCAGCGCCATCTCGTGGCGTTCGGGGCGCATGAGCGCGACTTGCGCGCGGGTCCATTCGAGCGCCCAGGCGCCGATGGGATGACGCTCGGTGGTGTAGGTGTCGAGCAGGGATTCCGGCGCCCATCCCTTGATGGTGGCGGCGAGCTTCCATCCGAGATTGACGGCGTCGCCGATGCCGAGATTGAGCCCCTGGCCTCCGAAGGGCGAATGGACGTGCGCGGCGTCGCCGGCGAGCAGAACTCTTCCCTCCCTGTAGTTGCTTGCCTGACGGGCGTTGTCGGTCCAACGGGTGGCGGAGTGGATCGCGGTGATGGTCACGTCGGTTTCGGAGACATTTCTCAGGCTTTGCTGGAGGGTTTCGACCGTGATGGGGGCTTCGCGATCGGCAGGCGGGCCGTCGAACTCGACGGTGAGGATTCGTCCGGGCACAGGGCCGTTGACGTAGGTGCCTTTGGCGGTTCGGTTCCAGCCCGGCGAGAGTTTCTCCGGATCAGCGATCGAGACCATTGCGTTGTAGCCGGTGATCTCTGGATCAGTGCCAGGGAAATCGAAGCCAGCGAGTTTGCGCACGGTGCTGCGGCCTCCGTCGCAGCCTACGAGCCAACCCGCGCGGAAGGTTTCGCCGTCGGTCTGGATGGTGACGCCGTCGGCATCGGCTGTGAAATTGGTGAGTGGGGCTCCGCGCTTGATCTCGACGCCTAATTCTGCGGCGCGATCGGCGAGTAGGGCCTCGATGGCTTGCATGGTGATCATGCCTCCAGCAGCGGCGGGGCCGTGTCCGGCGAATTCGGGGTCGGCGTAGTTGACCACGTTTGCATCGAGCATGATTCCGCCGAAGTGGCCGACGAACGTGGGAGGCGCTTTCACGGGCGCGGCAGCTGGTGCGTTGACTGCGGGAGCATCGTTGCTGCGGCCCTGCTGTCGAAAAGCCGCTGAAGCTTCGCTGCCCAATTGCCGGACATCCGAGGGGCTGACCCACCATAGCGCCGCTTTGCTGAGCACGGGGAGCAGGCCGCGCCGATAGAAGGCCTCGATGGAGGGTATGTTGAGTCCTCTGCCTCCGGTGGGCCCTCCCTTGAGAGGAGAGTTCGGGTCGGGCATTTTCTCGAGGACGAGGACTGAGACTCCAGCCAACCTTAGTTCGCAGGCGAGAAGCGAGCCAACTGGGCCCGCACCGGCGATCACCACGTCATAATCCATAAAGCGCTCCTTACTGAGAACAGTGTTCGCAGTAACGCTACAATAGCAAATTGAGTACACTGTTCGCAATAGGTTTTTTTTGGACGATGAGAAAGAAGAGCCAAGGCGCGAGACCCTCAGCCGACTTGTCAAAAGCAAATGACATTCGTCCATCGCGGGGGCCTCAACCAGCTTATAGCCGCACCCAGATCGCCGCTGCGGCCGTCAAGATTGCCGACGCGGAAGGAATCGGGGCGGTATCGATGCGCCGGATTGCCAGCGAACTGGGCAGCGGAGCCACTTCGCTCTATCGCTACATTACGAAGAAGGACGAACTGCTCGACCTGATGTCGGAGGCGGTGCTGGAGGTTGAGCGGCTGCCCAGGCCCTCGGGAAATTGGCGGGTTGATTTGCGAAAGATCGCCTACCACATGAGGGCGATGTCGTTGCGGCATCCGTGGACGATTGGCATTTCCACGTCTCGGTCGGCGCTTGGGCCAAATACGCTTCGCTGCCTGGAGCTGACGCTTAGCGTGATCGATAATCTTGGGCTGGATATCGACGAGATGCTGGTCATCTCGAACACGCTCTTTACGTTTGTCCGCGGCTACGCGGCGGGAGAGGATGCGGAAGTCGAGGCAAGCCGGCGTTCGGGACTGAATCGCGAGCAGTGGATGCGAAGCCGAGCGGAGCATACCCAGGCGATCCTGCGGACGGGCAAGTATCCGATGTTTGCGCGGGTGGTGAAAGATGCGAGGGCGCCGCATGATCCGGATGCGGCCGCACATGGATTCGCGGCCGGATTGGAGCATCTCTTGAACGGGATTGAGGCGCGGATTGCAGCAGCGCGGCGAACAACGACTCCGAGACATGGGAAGAGTGATTAGTGCTCCCCCGTCGGGAAATGGAGCGGTCTAAATAACCCGTGTCGCTGAATAAAGATATCTGCGCAGCCGTCTTTCGCCACACAAGGTATGCACGCAGGAGAGGAAACGCTGCAGCCCTTCGAAGTTGGGATCGCCTTCCGCGGCGATTAGGTCCTGTGTTCGTTTATCCCGGGCGTCATGCCAGCGTTTAGCGATGCGCGCGGCGCTTTCAGTAGTGTCCGTCGCCTTGATCCCGCGAAAGTCGGCTTGCTCCATGATCCGCTCATTTTCGCCAGGTGGGCTGTAGACGTAGAACCCGATGGAACTGCGGGTCGCGATTTCCTGATGCGAGATCAATCCACCGATGACAAGTGCATCGCTGAAGAGCATTCGTCCGCCGGGCTTGAGGACGCGAAATATCTCGCTTAGAACTTCTGGACGCCCGGGAAGATGGCACAAGACGTCATTGGAGAAGACGGCTTCGAAGGTGCGGTCCTCGAAAGGAAGACCTTTCGAAGCGTCGCACTGCTCGAAGCGCACTTGTGAGGACAGGCCTCGGGCGCGAGCGAGCTGGTTAGCGTTGTGAACTCCGGGCTCGTTGATGTCGAGTCCAACGATGCGGCAGCCTGCCTTTTCCGCGAGGTAGAGCGCATAGCCGCCGGAACCGCAGCCGATTTCGAGGACGTACGAATCGCCGGTCAGGCCAAGCGTTTTGGGGATTTCGCTGGACTCTTCTGTCGTGACCCAGCTGGTCTGGCCGAAGTCCTCGCCATAGGTCTCCATGCGCACCTGACGGTAGACCTCCGTCGCGTAGTTGGCGTAAGCGCTGTCGTAGAGATCGACCTTGTCCGGCATATTAGGCTCTCCTCTGGAGCGATTCTAAGTCGGGCCATCCGTAGGCAACCTCGGCGAGCGTTGCGCCTCCGATTTCGATGTCCTTGGAAGCCAGAAGTTCAGCGCCCGTGTGAATGTAGAAGTGCCTCGCCGGATTCTGCTCAAGCACCCACACGGCCATGCTGCGGAAGCCTTTATTGAGCAACGATGTTGCAAGTTCATCGAGAAGAGCTTTTCCGATACCCTGCCCCTGAGCTTGCCGCAGGAGGTAGACGGCGTAAAGCTCGGCATCGTAAGACTGAATCGGCTCACGGATTGGGCCGCCGGTGATGAAGCCGATGACTTCACCGTCGAGGTCGGCGACGGAGACCTCGAGGTCATTGGAGAGCTGTTCCCGCCACGCGGTCGCGCGGTCGGCTTCTTTTAAGCCGACGAGGTATCTGTCGGAAACGATGCCCGCGTAGGTAGTCCGCCAACTCTCGACGTGCACATGCGCGATTCCTGCGGCATCGTCTAGTGTCGCGAGTCGAATGGAGAACATTGGCTCAAGATAATCCCGCGAATGAGCATGAGCAACGTTCCTGAGAAAGCCGGGAGGAAATCCGAATCCATGCCTCCGGATTACCTGCCGTGGCGTTGGCGGCAGTTCAGGATGTGCGCGAGGTGATGGCGCGAGTGCCAGGCGTACATCGCCAAGGTCTGTTCGAGAGTGCAGCGACCACTCTCGGGGTGGATGTAGCCGCGCGTGGACCACGCCGAATCGGACACAATCCTAAGCATACTCACCCAACGTTGGTGCAGGGCTTCGAGCAGCTTCAACGAGATGTCCGGAGGGAGGGTCGAGTCAGGAAGATCGGCTATTCTCCCCGGATCGTAGGCGAAAACCGCGGGCCAGTCTTCTGTGAGCGCGAGGCGCATCCAGGTATAGGCCGTCAGATCGCTGTCGGCGATGTGATGAATGAGCTGGCGGATGGTCCAGCCTCCGGGCCGGTAGGGCGTGCCGATTTGGGAGTCGGTAAGCCCATCCAGCGCGGCTGAGATTTGATGGGGCAGAGCGGCGAGGGTATCGATGGCGATGGCGCGCTCGTTCGGCGAAAGCGTTTGGGGAAGTACAAATCTTCCGATTGGATATTGCAGGCTGGGCGGCTCGCTCATCGGCTGATGATAACGTGCCGCGATTGTCTCCATCCGATTTGTGGTCGACTATCCAGGGTCGCTCTTGTGATTCATCGTCAGGCTTGCGATGATGGCAGCCGTGCAGGAAACACAGGAGGGGGAGTGGAATCGGCGGAGATTGCGATTCGGCAGGCGGAATTGGTGCTGCGGCTCTATGAGTTGCGGCGGGAGCCGGTAATGCGGCAGGCGCGAAGCTACATCGGCGGCCCGTTTCTTCCGGCGTCAGCAGACGAGCTCGTTGCCCTCGTGAACGCGGGCACGCAGGAGAGCGCGTACATCCTGCAGGTTTACGGCTATTGGGACATGGTTGCGGCGTTTGTGCTGCATGGCGCGCTGAACGAGGCTCTGCTCTATGACGTCTGCCAGGAGATGTACTTCCAGTGGGCGAAGATTGCGCCGTATTTGGCAGGCTTTCGCGAGAAGATGAACCTTCCCGAATGGATGCGGAACATCGAGCGGGTAGTCAGCGGTTCTGCAGGCGGGCGTTCGCGGCTGGAGACGATGCGGCGGAATATCGACGCGATGACCAAGGCGCGCGAAGAGAAGAAGGCATGAGCGCAGCTACAGCCAGGCACTGAAGAAGCGCCCGGCGCTGCCTCGGATTCTTAGTTCGTCTTTGCGGTTGTTGTAATAGCGTGCGTTGATCTCGGCGCCACCGATGTCTTCGATGCCATGGAAGGCGGAGAACTCAGTGGCGATCTCCTGCGGAGTGAAGAAGAGCTGGAAGGGTTCGCCGGCAAGCTGGACGCGGGAAGCAAGCGAATCGTGCGCGAGCTGTTCGAGAAACGGCAGCGCGGAGCGTGGCTGGCCGTAATCGAACGTGATTCCACTGCCTGCAGGTTGCGCCGCGATGAAGGCGACGGTTGCGCGGAAGGCAGGAAGGGTGAGGTAAGGAACGACTCCGAGCCAGGCGAAGTAGGCTGGCTGGGTGGAATCAAAGCCGACTTGCTGGAGCTGCTCGGGGAGCGATTCGCGCTCAAAGTCTACTGGCGCGTAGGTGAGGTTCTGTGGAATCGGAATCTTGCTGGCCCGCAGGAGTTCGCGCTTCCACTGCTGTGTCGCAGGGTGGTCGACCTCGAAGACATGAAGCTCGGGCCAGGGATTGCGATAGGCGAAGGTGTCGAGTCCGGCCCCGAGCAGGACGTATTGTTTGACTCCGCTCGCTACGGAGCGGGCGAGGTTGTCTTCGGCGTAGCGGCTGCGGGCGACAAGATGCGCCCGCATGGCGATCGAGAATGGCCGTTCGCGCGGTGTGCGGCGAAGTTCCTCGCCATAGGCGTTGCCGAGAATTGGCACAGCGATGGGATCTTGGAAGACGAGCGGCTTGTCGTAGAGCTGGTGCGCGGCGCGGCGCAGGGCGACGCGGAGGGCGGTGCGGGATGGGACAGCCTGCTGCATTCCTTGATGGTAGCGGAGGGATGGTTTGCAGGGAGGCCTGTTGAGGCTTCATGCGTACGGCAGCTATATCGGTTTTGTTGGGAATCTCCGTGGGTTTGAGAGTTGAGTACAATCCGTAGTGCGGACCGCCCTCGCAGGCTAAGGGCTGAGCCGGGCAAACATTCGCTTGCGGCGCGAGTCCTTAGCCAGCCCGCGAGATTGAGAAGGCAGGACAGTGATGAGAATACGGGTTTGTTTGGCGCTGTTGTTCGCAGAGGTGTTTACCGCTGGTTTCTTGGCGCAAGGGCAGCAGAGCGTGGTCCTGGAACGCGGCAACAGCACGATTGTGCTCGAGCCTTATGCGCCGAACATTCTTCGCGTGACGTTGAGCCTGCAGAAGGAGAATGCCACTGCCGGCCCGGGATATGGATTCGTCGGAACGCCTTCTGCCGACGGCTGGAGCCGCACCGAAACCGACACCTCCGATGTCTATTCGTCGCCGCGGATGGTGGTCACGATCGGCGGCCGTCCCGGCGGAGTGCATAAACCCTGGAAGCCGGTTCCGTCGCAGGTCGATATTGGAAAGTTCTTCAGCGGCTCGACGCCGGGAGCGAACATCAGCTTCACCACCCCCGAAGGTGTGAAGCTGCTGCAGATGGAAGGATGGCAACAGTCGGTGCCGAATTACAAGGACGGCAACGCCGAGATCCTGAACCAGCGGCGGCCGACGGACCCGGAGTTCTTCCAGGTAGGCGCGACCTTTGCTTCACCGGACGACGAGCACTATTACGGGCTGGGCGAGAACCAGGAGGGCTATCTCGATCATCGCGAACACACGATCGATTGCTGGCAGAATTATGTCGCCGCCGGTGGCCCGAGCTCTTGCGTGCCTTTCCTTGTGACCAACAAGGGCTATGGGCTGATCTGGGACAATCCCTCGCGGACGACGATTGAGCCGGGGTTCAATGAGCAGACGCGGTGGATCTCCGAGGTTGGCAACCGCGTCTCGTTCTTCGTGATTGCAGGCAAGACGACGGATGAGATTTATGCGGGGTATCGCCAGCTCACAGGCGCGACTCCCCTGCTGCCGAAGTCGGCTTACGGATATATCCAGTGCAAGCAGAAATATGCGACGCAGGACGAGGTATTGGCTGTCGCCAAAGGTTATCGCGACCGGCATCTGCCCTTGGACACGATCGTGATCGACTGGTTCTATTACACCAAAATGGGCCAGATGGACATGGACCCGGTGAAGTGGCCCGACCCGGTGGCGATGAACAAAACACTGCATGCCGAGGGCGTTCAGACGATGATCAGCGTGTGGCCGCGGTTTGTGCCGGACTCGCGCTACTACGATCTGATTTTGAAGAACGGCTGGTTTGAGCATCTCGCCGACGGAACGCCGACTAATGGCCTGCCCTACGATCGCGCGGGATCAGATATCGATACGACGAATCCGGCGGCGGCGAAGTGGTATTGGGATACGATTCGCGACAACATTCTGAGCAAGGGATTCAATTCCATTTGGGCCGATGAGACCGAGCCCGACCTGCCTCCGCAGGGCAGCTACTTCCATATCGGCCCGGGGACGATGTTCTACAACCCCTATCCCCTTTTTCACACTGCGGCGCTCTATGACGGCTTTCGCCGCGACACGCCGAACCGGGCGCTGATTCTTTCGCGCGATGCGTACCTGGGAATTCAGCGCAACGGTGTGATCGTATGGTCGTCGGATATTTATCCGACATGGGACACGCTCAAGCGGCAGATTCCTACCGGGCTGGACCTCACTGCTTCCGGCATTACGAACTGGAGCAACGATACTGGCGGCTGGCAGTATCTTCCGGCGGTACATCATCCGGCGCATCCTCCGCTGCTTGATCCCTCAGACGCACGTGACAATGTTGGAGGCTATGACGACTATCCCGAGTTGTATACGCGATGGTTTGAGTGGGCGACGTTTCTGCCGATCTTCCGAACACATGGCAGCCGTAACTTCAACGAGGTCTGGTCGTATGGGAAGCAGGCCGAGCCGATTCTCGAGCAGTATTTGAAGCTGCGCTATCAGCTCATGCCCTATATCTACTCGCTCAGTTACCACAACTACCAGACGGGAGCACCGTCGATGCGGGCGCTGTTTATGGATTTCCCCGGCGACCCGAATGTCAGCGACCTGGGCGACGAATATATGTTTGGGCCCGCGTTTCTCGTGGCTCCCGTGACTGACCAGGGTGTGACCAGCCGCAAGGTGTATCTCCCAGCCGGCGCGGACTGGTACAACTACTGGACGAATGAGCGCTTCAAGGGCGGACAGACGATCACCGTCGATGCGCCGATCGATAAGCTGCCGCTCTTTGTGCGCGCCGGCTCGGTAATCCCGCTGGGTTCGCCGATCGAGAGCACCAGCGAGACGCAGAGGATCGCCAAGGTACGGATTTATCCCGGCGCCGACGTCGACTTCACGCTATTCGATGACGACGGAAATACCTATGCCTACGAGAAAGGCAGCGGCAAAATAACGCAGTTGCATTGGGACGATTCTGCCGGCAAACTGGCGCATTCAGGCGCGGCAGCCTGGGAGGGTTCGGATTCGGCGATGGTCGAGATCGTCGGACGCTAGCGATCTTTCTCTAGTTTTGAGTTGCCGATCCGCGTTTGTGCTGGACACTGCCACTGAGGGGCAATGAAAGTCGCTACTTATTTTGCTCGCGCATTTGCCTACTTGCAGCGCTTCTCAGTGGCTTGCGAAAATTTCGGGCTGGTGAGCGCAGTAAGACTCTTCGTCTATTGCCGCGCGAAGCCGGTCCCAGGCGGCATTTCCCTGCCGGTTCGCCGACTTGGTCGCGAAGTCGTCTTCCGCGGCAGTACCGACAAAGGCGTGATGTCTCACTTCTTCACGTCTAATTACCGCATTCGAGATTTCCCCGGCAGTCCGGTTCGCGTGATTGTCGATGCCGGAGCGAACATTGGTATCGAGACGCTGCGCTTCCGGCACTTTCATCCAAAGGCCATGATCGTGGCGATCGAGCCGGACTCGGGAAATTTCGCGATCCTCTCCCGCAATATGGATTCTGACGATAAGATCGCGTTGCTGAACAGTGGCTTGTGGTCTCACAAGTGCCGATTACATATCATCCCTGGGGTATCGGCTGAGGGATTCAGTGCGGAAGAAGTTAAAGGCGATCCGCAGCCCGGCGATGTAGACGCAGTCTCGATTCCGTCGATCATGGAATCGTTCGGCCTCAACGAAATCGATATTCTTAAGTTGGACATCGAGGGCGCTGAATATCAGGTATTCGCAGCAACTGAAGTTGAATCCTGGATCCGGCGGGTGAAGGTGCTGATCTTCGAGTGTCCAGACGCTGACCGGCCCGGTACAACGCAAACCATCTTTGAAAAGCTCGCCGGTCTGGATTTTGTTTGCCACATTCACGGCGAATGCTTTGTCCTGATTCGAAAGGACACGGGCTGGAGGCTCGAGTCGAACACCTACTTGTGACCTTCAGGTCCGGCAGCGGGAGGACACAACGGCGTTCCGGTCAGCGTTCCTGTATTGAACTGCCTAAATTTGCCTCACCGATATAATCAATGAGTAGGGTTCGTTGAGTAGGTTGCGTTGCGGCCCTGCCAAAACTTCGGGAACGAACATATAGCCGAATTCCCTCCTCCGGGGTTCGCAAGGTATTTACCGCGGATTTCCGCATCGCCTGGGTATGCCAAGGAATCGAGTAGACATGACAAAGGCCAACCAACATCCTCTGGAAAGAGTTCTCGAGAGTCGAATTGCCATCATCGATGGGGCGATGGGCACGACGATCCGGACTTATGGGATGAAAGAGGCGGACATCCGCGGCGACCGCTTCAAAGACTCGACTAAGGACTTGCTGAACAATGGCGACCTCTTCTCACTCACCCAGCCGAAGATGATCGGCGACATTCATCGCCGCTTCCTGGAAGCTGGTGCGGACATCATCGAGACCAATACCTTCGGCGCGACGAGCATTACTCAGAGCGAGTTCTTTGTGGAGGACCCGCGAGAGCACGGTGGACGCAAAGATCCTGAGTTCTACCAGAAGATCATTGAAGACTCCTTCCTCGGCGGCCTGGCCTGGGAGATCAACGAGCAATCGGCGCGGCAGTGCCGCGAGTGGGCTGATCGTGTGGCCAACGAGACCGGACGGCAGCGCTTTGTGGCTGGAGCGATCGGGCCGCTCACCGTGTCACTCTCGAACTCGCCCGACGCCGACGATCCGGGGTTCCGCGTCGTCACCTTCGACCAGGTGAAGACCGCCTACGCGCAGGAAGTCCGCGCCCTTATCGCCGGAGGCGTCGACGTGCTGTTGGTCGAGACAATCTTCGACTCGCTAAATGCTAAGGCAGCGCTGGTGGCGATTCGCGAGGTCTTTGAGGAAGATGGCCTCGCCGCGAGCCACAAAGAGTTACCGGTCATGATCTCTGCGGCCGTCGGTCGCGGTGGCGAGACGATGATCTCTGCTCAGACCGTCGAGGCATTTTGGAACGCAGTGCATCATGCGAAGCCGCTGTCGATCGGCCTCAACTGCTCCCTCGGTCCCGATCTAATGTATCCATTTCTCGAAGAACTTTCCGAGAAGGCGGATGCGGCGATCTCCTGTTATCCGAATGCCGGCCTGCCAAATCCTCTCTCGGAGACCGGCTTCGATCTGGGTCCGCAGGACATGGCTCGATATCTCGGCGACTTTGCGCGGGCGGGGCTGATCAATATCGCCGGCGGTTGCTGCGGAAATACTCCGGAGCACATCGCGGCCATAGCCAAAGCGCTCGAAGGCCTGCCGCCGCGCAGTTTAGAGGCTCTCGACGTGGAAGACGCTTATGTCGGGGAAACCGAGGTCGTTGCTTGAGCAAAGCCCGAACGATAGGGACCAGGCCGCTCCGGCTTTCCGGCTCCCAGCCCTTCACCCAGCAGTTGGGCGTCTTCATCATGATCGGCGAGCGGACTAATGTCGCTGGCTCGCCTAAGTTCGCCAAGCTTATCAAGGAAGGCAAATACGAAGAAGCGGTCAGCGTCGCCCGCCAGCAGGTTGAGAGCGGGGCAAATGTCCTCGACATCTGCATGGATGAGGGCATGATCGACGGCGTCGCCGCGATGAGCCGCTTTCTGCAGTTGCTGGGGAGCGAGCCCGAAGTGGCCAAGGTGCCCTTCATGGTCGACTCCTCGAAGTGGGAGGTCATCGAGGCCGGCCTGAAGTGCCTGCAAGGCAAGGGCATTGTGAACTCGATCTCTCTGAAGGAAGGCGAAGAGAGGTTCCGCCGAAACGCCTCTACTGTACTCAAATACGGCGCCGCGACCGTCGTCATGGCCTTTGACGAACAGGGCCAGGCCGCGACCTATGAAGACAAGATTCGCATTTGCGAACGCGCCTACCGGATACTCGTCGACCAGGTAGGTTTTCCAGCCGAGGATATCATCTTCGACCCGAATATCCTCACCGTCGCCACGGGCATGGAGGAGCACAACAACTACGCGGTCGACTTCATCAACGCCACGCGCTGGATCAAGGCCAACCTGCGGCACGCGAAAGTGAGCGGCGGCGTCTCAAACATCTCGTTCAGCTTTCGCGGAAACAACAAGGTCCGCGAGGCAATGCACTCTGCGTTTCTCTACCACGCGATCGCTGCCGGCATGGACATGGGCATCGTGAACGCCGGGATGCTCGAGGTCTACGAGGAGATCGACACCGAACTGAAAACGCTGGTCGAGGATGTGCTGCTCAATCGCCGCCCCGATGCGACCGAACGGCTCGTAGAGTACGGCGAGGCATTGAAGGCCGCCGGTGCGGGCTCAGCCGTGAGCGAAAAGAAAGCCGAGGAGTGGCGCAATGGCACCGTCGAAGAACGGCTTTCTCATGCACTGGTAAAGGGTATCGACGCCTACATCGAGATCGACACCGAGGAGGCGCGTCTCCAGCTTGGACGACCACTGCTGGTGATCGAAGGCCCGCTGATGGCGGGCATGAGCGTGGTCGGCGATCTCTTCGGCGCGGGCAAGATGTTTCTGCCGCAGGTGGTGAAGTCGGCGCGGGTAATGAAGAAGGCCGTTGCCCATCTCACGCCCTTCATGGAAGCCGAGAAAGCCGCGATGGCCGCGGCCGGCGAAGTGGTTAAGGCGCAGGGGAAGATCCTGCTCGCGACGGTCAAGGGCGACGTTCACGACATCGGAAAAAACATCGTAGGGGTGGTGCTCGCCTGCAATAACTTTGAGGTCATCGACATGGGAGTGATGGTCCCCTGCGAGAAGATTCTCGAACGCGCCAAGATTGAGAAGGTGGACCTGATCGGCCTCAGCGGGCTGATTACACCCTCCCTGGACGAGATGGTGCATGTGGCCCGAGAGATGGAGCGCCAAGGCTTCAAGTTGCCTCTGCTCATCGGAGGAGCAACGACGAGCCGCGCGCACACAGCGGTGAAGATTGCCCCGCACTATAGTGAGCCGGTGGTGCACGTGCTGGACGCCAGCCGCGCCGTGCCCACTACCACCAGCCTGCTCAGCGACGACGGCAAGGCGGAGTTCGTGGCCAAACATCGCGCCGACTATGAGTCAATCCGCCGAGCGCATTCTGCGCCGCGCCAGCCGGTCATCCCGCTTGACGAAGCCCGCAAGCGACGGACTCCGATTGAGTGGCGTGCCGAGGACCTGCCCGTACCTGCCTTTACCGGCGTGCGCGTACTGGACAACTTTCCTTTGGCGACATTGCGCGAACTCATCGACTGGTCGCCGTTCTTCCATACGTGGGGTTTGAAGGGCATCTACCCCCGCATTCTCGATGACGCAAACCACGGCGAGCAGGCGGGCCAGCTCTTCACCGATGCCAATGCGCTGCTCGATTGCATAGTTGAGAAAAACTGGATCACGGCGCGCGGGGTCTACGGTTTCTTTCCCGCCAATGCTGTGGGCGACGATGTCGAGCTCTACACCGACGCCACGCGCAGCACGGTGCTCGATCGCCTCCACTTCCTCCGCCAGCAGGCAAACCGGGAAGGCAGCGAGCCGTGCCGGTCGCTGTCCGACTTCATCGCGCCCAAGGAGACCGGGCTGCCCGACACTATCGGAGCCTTCGCCGTCACCAGCGGCATCGGCCTGAAAGAGCTTTGCGACCGCTTCCGCGCCGAGAATGACGACTACAACGCGATCATGGCCGAGGCCCTCGCCGACCGCCTCGCCGAGGCCTTCGCCGAATGCCTGCACAAGCAGGCGCGCGAAGATTGGGGCTATGGCCGTGAAGAAAATCTGAGCAACGCGGAACTCATCCGGGAGAAATATCGAGGCATCCGGCCAGCGCCAGGATATCCGGCATGCCCGGACCATACCGAGAAGGGCACTCTCTGGCATTTGCTCGACGTGCAAGCCAACACCGGGATGCTGATCACCGAATCGTTTGCCATGTGGCCCGGCTCGAGCGTGAGCGGACTCTACTTCGCCCATCCCGAATCGCGCTACTTTAGCCTCGGCAAGATCGATCGCGATCAGGTTGTCGACTATCACGAACGGAAGGGAATGAGCGTAGCCGAGGTCGAGCGCTGGCTCGGGCCCAACCTGAACTACGACCCTGCGGAATAGTCTTCAAGCGACCATTCTCTTGAGCGGACGTCCACTGACTCGGAAAGCGTCAATTGCGATATGAGGCAGACTTCCTTTCTCAGCAGGTAATGTGGAGTGCTGTCTGCAGTTGCCGTGCTGGGCTGGCATAGTTCGGTGTGGCAAAGTTAGGATTGGCCGGGCTGCCGATGTGGTCACCGTATTGCGTTGGCACTGAGTCGAGAAAGTCCGCGGCCCCGTAGACCTGGTCGATGTTTTGTACGCTGAAGTGGTTGAAGAGGTTGAAGGCTTCAATGCTGCTTCGGTTTAGAGCCGCTCGGTGAGCTTGAAGATCCGCTGCAGGCGCACATCGGTGTCGTAGTAGGAGGTGCCGCGATACGAATTGCGGCCGACCGTACCCGTACGGTCGGAGAAGGGAAGACCATCGCCATTCACATCGAATCCGGTGAGGATGGAGAAATAGCGTGGGCTCTGTATGGTGTTGAGCAACGATACTTTGAAGTTGCGCAGCGGCGCCGGCCACTCCGACGGACTGTCGGCTAAGACCGAGAAGACGAAGCGGTGACGAATATCGTTGTCGCCGACCGCGCGGTCCAGGTTGGATTGAGATAATCCTGCGGTGTGTCGGTCAGTTGCACGTCGGTCGCGATATCGATTGATTTCGAGTAAGTGTAGTTCGCCAGTACGCTGTGGTGTTTGGCGAAATTCTTACGCAGGCTCAGAATGCCGCCGTTGTAAATTGAAAACGCGGTCGGTGGGTGAGGGTCGGGGTGGCATTCCCCTGGTCCTGACCGTAGAAATTTGCAAGGCGATGCCAGAACTTCAGGGTCGTTGCATCGACAAACGAAGACGCGGCGCTCCCTGCGTATAACGATCCTGCAAAGGGCAACGAACGAGTGGACACCTTCTGCCCGAAGTAGGAGCGCGGTTCCAGAGGAACTGGACCGGAGTGCCCGGACCGAAAGGAGGGCCCGCAAACTCGCCGGCTCCGAAGAAGCTTTGCGGAGTGAAAATCGCCTCGAGAAGCCAACCCAGTATCAGGCAGCCCACAAGGCTCGATCCGCCAAGGATAGAGACAACCAGAGCTGCTTCACCAAGTCTCAAGCCTCGATCGCCGAGCATTGGCGCTAGATGAGCAAGAGCACCGTTCTCGCTCAATGAAATGCAGCAGACTCCGAAGGCCAGCAGCCAGCAACTCCGCGCACGAATCGCTCCCTGCTAGGTCGCGCCTTGGCTTTTCGACGACCGCGTTCGGATTAGCCGCGGCGCGTGTGGGAGTGGCGCGTAAGGACCGGGCACAGATAAACGTGAGCCGGGCGCCGACAAAAAGTGGCAAGACCGGGAGCAACAGGTAAGTGTGCCGCCATCCATTAGTCGCGATGACGTACTGTATTCGCGGAGGAAAGAAAAGTGAGCCTACACCTGAGCCCGATACGACGAAGGAAAGTGCTCCGCCCAATCGCCGTTCAAACCAGCTAGCGACAACGCGGGCATAGCACAGTTGGTAAGTACCAGTGCCTGCAACTCCGATGAAGACCGCGGTTGCATAGAACTGGCCAAGATGCGGCGTGAGCCAGGCGAGCGATGTGAGTCCCAGGCCGAACGCAAACATGAACGAGGCAATGATCTTCCGCGGCTCAAAGCGGTCGAAGAGCTTGCCCATGAATGGCGAACAGATGCCCTCCGAGATCGCCGCCAGGCTCAACGCGGGGAAATCTGTTCGCCATTCCATCCGAACTCCTGCTGCAAAGGCTTCACCATCAGGCTGAAGCTGTAAATAAATACGGTGGCGAACCCCACTAGCACGCCAATGTGACAGACGACAACGATCCGCCAACCTGGATATCTCCAGTTGCTCTCGGAGTTGATCGTCATATTTCTTGCATCTGATAGGGAAGGCATGGATTGCATCGAACGCATCATCCAGGACGATGGCTAGTACCTACAAGGTTCCACGGATGGATACTCATCTCAATCTTTTGGATGACGCGCTGCAGGAGACGCGAGGGTTAGTATCCTCGCGCGCGGCCACCGGGGTTTGTAGACGCCGCGGATGAATTGCCTTGCGTAACTCGGTATGCGGGAGGTGCTACGCGTGGCTTACATCGCTCTGCCTATAGCTGAGGAATTAGCCGGGAGTTCCCCGGCATCGTTAGACCGATGACTTTTCGGCCGGAAACCGCTGCTCCCATCAATGAACTCGTTGATATCTTGCTGCGAGGGCAAAGCACGCTCACCCGCGGAGAGCGCGAGCTTATCGCCACTCATGTTTCCTGGCGCAACGATTGCTTTTTCTGTCAGACAATTCATGGAGCCGCCCAGCTTGGGCATAACGAAAAGCTGGTGCAATCAGTAAAAACAAACTGGATCAATGCCGACATCAGTCCCAAGCTCAAAGCACTCCTGAATATCGCCGGCAAAGTCCAACTAGAAGGCAAGCATGTAACGGAAGACGACGTCGCTGCCGCCCGCGAACAAGGGGCAACCAAATTGGAGATCCACGATACCGTTCTGATCGCGGCGGTCTTTTGCATGGCCAACCGGAATGTCGACGGCCTCGATCTACCGGTCCAATGCCCCTCGGATCGCGGCCCACGGATACTCGGCGGTGACCGAATCCGCGACCGCGGCTGCGACCCGCTGAAATGGGCTGAGGTTCCGTCTGGCAATTTCTGGAATTCTGGAGTTGGAAGAGAGCAAATTCTTGGTGTGACCGAGAAGTTCTTCAACTTCACAGATCGGTTCATTTGGCAAAGACTGTCGAGCTAAGTGAAGCAGCATTGGCGGTCGACGCCGAGGTCAAAAACTCTGTGCCGGGCTGTGCGAGGAACAGCTTTCCTGGTGCGCAAAACCGGGGAGGTCTTTTCCGCGCTAGTTCACAATGCTGTGGTCATGTTGCTGCTTGGCCTGGAGTCTTCTCCGCTGGAGAGCACAGCCCAGCGATGCGGGCCAGCTTATTGGCCGTGGCAACCACGACGATGTTTTTCGGAGCTCGGGCATCGAGCGCGTCCAACCAGCGCTCTGGTAAGACGCCGCTACTCGAAGCGCGACGGATCGACCGTCATCGACGCTGGCGGCAAGGACTTCTTCTGCGAGCCCAGCGACGTGTTTGGCGTATCGCCCATCTCCAATTCGAGCGTACCGCCGCTCATCACTTGCCTGTGCTCGATCCAAAGGCGGTCGAGTACCTTGCCATTCCAGCGGATGCTCTGCACATACTTGTTGTCGCGTGAAGAAGCGGGCGCGGCAATTACAAACTCTTTGCCGTTCTTCAGGTGGACAGTCACCTTCGTAAACACCGGGCTAGCCACGTCATACACCGGCACACCGGGCATGACTGGATAAATTCCCATCATCGAGAAGACAACAAACGCGCTTAATCCGCCGCCATCCTCATCACCCGGAATTCCCTGCAGGTCATCGTGGAAAAAAGCACCCAGGATCGTACGTATACGTCTCTGGGTCTTCCATGGTGCGCCCAGCCTGTCATAGATATATGGGATGTTCAGGCTCGGCTCGTTCGCCATCGAGAATTGGCCGATCATCGATGTTGAATCTGGAAACTTCGCCTGGAACTCATAACGCGAACGCCCTAGCGGTTCGCGGAACAACTGGTCCAGGTTCGCCTCCGCCTTCGCCCTACCGCCCATCAGCATGAACAGCCCTTCGTAGTCATGCGCCACGTCCCACGTGTACGTCCAGCCATTGTTCTCGTCGTAATAGTCACGGCCGCCCAATCCACCGCCGAACTTTGCATCCATCGGCTCAATCCAGTCGCCCTGGTCATCTTTGGGCCACATAAGCGATTTGTCGGCGCGATAGAGGTTGCGGTAGTTCGCTGCGCGCTTTAAGAAGAGCGCACGGTCCTCCGGCTTGTGCAGCACACCGGCAAGTTGCGCAATGCACCAGTCATCCGTACTGTTCTCCATCGTCACCGGCACTGGCTGCCTCTTCTCAAACGGATCCACCTCCGCAACTGTCTCGCTCTCGCGTGGCCTAAGCGCCGGCATGTACCCATGTGTACTGTAAAAGTCGTCCAGCACGGTCTTTGGGCCAAGCCGCCAGGGCAGCATCGTTTGCTCGAGCGAGCGCTTGCGCAGTCCCTCATACGCTACCGGCAGATCAAAGTTGCGCACGCCCTTGCTCCATGCATCCGCAATCCAGGGCGCGGCATGGTTGCCGTTCATTATTCCCGCCGGACCTGACGCGAGGGCGAAGGTCGGCATGATACCGCTCTGCTGATACATCCGGACATATGATTGGATCTTGTCCGCCTGCATGTCCGGATTCAACAGTGTCTGCAACGGCTCCATCGCGCGATATGTGTCCCACAACCAGTTGTCGACGTAGAACGGCCGCGCATCCTCGTGCACCTTGTGGTCATAGCCGCTGTAGTAGCGGCCGTCCTCGGTGATGTTGATCATGCGCTCCATACAGCGATAGAGCGCCGTATAAAAGACCCGCCGCTGCTCCCGCGTGCCGCCCTCCACCACGATGCGACCCAGCGCATCATTCCACTGCGTGCGCGCCTGCTCTTTCACACGATCGAGCCCCCATGCGGGGATCTCTCGTTGCAGGTTCTTCTTCGCCTGGTCCTCGCTAATGAACGAGACACCGTAGCGAAAGTCCAGCATCTTCGCTCCGGGAGACGACAACGTGAGGTGGTCGCCATCCTTCTCGTGTGTTGCCTCTACGGATACAGGCTCGCTTGTCTCTGCATAGAAATAAGCAGTCATGCCCATGACGCTCTCCTGGCCGGCGACCGCATTCTTTCCTGCGGCATGCAGAGAACCCGGGTGCAGATTTTTCACATGCACCGCTGCTCGACCGCCGGGAAAGGTGAAGCGGAAGTAGCCAGCCTGATGGGTGGGCGCAAACTCAGTCCGGATCCTCGACTCGTCGAAGCGCGTCGAGTAGTAGTAGGGCGTAGTATGCTCCGAGTCATCCACCGCGGGCTTGTCGCCGCCAGGCATCACCGAAAACAACTCAGGCTGCCGATGCGACAAAATCGTGAGCGGAAAATATTGGATCTGATCATCTAGCGCATCTCTGCGCATGGGATACATTCGCACCGTGCTGTTTGGCAGAAACGCCGTGGGACGCGTCGGCTCCAGCAGGATGCTGACATTGCCGATGGTCGGATCCACCTCATCCACGGGCCCCTGCGCGGCCATCGACGCGCACACGCTCAGAGCCATCACAGCACTTACAGAAAGACGAATAGCATGCAAGCGGAACGCGACCAAGGTCAACTCCTGCGCCATTTCTGTGGATGCACGACGCACACACACCACAGATGCCGAGTCTATCGCGTCTCCCCAATAAAGCTGCAACCTGCGCACGACGCGGAACAGGCAAAACGCGCAGCATGACGAAAAAAACGTTCGGCCAACACTCGGAGTGATTAATCCGAAAACGCGCCCATAGTCAGTTGATGATTGTTGACGAGAAGCCTACTTTTGCATCACGTGGAATCTGCGCATGCCTACCTATAGAACATTGGAATGAGACGCGAGATATATCCTCTGCGACTATTCTGTTGTATATCGGATCTCTAGCGTACGCATCCGGATGCACGAGAAGAGCAGTACCGCTGCGATCAAGATAACCAACCCGAGGGTCGCCATCCCCGCGGATACCGGTTCAGTCTTGACCGTAAGCAGCACAAAGAGGCCTTGAGCACCGATCTCGACCGGCATGAGATGACGAAGATAGAAGGCGACGCTAAGCCCCTGGAGCAACGATGGCAGGACGGGATTAATCGCTTCCCAACCGAGCACGATCATTGCGCCCGGAATCGGGTTTCGGAACATCATGCTCAGCAGGAGAAAAACTGCGCCATATCCGAGACACGCCAGGACAATGATCGCTAGGTACGCCTCCAGCTGGCCGAGGCCGGGACCATTAAAGATGTAGTCGCGTCCGGCAGCCCCAAAGGGCGCATAAATCAGCAAGAAATCAGCGACGATCGCGCTTACAAACAGGAGCACCGCAGCAATCGATCCGGCCACAAATTTCGATAGCAGGAGTATTTCGCGCCTTACCGGAGACAACAGGTAAAAATGCAGGCTGCGCTCCATCATCTCTCCGCGGATCAGACGCGTAAAAATCCCCAGACAGCCGAAGAAAACCCCAAGGCGAATGTAATAGAGCTGAATGATGCCGGCCAGGACCTCGGTGTCTTCACCGATTGCGGACAAACGGTGGGAGTCAAGCAAAGCGTGAACGAGAATAATGGCGGTCGGGATGAAAGCCAGGGCGTAAATCCACAGGGCTTTCCAGGTGAAGAGATTTCTTCTCACTTCGATGCGAGTGAGGCGGCAGCCCTGTGTCCACCATAATGCCCAAGGTTGTTGTGCAAGTGTGTCTCGAAGACTAGCTGCTGTTTGTTGGATCACGACGCACCCCCATCGGGACCAATCAGGTATTGGTAGATCGCATTGGCATCGTCGTCGGCCGGCGCGACGGCATCGATCCTAACCACTCCTTCGGCGCCGATGTTATTTAGAATCGAATAAAACTGATCGATGTCGCCGGTGCGCAGGAAGACGCCCTTTCCATCGGCGTGAAGTCTCGCTTCGACGCAATGGTTGATGGCGAACATCTTGGACGCAAGAATCCCGGGGCGATCGCAGCGAATGAGGACCTGCATCGGCTTTTCGCGCACTTCCTGCCTGACCTGGTGAATATTTCCCTCTGCGATCAGATATCCGCCGGTGATCAGGACGACGCGATCGGAGATGCGATCGACTTCATCCAGAATGTGGCTGGAGATCAACAGATGCATTCCCTGCCGCCCTAGCTCTTCGAATAGCGCCATCGATTCGGCCCGTGCCATCGGATCCAGCCCATTCAATGGCTCATCAAGGACCAGCACCTTGGGGTGGTGGGCAATCGCTTGCGCGAGTCGAATCTTCTGGCGCATGCCCTTGCTGTAGCCTTCGATCTTTCGATGCGCCGCATCGCCGAGGTGCATCCGTTCGATCGATTCCCTGGCTAGCTTGATCGCCGCCGCGTGGCTCATTCCGTGCAGCATCAGACTGTCGAGAACAAATTGCCAGCCGGTGATGCCGCGAGGAAAGAAGTCGAATTGAGTGCAATAGCCGACATTGACAAAGAATTTTGTCGCATCGCCAGGAGAAAGTCCCATAACCGAGATACTTCCACTCGACGGCTGCACCAGTCCGGTCAACAGGTTCATCAACGTCGTTTTTCCGGACCCGTTGGGACCGACCAGGGTGGTGATGCCGGGAGGGATGGTCAGCGAGATGCGATTTACTCCAAGCACTTCGCCGTAGAACTTTGACACATTATTGAAGACGATTAGATCGTTCATCCGCGGACCACCTCGCGGGCGCGGATGCGCGCGTTCAAAATTGCAGCGCAGAGCAGACAAACAAGCACAAGCATGGTCACGATAGATTCGTTGGTTAGTGATATTTGCGAAAAGATCGGGCGCTCTACACCCAGAAGGCGTTGCCAGAGAAGGGACATCATGAACGGGAGGTTAAGCAGAAAGCCCCATTTTGTCCGAAGCACTCCACTTACGATGGCTCCGATACCCGCCGGGACAAAGACGGCGGCGAAGATGATGCCCGTGGCAACACCTCTCCACTTCACCAGGGAGGAAAGCGCCAGGCCGAGAATCGACAGCAACGTAATCCAGAGGAACGCGCCCAGGAAGAGTCCGCCGGCAATCTGGAGATGGCTGCCGGCCCATGGCGGCTCAGAGGAATAGCCTTGATAGGCAAAGAGCAGCAGGCCGGGAATCCATGTGACGACAGATAGAGCCGCGAACAACACCAGAAACTTGCCGAAGATATATCCGACACGAGAAATGGGATGACTGAGCAGGGTAGGTAGCGCGTTATCGGCAAGATCAAAGGTGATTAGGCGAGGAGCGATCCACGACGCCAGCGCAAGGGCGAACCAGCATTGAACCTGGAGCACAGCAAGAAAGAAACTGGCATCAATCCCGACAGTTCTTGGACCCCCGTGAGCAATGAGCGCTCTTGCCAGCGGGTTGTTTGCGAGATAGATGCCGAAGAGAGCGATGAGCGGGGGAATGAGGCACAGGATGAAAAGTCCGACGGTGATCTTCGATGACCAGGCTTCCGCGAAACCATAGCGAGCAACGACAAGAATGCGCGTCCACGCGGGAGTAACCGTACCGCTGTAGGCGCGGTATTCGTGTTTATACACCGACATGTGACGGCCTCTCGGATTCCATGTCCATCGCTCTCAAAAAAATGTCTTCAAGAGAATCGCGACGCTGGTTCATGCGGCGAATCTGGACTCCCTGCTGAGCAGCTACGACATACAAGTCTCGCGCTTCGATATGGTCGGGAATCACAAGCTTGATACGTCCGCCGGGAAAGGACGCGCATTCGCAACCAAGTCCCCTAACACTAGTGGAGAATTTCTCGGTTGCGCCAACCGTCTCGAGTTCCATGAAGCTGCGATTGGATCGGCGCTCTGCTTCGATATTGCAGAGTTCGGCGATGCGTCCACGCTTGAGAATCAGAACTTCGTCGCAGGTTTCGTCAATATCTCTCAGCAGATGAGAAGAGATCAGCAGATGGACGCTTCCTTCCTTACGAATGTCCTTGATCAGTTGAATCATGCGCTGGCGCGCCATTGGGTCGAGGCCGTTCGTAGGCTCGTCGAGAATTAGCAGTTTGGGGCCGTGGGCGAGCGCCTGGGCCAGCTTGACAAGCTGTTTCATGCCCAGCGAATAGCTGTTTACCTTGCGATACCGCACTTCGCCGAGCCCGACGCAGAAAAGCGCCTCGTGAGCGCGCTCCAGTGCCTGCCGCGAGGGCAGGCCCGCAAGCTCGGCCATGTAGCGGACGAAATGCACGCCGCTCATATTGCCGATAAAGGAATCGTTCTCCGGCATGTAGCCGATCTGTCCGCGAATCTTGGCTCGATCACGGTAGGTATCGAGACCGAAGACGCTGGCCGTCCCTTTCGACGATTGGTGAAAGCCTAGGAGCGTGTTGATGAGTGTGGACTTTCCGGCGCCATTCGGGCCTAGCAGCCCGATGGAACGTCCTCGCAACTCTCCTGTAAGTCCATCGAGCACGATGCGATTGCCGAGCCGAACTTCTAATCCATTGAGCTCGATGATACCCATGTCACTCTCTTACGCTGGCGCTGGCAGTCTGGTTCCCGGAACGGAGCAATGCGGGGAGAGCCAGAAAATCAAATCCAAAAAGATGGCTGTTGCTTGCTGCTTCAATGTTATTGTCCTTCCCCCATGCGCAAATCGCCGTGGGCCTTGCATCCGCTGCCATCTGGCGGATGGCTTGCGCTGCGTCTCCGTTGAACTGCGAAAGAAGCGGAGTCAGAACCGGACTTACATTTTGATACACGATGGCGGAATAATTAGCATTTGCATCGGCCGGGAGGAGCGATTTGAAAGCCGCCGAACGGGCCAGGGAATTTCCGCTGTCATGGGTCTGAATCGCTTCTAGAAGAAGGGCCTGGTTGGGCGCGACAATCATGTAGCCGTCGGCGAATGTGTATTGGGCGACCGTCGTGCCGACGGTTGTGTCGCGGACGGAATAAACAAGCTGGCCGCTCACCTCGCTCGACGTGATCGCCATGACATGCGATTGCTTTCCTTGTGCCTGACTGCTAAGGCTGTTAATCATTCGCTGCAGGGTCTGTTCTAACTGGCCGGGGTTGCGGACTTCAATAACGGCCTTCCACGATGGGGTTGGCAACACAGGACCGTCGAGAGACATCAGGAATTCGCCGCCCAGGTTTGCTGCCAGGTCGTTGCGGATATCGATCTGCAACTTCGTCTGGACTTCGTCCCAGTCGCTATTTTGCGACCCGTTGTCTGCTGCCATGGCCATCAGGTCGTCGGCAATTGCTGTTGGGTCTTTTGAGAGCAGTGCGACCGCCATTGCCGCATTTGGTGTGACGAAATCCAGCGATCCGATGGGCGCCGGAGCGGCCAGCCATGAAGCGATTCCTTGCCTGGTCCCCGCAAACTGCAGGTTCAAGTGGTTCTCCGGGACGCCATTGGTCTCGCGATGTTCGGCAATTAAATACCGGACGCCATCCACTCCGCTATTCTCAAACGCACTCTTACCGCTGCCGGCCGCAAGGTGTGGATTGGGATTGTTCAGCATCATCTGATGAAGGTCGGCGGCGAGAATGACTCCGGCGCCGCGTCCGTAGGCGGCCGAGATTTGCTCTCCGAACGCTCCGGTCGCAAATCCACTCGCTCCCGCGTTCAATTGCGCGTCAACCTGCTTCAAGGTGGCGACGTTGTTGGAGAAGACCGCCTCGTGCGGCCGGACGAGCGCATACTCTCCATATTGCGGTTTCGCGGAGATGGGTGCGACGGCCAGCGATGCTTCATCGAGTACGACGAAACCGGGTGTCGAGGAGGAAGAAGCAAACTGTGCATTCAGAAAATCCGCGAGACCGCTCTTTTGAACATCGCCGATGACGGCGAAGCCGGGATCGTTGGTCTGTTTCAACCCGACGATGACCACCTCGTCGCCAAGGTACTGGCTCATCTGGTGGACCTTTTCAACCAGTGTGTCCAGGTCAGCCGTGTTGACGTGGCGCCCAGCGCTCCACCACTGCTCCAGCACGGCACTCTGCTTCAGTTGGTCGTGGAAGATCCCTTCCGCCTGGCTCAGAAAATCGCCAAGATTCGGGATGCTGATGTACAGCAACGTATCAACCGGAACCCTTGGCAGCAGATCGCTCGTATACCGCAACTGGGGCATCGGAATTTGTTCGATGCGATGCTGAAGCACGTCAAACTGTCCGAGCAAGACCATGTACTTCTCTCGGTTCTGGCTCCAGGCGATCTGCTCGTCGACCGGCTCGGGGCTGAGGTTCTCATTGGTCGAGAGTTGATCGCCGGCGCGTATCAGCTTGTCGATACCGGCATGCGTCACGTGAACCGCACCTTGCACCACTGCCACGCGCGATCCCTTGATTCCGGAATTAACCGAAAACACAGTTCCCGTAACTGCGACTCGGCAATCAGCAGTCCTCACATACAAATGTCCGGAGGTGCGCTTTACCGCCTGCACGATTACGGCTCCGTTATCGAGGGAAATGGTAGTGTCGCGTCCTCTCTCGCCAACTCCGAGAACGCTCCGTTCATTGACCTCGACCGACGACCCATCCGCGAGGCGAAGAACGGCGTGCGCTCCTCCACCCGTGCGAAAACGTTCACTTTCCTGCAGCTTGTCGCCAACAGATAGTTGATGATCGCCGGCATCGGAGATGCGATAGGCAGCGCCATCGATCGATTGCACCTCGGCTCGAACTCCAGGCGGAACTTGCCAGAAAACTCTATAGAAGAAGAACCCGATGACCAACAGGGCGAACGCCGGGGCTAGCGCCCAGCCCATGGCGCGAGGACGCCAGGCAAATCCGCGGGCTGCCTTGGGAGACGACCAATCCAGTACCGCGCTATCCGAACCGCCGCGATAATAATGCTGGCACGCGCTGCAATCGCGCAGGTGAGCGTGGATCACGAGCCTGCGGGCGTCGGAGAGATTCCCGCCACGATAGGCAGCTAGCAACTGCCGGACGTCGCCGCAGCCTTCGATGGCTTTGATATCTGGATAGTGGGCAAGGTCGATGCCGAGACGATCAGCCACTCTCATGGATGCGGCGTTCACCTGCGCCGCTTCCGGCTCAGTCTCCCGCAGCTTTTCGATCGCAGTTTTTAGCAGTGCTTCATCGTTCCGCATTGATTTGTCCGCCCATCTCATTAAGTCGCTTCTTCAATCTCGATCGCGCGTTGTGCAGCGTCACAGCCACAACCGCCTGCGACGTTCCCATCAAAGCTGCGATCTCGCGATTCCCCAAGTCTTCGAGATATCGCAGCGTAAACATCTCGGCCGCTCTCGGAGACAACTCACTGATCGCAAGCCTTAAAGCGTCCCCCAGCTGTTTGCTCGCCGCCTCCGCTTCCGGCGAACTTCCCGGGCCGGACGAGACTACGTCGCCGGCCTGGTTGAGCGGCTCGGTCGCGACCGCTTTCCGCCTTCGCAGCAGATCGAGCGCTCCGTTAATGGCCGCGCGGTAAAGGTAGCTGCCGGCATTCTCCAGAGGGCTTTCTAAGTTCGCCATGCGCAGAAATACCGTCTGCATCACATCCTCGGCATCTGCCATATTGCCGGTAATCCGATAGGCCGCGCGTAGCACACGCCGGTGATGCTCCCCAAACAGTTGGGAAAGCCTCCCGGTTGATGGCATGAGTGCGCTGGCGGCTGTCAATGGTTCACACTCTTCTCTGTTCATAGTGATGACGTCCGAGCGGGACAATTATTAATCCCTCGGACAACCTACGCTGAAAGAAGTCTGCGCGTTCCACGCCGATGGCGCGAAGGAAGATCCGTCGTTGTTGTTTTCGGGACTGTCGGGAACTTTCCTTTTTTCTCAATAAGGGCTATCTCAGTAAACGATTTCTCGACAGCTTGAATGGAATGTATATTTGCACCACGAGCCGGGCTCCAGGATTTTTGACAAAGACTATCTCGGGAATGGGGCATCAGATCGTCGAGCAGCAGAGTTTTGCGAGAGTTGGACCGGCTATGACATCGAACAACTCTTATTACCGGCCGGAATTGGATGCTCTCCGTTTCCTCGCCTTCATTTGTGTGTTCAGCTTCCATCACATGGACTAGGTTCCGACCGACCCGGTCCATAATCCATGGCTCTTTCGAATAGGGAATATTGGCCCATTTGGTGTCCCCGTGTTTTTTCACTTGAGCGCATTCTTGATTACGGAGTTGTTGCTTCGAGAGCAAGAGCGAACCGGCAGAATTCATATCAAGGCGTTTTATATTCGCCGCATCCTCAGAATATGGCCGCTCTATTTCGTGATGTTTTCTGGACTGGCACTGTTGAACCATTTCATTGCTGTGGTTGGAAGCGCAGATCCGCTCGCGTGGCTGGCATTCACTCTATTTGCGGGCAACTGATACATCCTTCATCACGGCTGGATCGCTGGTTCAGTCGATCCGCTCTGGAGCATCTCCGTTAAGGAACAGTTTTATATCGTTATACCCGTGATCGCTGCATTTGCTGGCCGGCGCGCCCTGGCAATTTTCAGCTACGCGCTTCTCGCCCTAGCGTATGTCACTGTGCTGCTCTATGCGCTGCACCCGACCTCTGGCGATAATGGAGAGTGGACCAATAACTTCGTCCAGTTTCAGTTCTTCTGCACCGGCACCCTGATCGCTCTTCTGTTGCGCGGCACGCTGGTCCGGCTGCCCCTTCCCTTGCGCGGAGTCGGCATCCTTCTCGGGCTAGGCTGTTGGTTTACGGCCCTGCTTCGTTTGAGAGTCCAAAGCTGGGAACCTCACCCGACGCCGGTCGGTGCGGTGTTGGGGTGGCTCCTCGTCCTGGCCGGTGCCGTGATTCTCTTTCTCTGTGCTCATGGAATTCCATCAAGGTTCATTCCGCGATGGTTAGTCTACCTGGGCCGAATCTCTTACGGACTTTACCTCTTTCACTCGCTGATCTTCTTCCTGACTTTCGAGAAAGCCCTGCCGTACCTGCGGCGCCTTTGTCCGGGAATTGCGCTTCCCGAGTCCATTCGCGATCACGTCTGGACTCTTGTAGTCCTCGCGTTGACCATTGCCGCGTCGTCATTGTCCTTCCACTACTTTGAGCGGCCCTTCCTTCGCCTCAACAAGCGATTCACTTTCATCGCAGCTCGTGAAGAGGTCGCACCTTCTGCCTGATATCGAGATCCGGGGATGATATCGCGGATAAAAGCACCTGAATCCAGTCACAAGCTTCATTCGCTGTCTCAAGTGATTGCCAATAAAATATTCGGGGCACTCATCGACAAATGAGATCGAGACAAGTTGCCGTAAACTCGTGCGCCATCGCGGACATGTGCCTCATGCAGCTCTCTGTAAGCGGGGTTTATTCGTATAGGCGGTTTATCGCCAACCGAGAGCTGGAGCAACAGTAATCAGAATGGCTTCCAGAACATGCGCACTGTGGGCGATACCGAGTTGTTTGGAACCGTCAGTAGTAGCGTATCGCCCTCGGCGATCGCTTCGTCTTTCTTAAGCTCCTCAATGAGAACATCCGGTTCTGCAGCGTAGCCACGACCGAAGACCGCCTGTCTGTCTCCGTCAATGAATCCGATCGTGTCCTGTTCCTGACCTCTTCGCCCGAAATAAGCGCGCTCACGATCGTTGATCAACGCGAAGATACTGCGGCTGACAGAAACGCGCGGAGTGCGAGAGTGGCCAGTCTCTTTCCAGGCGGCGTGATAGGCGCGAATCTGGGCCGCTTGTTGGATATCGAACGGCTCACCGGTTTCATCAGATTTGAGCGTCGAGGAGGCAGGTTCAGTCTAAGCCTAGCGGCCCAGACAGCGATCGCATTGGAACCCGCACCCCAGCAGATCCGATCACGCAATCCTTCAGAGTACCGCTCGATACGCAGCAGCCCTGGTGGACTTGGAAGCATCGGATGTGGGTTCGGTTGAGCGAATCTCTTGCCGCGTAACAGTTCGAAAAACTCTTGGGCGTGGCGTCGGCCCATGTCTGCATCGTTCTCGCCTTCACGCGGGATATAGCCAAATAGCGCCGACCCATCGATCACTTGCTCGGGCGAACCGCGGCTGATCCAATTGCAGGCGCCAGCCGGCGATGAGATCCGCAGCATCGGCATCCTCCGCCATGTAGTGCGGATTCTCATACCGCATGTCGATCACAACGGTACCAGTTTCAATCTTTTGCGTCTTAGCACCGACTGCCGCGAGCAGAGGGAATGGTGATGCGAGTTGCCGCGCGAAGCGATGAACGCGGAAGCACGTTCCGTCCACTCCCAGGCGCTCGGCCTCCACAGTCAAAGCAGTCTCACTCGAATCGAGCACAAGCAGAGGTGTGGCGCTGCCCTTAGTAGCCGATCGACAACTGGCTGCGCTCATGGGCCGGTTTCTGGATCTCATCTACCAAGGCAACGGGCGTAGTCCTCAAAGGAAATGCGGCTGTCGCCCTCCTTGTTGGCAATCAGGTTCGTGGTGCCCAGGCGGAACTTACCCGTTCGCTCGCCTCGAAGTAACCGGCAGTGCCGAAGTAGGTCCAGTTGATGTCGGACGCTTTGAGGATGCCGAGAGACTTTTCGTGGAATTTAGCGCTGGCGAGGTATACCTCGAGCAAATAAGCAGAGGCAAACAGTGTGAAAAGCGCAAGAACCCAAAGGGATCGCGCGAGACCGCAAATCGCAGCCCCGCACCAACCGCTACTTCAGCGTCACCGCCTGCCTCAGGAGCAAGTCCTGCGAGGAGCCGCCCACCATGAAGGTGTAGTCCCCCGGGACCAGCGACCAGTCATTCTTCTTCACGTCGAAGATCGACAAGTACTTCATCGGAACCTCTATCGTTACTGTCTGCTTTTCACCCGGCTCGAGCTTCACCTTGGTGAAGCCCACCAGCCGTTTGGGTGGTTCTTCGGCGTTGGCCGGGAGCGCGGCGTAGACTTCGGCGATTTCCGCCCCGCTGCGACCACCAGTGTTGGCGATGGTGAAGCTGACCTCGACATTCTGCCCCGGCGTCACCGTGAGTCCTGAATAGTCGAAGGTCGTGTAGGAAAGGCCAAAGCCGAAGGGAAAGAGCACAGGCTTCTTTTCCGCGTCGTACCACTTGTAGCCAACCTTCACGCCTTCATCGTAAGTCACCTCAAATGGGGGAAGGCCTTTCGCCGCGGTCTCCGGCGATACGGGGCCGGAGAAGTGCTGCATTCGGCGGCGGCTTCACGATCGTCGGGTGGGGCAGGTCGTCCACGCTTTTTGGGAAGGTGTTTGGCAGCTTGCCGCTGGGGTTGACGCTTCCAAAGAGCACGTTGCCGACGGCGTTTGCACCGTCGCTGCCTGCGTACCATGCTTCGAGGATCGCCGCGGGAGCATCGACCCACGGCATGGTCACCGGGCTGCCTGTTTCGAGGACGACGACGGTCTTTGGATTGGCCGCTGCCACCGCTGCGACGACCGCGTCCTGATTGTCGGTCAGCGAGAGGTTGGGCAGGTCCATGCCTTCGCTCTCCCAGACGTAAGCGAAGACGATCGCCATATCCTTGCCCTTGGCGGCCTCGGCAGCAGCGACTGGGTCGGTGCCGGGGTCATAGGTCACCTTTGCCTCGGGAGCTCTGGCTTCGATCGCCTTGAGCGGCGAGGTGGGGAACCAGATATGTTCCTGCCAATGAGTGGTCAGGCCTTTGCCCGGAGGCAGAATGGCGTTGCCGCCCGGGGGGTCGACCTGCGCCGAGCCTCCGCCCGAGATCATGCCTACATCCGAGTGGGCGCCGATCACGGCGATGCTGCGCACCTTTGTGGGATCGATCGGCAGGACTGCGCCTTTGTTCTTGAGCAGCACAATGCTGCCTTCCTCGATTTTGCGTGCCGTATCGAGACCGGTGAATGGATTGAGGACGTAGCGCTCGCGCGGATAGTCGACCACTCCGGCGGCAAACATCGAGCGCAGGATGCGGCGAACGTGTTCGTCCAGCTCGGCCATCGGGATCCGGCCCGCCTGTACTGCTTCCTTGTACTTGTCGCCGTAGAAGAATTCGCCCGGCTGCTCGTTGTCGAGGCCGGCGGCGGAAGCCTTCTCAGTGCTGTGCGTGCCGCCCCAGTCGGAGAGCACAAAGCCGGGAAATTTCCAGTCCTTCTTGAGCACATCGGTGAGCAAATATTTGTTTTCGCAGTCGAAGTCGCCGTTGACGCGGTTGTAGCCGCACATGACCGCCGCAGGATGTCCCTGCTCCACTCCGATTTCAAAAGCGAGCAGATCGCTCTCGCGCCCGGCGCGCTCGTCGATGTGGATGTTGACCGAGTTCCGCCCACTCTCCTGATCGTTGAAGGCATAGTGTTTGATGTCGCCGATCACATGCTGCGACTGCGTGCCTTGGATAAGCTTGCCGACCAGCGTTCCAGCCAGCACCGGGTCTTCGCCGAGGTACTCAAAGGTGCGTCCGTTGCGCGGCTCGCGGGTGAGGTTGGTGCCTCCGCCGAGCGACATGTTGAAGCCCTGGGCCCGCAGTTCGGTGCCGATCAGCTTGCCATATTCATAGGCCGCGTCGACGTCCCAGCTTGCCGCTGCGCCGACGTTGGCGGGCAGCGCGGTCGAATATCTGCCGTTCTCGCCGCTCGAGCGCACGCCGTAGGCCGCGTCGCTCATATCGATGCCGGGAATGCCAAGCCGCGGAATCCCTGCCGTAAAACCGACACCGCCATTCGACTCGCCTCGCCTCGAACCGAGCGGCGTCATGCCGGCGAGACCCTCGCCGTGAATCAGGGTAATCTTTTCATCGAGGGTGAGCTCCTTGAGCACCAGGTCGGCGCGCGCATCGGGCGAGAGGCTGGGGTCGAGCCACGGCCCGGTCGGCTTCGGGGGCATCTGTCCATGAGCGTGACCCGGCCCCTGCGAATAGCCCGGCATCGCCAGGCAAGCAAACAACAAGAACACATATCCCGAGACTGCGATTGCGGCACGGCGGAGTGAATGGTTCATAGGACCCCTTGGAGAAGAGCTTTCTAAACGGTTTTAATACTATCAATCCCTCGCGCCTCAAGCTCTGCGCGGGAATTATTGCCGCCTTATCTCCGGGACCGCAGATTTGCCACCGACAAGATCTAGTCGGTCGGCAACGTGACAACCTGCGCACTCCATAGCAATCTTCCGTGAGTATTCGGGCTGCGCAGATAGAATACGTCCATGTCTTCACGCGGCAATGTTCTCTCTTGGCTTCTCCTTCTCGCCTCTATCGGCGCTTACGGCCAGGCTGTGCCAGCACAGGGAGGCGCGGCCAAGGAATGCGACATCAACGCGCTCCAGGTCTGCGCACTGCATGTGCTCCAGGATGAATACAGGATCGTCACCAGCCCGCTTCGTGTAAGCCGGAACGATCTACTTTGGATTGCTCCGTTTGCCGCGGGCACCGGATATACGATGACCCAGGACGCTGGGATCATGCAGGACCTCGGCTATAACCCGACCCAGGAGAAGCATTTCAACACCGCGTCGAACGTTTTGGGTATCTACGCGCCGCTAGCTTACTCCGGTATCGGCTTCGTCGCGGCCCGCGTCAACCACGACGATCATCTCCGCGAGACGAGCATCCTGGCTACCGAGGCAGAGGTAGACTCGTTCATCCTGAATACTGGTCTGCAATACGCGGTCGACCGCCAGGACCCTAAACAAGGCGACGGTACGGGCAAATTCTGGCCTCACGGCACGAAGACCTGGTCCGATGGCACCTCGATGCCCTCGGAGCACTGCATCAATGTATGGAGCTTCGCGCACGTGGTCGCGACTGAGTATCCGGGCTGGCGGACCAAGCTGATCGTCTATTCGATGGCGACGACGGTGTCGTTCTCCCGTGTCCTTGCCCGCCAGCATTTCCCCTCTGACGTGATTGTCGGCAGCACCTTCGGCTATCTGATCGGAGGCATGGTCGTCCATGATCGCGGCGCCGGCATGGGTGGACTCTCATTCGAATCCATCAAGACCGCAAATGGCAAAGGCATCCAAATCTCTTATGACTTTACCCATGGTCACTGAGAGCCCGTAGGCTCTCCGAGGTAATCCTCCAGACTGCGCCTCTCATTGCAACCGAATCCTGCAGCACGTACCATCGCGAAAGAGCGGTAAGCTCCTTGTGCGACTGAAGGATAGAGATTGACTGCCGTGGCCGATGGAACGAGCGCGCCGAGCCCAGGAGAGCTGGTTGCGGGTAACTACCAGATCGCCGGTATCGCCGGCAGCGGCGGCATGGGTGTCGTCTATCGCGCTCTCGACCTGAAGCTGCAGCGCAACGTCGCTCTCAAGTTTCTCCCTTCCGATCTCAACGCCAGCGAACGCGATAAACAGCGCTTCCTGCAGGAGGCGCGCACTGCCTCTTCGCTCGACCATGCGAATATCGGCGTGATCCATGCTGTCGAAGAGACCTCAGACGAGCGCACGTTTATCGTCATGGCCTATTACGAAGGCCAATCGCTGGCGCAGAAAATCCGCTCCGGCCCGCTCTCGCCGTCGGAAACGGCCGACATTGCTATTCAAGTGCTTAAAGCTCTCGATTTCGCCCACGCAAAGGGAATCGAGCACCGCGACGTCAAGCCATCGAACATCATGCTGACCCAGCAGAACATGGTGAAACTGGTGGACTTTGGCCTCGCCCACGTGAGCCAGCAGACCGCCAGCAAGACCCATGGGATCTCCGGCACGATCGCGTACATGTCCCCGGAGCAGACACTTGGTCGCGGCATCGACAGCCGGACAGACATCTGGGCCACGGGGATCGTCATGCTGGAGATGCTCACCGGGCATCATCCGTTCTCCCGTGAAACCATTCCGGCGACGGTATTTTCCATCCTGAACGAACCGCCTGAGCTACCGGATGGTTTGGCGCCGGCGTTAAGCCAGGTCATTTATCGCGCTCTGGCAAAAGATCCGGCGCGCCGTTACCAGAGTTGCGCGGAGATGCTTCGCGATCTGGAGAGCCTGCGGCCTGAGCTGTCGACCTCGGCGGTGGTGGAAGCGACTCCAGAGAGCTCGGTGCCGAAACGCAACAGGGAATCTGCGGAGCTTCGCCGCACTCGCGAGAGCGCCTCGGTCTCTGCCTGGGGCCTGGCTCCCGAGAAAAAATCGCACTGGAAGACCTGGGTCTTCAGCCTGGGCGGAGTTGCGGTCCTTCTGGCCATTGGGTTCCTCGTCCCCGGCATTCGCGAGTGGCAGGCCACCGCCTTCACACGCCTGGTGGCGGTGGCAAGCAACAGCGGCAAGCCCGCCGCCGACGAAAGCTACATCGTCGCGCTTGGCCTCATGCAACGCTACGACAAGCCGGGGAACCTCGACCGCGCGATCGGGGCCCTGCAGAACTCGATCAAGGCCGATCCGCTCTTCGCTCTCGGCTATGCGCAGCTCGGCGAGGCCTATCGGATGAAGTACCAGGTCGAACGCGATCCCAAGTGGCTGGATATGGCCATCGCGAATTGTCAGCGGGCGCAACAGCTCGACACCCGCCTGCCAACGGCATATTCCACCCTCGCCGCTATCCACAATGGACAGGGCAATCACGATCTTGCTTTGCAGGAATTTAATCAGGCCCTGGAAATCAATCCGCGAGATCCCGCCGCACTCCGCGGCATCGCACGCTCCGACGAAACCGCGGGCAGAATCGCCGATGCCGAGAATGGCTTCCGCAAGGTCATCGCCGTCGTTCCGGACGACTGGGGCGGCTACAACGAGCTTGGCAATTTTTATTTGCGCCAGGCGAAATATCCCGAGGCGATATCTCAGTACAAACAAGCCCTGGAGCTCACCCCGGACAACGCTCAGGTCTACAGCAACCTGGGGAGCGCCTACCTCGATAGAGGCGACCCCAAACTCGTGCCACTCGCCGAAGAGAACCTTCAAAAGGCGCTGTCGCTGAACCCCACTTATCCCGTGCTGGCCAACCTGGCGGCGCTCTCACTCGATGAAGGCAAGTATTCGCAAGCCGTAACCTATAGCCGGGAGGCGCTGAAACTCTCAGACAATGACTACATAGTCTGGGATAACCTCCGCCTCGCCTGCCTCGCGCTGGGCGACTCGGCCCAGGCTAACGCGGCCATGTCGAAGGAATTGACGCTGCTCGAGTCCGACACCAAACGGGCCTCGCAGGACGCATTGTCTCAAGCGCTCATGGCCACGCTGTATGCCCGGGAGGGAAAACCCGAAAAGTCCGAAGCGCGAATCCAATCTGCCCTCAGCCTCGCCCCGAACAACCCAGAGGTGTTGGTGGAGATTGCCGATGCTTACGGGAATTTACATGACACAGGCAAAGTAAGGAGTTACCTTCAGAAGGCGCTCGACAACGGGGCAGACCTCGAAGCCATCGACTCGGATATTGAACTGAAATCGCTGAACCTCAATTTCGATAAGAACCTCCGAAAGAAATAATGTTCCCCTATTGCGGTGAAGTTCTTAGCGCTGTTCAATCTTGAAAGGACCTCAAGCCATGGCGAACGACATTATCTACATCCTCCCGACTCCGGGTGGTTCGACAGGTAGCGCGCACCAAATCGAGGAAGGGGAGTGCATCGAATTCAATCTCGCGACCCCCTCATGCGTAGTGCAATTCTCTGTGGGCCCCAGCAGCACAAATCCGCCAAACCTGCCACACGCAGATGATTGGGTGTATACCTTGCCCCCCGATCCTCTCGATTCTGGCAACTCAAAATTTCAGTTCTATTTCGATGACCCGGAGACAATCACTTATTGGGTCAATCCGGGTGGCCAAAACGTTCCCGGCGGGGGACACACTGTCATCGTTGGCGCGGTTGGCATTGATCACCGCAGGACGCGACCCCTCGAGAAGTAGACCGGGAGAGGGTAATGGTATAGAGTGCTGTTCAATAAGAATTTCGATGCCGCTTCGAGCTGCACCGAAGCGGCAGCCTTATCTCACTGCATCCCTAGAAGGGTCGCTATGCCATTTGATCCAGAAAAACTCGAATCCGAACCCAGCGTTTCCGCCGAAGAGGGAATCGAACCGAGCGCAGAAAGCGAACTCTCCGAGAGCCCCGAAAACGTCGATTTCGGCGTAGCGGCGCAGGGACACACGGTCAAGGTCGGCTCAGTAGGCTAAGGAGCGACCGCTTCCAGGCTCCCGCCCACTTGCTGGCTGAGTTCTGACTTGTTATCCACCCCTTCCACACCCCTCCACAGTGAATGCACCATTCCTGCGTCTTGCCCCTCGTCGGTTAGCGGAATAGTCTCGCCAAATGGCCATGCGCCGGCGGTTGCCGCTGGGCAAGATGTCGGATCCCGCGCCAGGCAAGGCGATTGCGGATTCTCCACAGCCAAATGCCCGAAACCGGAACTTTCTAGGTACTTTTTGGCAGTAAAATACAAGATGTAGTGGTTCTCGCTTGACTTGCACAATAGAGAGCGCATACTTAGCATCTATTGGGCGACGGCGGCGGGCGATGAGGGCGGAAAACCGCGCCCCACTGGTCCACCCCAAGACACCAAGACGAGACTGCAGGTTGATGTCGATGTCCGGCAAAGCCGGCATCGTAGCTTTTGTAGTCTCCAAGGTTTGCAGTTCAAGTTTCGCAGTATCAGAAAAGGAGCACGCATGGCCGAGGCCACTACTCGCAAGAACTCCACCAACGGCGCGACCGTTGTTGCCGACCACAACCCGATGAGTCCGGCCGCTGCCTCCGCATCCACTAGAACAACCGAGGGACTGCGCTTTAATCGCGTCTTCTCCAAGGCTGGCATCTCGCCTTATGACGAAGTGCAGTGGGAGCGCCGCGACGCCTCCATTACCGATTTCACCGGCAAGCCGATCTTCTTTCAGAAGGATGTGGAGGTTCCGATCGACTGGTCGGTGACGGCGACCAACATCGTTGCCAGCAAGTATCTCCACGGGCCGATGGAGGCGTCCCAAACGAGTGAAAAGGGAGGGAGCGAATATGTTCGGGAGAACAGTGTTCGCCAGCTCGTCGGCCGCGTTGCCGAGACGATCCGCGACTGGGGCATCAAGGACAACTACTTTGCCACGCCTGAAGACGCCGCGCTCTTTCACGACGAGCTCGTGCACCTGCTCGTGACCCAGAAGGTAGCCTTCAACTCGCCGGTCTGGTTCAATGTGGGCTGCGACCGGCTCGAGCCCAACTCCGACGGACAGAATTGGCACTACAACCCGCACACCTGCGCGGTCGAGTTTTCCGTCACCGGCTACCGGAATCCGCAGTGCTCGGCGTGCTTCATCAATTCGGTTGATGATTCGCTTGACTCGATCCTGACCCTGGCCAAGACCGAAGGCATGCTCTTCAAGTGGGGCTCGGGCACGGGCTCGAACCTCTCGCCGATCCGTGGGTCGATGGAACTGCTTTCGGGCGGCGGCACTGCGTCCGGTCCGCTGAGCTTCATGCGCGGCTTCGACGCCTTTGCGGGCGTGATCAAGTCGGGCGGCAAGACCCGCCGCGCCGCGAAGATGGTCATCCTCAACGTCGACCATCCGGACATCATCGACTTCATCGAGTGCAAGTCCAAAGAAGAGGCCAAGGCCTGGGCGCTTATGCAGGCCGGCTACGACGGCTCTTCGGGGCCAGACTCTGAGGCCTATTCGTCGATCTTCTTCCAGAACGCCAATAACTCCGTACGCGTTACGGATGAGTTTATGCAGGCGGTTGAGCGTGATGGCGAGTTCACCACTTATACGGTGAAAGACCACACCCCCGTTCAGACCTACAAGGCCCGCGACATTATGAAGAAGATCGCCGAAGCCACCTGGCAGTGCGGCGACCCCGGCATGCAGTACGACACGACGATCAACAGGTGGCACACATCGAAGAACTCCGGCCGTATCAACGCGTCGAACCCGTGCTCGGAATACATGTTCCTCGATAACTCGGCCTGCAACCTGGCTTCGTTCAACCTGATGAAGTTTGTTGACCACGCCGGCAACTTCGACATTGCGTCGTATCGCCATGCGATCGGGATTCTGATCACCGCGATGGACATTCTCGTCGATAACTCCGGCTACCCGACGGAATGGATCGGACGCAACTCGCACGACTATCGTCCGCTCGGTTTGGGCTACGCCAACTTGGGCGCGCTGCTGATGAGCCTTGGATTGCCGTACGACTCTGACGCTGGACGCGACTTTGCCGCGACCCTCACCGCGATCATGTGCGGCGAGGCGTACCTGCAGTCGTCGAAGATTGCCGAGAAGTGCCCGCCGCTGGCCTCGACCACTCCGCTGACGGCAAACGCCGAGCGCACTGGTGGCGCGTGCCCTGGCTACTATGTGAATCGCGAACCATTCCTCGACGTCATCCGCATGCATCGCGCCGAGGTCAACAATATTGGCAAGTCGCGGACGAGCGCCGAGCCTTTTGTGGCTCCGCAGCTTGCCGAGCTGATCGATGCCTCGCGCGATTGCTGGGACAAGGCGCTTGCCCATGGTGAGAAGTTCGGCTACCGCAACTCGCAGGTCACGGTGCTCGCGCCGACCGGCACCATCGGCTTCATGATGGATTGCGACACCACCGGCATCGAGCCCGATCTCGCGCTGGTGAAGTACAAGAAGCTGGTTGGCGGCGGCATGATCAAGATCGTCAATAACACCGTGCCTGCTGCGCTCTTCAAGCTCGGCTATATCGAATGATGAAGTGGATGCGATCGTCAGCTACATCGACGCCACCGGCACCATCGAGGGCGCGCCGGCGATCAAGCCCGAACATCTTGCCTGCTTCGACTGCTCGTTCAAGCCGTCGAAGGGCACGCGCTCGATCCACTACACCGGACACGTCAAGATGATGGCGGCGACGCAGCCGTTCCTTTCCGGCGCGATCTCGAAGACGGTCAACCTGCCCCACGACTGCTCGCTCGACGACATCGCCGAGGCCTATCTCGATGCGTGGCGTCTTGGCCTGAAGGCGGTCGCCGTCTACCGCGACGGATCGAAGGGCGCGCAGCCGCTCAACGTCTCCGACGGCAAGGGCGCCAAGGAGATCAAGACCTCCAAGGACTCGCCGATCGAAGCCCTCAGCCAGGCTGCTGACCGTGTGCTCGCGTCTCTGGTCCAAGGCAAGCCCAGCGCCGAGGCCGACATCAAGACCCTCGAAGCCAAAGTCTCCGAGAAGCTGGAGGTCACCTCGCGCAGCATTCTCGCCGCGGCCAATGCGTTTAGCGCGGCGGTCGCGTCGATCGCTCAGGTTGCTTCAAATAATGTTGAAGCAGGCATGCGAAGCGTTTCGGCGCCCGCGCAGGACCAAAATGTCAACGCCCCGCCGCGCGCGGTGCGCCACCGTCTGCCTGAGGAGCGCGCCTCGCTGACCCACAAGTTCTCGCTTGCGGGCCACGAAGGCTACATCACCGTCGGCCTCTACCCCTCGGGCGAGCCCGGTGAGATCTTCATCAAGATGGCCAAGGAAGGCTCGACCGTCTCGGGCCTGATGGACAGCTTCGCCACCGCGATCTCGCTCTCGCTCCAGCATGGAGTTCCGCTCAAGGTGTTGTGCGAGAAGTTCGCGCACACCCGCTTCGAGCCCTCGGGCTGGACCGGCAACGAACACATCGGCTACGCCAAGTCGATCATGGACTACATCTTCAGGTGGCTGCAGCTGCGCTTCCTCTCCGGCCAGCAGCTGTCGCTGTTCACCGGACTGGGCGCGCCGCCAGCCGGCACCGAGGGTGCATCATCCGTCGCCAGCCACGAACTCGGCGGCGAACCGAAGGTGGGGATGGGATTCACCGCCGACGAACACCAGCCAACGCGTGGGATGGGAGCGGCCAGCGCGCCTCAGGGTGGAATCGCCCCGGAAGCACGCAGCGTCAGCAATGCGGATCGCAGTCGCCGGTGATTCCGCTGAACCCCTCGACGATCGACAGATCGCGGCATCATCCACGCCGCCGACGCCATGCGCAGCATGTACGACATGGGAGACGCTCCCAGCTGCCACACCTGCGGAGCCATCATGGTCCGGAATGGAAGCTGCTACCGGTGCATGAGCTGCGGGAGCACGAGCGGGTGCAGTTAGGCGGTAGGAAGCCTGCAAATCAAATCACGAGAGCCCCGCTCAGGCGGGGCTCTCGTCTGTGAAATCGAGAAGGCACCTTAATAAAGTAACGCCATGCCTATGAACGAAAGCGATCTGATAAGAAAGCTTCACTCAACAGAGAGGACATTTGTTGAGCGGAAAAGAGTATCTGACACGCAAGATATCGCTAAGACGGTAGTAGCCTTCGCGAATACTCTGAGGTCCGATCAGGAAGGCGTAATATTCCTTGGAGCGTCAGACAACGGACTCATTGAAAATCACAGCTCGGACCTAGATAAACTGCAAAAGACGTTCGTAGACAAGACGAAGAGCATCTATCCGGAATGTCCTTACTTCGAAGCGCATGAGGTTAGAGAAGACGGCAAAGCATGTCTGGCAGTTATTGTTCCAGGAGGTAGTAACAAGCCATACTTCGCCGCACCGCCTTACTTCCGCAGAGCATCGACCTCCGTTAAGGCCAGTTACGAGGAGTTCCAATGCCTTTTGGCAACCCGCAGCGATAAAGCATATGAGCTTCTGCAATGGATCGGAAAACCGATAACTCTGAAAAACTTAGTTCGCGAGGCTGGAATTGCATATCACATCAACCCGCAGACGGTTGAAGCGACGATAGATGCCTGCAATCAGTTTTACGTCACTATTTCGTTAGGTAACAGAAAGCATTCATTTCCACTTAGCAAAATAGACCTGACTTTCGACCATCAGCAAAATCGCCTTCAGATTGAGCGGGAGGCAAATGAGCGTATTTAGTATCGCAGTGCGGCATCAGCCCTGCTCCGCCTCGTCCAATTCCGCGAACAACTCCGGTAGCGACAGGTAGATTGGGCTGCCTGCGACCGCGAAGCGTTCCTGGCGGACCCAGTTGCCGTCGGAGCAGTCCCAGCCTGTCCGCGTCGCGGGATTGACGACCCAGACATGCCGCACGCCGAAGTCGAGGTAGTCGCGGATCTTCTTGTCCATGCGCGAGTGGCGGTCTTCCGGCGACAGGACCTCGACAGCGATCAACTGCGGCCGGGTGAAGACCTGCTCAACTGGCAGGTCGCGAGCGAAGACGCTGACATCGGGAATCCGCACTCGGGACCCGCTTAGACGCGTTCGCTGCTCCTGGACCGTGCGGATGCGCCACTCCTTCGCCCGCCGGTCAAACCAGAATAGAATCCGCTTCTGCACCACATTGTGCTCGTATTCGCCCACGTTGCGCTCCTCGAGCTCGCCGTCCACGTAGTCCATGTCCGGCTCATAGGCGGTGGAGAGGTACTCTTCGATCGAAATCGCCGTCGTCGCCATCGAAAATTCCCCTTGCGCCTATAGTACGCCGCGCAATTGGGAAGGCGGGATTACTGAAGTGAAAGCCCCCGGCTAGCCCTCGGCGCTTCATCGACAGCACTCATCGTCTCCCGTATCACCGTCCCATACAAGCCCCGAAACCGCTGCTGATGACTCACTCCCTTTGCTATCCTTATCCCGCGCCGCCATGTGGCACCGTCTCCTTCCACTCGTCCTCTTGCTCACCGCCTCCACGGTTCTCGCCAAGGAGGGTGGGGAAGGCTGGGTTGAGGTGCGGAGTCCGCACTTTCTTGTGCTTACAGATTCGACCGAAAAGCAGGCACGGCATGTGGCGGGGCAGTTTGAGCGGATGCGGGCGGTCTTTCATACCGCCTTTCCCAAGGCACATGTCGATCCGCCCGACCCGATCATCGTTATAGCGTTGAAAGACAAGAGGGCCTTTGAGGCGCTTGAGCCGGAATCCTATCTCGCCAAGGGCCAGCTCGACCTGGCGGGCCTTTTTCTGCGCGCTCCGGACAAGAACTATGTGCTGCTGCGCCTCGATGCGCAGGGTGAACACCCGTACGCGACTGTCTATCACGAATACACCCACCTGCTGCTCGCCGACGCCGAGACGTGGATGCCGCTATGGCTCAATGAGGGGTTGGCGCAGTTTTTTCAAAACACCGAGATCCACGAGAAAGACGCGGATGCGGGCGAGCCGAGCCGCGAAAACATCATGCTGCTGCGCCAGAACAAGCTCATCCCAATCGAGACCCTGCTGGCCGTCGACGTGAAGTCGCCTTACTATCACGAGGAAGAGAAGGGGTCGATCTTTTACGCGGAGTCGTGGGCGCTGGTCCACATGCTTAAGGTTGCCGACGGGATTCTGCACACTCACCGCCTGGCCGACTACATCGAGATAGTCAGCCAGCATGTCGACCCGGTCACGGCGGGCGACCGCGCCTTTGGCGACCTGCCCCAGCTGCAAAAGGCGCTCGAGATGTATATCTCCCGCTTCTCCTTTTCGTATATGAAAATCGAGGTACCGCAGGATGTAAATGAGGCATCATTCCAGGCGGCCGCCGTGCCTCTGTCGCAGGCGGACGCGCTCCGCGCCGACTTTCTCGCCTATAACGACCGTCGCAAAGACGCGCGGACGCTACTCGATACGGTGCTTCAGGAAGACCCGAAGAACGTGCAGGCGCACGAGACCATGGGCTACCTGGAGGGCCGCGCGGGAAATCTCGAGTCGGCGCGCAAATGGTATGAGCAGGCAATTCAGCTGGACTCGCAGAGCTATCTCGCCCACTACTATTACGCCGCCATCTCGATGCAGAGCGGCGCGGCGGTGCCTGCCGAGCAGATCGAGGCAAGTCTCCAGTCGGCGATCAAGCTGAACCCAAAGTTTGCGCCCGCCTATGATGCGCTGGCGATGTTTTATGGAATGCACCATGAAAAGCTGGATGAGGCGCACATGATGAACGTGCGGGCGGTCGCGCTTGATCCTGCGAACCTCGGCTTTCGCATCAACGCAGCCGTGGTGCTGCAGGAGGAGGATCGATATAAAGACGCCATCTCGGTACTGAAATCGTCTGCGGGATTGGCGAAGACTCCGGACGAGGCCACCAACCTTGACACGCGTATCAAGCAGTTGGAAGAGCAGCAGGCGCAACACGCGCCTGCCGAGGCGAGCAGCAAATCCGCACGTCCGGAATATACCGGCGACAGTACCGGGACGACGACGAAGAAGACCGTCAGCCTGCCAGCGCCGAAGCACCCCACCGAGACGCCGCTTGGCCCCAAGCAGACTGTGCAGGGCGTGATCAAGGCTGTGCAATGCACCGACCCCTCGGAGATTGAGCTCAAGGTCGACGAGGGCGGCAAAGCCGTCTCACTCTACAGCAATAACTATTACGACATCCCCTTCCGCGCCACGAACTACACACCTGAGGGTGAGATCCATCCCTGCACCGACCTCGAGGGGATGAAGGCCAGCATCCAATACGCAGTGACCTCCGACAAAACCGTCGACGGTCAAATACTTTCCATTGAACTCACCAGGTAGCAGAGATCAGAGCGGCCCTGGACCGAAGAGAGCAAATTCTCTCCGGGGCTGATGCTATCGTTGGAACGCGCATCATAGCCCTATGCAAGTAAGCCCAGTACAGCCGGAAACGCCGCCGCGACGGCGCGATCCCGTACAGCAATTTTTCAAAGACCTCGGCCCGGGCCTGATTACCGGAGCTGCGGACGATGATCCCTCAGGCATTTCAACCTACTCGGTTGCTGGTGCGGCCTACGGCTATACGGGCCTTTGGACGGCGCTGTTTTCCTTTCCGCTGATGTCGGCGGTGCAGTTGATGTGCGCGCGGCTGGGCATGGTGACGGGGCGGGGGTTGGCCAGTGTGATTCGCGCCCGCTATCCGCCATGGGTACTGTGGCCGGCCTGCCTGCTGGTAGTAGTTGCCAATGTCTTCAACATCGGCGCCGATTTAGGCGGCATGGCCGATGCGATGCAGATGGTCACCGGCGTTCGCTCCTATCTATTGGACACCGTTCTTTACGCTGTTGATTGTCGTTCTGTTGTTTCGGACGTCGTACCGGATGATCGCGCGCATCTTCAAGTGGCTGACGCTGGTGCTCTTCGCCTACGTCATCACCGCATTTCTTGCCCGTCCGGACTGGGGTGCGGTTCTGCGGTTTACCTTCATTCCGCATATCGAATGGAGCAGGAACTATCTTGCGGTCCTGGTCGGAATTCTCGGGACAACGATTTCGCCTTATCTCTTCTTCTGGCAAGCGGCGCAGGAAGTCGAAGAGGACCGAGCGCGGGGCAAGACGACCGTGGCCCAGCGACGCGGCGCCACCGACGACGAGTTGATCGCGGCGAGGACCGACGTCCTGACGGGAATGTTTTTCTCGAACCTGGTGATGTACTTCATAATCCTGACCACAGCGGCGACGCTCCACGCCCACGGGAAAACCGGCATCGCGACCGCAAAACAGGCTGCCGAGGCGCTGCGTCCGCTGGCAGGACAGGGCGCTTATTGGCTCTTTACGCTTGGCATCATTGGCACCGGCATGTTGGCGGTCCCGGTGCTGGCCGGTTCCTGCGCCTACGCGGTCGCCGAGGGAGCGAACTGGCGCAGTGCATCGCTCGAGTCAAAACCTCACAAAGCATGGCCCTTCTATGCGGTAATCGGTGTGGCAATGGCGATCGGGCTTTCCCTGGATTTCGCCGGGCTTGATGCCGTGAAGATGCTCTTCTGGTCGGCGGTGCTGAATGGCATGCTTGCGCCTCCGTTGGTCGTCTTGGTGGTGTTGCTGACGAGCGATAAAAAAGTAATGGGGAAGCGCGCGAACTCAACGCGGATGCGGGTTCTGGGATGGGCCTGCGCTGTGGTGATGAGTGCGGCCGCCGTAGCTTTGCTGGTGACTTGAAGGAGGATTGCTGGGCCGCGGATTCGCGACCCGTGCTGGGACCTTACTGACGCTGTCCGCCAGCAAGAATGACGGTCTGTCCGGTGACCCATCCGGCGTCGTCGGAAGCGAAGAACACTGCGGCGGTAGCGATGTCGCTAGGCTGGGCGATGCGGCCGAGCGGCGTGGTCGCTTCGACCGACTTGCGGAAGTCGCTCTCGGCGAAGCCGACAGCGTGCAAGCCCTCGGTCTCGACCATGCCGGGGTTGAGCGAGTTCACACGAATCTTTCGCGGCCCAAGTTCCTTCGACAGCGAAATCGTGATCGCATCGACAGCGGCCTTAGTCGAGCTATAAACGGCCGCGGAAGCCACCGGCATCGGTCCAACGATGGAGCCGATGTTGATGATCGATCCACCCACGGGTCCGATCAGCTTGACTGCTTCCTTCGTGGTGAGCAGCAGGCCGAGTACGTTCACATCAAATTGCTTGTGGAAGTGGTCGGCGGTGACGGCCTCAAGGGGCAGAAATTCGTAGATGCCCGCGTTGTTGACCAGGATGTCGAGCTTGCCGTAGGCCTTCTTGGTCTCGGCGAAGAGCTTTTCAATATCGGCTTCCTTCGCGACATTGCCCTGAACGGCGATGGCTTCGCCGCCCTTGGCCTTGATGTTCGCGACGACTTTGTCGGCTCCCGCTTTGCTGCTTGAATAGTTGACGACGACCTTGGCCCCTTCGGCGGCAAGATGCTCCGCGATCGAGGCTCCAATGCCCTTCGAAGCGCCGGTGACGACTGCGACTTTCCCTGAAAGCTTGCTCATATGATTCCCTCTTTTATCGAAGCGTTCGATACTTCGATAACCGTCTAATTGATGTGTGATCGAAGGAAAGGATTCGGAAACAGGAATTAAATTTGCCCAAGTTCCCGGAGATATGCCTGCCACACGTCTCGGCGCAGGGTGAGGTTCATGAACTTGCCCGCGCGGGTCGATTCGATCAGTCCGGCGGCCTCCAATTCTCTTAAATGGTGAGAGATCGTGGGCGCGGAGACGGTCAGGTGCTCACGCAAATCGGAGCAGCCAAGGCATTGGCAGCCGGCAATCTGCTGGAATATCTCAAAGCGCGTCGGGTCGGACAAGGCGCGAGAGATCAGCATCATCTGGGCTTTCGTCAGTTGCACCGCCTTTGTCGCCATGGTCGCCATGGTCTTTATTCTGACAGAACAGCTCAACTGCCATCCGGATAGCCGCCGCGGTGCAGCACCATGGGAAAGTGCGGCAGGGCTCCTGCGGGATCGTTGATGAAAGCAAGAGTCCGCGACTCGTATGGTTTGCGGGCCCGCCATCCATCCGGATACGGCATCAGTCCCTCAGACAGGGTCGCCTGTCCTCCGTTCTTTTGATGAATCAGCGCCATCAATGAATCTCGCAACGCTGAGATCGCCTGCGCGCCAGAGCGCTCCTGCCAGCGCCCCTCGACGAACGCCAGACGCTGAAGATACGCCTGCCGCGCTGCTTCGCCTTTCGGGGTTAGTCGAATCACCTTGCCTTTGCCGGTTTTCGGATCGGGTTCGAGCTCGGCATAGTCATTTCTTTCGAGCCAGCCAGTTGCGAAGGCGACGCCCTCTTTCGCTATGCCGGAGAGCCGGGGAAGATCGGCGATTCGCACGCCCTTTGCATCGAGAAGCCGCAGAACGTTGGCGCCGATCGGCAGCGAGATCCTCCAGTCAAACTCAAACTCGATGGCGAAAGCGAGCAGCACCTTGGCCAGCAACGCGGAGAGATTCATCTGAGCCATGGCTTCCTCGGTGTGCGGGTTGGATGCCGGCTCCTCTTCGATCAGAATTTGTGAGAACAGACCAGGCCCCAGGATTGGCAGATATTCAGGCAATGCCAGATCGATTTGGCCAAGCACTACGGAGAGAGACTTTTGGAGCGCGTCGATTTTGTCAGCGCCGAAACGTTCCCGCCAGCGCTCTTTAATGACGCCTGCCAATGGCCTCCATGTCTCCTGCGTCCTGCGTCCGTTAGAGGTTGGGCGCACCAGCCAATTACGTTGGTGCGATTTTTTTCCCAAGTCGGCCGGTTCGGGTGTGACGAAGACGTAGCCCCAGCGTTCGAGACCCGCCAACTGAATCTTGTTGGTCCGGGCCTGACGCTCCAGCTCGCCGACTGTGATTCCGGCTTCAGGCACCAGCCGCATCCCATTTGCCCAGAGAACCATGGAACCCAGCCACGGCCCGCGATCCGCCGTCGAGGAGAAGCTGGTGGTCCGATGCGGCATGCGGTGCTCGAATTCGTTGTCGAATTCAATGGTGAAGGCGATCAGCAATTGTGAAAGCAGGGTCGAGAGCGGCGGGATGTCGGCTGGGGTGTGATCCTTTGGTTGGGTCTGGGGCCGCATAAGGGCAGTCGTCCCTATTTTGCCAGAACTAACTTTTATCGCCTACCGCCAGCAGAGTTTGAAAATATGGCGGCTCGGTCTCTTTATGCACGAGGTCGGTCTGGACGTTTGCAAATCCGGCGTGCTGAAGCAGGGTTTCAAGTTCGACTTCGCTGAATCCGAGCCACGTATCAGCATAGAGTTCGCGCGCCTCTTCGAAGCGGTGCTTTACCAGATCGAGGACAGCGATGCGGCCGCCCGGCTTGAGAATCCTCCAGGCCTCGTTAATCGCCCGCCCCGGATGAAGGGCGTGATGCAACGACTGGCTGAAGAACGCCAAGTCGACAGAGCCGTCTTCGATAGGGACGGATTCGAGGTCGCCGAGCCTATATTCGAGAGCCTTGACGCCTTGTTTTTCGGCGAGCGAAGTCCCGTATTCGACCATCTTTTCGGAGTTGTCGACAGCGATGACCTTTTTCGCTTGTTGGGCGAGCAGCAGCGAAAATGTTCCTTCGCCCGCGCCAAGGTCGGCAATCACCATAGGCGGCATCAGCTTCAATAGGGCTTCAGAAAGTCCCTTCCAGGAGCGTCCGGGAACGTACTCTTTGCCGAAGCGGCCGGCCATCTCATCGAAAAACGCTCGGCTTTTGTCCTGGCGCTTGCGCAGTGCGAGTTGCAACGCGGCCTGGTCCTGTGCGGCTTCGGGTATCTCCGCGGCAGCCTGGCGAATCACGGGCAACACGTTGTTTGCAGCGGGCTGCTTGCAGGCGGTAGAGATTGTTCTTCCCGGCGCGCCGGTCCTCGATCAGGTCAGCGCTTTTCAGCTGTGAGAGCTGGGTCGAGATGGTGCTTTGGCCGAGCCCGAGAATCTCCTGCAACTCGGCGACCGAGAGTTCCTCGGCGGCGAGCAACAATAAAATCCGGAGGCGATTAGGGTCGGCCAGCAGGCGCAGAGATTTCAAAATTGATGGCATAGGTGTTGACGGCACTCCTGCTGGCAAATATTATATCGACATATCGTGATTTAACGATAGGAGGATGTACATGGCAACTGCAACGCTTGATCGCGCGACCACCGCCGCCTACAAAGTGGCTGACATGTCCCTGGCCGACTGGGGACGCAAAGAGATTTCTATCGCCGAGTATGAGATGCCCGGCCTGATGTCGATCCGCCACAAGTATGCCGCTGGCAAGCCGCTCGCGGGTGTTCGCATCACCGGGTCGCTGCACATGACGATCCAGACTGCGGTGTTGATTGAGACGCTGGTTGCGCTGGGCGCGGATGTTCGCTGGGCAAGCTGCAACATTTTCTCGACTCAGGACCATGCTGCGGCGGCGATCGCTGCGGCTGGAGTTCCAGTCTTCGCGTGGAAAGGTGAATCGCTCGAAGAATACTGGTGGTGCACGAATCAGGCGCTCGACCACAACGGCAAAGGTCCGCAACTGGTGGTCGACGATGGCGGCGATGTGACGCTGCTGATCCACAAAGGCTATGAGCTTGAAGAGGGCGATGGCTGGGTGAATACACCCTCCGAGAGCCACGAAGAAGGCGTGATCAAGGATCTGCTGAAGAAGGTCCATGCCGAAGACCCGCAGCGCTGGCACAATGTCGTCAAGGAATGGCGCGGCGTCTCGGAAGAGACCACGACCGGCGTCCACCGGCTCTACAAGATGAAGGAGCAGGGCAAGCTGCTGGTTCCGGCAATCAATGTGAATGATTCGGTCACGAAATCAAAGTTTGACAACCTCTACGGTTGCCGCGAGTCGCTCGCCGATGGCATCAAGCGCGCGACCGACGTGATGGTTGCCGGCAAGGTCGCGGTCATCTGCGGCTACGGCGATGTGGGCAAGGGCTCGTCGCATTCGCTTCGCGGCATGGGAGCGCGCGTGATCGTGACCGAGATCGATCCGATCAACGCGCTGCAGGCGGCGATGGAAGGCTTCGAAGTGACGACCATCGAAGACACGCTCGGTCGCGGCGACATCTACGTCACCTGCACCGGCAACGTCGACATCATCACCTTCGAGCACATGAAGAAGATGAAGGACCAGGCGATCGTCTGCAACATCGGCCACTTCGACAACGAAATCCAGATGGACCAGCTCAACACGGCCAAGGGCGTGGAGAAGATCAACATCAAGCCGCAGGTCGACCAATACAACTTTGCTGCCGCGAACGGCAAGCCGGCGCACAGCATTTTCGTGCTGGCGGAAGGCCGACTGGTGAATCTCGGTTGCGCGACTGGACACCCGAGCTTCGTGATGAGCAACAGCTTTGCAAACCAGACGCTTGCGCAGCTTGACCTCTGGGCGAACAAGGACACTTACGCCGTCGACGTCTATACCCTCCCCAAGAAGCTGGATGAGGAAGTAGCGCGTCTTCACCTGGAAAAGATCGGCGTCAAGCTGACGACCCTCTCACCCAAGCAGGCCGACTATCTCGGCGTTTCGGTCGAAGGACCCTACAAGCCGGAGACCTATCGGTACTAAGACAATCGGCGGGGAGATAGCCAGACGCGATCTCCCCGTATCTCCCGAGTCCGATTACTGCGGCAACAAACCGAAGACTGCTACTCCGGTTGGCGTCCCGACGTACACTTTCCCATTCACGATCATCGGGGTGATGTACTTGTTTCCGTTTCCGAAGCTATCGCGGCCGCTGGCGGCCTGGTTGCTGTTGTAGAGTTCAGTCGCCAGGTTGGTAGCGTCGTAGGCGTGCAGCACGGCTGGCGAGACTGGGGTGGTCGTCGAAGGTGGAGTTGATTCCAACGCCCACACGATGCCGGTCTGGGTTCCGTTGGCGGAGATGCTCGGCGTCGCTCCGGGATAGGCAAAATTAGTCGCCGACTGGCTCGACGCTGTCGTTGCCAGCTTAGCTTGTGTCAGAGGAAAGGCTCTCAGAGCGTCTTTCACGGCCGCATAATAGAGCACCCCATTGAAGTAAGCGGGCGTCGAAAACACCGCACCGTTGATCGCGCCCGAGACATCCTGATAGAGATTGCTGTTGTTGGAAGTCATGGAGTTGAATTTGCCGAGATTGTTGCGGTTGCCGAGGTAGATGTGCCCGTCCTTGCCCGCGCCAACAATCAGTTGCTGGGTATTTCCGGTTGAGTCCGTCATGTCCGGTAACAGTATTTCGCCGCCAGAACCGAGGTCTGTGTCAGCCGCGCTCTCGGCGTCGGTGTTGTAGGGCTGAAAGTAATCGGCGACGGCCAGCGTTCCTGAACTGTTCACGCTCAGCTTGATCATGCCGTTTCCAAAGTCGCCCATCGTGGGGAAGCCGCTACTATCAAAGCCGAGATCGAAGGTACCGTTCGCGTCGAGGAAGTAGATGTTGCCGCTGCTGTCCGCAGCGAGCCCGTCTCCTGCCATCCAAATGGAGCCTCCTTCGCCGTTGGGTGTGAGATCGAGCACCTGGGTCTGCTTGAGAGTCGTCTCGCTGTAGGCCATGATCCAGCCGGTGTAGGGCTGGTCGTCGCAGTGTGACGTCCACGCAAGATAGACGTTTCCGTTGAGCAGAAGCAGCGCCGCTCTCTCCGCATATTGCGCCGGATCGAAGACGACGTTCCCGTTCTGAGAGTTGTCTCCGGAGCCGGGATAACTCGCGGAGATCTCAGTCGGGCTGCCGCTGACCTCCGCCCCTGTGATCAAATCCAGTGCGTGAAGCCGCTGATGATAGTTTCCGCTCGCATCCTTAGTCATCCCCACGGTGAACAAAGTCCCGTCGGTACCCTGTTTGCGATCGATCACCGGTGTGGAGGTGATCCCGATCTGGGGCGTAATTTGCGTACAACCGCGGTCGTCGCTGGTCGTTTCTCCGCTGCCCAGAACGGAGGTCTTCCATAGCTGGGTCCCGGTGTCGGCGTCGAAGGCATAGACGCTGTCATTTTCAGTGGCGACGTACAGGACGTTATGCAACACGCCCGCCACAGTGAGGTTCGCGACGTACAGGGGCTCGGCGTCGACCAAGCCGTCAACGGTATCAAAGCCGATCTTACCGAACTGTGTCGAATTCACATTGCTCGGAGTCAGGATGGTTTCCGCCGCGTTGAGACCATCGCGAGCGTTGTCGTAGTGATAGGTTGTCACGTCCGGGGCATTCGTCGCGACCGCTGCCTGAACGGTAAGGGCTAACGTGGCGGTGTGACTGAGGCTGCCGGAAGTTCCCGTAAAGGTGATGGTCGCCGTTCCGGCCGCCGCCGTCGCTGCGGCGGTCAGGGTAATGGTCTGGGGAGCCCCTGGCGTCAGGCTAAGCGTGGCAGGATTGGCGGTTACTCCTGTAGGCAGGCCGCTGATCGCGACCGCCACCGTGCCGGTAAACGAGTTCATTGCGCTGGCCGTTACGCTGACTGGAGCTCCGGCTCCGCCAATGTTCAGTGTCAATGAAGTCGGCGAAAGAGTGAGGGAAAAATCAGGAGGCGCAGGAACGGAGACGGTCAGGGTAACCGTAGCTGTATGACTCAACGCCCCTGAAGTACCGGTAAAAGTGATCGTTGGGCTGCCGGCCGCAGCGGTCGGGCCGGCGGTAAGCGTGACCGTCGCGGCGACCCCTGGGGTTAGCGTAACCGAAGCGGGACTCGCGGTGACGCCGGAGGGCAATCCAGAAATGGCGACCGCGACGCTGCCGGTAAAGCCGTTAATCGCTGAGGCGATTAGGCTAACGGTTTGTCCCGACGCTGCCTGCGGTCAGCGAAAGCGCCGCAGGCGTTGCAGCCAGGGAAAAATCGGGCGCCGGAGCTAACGTCGTGCCTCCACCGCAGGCCGACAAGAGCAAGCTCAGTAGGAAGCCACAAGCGGCAATAGAAGCTTTTTTAATCCGGTACATATTTCGCGGTTCCTTAGAATCTGATTTGTTGAAGCGTCACTGGCGTTCGGCTGATTGACTTGGATGCAAGCTCAGCGCGCAAGTCTGTAAGGAAATTTCGTCCGTTCACGCAAACTGTTCATGGTGGCAAGCGATGGGCTGGCGGATGCATCCGTGTTCTCTCGGGATGCCAGGCGTTCTCTTTTGGTCCATGCGAAGGTCGGTCGGAGGGAAAATGTTTTAACCGCAACATCACCTGGCCCATTAAAGGGGCTATCATCGCTGCACCACCACAACACAAAAAGTATGAAGCGCTCTCGTTCTCTCGGCGGCGACCAAAACCGTGTCTGCGATTAGTCTCGAGCTGCGGCGAATCCGCGAGAGTGCACTCGCTCGCAATGCGGGTTGGATGGCGCTCGGTCAGGGGAGCGGCTTCTTGCTGCAGTCGGTCTACTTCATCCTGATCGCTCGGCTGCTCGGCCCGTCAGAGTATGGCCTCTACGCCGGAGCCTTTGCTCTGACCAGCATCTTGGGCCAATACAGCGCGATGGGGTCGGGCACGCTCTTTCTGCGCTACGTTACCGCCGACCGCAAACAGTTCTCCGTGTATTGGGGAAACATACTTGTCACGACGACGGTGATCAGTATCGTGATCGTGGCGGCGCTCGCTTTGCTTTCGGGAAAAGTGCTGGGGCCGGATACGCGAGCAATTACCTTACTGGCTGCGGTGGCGAACTGTTTCTGCTTTCAGCTTACGGCCTCCGCGGCGCGAGTCTTTCAGACCTTTGAAGAGTTGCGCATCACCGCCGCGTTGACACTAGCCAACAACTTTGCCCGTATGCTCGCGGCGGCCATAATGCTCATTGTGCTTCATCGCGCGAACGCGTACCAATGGTCGATTGCGACGGTAGCTCTTTCGTTGCTCACCGCGTCTGCGTCGGTGTTGGTGGTCACGGTCAGGTTCGGGAGGCCGAGTTTCAGCTTCGATCAGGTGCGGCGAAACCTGCTGGAGGGTTTTGGCTACTCCTTCGCCAGCTCGACCGCAACCGCCTACAACGACATCGACAAGACCATGCTGAGCTACTACGGCATGAACGCGGCGAACGGTATCTACAGCATGGCTTATCGCATCATCGATGTGGCCACCATTCCCATCCTGGCGATCCGCGAGGCGGCGATGCCGCGCTTCTTTCGCAGCGGTCTGGGCGGCATTCGGGGCGCGGCGCCGTTCGCTGTCGTGCTGCTCAAGCGCGCTCTGCTTCTAAGTGTCCTGGCAGCGGTCGCGATTTTCGTCACGGCTCCGCTGGTTCCACACCTGGCAGGCAGCGGGTTTCAGGAAACAGTATCCGCTCTGCGCTGGCTTTGCCTCATCCCGCTCTTCCGCAGCCTTCACCAGATGAGCGGTAGCGCCATCACCGGAAGCGGATTGCAGCGATACCGGACCGTTTCGCAGATGCTGGCCGTGGCTCTCAATGTCGGACTCAATGTGTGGCTGATTCCGCGGCATGGATGGCTGGGCGCGGCGTGGTCGAGCCTGGCAACCGACGGATTGCTGGCGGCGATGAACTGCGGAGCGCTGGCGGTGATGTGCAGGTTCGCTCCCTGCCAGCGTCCGCGGACTAGACAACTCGAAGCATAACTCAGCCTTCGGACTCGGCTTCTGTCCAGTCGACCGAGTCTATCCATGGGAGTGCCCGCAATTCCTCAGTAAGCTTATTCAACATTAGGGGGTCGCGCGTGGACGATTCGATCATTGCCTGAACCATCGAATTCTCGGTTTCCTCGATCCGGTCGGCGTGCAGTTCGAGAAGCATCAGCGAACGGCCCGCAATGGTGCGAGTCAATTGGAATTCGGTTGCGGTTTGGTGTTCGGTGGGACAGATGATCCGCAGCCGGTAAAGGGCGTGGGTATCCAGGACCGCCAACGAACGCCGATCGATAAATCGCGACAGCGGACGAAGCACGATATTGATCGCAATCAGAAGGACGGTGACAAATACGGCATCGAGCATCTCCCCTGCGCCCGCGCATGCTCCAACTGCCGCGGAACACCATAACGTGGCGGCGGTATTGAGTCCTCGAATGTTGCCGCCATCTTTCATAATGGCGCCGGCACCGAGAAATCCGACTCCGGAAACGACGTAGGCGATAATCTGCGTGGTCCCCGGGGCCACAGTGGAACCCAGGTCGACGAAGGCGGCCGCGCCGAAACAAACCAGCGCATTCGTGCGCAGTCCTGCGGCACGCTGCCGCCACTGCCGCTCGGCGCCGATCAGGGTGCCCAGCAAGAGCGCCAGTAGCAGCCGCGGGAAGGTGCTCTGTTGCCACACGGGAACCGGGTCAGTCCACCAATGAAGCCAGGGATTTGTCACCCGTTTATCTTATTCAAAGAGCGAGGGGTCGGTGCGCGGGGGAGACTAATCGTGCACGGTCACGCCCGCCTGCTGGTTGGCTTCGGTATGGAAGCGCTGGAATTCGCTGTCGTGAAATCGCATGTTCTCACGGTAGCCCTTCACCAGCAGCACCCGGGCCTGCAGATGCGCCTCGCCGCCAGTGGGCAGCCATAATTCGTTGTTGATTTTGGCTTGTTCGAACTGGAAGGACGATCCGGCCTGGATATTGGCCAGCAGGCCGGCGCCGATGTGAAAGTTCTCGTCGAAGTGAACGGTGAGCTTGGCGACCTCGCGGTCCTTCTCATCGACCCAGACGGTGCCGGCCATCTTCTTTGAAGCGTCTTCGGCGAGCCCGTGGGTCTGGGCATGAGGGTCGCCGACGAAGTCGAAAGCAATCGTGTCGCGGCCATTCAGCGAAATCCGACGCGGGTTCGAGACCTTCATGATCGCAAGAATGCGGCTAATCGATATCTCGTCGCCGTGGAGCGATTTGTTGGGATCGAGTTTGGTAGCCTTCTCGACCTCTTTCTCGACCCGCTCCTGCTCTTTTTTCTGTTCATCCGGGCTCAGATCCTTGCCGTTCTTCTTGACCAGCCGCTCGATGTGATGGCCGTTCACGAAGAAGATTTCAGATTCCTCGGTTTCGGTCTTCTTCACCTGACCGTTCGAGTCGAGGTCGTCGGTCTGCTGCACCTCGCGAAAAGTGTAGTTTTCGCGGACCTTGTCCAGTTCCCGCTGGTGGGCTTGCACCTGCATCATCAGCGTCGGGATATCGGGAATCGGCGCATCCGCCGGCTTCGCCTTAGTCGCTTGGGCAAGCGCCGAGTGCGGACCTGAAATCACAAGGCCCAAGGCCAGGCCGGGAATCATGGATGCGCTGAGAAACTTAGGGCGTGTCACGAAGAAACCGGATACTCCATACTGCTAGAGTACGTTGGTAGAGTTACCGCTGTTCCGAACAGCCGTTCTTTCTCAAGTGCGGCCGTCATGAAATGCCGTGGAGAGGAAACACTAATGCTTCGTCTGCTCCTGCACTGGATTGTAAATGCGGTCGCCTTGCTGATTGTCTCGAAGATCGTACCTGGTTTTCAGGTCGCCACACTGGGGGCGGCGCTGATTGCCGTTATTGTGATCGGACTGCTGAACGCCACTCTAGGTCTTCTGCTCAAGATCATTACTCTTCCGCTTGGCATTTTGACGCTGGGGTTGTTCTTCCTGGTGATCAACGCCTTGATCCTGAAGCTGTCGAGTGGATTAGTTCCGGGCTTCTATGTCAAGACCTTTGGCGCGGCCTTCATCGGCGCTATCGTGCTGGCATTACTGCAGATGCTCTTTTCGTTGCTGGCGGGAGACAGCTCGAAGGGTTAGTCTGAAATCTTCTCTTCACTGCTGAGGATTGGATTGCGGCTGGTCCGGCGGATACGGTGAGCGCGGAACCGCACTCCCGGCGGGCTTGCTCCCGGCATTGCGGGAGACCGTCGCGCGGGTATGCGGCGCGGTCCTTGGAGCCTGGGGGTCGATCGTCGCCGATTGTGGAATCGCGTGGGTTGGCACATGCGGATCTCCCGCGGTGTTAATCCCTCCAGATCGTGTGCCGCGTGCGGCCTGCGGGATCGGGATCTGCTGCGAGTGGCGCACTGTGCCAACCACGATGGCTGCGGCCGCGGCTGCGGCCAGCGCCCCGACCGAGACACCGCGCAAAAGAACCATCCAGCGGCTGCCGGCGAACCAAGACGACGCGGAGCGATAGGATTGGTGGGGCGTCGCCGCGATCCGCGCCGCTACCCTCGATTCCAGGCCTGGCGTGGGGACGGCCCGGCCATAAACCCGAAGCGCGGCGTCGATCCTGGCATCGTGCCCGGTGGTGTTGTCAGTGGATGGCCTGGGTTTCATCGAACGCTCCTTTCGCTGAGGTCTTGCCTGATGGTTGCGCAGGTCTTGTCCCGGTCGAGCAGCGCCGCAAGTTGATGGCGAGCGCGAAAGATCCGCGAGCGCACGGAGGACTCGGTCGTGCCAAGCACCGCTGCGGCCTGTGCGGTGGTCAGTTCCTCAACGGCGGAGAGCAGCAGCGCATCACGCTCTTTCTTCGGCAGAGTATCGATCAGCGCCATAATGCGGGCATGTTCCTGCGAAGAGATTGCGCTCTTTTCGGCGGTCAGCGACTTTGCCGGGAGGGTGCGCACGAGGTCTGCGATATCTTCGGTTTCCGGCCTCGCCTTGGCCCGGCGCTTGCGGTCGAGCACCACATTCCAGGTAATCCGCACCAGCCAGACGCGGTGGTCGCGAATCTCGCCGAGTTTTTCGCGATGCCGTAAGACCCGCAGGAAGGTTTCCTGAACAGCGTCTTCCGCCTCGGCGGAGTTGCGGGTGATGGAGTAGGCAACCCGGTAGAGCGTGGTCGAATACTGGGCGACGAGCGCAGAGACCGCCTCCCCGGCGTCGGCCTCGGTCAGGGATGGCGCTTCGGCGGGGGCGACGATTGGATTCACATGCATCCAGCCAACGACTTGTCCTTCCAGCGAACTCATAATCTGCTACAAAAGACGGTGCAGACTGCGATTCCGCTCATTCTATGTTCTGCCATGCGCTGGTGAAGCACAAGCCGCCTGCAACGTTGCCGTCAGGGGGCACGGGCCAAAAACGCGGCACACTAATGTTTGACGGAAGGATTGGCAGAGCGGACATGCGGCGAATCGAAATGCATGAGATTCACGACCTTCCTACCTTTCCCGCGCCCTTGCGGGACCTGGTCACCGACGGGATGCAGGCGCTGTGGAACTTTGGCAATACTTACCAGCCGATTCTCAGCCGTCTGATGGCCAGCATGAAGCGGGCCCGAACCCGCGAGGTTCTCGATCTCTGCTCAGGAGGCGGCGGTCCGTGGCTCCGCCTGGTTCGCGAGCCGGAACTGCAAGCGGATCACGGAATCGCTATCCGGCTTACGGATAAGTATCCCAACCAGAGCGCTTTTGAGCGCGCCAGCTCCAGCTCAGGCATTGCTGAGGTTCGAATCGTTGCCAGTCGACGCAACGAGTGTTCCTGCACGGCTTTCCGGTTTTCGGACCATATTCTCTTCTTTCCACCACTTCGGCCCGGAAGCCGCCTGCCGCATTCTTAGCGACGCGGTGGAGCAGCGCTGCGGCGTTGGAATCTTCGAGATGGCCCGACGCTCGCCTCGGACAATCCTCATGATCTGCCTGATCCCGTTTATCTCGATCATCCTTGCGCCTGCCATCCGGCCATTTCGCTGGTCGCGCCTGTTTTGGACCTGGCTAATCCCGCTCGTGCCGTTCGTGCTCTTCTATGACGGGATTGTCTCCTGCCTCCGGGCATATTCCCACCGGGAGCTCGAAACGCTTATCGAGCCGCTGAAGACCCGGGGCTACGATTGGGAGATCGGTGAGGAGTGCAGCGGATTTCTGCCCGTAACTTACCTGCTCGGCTATCCAGTCGACGCTTCATTGCAGTGAGCGTTATTCCATTCGTAAGGCCGTGATCGGGTCAAGCCGTGAGGCCCGCCAGGCCGGCAAGGCGCACGCGACGGCAGCGACGGCCAACAGCGCAACACTGACGACTGCAAAGACAACGGGGTCAAGCGCTGTCGTCCCGTAGAGCAGTGACCGGATGAGCCGCGTGAGCCCGACACTGGCGACCAGCCCCAGCACCAGGCCAATCACCGCGGGCCGCAGCCCATCGCGGAGCATGAGCCGCATCACTTGTTCCCGCTGCGCGCCAAGCGCAATGCGGATGCCGATCTCGGTCGTGCGCTGGGCGACGATGTAGGACAACACGCCGAACAGGCCAACCCCAGCCAACAGCAGTGAAATCCCCGCGAAGGCAAGTACCAGGGTCGCGTCGAAGCTCGCGTCGAGGGTCGATTGGCCGATGAGCTGGTCCATGGTGAGGATGTTGGCGACCGGCAGATCGGGGTCGATGCCGGCGATGACCTTCTGGATGGGAAGCGCCAGCGAGGAGGGGTCGTGCCCCGGAGCCGTCCGGACGGCAAGCGAAACCGACCTCTCGACTCCGATGTACAGCGGATAGAAGATCGCCGGATAGGGCGTGGCCCGAGACCTCGTCCAGAGTATCGCCGACCACGCCAACAATCTCATAGCTCTTGGCGTTGCCGCCGGGGCCGCCGACGATGTGCTTGCCAAGATGCTCTTCGCCGGGAAAGACTTCGCGAGTGAATTCGCGGTTGACGATGATGGCATGCACCTTGTCCAGGCGTTCGTCGGCCTCGAAGAACCGCCCCTCGATCAAGGGAATCTGCATAGCGCGAAAAGTAACCGGGGTCGATATAGCGGGTTGTAGCGTCGAGGTTCTCTCCTTTAGGCAGTGGCGGGTGTTCGCGGACGTTGAAGGTGTCATCGCGGCGCTCGGCCCTGGCCAGGAAGCACGCTGGTCAGGCCGGCGGCCTTCACTCCGGGAGTGGCCCTGACTCGTTCGAGTAACTGCTCGTAGAACGCGACCCGCTGCTCGGGAGTCCGATAGCCGCCTTTTGGCAGGTTGATCCACATGGTCAGGACGTCGTGCGTGGCGCAACCCATATTGACTGTGCGCAGCTGGCGGTAGCTCTTGATCAGCAACCCGGCGCCGACCAGGAGCACGACGGTAAGCCCGACTTGCAGGGCAAGCAGCGTCCTCCGAAGGCGTACGCCTGCGGGACCGCCGCTGTGGGAGCGGGAGGATTCGTTCAGTGTCTTGAGGATCTGTTTGTCGTTGCTCGATAGTGCGGGAATCAATCCGGCCAGAAAACCGCAGGCAAGCATGATTCCGGCGGCAAACAAGATGACTACGCCGTCGATGTGGATCGACTCGGCACGCGGAATGTCGTTGCGGGTTTGGACCAGCCAGCGCAGAATCCCGGACGCAAGAAGAAAGCCGAAGGCGCCACCCGCGCACGAAAGCAACAGGCTCTCGATGATCTGTTCGCGGATGAGCCGCGCTCGGCTACCGCCAAGTGCAGTCCGAATAGCGGTCTCTCGACGCCGCGTGGCCGCGCGCGCAACCAGCAGATTTGCCACATTAATGCAGGCGATGAGCAGCAGGCAGCCAGTCGCGGCCAGCAGGGTGTAGAGGCCGGTCTTGAGTTCATAGACATCGGCGTCGAGTATCGGGCGGATATTCGCCGCGTCATCGATGGGGCCGACCGGGTGTTCTTTCCGGATCGCTGCCTGGATGGTGTCAAGTTCCGCTTTGGCTTGCGGAATGGTGACTCCGGGCTTGAGTAACCCAATCACGTCGAAGTTATGCGCCTCATGCATCACCACCACTTCGCGGGATTTCTCGTGATAGAGCGGAGTCCAGAGCTGCACCGCCGCGTCGGGATAGGTAAACCAGGAAGGCAAGACTCCAATGACTGTGTACGGGCGAGCATCGAGCAGGATGGTCTCGCCCAAAATCGCGGGATCGCCGCCATAACGCCGCTTCCAAAGCCCCCAGGTGAGGACGACGGTCGCGTTTGCTTCGGGGCGGTCGTCGTCCGAGGTGAAGAAGCGGCCCAGGGCCGGCTGCACGCCCAGCATCGGAAACAGGTTCCACGATGCGGTGTGCGCCAGGGCGACCTCAGGCAATTGATTTCCAGCGCCGGCGAGGTCGTAATGCATCCACTGCTTGATCGCCATCTGCTCGAAGCTGTGTGCTTGCGATTGCCAGGAGGCAAAGGTGCCTCCGGCCACGATGTTGTCTTGAAAGCGGCCTTTGGAGTCAGCCTCGAAGATGCGCACGAGACGGTCCTGGTCCTTGAATGGCAGCGGCTTGAGCAGCACCGAACGGACGACGGTAAAGAGCGCCACATTCGCACCAATCCCAAGACCCATCACCAGGATCGCGAGCACGGTAAAGCCGGGGGTGCGGGCCAGCGTTCGCATGCCATATCGGAGGTCGCGCAGGAGCAGCTCGAGCCACAGCCAGCTCCACGTCTCGCGTGCCTGTTCGCGGAGCGCCGTCGGGTTGCCAAAGATACGCAGCGCGTCGAGCCGTGCCTCTTCGGGATCCATGCCGGCGGCGATGTTCTCGGCGATCTGCTGATCGAGATGGAACTGCAGTTCGTCTTGCAATTCGTTCCCGGCGCGTCCGCGCAGGAAGAGCATTCGGCATTTCATGAAGAGCTGATTGAGCCAGCGCATCGGCTAGGCCTCCTGCACGATCAGGTTGATGGCTTCGGAGAGCCGTGCCCAGTTGGCGGTCTCGGATTCAAGCTGGGTGCGGCCGGCAGTGGTCAGCGAGTAGAACTTCGCCTGGCGCCCAGTCTCGCTCTCGGCCCATTTGGCCTTGATCCAGCCCTGTTGCTCCAGCCGATGCAGCGCCGGATAAAGGGAGCCCTGCTGCACCTGCAGCACTTCGCCGGAAATCTGCTGGATGCGCTTGGCAATCGCCCATCCGTGGCGGGCTTCGGTCGAAAGCGTCTTCAGGATGAGCAGGTCGAGGGTGCCCTGCACGAGATCGCTTGGTTTTCCCATACTATGACTATCTACACTACGCGATTGTAGATAGTCAAGGTATCAAGCACTTCTGCCGGTTTCACCGCAAAACAAAACGCCCGCATCGATCCTCGATGCGGGCGTTTGTCGGGCTGAAAAGACGCTATTGCTGCAACTGCGGACCCTGCGCCGCTCCGGGATTCAGCTTCTGAGCGGCGATCTGACCGGCGGCGGTGGTCTTGTCCTTGTCCTTGAGCACCGCATAAATCTGCTTGGCCTGTAGCGGATCAGTCTTTTCGTAGATCGCGGCAAGCTGCAGTTGCGCTGCGGGGCCCGGGACAGTATCGGTTGGCTTCGCGATCAACTCCTTGTAGAGGTCGATCGCTTGCTGGGTCTTCCCGGTCTGCACGTAGAGGTTTGCCAGCGCGACCTTGGCCAGCCCGGAAAGGTCCTTGTTGTAGGAGCCTGAGACCTGCTTGAGGCTCGTCTCGGCGTCTGCGGTCTTGCCCAGGTCGATGTCGGTCAGGCCTACGAAGTATTGGGCGGTCTTGCCTGCCTCGTAGCTGCCATACTTGATCGCCACCTCGGCGAAGAGCTTGTTGGCGGCCTGGGCGCGTTCGGCAGTGGTCTTGTAGCTGCCATCTTCGGGTTCGCCCGGCTGGCGCAGGGACGAATTGTAGACCTCAAGCGCCTGGCCAAGGGCGACCGAAGCCTGGGCGCTTTGGTGTTCATACCATGCGCCGCCACCGATAATCGCGGCAAGAATCAAGACGACAACGACGGAGGCCCGAATGACCTCCGCGCGGTGAATCTCAATCCAGCTCAACCCGGTCTGGGTTGCGCTTACAAACTTATCCTGCTTCAGGGCGTGACGTGTCTGGGAGTCCACAGAATTCCTTCGAGATCTTTCCGGAGGGGAGATGGCAGGCGAGCGAATGACGGCTTGCTACTGCGTAACCATCAAAGTTTAACAGGCTGAAATTGAAGGGGTCAAACCGGCTGCGTGGCCTCGCTGCCTGTCTTTGGGGCCAAGGTTGCGACCTTCGAGGCACACCAGGCCAGATTTACAACACCCCCGCTGGAGCCACATAAGCGTCAGTGAACAGGCTGCTCCAGGACGGATCGAGATAGAGCCAGCGCTGGGTGCTGAACCAGCTGGTGGGGATTTCGGGGATGTGAAGCAGCCCGTGTCCACCTGCACAGATCAGTTCCGTGCCGTTCCAGGCCAGGAAGTTGCGCGAGGCCTCTCCCACTCGCGCCGGATTGGTCAGCAGCCGCAGGCAAACCGGGCAGCGGCCGCGTTGGTCGCGCAACGCCCAACGAAACGCGAACAACAGCCCAAGAAACGAACTTGCCAACTGCAGATACTGCGAAGAGACGGGGCCAACGGAATGCAGACCCGACGCGATATTTCCGTAGGCCAAGTCAATCGAAGCGCAATACACCAGCGGCAGAATCAGGGCGAGCTTCGCGGCGAGAAAGAGCCAGCGCCGCACGCGGATGCTCCAGCCCAGGCGCTCGGCCCGCGCCGGGTACTCGCCCAACGGCAGCGGCGTTGTCGCCGGCAGCGCGAGAAAGGCGATGAATAACGTGAAGAGATAAATGGAAAAGGGTTGCCGTGTCTGCTCCGCCAGCGAAACGCACTCAAACCTGTCGGCATCGCCATACGCGCGGTAAACCGTCATCCAATGCCGGCCTGATGATCCAGAGGGGAATGCCGATGGCCGCATTGCCGCAAGCACAAACCCCTTCGAGTTCGGTGAGAGCGAATCCATTTGTGACTCGTCAGCCACCATCCAGGCATCGGCGCGGCCAGGCAGGCGCCACCGGTCCTGGGCTACAACAGCGGCAATACGAACCTGCCTTCCCGCAACCTCAACCACGCGCCCGGCAATTGCAGGGTCATCATCGAAGTATTCGTGCCATGCGTTCTCGCTGAGGAGCATCCCTTGTATCTGCTGTGGGTCTTCCTGCACTTTCAACGCGAAGGAGGGAAACTTTAGCAGGTCGAAGAGGCTCGCGCTGGCGCGGATGACCGAAAGCTCCGCCGTCCGATGCGGCGCAATATGCACATGCTTCATCAAGGGCTGGTAATAGGCGAGCTCGGTGAAGAGAGGCCGCGTGCTGGTTTGCCATGAGCGGTAGTCGGCTAGACGAATGGACGGCAGCGGCGACATCGAGGTTCCGTCGGGCGAGATCAATATCAGGTTGTCCGCGTCCGGATACGGAGGGGGTATCATCGCCTTGCGGGCAGTGGGCAGGCACAGAGCGAGCATCAGGCTAGCCGCAGTCCAGCCGGCGAGCGAGAGCAGACACATGGCAGGCGAGCCGTGACGGGCAAGGGAACGCAACGGCGAACGAAACGGCGGCTGCGCATTATTTTGGCGAAGCCACCACGCATCCTGAAACGCGCCGAGGCAGAAGGCAGTGGGGCTGAGGTGCACAGCGCCCTCGGCAGCCGCGCTCGCGACCGTTCGGCGTGCGAACGCAAAACGTGCCAAAGCTCCGCCTGCCACTCCGCCAGCCAATCGGCCCTGCTTCTGCCGGGCACAAGCAGGGATGCGCTGCGCAGCAGAAGCCGGCAGATCGGAAGAGATTCGAGCAGACTGTGGCCCATCACGCGTTCTCCACCTCGGGCGAAGGAATCAGCTTCTCCAGCAGCGGATACCGTTTATAGAGCGCCTCCAGCATATCCTTCCCGGCGCGCGTGAGTCTGTAGTACTTGCGCGGAGGCCGCTGCTCCGCGTCGGCAATCGATTGATTTTCCCACTTCGACAGGATGAGTCCGTCCCGCTCCAGCCGTCGCATCGCCGGATACACTGTGCCGCTCGGCAGGCCTGTTCTCTCCATCACGCTGAAGCCATAGACCTGCCCGGTATGGATCGCCTGCAGGATCAGCGCGGCGGTATGGGAGAGCTTTGCGTCGATGTGGGAAAGCTTCGCGCCTGGGGCCATGGCAGGAATTCTACCTATGTAGCATGCTAGTTGACTAGCGAAAACTAGTATGCTACATAGGGTATGAAGTAAACGGAGACCTTCATGCTCGAGCTGCGCAACGTCTCAAGAAGCTACCGCGGCATTCCCGCGATCGCCAACGTCAACTTTCGCGTTGGGGCCGGGGAGATTGTCGGCTACCTGGGCGCTAATGGATCGGGGAAATCGACCACGGTCAAGATCATCACGGGAATTCTGCAGCCAAACGACGGCCAGGTGCTCTTCAAGGGGAGGAACATCGTCGAGGACCTTCCCGGATTCCGCGCCCAGCTCGGCTACGTCCCCGAAGAGGCGCACGTCTACACCTATCTCTCCGGGATGGAGTATCTGCAGCTGGTCGGCCGCTTGCGCGGGATGGGGGAGCGGCTGATTACGGTGAAGGCCTTCAATCTCCTCCGGCTGCTGGACCTGGAATCCTGGCGGCATTCGCCGATCTCGGCCTACTCCAAGGGGATGAAGCAGCGGGTCCTGATCGCCGCGTCGCTGATGCATGATCCGAAGCTGCTGATCTTCGACGAACCACTCTCCGGCCTCGACGTCGACTCCGCGCGCCTCTTCAAAGACCTGATTCGCCAACTCGCCGCCAGCGGCAAGGCGATCCTCTATATCTCCCACGTTCTCGAAGTTGTCGAGCAGCTCTGTGACCGAGTCGTGGTGATCGCCAAGGGCAAGATCCTCGCCGACGCCGCACCCGGTGAGCTGACCACGCTGATGAGGCAGGCCAATCTCGAAAGCGCCTTTGCAGAGCTGGTGCAGCAGGAAGATACGAAGGTCGTCGCGCAGCAGCTCGTCGATGTCATGCAGGTGATGAATGCTTAAAAGCCTGCAGGTCTTCTCAGAACCCGAGCATCCCGTACTCTCGCTCGCCGTGCAGGCAAGCATTTATACCGACGAGCAGCCGCAGCGCACTCAGTTTCAGGTACTGCTACGCCATTTCCTCTCGCGCTTCTTTAACAATGAAACCACCGCAGACGACGGGCATACCAAGGCCCGCGTGCTTCAGATCGCCTACGCGATTGCGCTCCCTGGTCTTTGCGTCGCTATTTACCTCTTCCCGCCCTATCACTTCCCCGGAGGGCGGCCATTCTGGTCTCAGGTAGCCGACCACTATTTCTACGTCATGTATTCCTTCGTAGCCATCGGAGCGGTCACGATCTTCGTCTGGGACCTGTTCCTCCCGGACCTGCTCGACGTCTTTGTACTCTCGACTCTCTCGATCGAGCGGCGCACGCTCTTCACTGCGAGAATCGCCGCAGTGGGCCTCTTTCTCGCCATCTTTCTGCTTGGCTCCAACGCCCTCGGCACAATCTTTTTTCCCGCATCCGCCGACCTGCCTAGCCTCATTCGCCACCTGACCGCGCATCTGGTTGCGGTCACAATGAGCGGCCTGTGCATCGCCAGCTTCGTTCTGGCGGCGCAGGGATTTCTCTTGGTCCTCCTGGGTGAACATTTCTTTCGCAGAATCTCACCCTTCCTGCAGGCGCTATCGATCACGGCGCTACTTTCGATTCTTCTGCTGTTTCCTCTGGTTTCTCGTTTTATCGAGACTCTCATTAGCTCGGGTCAGCGCGCGGCATTTTACTTTCCGCCATTCTGGTTCCTGGGGATCTACGAACGCTTGCTCGACGGCCACGAGACCCTGCCCGCCTTCACGGCACTGGCGCGCATAGGCTTGCTCGCGACTGCGGCAATGATCATCCTGGCCTGCGTATCCTATCCGCTCGCGTACCGTTCGAGAATGCGCAACGTGGTCGAAGGCTCCGGCGCGAGGAGCACCCAGAGTTGGTTTGCCGGGCCGATCCTGATGCTATTCGATCGGCACCCTGCTCCGAGTGCCGCAGCAACGGGGAATCTTTCACTTCATCGGCCAGACCCTCTCGCGAACGCCGCGTCACCGGGTCTATCTCGCCATGTACGGCGGTCTTGGACTGGCGCTAGTCACTTCGTGCGCTCTTATGTTCAAGCTCGGTCACGGCACGGTCGGGCTTGCCCTCTCGACCGAAGGTTTACGAGCGGCGGTGCCAATTATTGCCTTCTGGACGGTTGCTGGCCTGCGCGCTGCCTTCCTCGGTCCGGCCGACCGCAGAGTCAATTGGATCTTTCGCATCATTCACGGCAAGCCGGGATGGGACGAGTCCGCGGCAACGAGAATGTGGGTACTCATATGGGCGCTCGCGCTCACGCTCGGGAGCATCGCGTTGACTCATCTTGTCGCGCCGCCTGATTTACGTGACTCGAAGAATTTCGCAATTCAGATCTTCACAGGAGTCAGCCTTTGCCTCTTGCTGACCGACGCCTTTTTTCTCAACGTGAAGACGGTGCCATTCACGGGCACGCGCTCGCCGGCATCGATGAATCTGGCCTACATCCTCATCCAGTATTTTGGGTTGTTTCCGCCGCTGGTCCTGATTACTCTCAGCCTCGAAGACTGGATGGCGATAAGTACGCGAAATCTGCTACTCGCCGCAATTGTTGTCGTTCTTAGCTCACGTCGAACTGCTGAGGCGTCACCGGAAGATCTTGTCGGATTCTGTCAATCTGCTCGATGTGGATGACGATGAGGAAGAGTTTCCCCAGCGACTGGGTCTGCGCTACTGACCGATACCGCCAGCTATGTGGATCTGTTTAACGATCTGCCCGGGCCCGTAAAGGCGATTCCGTCGCGAGTGGTTCGCTTCACTTGATACATGCGCGCATCGGCGATCCGCAGAATCTCCTGCCCGGCTGACAGCATCCTCGGGATAACTGGCTATGCCGAAGCTGGCTGTTACGCCGATACAACAGCCATCCCCTATCTTGTAGGGGGCTTTACGAAAGGCATCCAGCAGCCGTCTCGCGACATGAAGGGCGGGCTCTTTGGGTGTGCCCGGGAGCAGAATGACGAATTCGTCTCCGCCGTAGCGGAACGCGATGTCGATATTCCTCACATGGGCGCGGATTCTCGCGCCTATCTGACCAAGAAGCAGGCTGCCCACCTGGTGTCCAAACCTATCATTGACCAGCTTGAACTGGTCCAGATCCACAAAGATCAGACTCATCGGAAGCAGAAGCCGCTCGGCGCGTTCGATTTCGTTTTTCAGGCACTCGTCGAAGTGCCGCACATTGAAGAGCCCCGTACATTCATCGGTGATCGTCAACTCCTGCACACGTTGAAACGTATTGGCGTTATCGACGGCGATAGCGGCAAAGTCGCAGAGCACGAGCAGGAACGAGAGCGCATAGTCGGAGAGCATCTCAGGCGGCAGGTTAAAGAGCTGGATGACCCCCAGATTCCGCAGCCGCGAGCGCAGCGGGATACACAGCACCGAGCGGACCTCAAAATCGATATATGGGTCGAGGTCCGGTTCATGCGGGCCTCTCCGGGAAGCGTCGGAGATGATCAGGGCTTCGCCTCGCTCCGCGACCCAACCGGCCATGCCCTGCCCGCTGGCAACTCGAGCCTCAGAAAACGTGGAGGCGAAGCGGCCACCGGAAATCGCGCAAAAAAGATCTTGTTTCGGCTCGTCGCAAAGCATCAGGGCCCAGGTTTCGGGCCTGAAGAAGCTTTCGATCTGCCGGAGCATTCTGGTCAGGATCGACTCGAGGTCAAGCGAGGAAGTAAGAGCGTGAGCGATCTCGTGGAAGACAAGAAGCTCCGCTTCGGCTTGGCGAGTTTCGTTGATTGCACCGGTCATCATGGATCGGAACCGCAGATTTTATTCCGGAAGCAACCTTAACGAACTGGGCGAATAAGACAAACTACAAAAGCTACTCTTCTTATCTTTTGAAAATGCTGCATATACATTACTCCTTTGACGAATTACGTCGACGAGGAGTTGCCGCTTTTATATGAATTCGCGGCCGCCTCTGAACCCCATGCATAACAAAAATACTGGCCACGCAGCCCTCACATGCCGTCATAGTTGGGGCCGCCCCCGCCTTCAGGTGGTAACCACGTAATGATTTGGTAGGGGTCGGCTATGTCACAAGTCTTGCAATGCACGCAATTTGCGAAGTTGATCTGCAGTCGCTTTGCAGAGCTATTCGCCGCCGAATCAACGTCCTCGACCATTTCATAAACCGCGGCCGGGCAGAAATACTGGCAGGGATTGCCGAACTCCTTTGCGCAGCGTCCAGCACAGATATTGAGATCGGCGACCACGAGATGTGTGGGCTGATCGTCCTCATGCCGCGTGCCGGAATGATAGACATCGGTTAGCCGGTCGAAAGTGAGCTTGCCGTCGCCGGGCGCATTACCCAGGAAAGCTCCGCGGCCGTGAGCATGCTCGCCAAATGTGTCGAGGGGGCGCATGGCTTCGAAGCCGGCCCGGTTGGTGAAATCCGGGCCAAGGTTATCGCCCCGAAATATCTGCTGAATTCCCGCCTTAACCAATCCATCGATCAGCCCGTGCTCGAAGCCCTGATGGAAGTTGCGCACTGGGTAAAGCTCCTCGCGAATCCAGCTCTCGTCCACGCGTCGTTTGTAGTTCTGCAACTGCTTGCCGGAGCGGTCTTGCTTCACCATCGCATCGTAGGCGGTCTCCGCCGCAAGCATTCCTGACTTGATCGCGAGATGGATGCCTTTGAGCCGCTGCGAATTCAGAAAGCTCGCGCTGTCACCGAGCAGCATCCACCCCTCGCCGGCCAGCTGCGGCATGGTGAGCCAGCCTCCATAGGGCAGCGTCTTCGCACCGTAGCGCACCATCTTGCCGCCATCGAGGATTCGCCGCGCCAGCGGATGCAATTTGAAGCTTTGAAAGACGTGATGCGGGTCAGTACGCGGGTCCTGGTAATCAAGACCGGTAACGTAGCCGATCGAAATCTCTGTGTCGCTGATGCCGTAGATCCACGCGCCGCCGTATTCGTGCGCGGTCAGCGGATAGCCAAGTGTGTAGATCACTTCGCCCTTGGCGACGCGCCCGGGGGAATCTCCCACAGCTCCTTGATGCCGAGGCCGTAGGTCTGCGCGTGGTCAGGGTCTTCGAGGCCGAGGTGCTGAATGAGCGCTTTGGCACAATTGCCGCGTGTACCCTCGGCGAGAATCGTGATCTTCGCACGAAGATCGTAGCCGGGTTCGAAGTTGGCTTTCGGCTCGCCCAGCTTGTCGACGCCCTTGTCATCAGTGCGAACGCCGATCACCTCCTGGCCGAATCCATCGTCATCAAATAGCAATTCCGAGCCGGCAAATCCGGTGAAGATAGTGATGCCGGCTTCCTCGACCTTCGAGGCCAGCCATTTCACGAACTTATTGATCGAGATGACGTAGTTGCCGTGGTCGCGCAGCGGCGGCGGCACGATGGGAAATTTGTACTGACTCTGCTTAGTGAGAAAGTAGACCGATTCCTGCGTGACCTCAGCATCGATCGGCGCCTCGCTCTCAAAACCGGGAAGCAATTCCCGCATCGAGCGCGGATCCAATAGAGCGCCAGAAAGACAATGCTGGCCCACCTCCCGCGCCTTTTCGAGGACGTAAATATTCTCTTTGGTCATCGGCGATTCGGGATGGTGCCGATTATGTTCGTCGATCAGCTGCGAGAGGCGCAGCCCACATGCCATCCCCGCCGGTCCTCCGCCGACGATGACGACGTCGGCTTCCATCTGTGGATGGTCGATGTTTTCGAGCGGTTTACGAAAGTGGATTTGACTCATGGGGACCGGCCGTCCGAGTGGAGCACTTCGCGGACTGGCGATTCCCTTTTGTAGCGGATGAGCAGAGCCTCAGGCAAGCGTGGCCTTCATTTATTCTCAGCTGCGGAGCGGATCTCCGGAGTCATAATGAAATCGTGCTTGTTGCGCAGATTTACACCGGCATCAAGTTGAATTGGCTGCTCACTGAGGCATCGGAAGCGCAAGTGTTTTGCGATCGTCATCAGATGGATCTGCATCTCGACCCGCGCAAACATTTCCCCAACGCATTTTCGGGGACCTGCAGAAAATGGGAGCATCGTCATCGGGTGCCGGTTCCGCGATTGAGCGGGCCCGAACCGGTCTGGATCAAAGCGATCCGGAGCTTCCCAAAAAGCGGGGTGTCGCTGGACTAAGTAGGGAGAAATGTAAATTTCCGTTCCGGCGGGAACGAAGTAGTCGCTAAGTCTGTCGTCCTTGAGTGCCATACGCGTCATCAGCCAACCGGCCGGATACAAACGGAGCGTCTCTTCAATGACCTGGCGCGTGTAATTGAATTTCGAGAGGTTGCCGATCTCATGGCGAGCCCCCGGCATTGCGTCGAGTTCACGCGACAACTTGTCCTCGACCTCGGGGTGCTGGGAGAGGAGATACCAGGTCCAATTCAAGGTGCTGGCGGTGGTTTCGTGTCCAGCGACAATGATGGTCATGATCTCGCGGACCAACTGGCCATCGGGCATAACTTGACCACTTTTTCGGTCGCGTGCCTCCATGAGCATGCCGAGTATGTCGGTTGCCGTTCTGTTTTGGCTCCGCCTGCGATTCGCGACCTCGGCGACTATCTTTCCCAAGGGCCTAAACGCTTGAGCGAACCCCAGATTTCGAGCCGGTTCATCGGAAAGGATATTGAAGTGTGGCGCCACCCCTTCACTGTCGTCTCCGAAGATGGAAGTGAGCACAATCTTCAGGATCATATGACTGATGTCGCTAGTGATATTGACACTCTCTTTCCTCAAAGCTGCGGCCTTCCATTTGTTAAGCAACACAAAGTTCGCCGCCGAAATAACGTTTACCAAACCGCCAATTACTTCATCGTGGAAAGCAGGTTGAATCATCCGTCTCTGACTCTTCCAAAACTCTCCTTCACTCACCATCAAGCCATTGCCGAGTAGCAAGCCGATACGTTTGATGGCCTGACCCTTCTTATAGTTCTGCCAATTGACTCGGAGCACGTGATCCACATGTTCAGGGTCGCTGACAACATAAACGTCGGTACCGTAAACAGAAGCCCGGTAGATGCTTCCGAATCGGTTGAACTGATCACTCATCCAACGCAAGAGATCTTCAGACGCGTTATATTTCTCGGCTGGCCCTGACGGGATTCGCCTTGCCTCGAGATTCATTCTGTACCTCGCCACTCCCACTCTAGGCGCAGAGAGCGTTTCTTTGAGAGGAAATCCTCATTGACATCTAAAACGAAACCGTTCAGTATTGTTTAGGATTCGAGGTGACAATGATCCAGGTTCAACATCTCGTCAAGACCTTCGGCGATTTCACTGCCGTCCGTGACATCTCGTTCGACGTCGCCCAAGGCGAAATATTTGCCTTTCTCGGGCCAAACGGCGCGGGCAAGACCACCACCATCAAGATGCTCACCACGCTGCTGCCGCCGACCAGCGGAACCATCGAGCTCGATGGTCTCAATCCGCGCACCCAGCAGAAACAGGCGCGGCAGCGATTCGGCATCGTCTTTCAGGATCCAAGCCTTGACGCCGAACAGACTGCCTACGAAAACATGATCCTGCATGGAATTCTTTATCATGTTCCGCGTCAGCTGCGCGAGAGCCGCACCGAGCTTCTGCTCAAGCTCTTCGAACTCTGGGACCGTCGCGACAGCTACGTCAAGACCTTCTCGGGAGGCATGAAGCGGAGACTCGAAATTGCGCGCGGCTTTTTGCACACCCCGCGCATTCTCTTTCTCGATGAGCCGACCCTGGGCCTCGATCCGCAGAGCCGCAACCTGCTTTGGACTCACGTTAAACATCTCAATGAGACGGAGAAGACCACCGTCTTTCTCACCACCCACTACATGGACGAAGCCGAGCGCGTCGCGCACCGCATCGCCATTATCGATCATGGTGCGATCGTGGCGCAGGGAACGCCGGGCGAATTGAAGGCTCAGACCAACACCGATTCACTCGAAGGCGCGTTTCTGGCATTGACTGGTTCAACTATTCGCGATGAGGCAGCCAACTCAGCAGACGGCTTGCGGCAAGTCGCCAAGATGTGGAGGAGATAATGGGAGCAATTTACATTCTCTGGTTGCGCGAACTGAAGCGTTACGTCCGGTCTCGGGTACAGATCGTGGTCTCGCTCGCTCAACCGTGTCTTTATCTGCTC
>CAVUKL010000007.1:0-124959 GCA_963742015.1 uncultured Acidobacteriaceae bacterium | reverse complement strand
TCAGGATGACATTTGTTTGGGGAATGGCGATTGTTTGGATTTAAGCATTGCTAAGCTGGATGCGCCTGCGGCGCGGCTTTAGGTAAACCGCAGGTTCCTTCGTTCGCTCAGGACGGCTCTTCGCTTCGCCTCAGGATGACATTTGTTTGGGGAATGGCGATTGTTTGGATTTAAGCATTGCTAAGCTGGATGCGCCTGCGGCGCGGCTTTGGGTAAACCGCAGGTCCTTCGCTTTGCTCAGGATGACATCTTTTCTTTGAGCGGCGATTGTTGGGAGGTTTAGAGCGCGCCCCAGTCTTCGCTGAGATCGTTCCAGGTTGGGTTTGTTTTTTCGATCAGCTCGATTTTTCTTGCCCTGCGCCAGCCCTTCAGTTCTTTCTCGCGAGTTATTGCGGTCACGGCGTTGCTATACGATTCGAACCATACCAAGCGGTTGCAGTTGTAGGTTGCGGAGAAGCCTTCGTGGGTCTTGGTTTTGTGTTGCCAGATTCGTTGTTCGAGATTGCTGGTGACTCCGATGTAGAGCGTGTGGGAGCGGCTGGCCACTATGTAGGTGTAGTAGTTCTTGGGCATTGGGGAAGTGCGATAAGGATGCGCCTGCGGCGCGGTTTTAGGCAAACCGCAGGTTCCTTCGCTCTGCTCAGGACCGGCTCTTCGGCTTCGCCTCAGGATGACATTTGTTTGGGGAATGGCGATTGTTTGGGGGTGGAGAGGTGATTCCACTCGAGCCAGCGGATGGCTTCCACCCCAGCGACGAAGACCTGTCGCCGGGGGGCCCGGCTTCCACCCCAGCGACCAAGACCTGTCGCCGGGGGCCCCGGCTTGAATGGGGCATCCGGCTCGTTCTTCAGAGCCTCGAGTTCCCGAGTTAAATCAGCTTCGGCGTGGTGCGAGCGGTTAGCGGGGCGTCGTGGATGTGGGAGACGAGTCCGAGCTGCTTGAAGGTCCAGATGGTGTACCAGTTGAGGTCGACTTCGTACCACCTCAGCCCGTGGCGGGCGGAGACCGGGTAGGCGTGATGGTTGTTGTGCCAGCCGTCTCCGAAACTTATCAGGGCCACCCACCAATTGTTGGTCGATGTATCCCGGGTGTTAAAGCGGCGCGACCCCCAGATATGCGACACCGAGTTGACGAGCCATGTCGCGTGGAGTCCCACGACGGTGCGGAGGAAAGTGCCCCAGAGTACGAGGCGGAATCCGCCGATGGCGAACAAGGCGAGCGCGACGACGGCGGTTGGAACAAGGTGGTACCTGGTGAGCCAGACGTGGACCTTGTCCCGGGCAAGATCGGGGACGTAGCGCTTCAGGGTTGGAACGTCCTGGCGCAATTGGTTGCCGACGAAGACCCAACCCGCGTGCGCCCACCACTTGCCGTCGCGCGGGGAGTGCGGATCACCGTCCTTGTCGGCGAATTGGTGATGCTTGCGATGCGTGGCCACCCATAGGAGAGGGCCGCCTTCCAGAGCCGCCACGGCGCAGATCGTGAGAAAGTATTCAAACCACTTGGGTGTCGCGAAGGAGCGATGGGTGAGCAGGCGGTGAAAGCATATGCCGAGTCCCAGGCCGCCCGTGATCCAGAACAAAAAGATCGCGACGAAGAGCCTCTGCCAGGAGAAGAAGAAGAGCGCAGCCACGGCGCCGACGTGAAACGACACCAGGACGGGCGTGATTTCCCAATTCAGCCGATTCTGGCCGGGCTGATTGTTTCGCAGGCTGTCAAATTGCAGGGGTTGCGAAGAGGTCATAGTCTCCCGGTCGATTGTCGGCGCGCGCCCGGAAGAAAACTGTTCAAAATGATACTCATTTCATTGCGACGTCACGGGGCGTTGGCGAGAGCGCGGCTTCTGCGGAACCAATGGCTGCAAGATATGAGCTGCAAGACATTCGGATTCCGGTTTCGCGAGCATCCAAGCCAGAAATGGGTAGTGGTCAAGTTCGAATTGACGGCCAATGCGGGGGATTATCCCGGCGTGACCCTATATTTATGGTTGTGCTCGATCGGTGAAGCCGGTTGATTGCTCTTAGACGTCCCGGGAGAGACCGTGGAGATTGAATGGTAACGCCGAACCTGAAGACTGACCGTGGCGCCTATCGCCGCCGATTCTGGCTGGCGATGTCGGGGTTTGTCATGGCGCTTGCGCTGCTGCCCTTTTCCTACCATGTAGAACGCCGCCTGGAGACCGCGGTCCACATCAAGGGCGCGGAATCCGAATACGTCGACCGGGAACTAGCGAAGCGTTTCCAGTCTCCTTATGCCGACCGGTTGATTCTGGTGATTAGCGGGGTTCCCGATGTGGATTCGGCAAAGGGCGCGGATGCGTTGGGATTCCTGACCAGTTCGCTAAAGAGCGTGCCGGGAGTGGCGGGTGCGATCTCGAGCGTGGATTGGCCGGACCCTCTGTTTACCGGGAACAATGGCGGGGCATTGATCATCGTTGGGCTGGAGGCGCGCAGTGCGAAGACCGTCGAGGCGATGGTCCCGGCGCTGAGAGCAAAAGCAGACTGGATGGAGGGCCAGCTTCGGTCGCAGTATCCCGATATCAAGCTGCAGATTACGGGTGAAACGCCGCTGAACTTCGATCTTCGCAAGGTCAGCGCAGATGACGTCAGGCATGCCGAGGAACGGGCGATGCCGGTGACGCTCTTTCTGCTATTGCTGGCTTTTGGAAGTCTTATCGCCGCGCTGTTGCCCCTGGGAGTGGGAATCCTCTCGATCTCGATGGCGCTGGGCGCGGCCGCGCTGCTCTCGAGTCATCTGCATCTGTCGATCCTAGTGCAGAACCTGGCGACGATGCTCGGCCTCGGTTTGGGCATCGACTATGCGTTGCTGATGGTGAGCCGTTTTCGCGAAGCATTGGCCGAGGGATGCCCACCCGGCTGCGCTGCCGATCTTGCCGCCGAGCAAGCGGGAAAGACGCTGATCATCTCGGCCACGACCGTTGCCATTGGATTTTCGGCGTTGTTGACGGTGCCTATCAGCGAATTGCGCTCGATCGGGATCGCAGGTCTGCTGGTGACGGTGTTGAGCGTGATGCTATGCACGTTCATTCTGCCTTGGATCCTTGGTCTGGTGGGGCATCGGATTAACTCCGCCAGAATGCCTCTGCCGGCGAAGCGATTCAAGACGCGGGAGAGCCTATGTGCGCCGAGCGCGCGGTGGGAGCGCTGGGGCAACATCGTGACCCACCGACCCTGGGCAGCTCTGCTTATCGCCGGGATTCCGCTGCTTGTCCTTGCATTTCAGGCGCGAAAGATCGCTCCCGGGCTTCCGGACCATAACTCGCTTCCAGAGTCGGCCGAGTCGGTGAAAGCGCTGCATACGCTTCAAGGCATGGGCCGGTCGGGGATTGTGCAGTCGCTTCGAGTGGTGCTGGAGTTGCCGCCGCAGTCGGCGCCGCTCTCGCCCGCTGGTTGGCTTGCGGTCAGCAACCTCACGAAGCATTTCCAGAGCGATCCCAGGGCGGACGAAGTCCTGTCTCTTCCGACGCTGACGGGAATGTCTGACACTTCGGATGCTATCGACCAGGTGCCCGAGGGGATTCGCAAGAGCTTTCTGAGCAGCGATGGCCAAGCTACGTTGATTGAGTTGCTGCCCACCTCCGCCCTTACGCCCAACGAACAGATACGGTGGGTGCGAGAGGTGCGTTCCTCTGACGTCGCGGCGATAACAGGTGTGCCGGGCGCTGTATTGCGGGTCGGCGGCGTGCCCGCACGCGACGCCGATTATGATGCGGTCGTGAAACAGCGGTTGCCGAAGGTGATCCTTGGCGTCGTATTGGGGAGCCTGGCGGCTCTGCTGATCGGGCTACGTTCTTTATTTGCTGCGATCAAGGCGATTCTGCTCAATCTGCTCTCGGTGGGCGCTTCGTTCGGCGCGTTGGTTCTCGTTTTTCAGGAAGGCCACGGCAGTAGACTCTTTGGGCTCCACGGTCCGACCGGCAACATATTCCCGATCGTGCCCATCCTCGCGTTTGCCATCGTCTTCGGACTGAGCATGGATTATGAGGTCTTCCTCGTCGCCCGCGTGCTCGAAGAGCGACGGAACGGCCTATCAGAGAAAGCGGCAGTGGTCGAGGGACTAGCGCGGACGGCGGGGCTTATCACGAGCGCTGCGGCAATCATGATTGCCGTCTTCACCGCATTCACCCTTGGGAGGCTTTCTGGTCGTCCAGATGTTGGGCTTTACGCTCGCGGTGGCGGTGTTGATCGATGCTACCGTGGTGCGGATGATTGTCGGGCCTGCGCTGCTGCAACTTGCCGGCGACTGGAATTGGTGGCCGCTTGGCTTATATGGAGCGCCGGCAGCGCCGGAAAAGCAGTTCGTCCCCTGAAGCTAAGCCCTCGCCAGGATTCCTGGCGACGATTCGATACCTGCAACTGCCGTGGCGCTGTCGATGGCTCTCATTGAGGCTCGGTTTATTTCGCCGGTTGCATTGGCGCGCTCGACGGGCCGATAACGAAATCCTTGGCCGAAAGATTTGCCTTTGGCGAGCCTGCTTCAATGACCAGAAGTGAGGAGCCGGGTTTGCCCGGTAGTTTCGCTTCCATTTGAGACGCTGACCAGACGCCGCTGTTCTGGCGCAGCCCAAAGGCGGTGAACTGCTTCTGCTGTCCGGTCCCGTGGAGCGTCTTCACCACCTGTACCGGGAACATAATGCTGCTGTCAATCCACGATGTCACGGAATCGTAGGACGTCTTGTCCTGAGCGCCTGCCGTGCTCTTGAGCACGAAGCAGTCGCGCGTGCCGTACTTCGTCGATGGCTGAAGCTCCTGAGTCTTCCAGAAGAACCAGTTTTCAATCATGTCTTCATATGAGAAGTTAGTTCCGAGGAGCGGGTCGTTCCAATGTTCGAACGGCACCACGCTCGCGGCCTTGTCGCCGGGCTTCATCGCCTCGATAGTCAGGCGTCCGTTCGCACTCATTCGCAGCAGAAGGCTCGTTTTATCTGAGCCAGCGCCCGAGAACTCGAAGAGCATTCGCAGACCGTCAGGAAACCAGTGGGCCTTGCCAACAAACTTGTAGTTTGTGCGCTTGCCATCGGCACCCACCTGCGTGAGCCGCCCGGTCGCGCGGTAGTCCAACTTCTCAATGCGCTGGCGCGAGCCTGTCAGCACAGTCTGCAGATCAGGAGCTGCTGCGAAGGCCCGCGATGGTTGCGCCAGCGATATCAACAGCAGAAGCAGGACTAGGGACGCTTGAATCGCTCCAAATGAGCAATTCGCCCATCTGGCCTTTGGATACTGACTGGATTTGCGGATGTGAGGGAGCGTTAGGACGTGACGCAGGAAGGTCATTAGCTATGTATACAGCCAAAGTGGGTATGACGACCGTTAGAGGGCGCCACGCTTCCAATGAGTTGTGTCGTGCTATTCTTCGCGTGTGTCGGCGAGTGGCTTAGTTGCGGATGGGAAGACTCCGCGTCATGCGGGGGTGGTGCGGGTGACGCACTGGCTCACGGTCGTCTCGTTTTTTGCACTGCTGATCAGCGGCTGCGAGATCGTGATCTCTCACCCGCGGTTCTATTGGGGTGAGACGGGCAATGTGATGGTTCGTCCGCTGTTCACGCTGCCGATCCCGGCATCGAGGCATACCGTCCCCACCAGGTACAGCTTTGTCACCGAGGACCAGAATGGCTGGAGCCGATCTCTTCATTTTCAGGCGGCGTGGCTGGTGGTGCTGACCGGTTTGGTCTATGGGATCTTCATCCTGTGGAGCGGGCACCTTCGGGACAACTTATTGCCGGCGCGGGCCGATCGCCGGTGGCGGGCTTACCGCAATGTGATTGCGAAGTACCTTCGCCGCGCGCCGCCGGATGATGCGGAGGCCCACTCGTATAACGTGGTGCAACGGACGGCCTATCTGGCGGTGATCTTCGTTTTGTTTCCGATGATGATCTGGACGGGGCTGGCGATGTCCCCGGCCTTTACTTCGGCGGTGCCGGCTGCGGTGACCTTGCTGGGCGGACGGCAGACGGCGCGCACGCTGCACTTTTTTCTGACCTGGGCACTGGTGCTGTTTGTCGTGGTCCATGTGACGATGGTGGTGATGGCAGGGTTCTGGAGCAGGGTGCGGGCGATGATCACCGGTGGCGTGGCCGCTCCGATGGAGTCGCCAGCCATGGGAGCGGCGACGGCACAGGTCTCTCCTGCAGTGCAGGCTTCTCACACGGTCCGGGTTGGGGAGGGCGCATGAAGGCGATTTCGCGGCGCAAACTTCTGACTGGTGGGCTGGCGGCCACTGCCGGAGTTGCGGGGCTGGCAGTGGCCGACCGGCTCGCGCGGCGGTATGGGCTGATTCCGCCGGATTGCGGTGGATTCTATGGGCCGGGCGAGACGCTTACTTATGCCGCGCAGCGGATTTTGACGACGCATTCGCTGGCCGTGGAGTTCCCGCGCAGCATGATTTCGAAGTCGCCTTTTGCCAACGCAACCGCGCCTCCAACCGATGTCTTCAAGGAGCGTCAGGCAAAGGGATTTTCGAATTGGGGACTTGCGGTGGATGGCTTGGTTGCGCATCCGACGTCGCTTTCGCTGGGAGATCTGAAGAGCTTTCCGATGCGCAGCCAGATCACCGAGGTCGCGTGCGAGGAGGGCTGGTCGTATGTTGCGGAGTGGATTGGAACGCCGCTGTTGGAGTTGCTGCATGCGGTTGGGACGTTGCCGCATGCGCGGTATGTCGTCTACTTCACCACGGACAGCGACTGGTGGGAGAGCATCGATATGGCCGATGCGCTGCACCCGCAGACGCTGCTGACGTGGGGGATGAACGACGGCGATCTTCCCGTGGCGTTTGGCGGGCCGCTGCGTTTGCGGGTTCCGCGGCAGCTTGGCTACAAGAGCCTGAAGTATGTTACCCGGTTGACGGTCACGGATTCGGTGAAGAGCTTCGGTAAGGGCTTGGGCTCGATGGAACCGGAGTATGGGTATTCGTGGTATGCGGGGATCTGAAGGGTCTAAGCGGGTTTTGCTTCGACTATCCCGACGTTGCGGACCATCAGATTGTCGCCTCCGACGGGGCATACCTTGCTCAGCATGAAGCCCGCTGCTTCGAGTAGAGTTCTCCATTCGCGCTCGCTTCGCTCTTTACCGCCGGTGACGGCAAGCATGTTGAGGTCGCTCATCAGGTGGCCTTCGAGTTGTGGATCGGCATGGGAGATGAGCGGCGGAAGGATGAATTCAATGATCAAGAGGCTGCCGTTCTGCGGAATCATCGCGCGGCAGTTCTTGAGAATCGTGATAGCAACGTCGTCCTGACGCCCGTGCAGGACGTGTTTGAGCATGTACACATCGGCCCCGGCCGGGACTGATTCGGTCAGGTCCGCGGCAATTAGTTCGCAGCGGGCAGAAGGATCTTCCTCGGCGAAGCGAGGTTTGGCTGCGTCGATGCTTGGTTCCAGGTCCACAAGGATGCCTCGCAGATGCGGATTGAGTCTGAGCACTGCAAGAATGAGCGACCCACCGCCGCCGCCGAGATCGGCGACCACCTTCGCGTGGGAAAAATCCCATGCTTCCGCGATGGGCGCGTAATCCTCAGCCGGAGCTGTGCCCATCACTGCGCGAAAAATAGAAGAGTTGCCTTCGGGGTCCTGCGACCAGCGGGAAGGTATTTTTGGATCGCGGACTTCACGGGCCGGCTTGCCGGTTCGAATGCAATCTGTCAGCAGGGACCACTCGTCGGCGAGCAGGTCGGCCCAGAAGATGACGGCTGGCCAGACGGACTGGGGTGCGTCCTTGCACAGCGGTTTGCCGAAAGGAGTCAAGCGAAAGTGTTCGGGCGTCGTCTCCTCGGTCACGCCGATGCTGGCGAGAGCGCGCAGCAGGCGGTATAGCGCATTGGCATCTGCCTGACACTTTTCGGCGAGGAAGGCGACGCTGAGCACCTCGTCCCCTAGCGCGTCGGCGACGCCGAGACGTGCGGCTGCGCAAAGCACGCGGCTGCGGGAATACGCCATTGCCATTTCGAGGAGCGCCGAATTTGCCGTGACGTTGCCGATGCCGCTGTTGGGTTGGGACATGGGACACCTCAAATCCAATTTACCTATCCAATTTACCGAGCGGGGGCGAGCCCTGCTTAAGACAACAGACAGCTTGGATGTTCGCCAGACTGATCGAGACCGATTCGATTGATCGGAATGGCCCAACTCCGAGGGAATCATTTAGTCTTACTGATTGTTGGTGCAAGCGTTTACAGTGGTACCCGAAAGGCACGAGGGCATGTTATGGATCGTCGGGATTTTTTGAAGACTGGCAGTGCGGCGGCGGCGAGTGCGCTGGCTCCGGCTGCGTTTGGCGAGGTGCAGACGGGTGCAGGTTCGTCGGCGGCGGGGCGGGTTATTCTGCCTATCAACCGCAACTGGCGCTTCAGCAAGCCGACGGCGGTGACGGCGACCGATGCCGCGCATGGGAAGGATTTCGACGATTCGAGCTTTGACCTGGTAGTGGTGCCGCATACGAACATCATGCTGCCGTGGCACAGCTTCGACGAGAAGTCGTACGAGTTTATCTCGCTCTACCGGCGCAAGTTCAGGCTGCCGGCGGAGGCGAAGGGCAAGCGGGTCTTCGTCGACTTTGAGGGCGTGATGACGGCGTCGACGGTGTGGATCAATGGCACGAAGCTGGGCGAGTATAAGGGCGGCTATACGCCGTTCTCGTTTGAGCTGACGAAGTATGTCGACTTCGATGGCGAGAATCTGCTGGCGGTCGATGTGGACTCGACGGAGCGGGCGGACATTCCTCCGTTTGGCTACCAGATCGATTACCTGACCTTTGGCGGCATCTATCGCGAGGTCGCGCTGCGGATTGTGCCGCAGACGTTTATTGAGAATGTTTTTGCGCAGCCGAAGGCCGTGCTGAGCGCCGCGCCGACGGTGGATGTGCATACCTATATTCAGCATGGCGAGGGCGGGCAGGCGATGACGCTGCTGGTCGAGCTGCTGGATGGCGACAAGGTGATTGCGTCGGGGACGGCGAAGATTCCGGCTGGCGTGCCGGCTGAGGCGGAGCCGATGGAACATACGGTCACGCTTGAAAAGCTGGGACCGATCAAGCTATGGGACCTCAAGAACCCGAACCTTTACTATGCGCGGGTGACGCTGCAGCAGGGACGGGTGACGCTTGACCAGGACACGCGGCGGTTTGGTTTTCGCGAGGCGGTGTTTACCAAAGAGGGGTTCAAGCTCAATGGCAAGGTGGTGAAGCTGCGCGGCCTTGATCGGCACCAGACTTTTCCTTATGTGGGGCAGGCGATGCCGGCGCGGCCGCAGAAGCAGGATGCGAAGATTCTGCGCACCACCCTGCGGTGCAATATTGTGCGGACCTCGCATTATCCGCAGTCGCGGCATTTTTTGGATGAGTGCGATGAGATTGGGTTGCTGGTGCTGGAGGAGATTCCGGGCTGGCAGCATATTGGGCCGCTGCCGTGGCAGGATATCTCGGTCGACAATGTGAGCCGCATGGTGCGGCGCGACTGGAACCATCCGTCGATCATTACGTGGGGCGTGCGGATCAATGAGTCGAAGGACGACCATGACTTTTATGTGCGGACGAATGCGATGGCGCACAAGCTGGACCCGAGCCGGCCGACTTGCGGTATTCGCTATCTCTACAACTCCGAGTTTCTGGAAGATGTCTTCACGATGAACGACTTTGGCTGGCCTCTGCTGCCGCCGAACCATGACGCTTATCTGAATACGGAGTTTGTGGGGCATACCTATCCGGCGAAGTCGATCGACAACATGGAGCGGCTGACGGAGCATACGCTGCGGCATGTGCGGGTGCATGATCAGCTGGCCTCGAATCCGCAATATGCGGGTGGGATCGGGTGGTGCTTCTTCGACTACAACACGCATGGCGACTTCGGGTCGGGCGACCGGATGTGCTATCACGGCGTGACGGATTTCTTTCGCGAGCGCAAGCCGGCGGGCGGGTTTTATAAATCGCAGTGCGATCCGGAAGAGGAGATTGTGCTGGAGCCGGCGTTTCACTGGGCGCGGAACGATGAGTCGATCACTTTTACCAAGGCGCTGGTGTCATCGAACTGCGACAACCTGAAGTTTTATTTGAAGGACAAGCTCATCGTGGATGCTCAGCCGGACCGGGAGACTTTCAAGTACCTGAAGTATCCGCCGTTCTCGCCGGACTTGAACAAGGCTTGCGATCTGTCGGCGATGTGGAGCGATCTTCGCATCGATGGATATATCAATGGCAAGATGGTGATCTCGCGGCAATATTCGGGACGCGGGCTGGACCAGAAGTTCGCTCTGCTGCCGGACGATACGACGCTGGTTGCGGATGGGGCCGATACGACGCGGGTGGTGTTTCGGGTGACGGATGAGTTCGACAATATCCGGCCTTATGCGGGTGATCCGATTGCGCTGACGCTGGAGGGGCCGGCGGAGATCACTTGGGGATAATCCGTTTGCTCTGGTGGGTGGGACGGGCGCGATCTGGATTCGTGCGAAGCAGGATGCTGGGACGGTGGTTTTGACCGCGAAGCATCCGCGACTGGGCGAGCAGAAGGTGACGTTTACGCTGACTCCTTCGGAGCCGGAGAAGGCGTAGGCTGTCTGCGAGCGCGGTCGCGTAATCGAGGAGCTTTACGGTCTTTCGACTGCGGCCGCGACGCGAAAGACCGTTCCTTCGGCGAAGTGTTTGCCGAGGATTTGGGCTCCGATGGGCAGGCCATCGCTGGAGGTTCCGCAGGGGACGGAGATTCCGCATATTCCGGCGAGGCTTGCCGTTACGGTGTAGATGTCGGCGAGGTACATGGCGATTGGGTCGTCGGTCTTTTCGCCGATCTTGAAGGCGGGGGTTGGGGCGACCGGCGTGACGATGGCGTCGACCTGGCTGAAGGCCTCGATGAAGTCGCGAGTGAGCAGCGTCCTGACCTGCTGGGCCTTTTTGTAATAGGCGTCGTAGTAGCCCGCGCTTAGGGCGTAGGTTCCCAACAAGATGCGGCGCTTGACCTCGGCGCCGAAGCCTCCGTCGCGGGATTTTCGGTACATGGCGGAGAGCGTGTTGGCGTCGGGAGCGCGATAGCCGTAGCGGACTCCGTCGAAGCGGGCGAGGTTGGAGCTTGCCTCGGCGGTCGCGAGCACGTAGTAGGCGGGCACGGCGTAGCGGGTGTGCGGGAGCGAGATGGGGCGAATCTCGGCGCCGTCGGCGCGAAGTTTTTCGATGGCGGCTTCGACGGCGGCGCGAACCTCGGGGTCGAGGCCTTCGGCGAAGTATTCGGCGGGAACTCCGATTTTGAGGCCTTTGACCGGTTTGGCGAGTTCGGCGGCGTAGTCGGGGACGGGTTCCGGGGACGAAGTAGCGTCGAGCGGATCGTGCCCGGCGATGACCGCAGAGAACCGTGGCAGCGTCGGCGACGGTGTTGGTGAGCGGGCCGATGCGGTCGAGGGACGAGGCGAAGGCGATGAGACCGTAGCGGGAGACGCGGCCGTAGGTGGGCAGGACGCCGACGACTCCGCAGAACGAAGCGGGCTGGCGGATGGATCCGCCGGTGTCGGTGCCGAGAGTGGCGACGGCCATGCCTGCGGCGACAGCCGCGGCTGAGCCTCCACTAGAGCCGCCAGGGACGCGATCGAGGGCGCGGGGGTTGTGCACGGGGCCGTAGGCTGAGTTCTCGTTGGAGGAGCCCATGGCGAATTCGTCGCAATTCAACTTGCCGAGGGTTATTGCTCCGGCGGCGTTGAGGCGTTCGATGACGGTGGCGTTGTAGGGTGGGCGGTAGCCGGCGAGGATCTTCGATCCGGCGGTGGCGGGAAAGCCCTGCACCGAGAGCACGTCTTTGATTCCAAAGGGGACGCCGGCCAGGGCGGGCAGCGGGTCACCGCTGGCGGCGAGCTGGTCGATGTTGGCGGCCTGGGCGAGGGCGTAGTCGCGATCCACGGCGAGCCACGCGTGAATCAGGGGGTCATCGGCTTCGATCCGGGAAAAGTAGGTCTCGGCGAGGCTGGCCGCTGAAGTGATTCCGCTCTGGATCGAGTTACGGACAGAATCGATCGTTGAAGCGACCGCTGGTAAGGATTTTTTTGTGGTTTCAGCAGACATATATTAGCGCTCGATGACTTTGGGGACGCGAAAGAAGACGCCGTCGGAGTCGGGAGCGCCGGCCATTACGAGCGCGCGGTCGAGGCAGGGCCGCTCTTCGTCCTCGCGGATTGACGGGGACGTGAGCGCGGCTCCGGCCAAGATCTCGCTGACCTGAGCCATGGCGGGAACGGAAGAGGTGTCGAGCTCGTTGAGTTGCGCGACGTGATCGAGGATCGAGTTAAGGTCGCGCAGCATCGACACTTCTTCGGCAGGGGTCAGTTCAAGATTGGCAAGCTCGGCGACTCGGCGAAGATCACCGACGGTTACTCGTTCAGTCTGGGTCATTGGTCAACGTTTACAGTTCCAGTATAGCGGCTGGAATCAGTACGCGCCGTTGCGCTTGAAGACCTCGCGCGGAGTCTTCATCAGGATCCAGACGTCCCGCATCATGCTCCACTTGGAGACATAGGTCTCGTCGAGGAGCGTGCGCGCCTCGTAGGAGACATTACAGCGCCCTGAGACCTGCCAGAGCCCGGTGATCCCAGGGACGGCGGCGAGGTAATAGGGGAAGCGTTCCGCATATTTGATTGCTTCCTCATAGACGATCGGGCGCGGGCCGACGAAGCTCATATTGCCAGCGATGACGTTGAAGATCTGGGGCAGCTCATCCAGGCTTGTCTTGCGCAGCACTCGACCAAGCCGGGTGATGCGGGGGTCGAAGCGCAATTTGTGGGTCTGGGTCCATTCTTCGCGGGCGGCTGGATTCCGCTTGAGGTGCTCGGCCAAGATCCAGTCAGCGCGAGGATGCATGGTGCGAAACTTCCAAATCCAGAAGTCGCGGCCGTGCTGACCAATCCGGAGTTGACGGAAGAAAATCGGACCATTTGACGTCAGAGCAATGAGAGCGCCGATCACCGAGATCATCAGCGCGATGATGGGAAAAATGGCGATCGCCAAGGCGACGTCGAAGATCCGTTTACCCAACTCGTACTTGCGGCCGAGGGTCGGCAGCAGATCCAGATCAGGCCAGGTATGCGAAAGATCGAGAGCCTCGGAAGTTGCGTTGTATGCAGCAAACGAACCAGCCGAAAACATCAACCGGTTTTTTGCAGCATCTTCAGAGGAAATATCGACCTCCTGCTCAAATTCCAGCAGTTCGGGGTCGATCGTCTTTGATCTAAGGGAATTAAAACCGGCACCCGATTCGGAAGGAATCGTGACGACACGTCCGCCGGTATTTGAAAAGAGGATTGACGAAGCCAAATTGTTCCCCCGAGAAGTTGTCCGGAAGCAGCCACTACTCTACGCCACTCCGTCCAATCATTGTTTAAATCGACCGCCCTACCTATGAAAAAATTCAACGGTTGCTATCGTTCTAGTTGGGACCCAACTGGTTTCCCGTTCTCGGGAGACCGCTCGTTCCAATAGGTAAATTCTCCCCGGAGCTTCGGTATTCTTTGAACTATACCCAGAACTATCATCCGGGCAATGAGCAAATCAACCTAATTCGTAGATAATTTGTCACATATTGACGATTGGCCCACACCGATACTGCCCTGAAAGACCCAATTGTTTGCTAGAAGTTGCGTCGTTCCTTTCGCGATATCGAAGATCCTGATCAGTGTTTAATCGCCCGATGCCTTCTTGTACAGATTCGGTTTCGAGACAACGAGATGCCCCACTCGACACTCCCCTCGGGCACTGGGTCTCTACTAAGCGAAACCTGGCTGCTTAGACATCGGTATGCCTTCGGTGGTGAGCGAGGCGGTAAAGATCCCCTCTAGTCATTGTGCAGCACGGTAATTGCCGCGACTCCAAGCGCCAACTGGGAGAAGACCTGCGACCAGTTGATGAAGTTGCGAAGGACGGAGGTACCCAATACCTTCTCGGGCACAACGATGGTGTCGCCGGGGTTCATTCGGGTCGCCACAAAATTGTTACCCCATAGACCATTGGCGCGCTCGCGGCTGTAAACGGAGCCGTCGGCGCGAATGATGAACATATGGCTCTTATCGGCGTTTCGATTGGGTCCACCGGCAAGTTGCAGATAATCGCCTAACCGCCGCGGGGTCTTGTAAAGGAATGAGCTCTGGTCATAGACCGCACCCACGACATTCACGGTGGCGGGTACGGAGGGAACGGTGAAGTGGTCGTCGTCCTGGAGCTGGATATCGGGAATGCTGGCGAGTCCGACGCTGTCGGGCTGGACTTCGAGGACGATCCTGCCGGTGGCTCTTAGCTGATGGAGCTTGGCGAGCAGCCCCTGCTGGTTGATGCTGGCGGCGTTGACCGCCGCGGTGTCCTGTGCCGAAACCGCCGAGGCCGCTTGATTGAGAGTGCCGCGCTGGATTTGTAACTCCAGCGTTTGCACGTATTCGTCCAGCCTTTGCTGCTGGAAGACGCGCGTGGATTCGCGAGTGAACTCTGAACCGAAGAGGTAGGCATTGGGTGTCATCCCGCCAGCGCGCTGCACGACATCGCGCAGTGTCTCGCCGGGGGATACGCTGTAGACGCCGGCGCTGACGATCTCCCCATCGAGGCGGACGAATTTGGTCTGGTCGTTCAGCGGAACGCGGATGTCGGCCTGCGAAAAGATCGTGACGACGTCGCCCGGCTGAAGAACCAGATCCTGGCTGGGATCGTGATCAATGATCAGCTTGCCGAGATTGAATGACAACAACGAAGTCTTCAGAGTATTTGGGTCGAGACGCTCGATGACCGCGTAGTCCCAGTCGATCTCCGGAGCGGACATGGTCACGCCGACCTTAGGACCGGCAGTGGCAATGTTTTGGGTAATGACCTCACTTTGTTGTCCCGCCAGCGTGCCGCCTGACTCAGACTGCGCGGCGTTGGGACGCTGCGGGTTGTTGGGCTGGGCGGTTGGGTTCGGAGCGGCGGTCGAATTGTCAGAGTTGAGGGGTATCGATTGCACATTGCCCGGAGGGGGCTGATCTTGCCAGCCTGGGACCATGTCAGGGGAATAGGGCAATTGAACGTTGCTTCGCTGGCTTGAGCCGCCCACGGCAGACTGGTTCTGAGGATTCGTTCCGCCGTATTGGGTGGACCCCGATTGGTTGGGGACAAATAACGGTGGCGGCGGGAGCTGTTTCGGCAGATAGCCTGGGGCGGTCGGTTGATAGAGCGTTCCACGACCGCTGAGAGGCTCAAACTCGGGTCCGGGCATTCCCAGCTGAGCACGGCGCCACCAGTAATTGCGAGTGATCAGCGAGGGACGGTCGGGAATCAGATCGCTGAGCTTCATGCCCTCATGCCAGGCAAAGCGCCCGGGGTTGGCGAGATTGCCGCGCAGCGTGACGGTCTTCTGGAATCCGGGAACTATAGAGAGCACCCGGACGACATCGCCGTCGCGAAGGACGGTTGCCAGCCCAGCGGGGTCGAGTGCGACCTCGACGGTCTCGCGGTCGCGATGTTCGTCGATGCGGTCGATAGACATTCGCGAGCCTGCGGCGATCGTGGAGAGTCCCCCGGCGTCATCGATCAATTGCTGAACCGTGTTGAACGGTTGACCGCCGGAGTTCGTGCCGGTTCCGGGACTCAACTCGTAGATCGCGGGCTTGCGGACACTGCCGGTGAGCGCGACCTGCGGACCGACTGCGGGGATGAAGATGACGTCACCGGGAAGCAGCCGCGCATCCTTCGACTTGTCTCCTCGAAGGAGGAGGTCATAGAAGTCGAAGGTCGTAATCACCTTGCCTTCGCGTTTGAGCTGAATCTGGCGCATGCTTCCCTGGATCGAAGGGCCTCCAGAGGCAAAGATGGCGTTGACCAGTGTGCTGAGTGAGCTGACGGTATAAGCGCCCGGGCGACGCGCCTGGCCGACGACGAAGATCTGAATCGAACGCAACTGCCCGAGGTCGACGGTGAGGTCGAAGTTCCGGTAGACGCGGGCAATTTGTGTGCGAATCTGTTGGCTCAGGTCAGAAAATGCTGTGCCTGTCACGTGGATGCGACCAACCTGCGGCAGATAAATGTCGCCGGAGCGATCGACTTTGACGTCGGCGTTGAAGTTGACCTGGCCCCACACGCGGATGCGGACCTCATCGCCAGGCCCAACCACATAGTCGGGGGTCACGGGAACCTGATCAACAGGCGCAAAGGTGGATGGGACGCCGCGAAATAAGTCCTGGCCGAATATCGGGAGAACCTGACCGGAGGTCGACGCCAGCATTTTCTGGAAGTCGGTCAGGGGCTCAGGGGGAATGGGCAACATCGTGGAAGAACCCTGGGTGCGGGGATTTCCTGCGTTGTCGAGATAGGTGGGCCCATTCTGTGGTCCGTTATTGAGCGTGGGCCTGCCGGGTTGTAGAGCGCCGCCTGCTCCATTTTGCTGGCTGCTGGGGTATTGAGACTGCTGGCCGGCTTGGCCGTTTGAGGATTGACAGGCCGTACTAGCTGCGTTTGCAGGATCGGTGCAGTCGATACCTTGCTGGGAGTCTATGCCCTGACTCTCTGGGTAGGTTTGCGCGAGAGAAAAGACCGAAAGGGCAAAGAGGACAGAAAATGTCAGAAACTTGAATCGATTTGGCATACCGTCGTCAACGGGCGAACCAACGCGCGTGAAATCGCGCGTCGAGCCCTCCCTGGGCAACCTCTCCTTACGCCGTGCGGAACGTCTCTAGTCTACAAACCTGCACCTAGAGTGTAGAGCTTTCGAGGAGCGAATCAAAACTGCATCGACAAATTGCGGAACATTACTCGACCACATGAACCATGAACTCCATGTCGCGATGGCCGCTACCGCAGTAGTACATGCATGCACCATGAAAATCACCCACCACCGTGGGAGTCACGATCACTTCGGTCGGATGCCCCGGCGTAATTTGGGACCGGATGCCGACACCTCGCACAGCCAAGCCATGGCGGACATCGTCAGAGATCAGGATGAGCTTCACCGTCTCATCTTTTTTCAAAGTAATTGTGTTGGGTACGAACGCATATTTTCGCGCGTGGATGACGATGGTCTTAGCGGGTTGCGAGGTCTGGGCGGCAGCGCGCGATCTCGCCGAGAACTATCGCCAGCGCCAGTATGATCACGATCGTTGAGCAGGGTCGGCGGGATGGTTTTGTTGCTGACGGCGGCACTGTTTCTAGGGTTGCATCGATGACTGGGGATGTAAAGCTGGCGGGGCGATGCGCTTTGCGTGCAGCGTACCGCTTCCAGCTAGTCGACGATGAGGGTCAGCGTGATGCTTTGAGTCACACCCGGGCCGGTCGCGGTGATGACTGGGGAGTAGGTGGCCGATGCTGTGCCGGTGCTCGTGCCGGTTGAGGAGCCCGATGTGCCGGCAGTAGAAGTGACTCCGCATCCCAGAGAGACAAGGACAAGGAAGAGCAATGCAGCGACCGGCAGCCTTCTGCGGCGAATTCGTGGAGCGAGGAGCAGGAATCCGATTGGCAGGCATCCCGCTACGAAGAACGTCGGCTCACCTGGCCTTGGTTTTCCGTCGACTTTGGCTGCCGCGATGGTCGCGATTGTTACCGTGACTGAGGAGGTGACCCCGCTGGTGAGTTGGACGGACGCCGGGTTGACGGTGCAGGTCGAGTCTTTTGGCGCGGCTCCGCAGGTGAATGTCACCGGCCCGGTCGAGCCGGCCGCTGGGGTGAGCTGCAGCATGTAGGTGGCGGTTTGTCCGCTGGCGATAGTGACGCTGGATGCGCCCTGGGCGGCAAAGGTGTAGGAAAAGCCGTTGCCGCTGAGCGCAATCTGGAAGGGCGGCGTTGGAGACGAACTGGCGATGGTCAATGAACCGGTGCGAGGGCCTGGCTGGGTTGGCGAGAAGGTGACCTGGACGGCGCAGCTTGCGCCTGGGGCGAGCGTGTTGGTGGAGGGGCTGAGCGGACAGGTCGTAGCGGCGGTCGTGGCAAAGTCGCCGGTTGTGGAGAGCGTGAATGCGCCGAGGGCGACTCCTCCGCTGTTGGTGATCGTCACCGCCTGCGCTGGACTGGCACTGGTAAGACCCCAGGGGCCGAAGTTGATCGCTGCCGGAAGAGCCGAGATTCCTGCCGGAGCCAATCCGGAGCCAGTCAGGGCGACCGTCTGCGGGCGGCCGTACATGTCGTCGATGGTGAGAGCGCCGATCTCGGGGCCGACCTTCGTTGGCACGTAAGTTACTGCTATGGAGCAACTTGCGTGCCCGACGAGGGAGTTGCCGCAGGAGTTCACCGCCTGGAAATCGCCCTGAATCGAGACGGAGATCGAAGTGAGCGGGGAATCTCCCGAATTGGTGAGCGTGACGGCCTGGCCCGCGCTCGCGGTGCCGACAACCTGGGCTGGAAACGACAGCGCGTTGGGGCTGACGGTATCGGTTGCTGGAGCGAGTCCAATGCCGGTGAGGGTTGCCGTTTGTGTGCCGGTATCGTCGGTGATGGAGAAGATTCCGGAACGCTGGCCGGAGGCCGTGGGGGTGAAGGCCAACGCCACGGTGCAACCGAGGTTGGGCGCGAGGCTGGCGGCGCAGGTGTTTGCGACGATCGAAAAGTCGCCGGTCGCGGCCGGGACCTGCAGATTCACGGCGACACCGCCAGTGTTGGAGATGGTCACGTTTTGCGGCGGCGTGGTGGTGACGCCGATCTGGCTCGATCCGAAGTTCATTGAGGCCGGCAAGAGGACAATCGCTCCGCCGGGTATGCCGGTTCCGGTGAGCGGGACGGTGATCTGTCCGCCCGCGACGTTGAGGAAGATGGTTAAAGTTGCCGAGCGAGTTCCGGTTGCCGTGGGGGTGAACGTTACCCCGACCGTGCAGCTCGCGCCGACCGCGACGGACGCACCGCAGTTGTCGACTGCCGCGAAGTCGCCGCCGACAGAGACTTGCCTGACGAGCATAGTCGATCGTGCCGGTATTGGTGAGGGTGACGGATTGCGCGGAGCTAACGGTCTGCACCTGTTGCGCGGAGAAGTTCAGCGAGGCGGGTGCGACCGTTGCGGTAGTGAGGGTGGCCGCCGCAGTGATCAGCGGAACCTGCCAGATGCCCGCGGCCGTAGGTTGCTGCGCGAAGGAGCGACTGGCCGCCGCTGTTGAAGTACGCGAGCTGGACGACGGGTGAGTTGGGGAGTCCAGTACCGTAGATGCTCCAGCAGTTCTCGGTGGCGCAAGTGGTGACTGCGGTGGTGATGTAGACACCGGTATCGAGCGCGAGGTAGAGGGTGTTCGCGTCATTGGGATCGATGACGATGCTGTTGGCGGGCGCCTCGGGCAGGTTGCTGGTGATGTTGGTCCAGCTGGCGCCTCCGTTAGTGGAGGCGTAGACGGTGCCAGTGGGGGTCAGAAGAGTGCTGAAACCCTCAATGGTCGCGTAGAGGGTCTGTCCGGTGGCGTCGTGGGGATCGACGGTGACGCTGGAGATGGAGAAGTCCTGAGGGTTGAAGCCGTTCGGTTCATTGGCGACGGGCGAGAGCCAGAGGTCGATCCAACTCGACGGAATGGGGGCCGCGTCGCTCACTGCAGCGGAAAAGAGATGCCCGGCGTAGGCCTGGGGATCCTGGAAGCCGGTTCCCGCCATACCCGCATAGAGATATTCGGTGTTTCCGGAGGGCGTGGAGACGGTTCCGGATGCGGCCAGCGATTGGATCTGGGCGTTGCCGTCGCACTCCGGGCCTTCGCCGGGGTAGAGGTCTCCCAGCAGATTGGCGTCGGACCAGGAGTCTCCGTCGGCGGGGCCGCGCCAGACGTGGCAGGTGCCGAGAATCAGGTTGGCGCTGCTTTGCGGATCGAGGAGAAATGGGGCCGGCTCGGAAAAGGCGTAGGCGTCGGAGCCGACCTGGGAATAGCCGATGACCGGCGCGCCAAAGCTTGCGGAAGCGCAACTGGAACCGTTCGAGCAGAGATCAATGGCGACTCCGGAGGCGCTTTGCGCATACCAGTTTTGCGAATTGGATGGATCGATTGCCACGTAGCTCCCGTAGCCGTCGAGTACCTGGGGCCAGACGGTTTGCCCCGAAGTTGTCGCGGCTGCGTCTCCGTTGGCACCGAGGCCGGCGAGCAGGATGGCGCTGTTGGCGGGATCTTCAGCGAGGCCGTGAACTTCGGCGAGCGAGCCGAGTCCGGCATTGAGGTTCTGGAAGTGGTTGGCGTCATCGGGGCTGCACGGGGGTTGGGTCTGGCCGACGTTGTCGGTCGAGCGCCACAGGCCGCTATCGTTGCCGAAGTAGATCAAGGAGAGATTCGAGGCGAAGGTCGTGTCGAGGGCATGTTCAAAGGGCGCAACCTGGGCGGCCGCGCAGGTCGCCGTATTGGTGGTGTTGCGAAAATTGCAGCCGGCGGCGAGGCTGCAGCGAAAGATGTCGGTGACGCCGGCAAAGAGAAGCGTGTCTGCAGCGGCAGAGGCGGCGGCGGGGACGGCGGCGAGCGTGAGGTCGTAGTCGCCACCTGGAATCACGCCTGCGTTGTTGTCCAGAGCGGCCGTGGACAGTTGGTGGGCGAAGGTCACGGTGCTTGAGGCGCAGGTTCCGGAGGTCGCTGCGCAGAGATCCTGCCAGAGCCCCTGGTCGAGGAGGTTGACGTCCACGGTGAGCGCGAAGAGATCGCCGGTATCCGGTTGGACGGCGAGAGCACCGCGAAGGATTGGGCAGGCGACCGAACCGGTGCCGTAGGGATTGGCGGGGCATTCGGTCGCGGTCAGGCCGACGCCGGGCTGGTTGGCGAGCCGGGTCCAGGTGACGCCGTCGAGGGATTCGTAGTAGCCGTGAAAGCGCACGGCGGCGTAGAAGCGTTTGCGGACGGGGTTCCAGACGACGGCGGTTGCGGCGTTGCCGCCCCCGCCGATAGGAACCTGCGTGGTCTGGATGATCTGGCCGGGGCCGTCGGTGATGGTGGCCAGATACCAGGTCTGTCCGGCGTCAGTGGAGTAGTAGAGCCCCATGACGCTGAGTTGTTTGTCCCCCGCAGTTTCAGCCAAGTTGGCGGCGACATTCGCGGCTTCGGCGGATTCGGAGACTGCGGCGACGACGAGGTTGGGGGTTTGGGTGCTCCAGGCAAAACCGGCAAAGGCCAGGCCAAAGAAATAGAAATTGGAGAGGCTGTTTACGGAAAAGTCGTTGGATTCGGGGATCAGGGTCCAGGTGAGACCACCATCGGCGGAGCGCAGCAGGCCTGCGCCGTAGTAGGAGTCGAGCGCGTCGTTAGGGTCTCCGGTGCCGGCCAAAATGACGCCGGTGCCGCCGGGCTGGACGGAGATGGCTCCGACGCTGAGCGAGGCGACGCTGCCGCTGGTGAATGCGGGAAGATCGTCGGTGAGCGGAGTGAATGCCGTGGAAGCAGCTGGGCCGGCGGCGTTGGTCGACTTCCAGACGCCTCCGCCGGTGGTGCCGATGTAGACGGTATTTCCGGTGGGATCGGATGGGTCGGCGGCGATGCCCGTGACCCTTCCAGTGACCAGGCCGTAGGCGGCGGTGGAAACCTGGGCGGGACCAAGTGGCTGCCAGGGCTGATTCAAAAGAGCAGGTGCGTAGGCAGATATGGCGGCAGGAGTGAACTTCATCGCCTGATGGGTATCGCGGGCTTGCGCGAGTTGACGCGCGGCGTGCGGGCCGTGGATGCCGCGGCCTTTGAGGAAACGGCGCGCTTCCTCCTGGCGGAGCTGCGCTGGCGTTGCGGTAGCGTCCGGCTGTGCTGTCGAGGGCAGTGTCACGAGCGAGAGCAAGGCCAGGCAGCCGAGCCGACAGGGTATCGCGCGGAGCCGTCGGAGGTTTGCCATGCGCCTATGCTTCCAGCAGCCTCGATGCCCTTCCGCAATCGCCAAAAAACTGCGGCGAAATGGCAGAGAGCAGGAGACTACATGTCAAAGTCCAGGAATCGGAGAGTTGGTGTGATTATGAGGCGGGGTGTCTTGGGGCGCCAGCAGATTCGATTTGCCAGTTGGTCGCGCGCTTACCATGCGGTTCCATTTTGGGAAAATAGAGCGCGGATCGGGCTTTAGTTAGGTCGAGTCGCTGCTGTGATCAGCGCCGGCGGTTCGTCCATCACGTTGCGAATGTAGCGCTTCGAATCGAATTTCTTTCCGGTCGAGGCGCCGGACATGTAGCGGATCGAGCCGAAGATCGGACGGTCGAACCAGGGGCGGTCGTGGACTCCGGCGATGGCCCAGGCGATGCCCGCGTAGCCGTTGGGGTCGCGGCCGTCGAGCTCGTATTTGTCGTTGAGGTAGACAGCATTCTGAAAAGCTACGGCAGGGTTGGGCGACCATTCGAGGATCTTCTTGGCCCAGTACATACGCATGTAGTTGTGCATCCAGCCGAAGTTGACCATCTGCAGCTGCGCGGCGTTCCAGAGCTCGTCGTAGGTTTGCGCGCGTTCGAGTTGGTCGAGGGTGTAGAGCGGGTCGCGCTTGTCGGCGGCGTGTTCGCGGAGGGTCTTTTGCGCCCAGGGCTCGGCGCAGTCGATGGTGTCGTAGCTGGGGACGTGTTTTACGAAGTTGATCGCGAGTTCTCGCCAGCCGATTAGCTCGCCTACGAACGAATCGTAGGCTGTCTGCGTGACCTTTTTCGCCTTCAACGCCTTTTGCGCTGCCAGCGCGATAGTGAGTGGGCTGATGTGGCCGAAATGGAGGTATGGCGAGAGCTGGCTGGTGCCGTCGGTCTCGGGATGGTTGCGGCGCTCCGGGTAATTGGCGAGGCCGTGGTCGATAAAGTGCTTCAGGCGCTTGAGGGCGGCGTGGGTGCCTCCAGTCCAGGAATCAACCGGCTTGACGCTGCGGTCGAGGTCTTTCCAGCCCGCGGTGACGTCGGTGCAGACGTCGAAGGATGCGAAGTTTTTGGGGCGCTTCCACTCGCGGATTGGCTTCAGAGCCGGCGATGGCACGAGGTAGGTCGGGAAGTGGGCGTAGAGTTTGGGCCGGAAGAACTGGAGCGCGAAGAAGTGCTTGTCGAATAGGGATGAGGGGACGAGCACGTCGGCGTCGACGGTCCAGAAGGGGATTTTTAGCCGCTTGGCGAGGACCCTGCGCCAGCGTTCGGGTTCGCGGCATGGATTTTCGTCGCCGATGACCATCGCGGCGCCGACCTCGGCGAGGAGCGCTTCGAGGGAGTTGTGCGGAGGGCGGCGGACGATGAAGGCGATGCCGCGTTCGGCAAGGTCGGTTTCGATGTCGCGAAGTCCCTGGTTGAGGAAGTAGTAGTGGCGGAGGTTGGCGCTGGGGAAGTTCGAAATCGCTGAGAAATAGACGATGACGGGCAGGTTGAGTTCATTGGCGACTTCGATGGCGATGTCGAGGGCGGGATTGTCGAGGGCGCGCTCGGCGCGCTGCATCCAGTAGACGATGCATTTGCCGTCTTTGGCGGGAATGCCGGGACGGCGAATGGTGATTCTGGGATTTTGGGAGAGTTTGTGGAGAGCTGCGGGAAGGTAGTCTTCAGTTTGATGAGGATGAGTCATGGTTCGCGCTTGTACTAGAGTAAAGCGCGAACCGATGACGGGAAGCTGGCTTTAGAAGACTGTGTTGGCGGGACTACCAAAGTCCCCAGGAACGGCTCATGTAATCACTGAGCGTCATCATGATGAGCACGATGAAGGTGAAGAAGCCGGCACCCACGGTGAGCTTCATGAGCCGCGAGCTGAAGTAAACGTGCATGAAGAAGAGGATGACGATGACCGCCTTGAAGCAGGCGATGCCGAGGGCGAGGACCGGATTGAATTCGCGGAGGTCGATGAATGCCGCGCCCGTGGTGAGACCGGTGGCGATCAACAAGGTGATCCAGACCGCGATATAGGTTCTTGGGGTGACGATGTGGTGAATCGCTTCCGGATCTTTCGGATCGAAGTTTTCTTCGTCCAGGTTGGAGTGAGTCATAGCTTCGCCCTCTCTGCGCAGATAATTTGTGGTCAGCGGCCCGGATGCCGGTTGATGAGGTAGAGCAGTGGAAAGAGGAATATCCACACAATGTCGACAAAGTGCCAATATAAGCCGAAGTATTCAATGGGCTGGACGTAGCCGTCGGTATAGGCCCCCTTCTGGGCGTGATACAGAAGCCAGAAGAGAATGACAATGCCGATGATCATGTGCAGAGCGTGCATGCCGGTCATGGCGAAATACAGCGAGAAATAGACTTCGGTCTTCTCGGCCATGTCAGGCGCGAGCGGGGTTTCGTGCGAAGCGGCGGTGGGATGCACGAACTGCGAGATAGAAAAATCGGCGCCCGGAACGTGGTGGAGTTCGAACTTCTCGCTGTACTCGACGTACTTGATGCCGAGGAAGGCCAGCCCGAAGATGATGGTGAAGATGAGCGAGATCACCAGGCCTTTTCTACGCTTGGTTTCAGCGCACCAGACGCCCATGGCCATGGCGAAGCCGGAGGTGATCAGGATGGCGGTGTTGGCGGTACCGAGGGCGATGCTCAGGGTGTTGCTGGCGGCGGCGAAGGCGGGGTAATACCAGTTGCGATAGATGAGGTAAGCGCAGAACATGCCGCCGAAAAACATGATTTCGGTGAGCAGGAAGAGCCACATGCCGAACTGCGTGGCCTCGCGCTGCTGCTCCACGGTCTCGAAGTGGTGGCGCAGGTATTGCGGATGCGCGTGATCGTGCTCAAGTACAGGATGGTCGGCGGGGCTGGCCGCGATTGCCGGGCTATCCAACGGTCGTCACCTCGTGCTTGGTTTTGTTCGCGAGCCAATCATAATCGTAGGCCTCGTAGTCGACGATCGGGGTCTCGATGAAGTTCTCGGTAAGCGGCGGGGACTGGGTCTGCCACTCTAGTCCAGTGGCCTGCCAGGGATTCGGGCCGGCGATGGCTCCGTATTTGAGCGACCAGGTCATATAGATCATTGGCATGAGATAGCCGATGCCGAGCACGGTCGCTCCGGCGGTCGAGAAGACATTGAGCACCTGAAATTCCGGCGGGTATGCGTGATAGCGGCGCGGCATGCCCAGATAGCCGACGATGAACTGCGGGAAGAAGGTCAGGTTGAAGCCGATGAAGGTGACGATGGCGGCGAGTTTCGACATGGCCTCGGGATACATGCGGCCGGTCATCTTAGGCCACCAGAAGTGGACGCCGGAGAGGAAGGCCATGAGCATGCCGCCGACCATCACGAAGTGGAAGTGGGCGACGATGAAGTAGGTCTCGGTGAGATGGATGTCCATGCCGAGCGAGCCGAGGAAGACGCCGGTGAGCCCGCCGATGGTGAAGAGGCCGATGAAGCCGAAGGCATAGAGCATCGGTGTTTCGAAGGTGATCGAGCCCTTATAGAGAGTGGCCGACCAGTTGAAGATCTTGATCGCCGAAGGCACGGCGACGAGCATGGTCAGCAGAGAGAAGACGAGCGCCGAGTAGTTCGAGACGCCCATGATGAACATGTGGTGCGCCCAGACGAAGAATCCGAAGAGTGCGATCGCGACCGAGGAGAACGCAACGGCAGTGTAGCCAAAGACGCGTTTACGCGAGAAGGTGCTGATGACCTCAGAGATGACTCCCATACCGGGGAGAATCATGATGTAGACGGCGGGGTGCGAGTAGAACCAGAAGAGGTGTTGGAAGAGCAGCGGGTCTCCGCCTTTGGCGGGATCGAAGACGCCGATGCCGATGGTCCGCTCGAGGACGACGAGGACGATGGCGATGGCCAGCACCGGGGTGCCGAGCACCATGAGGATGGAGGCCGCGTAATTGGACCAGCAGAAGAGCGGCAGACGGAACCAGGTCATGCCGGGCGCGCGCATGCGGTGGATGGTGACGATGAAGTTCAGCCCGGTAAAGATGGAGCTGAATCCGGCGACGAAGATGCCGAGCGCAGCGGTGACCACGTGGGTATTCAAATAATGCGTACTGAGCGGGGTGGTGAAGGTCCAGCCAGTGTCGACTCCGCCGAGCACCAATGCCGAGATGGTGAAAGTGCCGGCGATGATGTAGAGGTACCAGCTCATCAGATTGATCTTGGGGAAGGCTAGATCTTTCGCCCCGACCATCATCGGGATGACGAAGTTGCCGATGGTCGCCGGCACGGACGGCACCAGGAAGAGAAAGATCATGATGACGCCGTGCATGGTGAAGAGCTTGTTGTAGGTATCGGAGGCCATCAGGTCGCCCTGGGGCGTGAGGAGCTCCAGCCGGATGAGCCCGGCCATCGCGCCGCCAATAAAGAAGAAGAACGTGATCGAAATCAGGTACATGATCGCGATCCGCTTGTGATCGCCGGTCAGCAGCCAGCTCTTGAGGCCTAGCTCCTTGTTGAGATAAGAGACCTTGGGCAGGGTTGCTGTCCTCTGGTCGGGAAGATTCAAGATTGTGCTCATTGCTTCACCATCCCTGGCGCCGACGCATTGCTCGGCGCTGTCGATGTACTTGGTTGGGCGCCCGTCTGCGCGGGCGATACCTGGGTGGTATTCAGCGTCTGCTGGATACGGTAGTTCGAGTTCAGTTTCTTGATGTATTCGACCAGATCGATCAGGCCTTCTTCGCTGATCTGGCCTTGATAGGTTGGCATGATCGGCGCGTATCCTGCGGTGGTGTGCATCGACGGGTTGAGGATCGTATCGCGCAGGAAGGCGTCGTCGACGAACACGGAGCCGCCGTTGGTCAGCTGGAGTTTTGTGCCGTAGACCTCAGCGAGGTTGGGGCCGCGGGCGTCGGCCTGGCCGGAGTGGCAGGCGTTGCAACCGAGGCTGGCGTAGAGGCGCTCGCCGTTCTGGGCAAGCGAGGCGCCGCTGGTGCTACCGGCGGTCCACGCCTGGTAATCTTCGGGCCTCATCGCGGTTATGGTTCCGATCATCTGCGAGTGGAGGGTGCCGCAATACTGGGTGCAGAAGAGGTGGTAGTCGCCTGGCTGGGTGGCTTCAAACCAGACGGTGGAATAGCGGCCGGGAATGACTTCGCGCTTTACCCGGAAGGCGGGAATCGAGAAGCTGTGGAAGACGTCCTGCGAAATCATGGTCAGCTGGACGGCGCGGTTGATGGGAATATGCAGCGCGTCGATCTCATGCTGGCCGCCGGGATGCTCGGCCTTCCACATCCACTGCTTGCCGACGATGTAGATATTCATCGCGTTGGTCGGCGGGTTGTAGATGCGGAAGTAGAGCAGCGCGCCCCAGACAAATGTGACCATGAAGAGCGCGAGAGGAATGATGGTCCAGGTAGCTTCGAGGATGGTGGAGCCCTCGATGTGGGTGGCGACCGGGTTCTTCTCCGCGCGGTAAGCGATGGAGAAGCCGAAGACCAGGATCGCGACGAGCACCAAGCCGACCAGCGAGATCAGAATGAGAAAGAAATAGAGCGCGTCGGTATAAGGCGCAATGGTTGAGGCCTCCGCCGGAAAGAGCGCGAAGTTGGTCAGCCATTTGACCAAAAATTCCCAGAGTACCGGACTAATAAAGTGCATAGTTCCCTTTTATCCCGCTTTCCTGCTTCGGGCTTTCAATCTTCCGCCGGGCCGCCGCAAGGGCCCGTTAACAGGCCCTAGGCCATCCGGTCGCTCCCGGACCGGTTATATCGTCTTAAATCTTCGTGGTCCTGCTTGAGGTCGCGCCGGAAGCTGACCACCATAAATCCGCCCAGGCCGATCATGGTTACGATTCCGCCGAGCTGCACTATCCTGGCGACGACAAGGCTGTGCTTATTCAGTTCGGGGTCGTAGCGATAGCAATAGGTCAAAATGTTGTCGACCGGTGAGCCGATGGAATTGTGCGAGGCCTCGACCAGACCAAGCTGTATATCCTTAGGCGAATACTCGACGCCCATGTAATATTGCGCGAGCTTTCCTTCCGGAGTCACGATCTGGATGGAGCTGGCGTGGGCGAACTGGGAAAGACTGCCGTCGGGGCCAGGGACGCGGGTGTAGCCGAAACCGACTGCCTGGGCCAAAGCGTTGATGGCCGGTTGCTGGCCGGTGAGGAAATGCCAGCCCGCGGCGGTCTCGGGATGACCATAGCGCTTGACGTACATCGCCTTCTTTTTCGCGGCGAGCTCAGGGCCCTCGGTCGGATCGATGCTGACGGCGACGATGTCGAAGTCCTTGCCGGGACGGAACTTGACCATCTCGAGCGCGCCGACGAGGCCATTCAGCTCTTCAGAGCAGAGCATAGGGCAAGCGTAATAGACGATGGCGAGAATGACCGGGCGCTTGGAGAAGTAGTCGCCGAGCTTGACGGAAGCTCCGGTTTCGTCACGGAAGACCTGGTCGAGCGGAAGCTGCTGGTTAAGGCGCTGGTGGACGTAAACCTTGCTCAGGATTGGCGGCGTCTGGTCGGCGCGCTCGCCCATCTGCTTGTCGCCGTAGGAGGAGACCTGGGCTATAGCGGGAATCGAGGCGGCAGACAGGGCGGCGGCAATTAGGGCTGCGGCGGCCAAGCGTCTGGCAAGCGAGGGCCGGGCAAGCGAGGGCCGGGCGAAGGGACGAGTGGACGCCACTCCTGCTCCGTTGCCCAACCGACCTGATCGCTGCATCAACATCTTGTCTTCGCACCTCTGTACTTATGTTAACCTTCAGCCGCTCTGCTCCGCTGCCATGAGGAGCGTCGCTTTGCCGGGATGAAGTGACTCGCATTGCCGGCCACTTATGCCGGCCCAATTCCTATTGATGCTTGCCAGCCTCGGCCACTTCCGGAGCCTTGCGCATGTTGGCCAGATCGTGTTCGTAGCCAGTGGGAGCAAAGCCGTTCGTCAGCGGCGCTGGTGGCAAGACGATGTCGCTGTTAGCCGTATCCATCGGAGCGCCCTCGGGAGTCTCGCCGTAGGTGGGTAGATGTCCGGGCTGGGCGCCGGGGATGACCGGCAATGCGTGTTGCGTGACCAGGAGCTCCATTGCGCGCTCAATCGGGATGCGGACCTTGCCCTGGCTGCGATCGATCCAGCTGTAGTGGTCGAGCAGGAGCGATTCGCGGGCGTGCAGGTTAGCGATGTCCTGGTTGCCGTCGTCGGTCTCGAGCCGCGGTGTCGGAAACTTTTGAGTGAGCTGCTGGAGCTGCTGCTGCTCCAGCGCTGGATTGGATGCCATGTTCTTGGGCACCGCAGGTCCGGAGGCGAGAGCGTTCCACTTATTTGAGAGGGCCGTCGCGCTTGATCAGCTGGTTGTTGATCACGCTGCCCATGCCCCAACAGAAGACGAAGAAGACGACGACGAAGGCCATCAGGGATGCGAGAAAGACCGCGATTCCGGTGGCGCTGACGTCAGAGGCCTCATAACCATGCTGCGGCGTTGAGGCGTCGACCGGGTCGTTCGGGTTACGCGCCTGAGAATTGCGAGGGGGCGGATTATGCGTGGGCATGATCGGGCTCCAATATCTCCGCGAGGTGCGGGTCGTTGACCGGAACCAGCGGGCGCTTTTGCAACTGCGTGAAGTAGTACGCCATCCAGAGGGCGATCATCGCGGTTGGAATAAATGCGTATTCGAGAATGCCGATGCTGAAATGCAGATTGCGGCGGGCGTCGGCGAAGTTGGGCTCGATGAGCCAGAACATGTCCCAGCAGCGGGCGAAGATCATCAGCTTGCAGACGGTTGCGAGGCGCTTCTTGTTCCGCTTCAAATCGCGCGAGAGGAGCATGGCAAAGGGCAGCAGCCAGTGGAAGATGAAGTCGAGCGTGGCGATTACGCCCCAGTTGCCGCGGATGCGGTCGATGTACCAGGGAATCTCCTCGGGAAGGTTGCCCGACCAGATGATCAGGAACGACGGCGAAGGCGAGGTACATGTTGAGCATGACGAAGGCGAAGCAGAGCTTGCCGAGGTCGTGCTGCTCGGTGATGCGCAGGACGGTCTTGATGGGTTCGCCTTTGGAGAGGCCGATGAGGGTGAGGACGACGAGCGCGAGGACGCCGTAGCCCTGGCCGACTAGGAACTGCAGATCCGTAGACCGAGGAGTACCAGGTCGGGTCGAGGGACATGACGCAGTAGATCGCGATCGGCGGTGAGGGTGATGGCGTAGACGACGACGCCGAAACCGCTGAGGTTCTCAAAGCGCTTCTGCCAGAAGGGCACGTTGTTAGCGCTCTCGCGCGGAATCTCGAGACCGACCTCCTGATCGCGCTGAAGCGACCATTTGTTCAAACGCCAGGTGTAAAAGGCCCAGATCGCGAAGCAGATCAACGACACCACCCAGAACGTGGTGATGTTGAGCATCGGCTTCTTGTAGCTGATGGCGTGGGCCTGGGCGAAGGTGATTAAGCCCTGCTTGAAAGCCGACTCGGCATCGGGATATTTTGCCCAGAGATAGAGCTGCTTGACGAAGATCCCGATGGGCAGGAAATACAGGAAGGCGACTGGTAGCGACCGCGACATGGCCTCGAGCGGACGACGGACCAGGAGTCCCCATTTGCCGCCGGAGAGATACTGCACCATCAATAGCGCCATGCCGCCGATCGAGAAGCCGAGGGTGATCATGAAGCCCAACAACCAAGAGCGGAGGAGGTGCTGGAAGTGGTCGCCGGCGAGGAACGCCAGAATGAGGCCAATGACGCCGAAGATGGCGCCGATGGTCAGCGCCCGGGTGCGCCAGGCGCTGACGAACGCCGGCGCGCCGAGGTCGGCGGGCAGTGTCTTCAGGTGTGTTGCGTGTGCCATATCGTTCCTATTCCTGCGTTTCCATTCCTGAGTATCTGGCCAATCCTTGCTTCAACTGCCGCCTGGGGCGGGTGTCTTGGTTGCGTTCGCATCGGGCGCTTTCGTTGCCGGATGAGTTTGAAGCTTGGGATTCGCCGGCTGCGCCGACGGTCCGACTGCTGGAGCTTGTCCGGGCTGAAGGGCCTGAACGTTGGTTTCCTGCGGCAATACCCATGGGCCGGCGAAGCTGGGGTCGAGGCCCTCGCTGGCGGCGATGTCGGCGAGACTATCCACCTTGACGCCCGAGGGTACGGCGGCGATGCTGGCGCTCTGGCTGTATTGCAGGGCGCGGATGTAAGCCGCGACCGCCCAGCGGTCTTCAGGCGCGAGCTGCGCCGAATAGTCGGGCATGGCTCCGTAGCCATTGGTCATCACATAGAAATAATGGCTGAGCGGCTCGGCAAGGCGCTTGGCATCGTGGAAGTTGCCGGCCGTCTTGTAGCCGCGCTGGACGATCATTCCCTCGCCGTTGCCGACGCGCGAATGGCAGGGCGTGCAGTAGATGTTGAAGCGCTCCTGGCCGCGGGCCATGACCGTGGCGTTTACGGGAAAGGGCATCGCGTCCTGTTCCTTGCCGTTGAGCAGACCGGTGTGGAAGTAGTCGTCCACGTCGACTTCGTTGCGTGCTACGGTGTGCTCGACCTGGGGACGCACGGAGCGGCCGTCGGCGAAGAAATGGGTGCCGCGCTGGGGAATGAACTTGGGCTGGTCCTGCATGTCCTGACGACAGCCGGCGATCAACGAGAGCGCCGCGATCCCCGCCAAGGGCAGGAGCCTGCGCAGAGCGCAGGATGGCATTGGTCGCTGGGCGGAGATGGTTCCTACGGTATTAATGATCCACCTCCACGACCGAGACGGGATGATGCTGTTCGAGAAATGCCCTGGTCTCGGTGAGCGAGAATTTCGGATCGGTGGCTTCGAGGCAGAGAAAGAACTTGTCTGAGGTCGCGCCGTTGCGGAAGTTCGGCGCATTAAAGAGTGGATGATACAGGGTCGGAAGTCCATTCATAGCGAGCATGCCGAAGGCCGCCGCCAGGCCAGACCAAAGAATAGTCCACTCGTAGGCGGGAACCACGAAGGCCGGCCAGGAGTAATAAGGACGCCCGGCGACGTTGAGCGGATAACCCCAGACCGATACCCAAGTCTCCATGCCGAACATGGCGCAGCACCCCAGGATGCCCCCCACAAGGCAGATCAGAGGCACATAGTTGCGATGGAAGCCGATGGCTTCGGCGGCTTCTTCGACCGGGTAGGGCGTGTAGCAATCCATGCGGCGATAGCCGGCGGCGTAAGCGGCCTCGGCGGCGCGCACCAGCTCGGTGGGCGTGTCGAACTCAGCCAGCAATCCGTAGGTACCTTCTTTTATCGGCATCAGTCACCTGCCTCGTGCACGGCCTCGGACTCAGGCTCGATCTTGGCCTGGGGAAGCATCATGCGGATTTCAGACATTGGGATCATGGGCAGCAAGCGAATGAAGAGGAAGAACAGAGTCGTGAAGAGTCCCAGGGTCCCGATAAATGTAGCGTAGTCCCAGCGGGTCGCCTTGTAGGTGCCCCACGACGAGGGTAGAAAGTCGCGGTAGAGGCTGGTGACGACGATGACGAAACGCTCAAACCACATGCCGGTGTTCACGATGAAGGACATCACGAACATCTTCAATGGGCTGGTGCGGAAGGAGCGCAACCACATCAGCTGCGGCAAGGCGATGTTGCAGGTGATGAGGATCCAATAGGACCAGCCCATCGGGCCGAACATGCGGTTCCACATCATGAAGAATTCCCAGTGGCTGGCCGAGTACCACGCCATGAAGACCTCCATCGCGTAGCCGTAGGCGACGATGCCCCCGGTGGCCAACATGACCTTCCCCATGTTGTCGATGTGGCGAATGGTGATCATGTCTTCCAGGTGGTAGAAGGTCCGGATCGGTATGGCCAGGGTAAGGACCATGGCGAAGCCGGAATAAACCGCACCAGCGACGAAATAAGGCGGGAAGATCGTGGTGTGCCAGCCAGGTAGATTGGCCACCGCAAAATCGAAGCTGATGACCGAATGCACCGAGAGCACCAGCGGTGTAGACAGGCCGGCCAGCAACAGCGATGCAGTTTCATAGCGCATCCAGTGGCGCGCCGAACCGCGCCAGCCGAGCGAGAGGACTCCGTAGAAATACTGGGCGAACTCCGACTTGGCGCGGTCGCGCAGGGTGCCGAGGTCGGGGACCATCCCGATGTACCAGAAAACGACGGAGATGGTCGCGTAGGTCGAGACCGCGAAGACGTCCCACAGCAGCGGGGAACGGAATTGCGGCCAGACATTCATCGAGTTCGGATAGGGGAAGAGCCAGTAGGCGAGCCATGGGCGTCCGACGTGAATCAGCGGAAAGAGCCCGGCGCAAACGACCGCGAAGATGGTCATCGCCTCGGCGAAGCGGTTGATGGAGTTCCGCCAGGTCTGCTTGAAGAGCAGCAGAATGGCGGAGATCAGGGTGCCGGCGTGGCCGATACCGATCCACCAGACGAAGTTGATAATCGCGAAGCCCCAGGCCACTGGCTGGGTGATGCCCCAGATTCCGACGCCCTTGAGGAAGAGCCAGGTCACCGCGATCATCACCAGGGTTGCGACGCTCGAGGCCAGCAGGAAGCCGCCAAACCAGCCGAGAGGAGTGTGCGAGGTGAGAACGATCCGGGAGATCTTCTCGGTCACCGACCTGAAGGTGTGACCGGGCGCGAGGACGCGCACCTCTCCGGTGATCGGGTCGAGCATCGGGTCTTTGACCTTTACATCTTTAGTCGCCATGCGCGCTTCCGCCCATTTTTGTTGCCTCTGAGATTCCGCCGTTCCATCCGCTCCGGCGGCGTCCGATAACTTCGCCCGCGCTACCCATTTGTGGCACTCTTGGCCGGCTCGGGCTGATGCTCGACCCGGGCCTGCTCGAATTCCTGGTTGAAATTGAAGACCTCGGCGACGTAGGTGGTTCGCGGACGGGTGTTGATGTCGGCGAGCACGCCGTAGGTCCTCGACTGCTTTTTGAGCTTTGCGATCCTGCTGTCGGGATCGTTGATGTTGCCGAAGGTGATAGCTTCAGTGGGGCACGCCTGCTGGCAGGCGGTGATGATCTCGCCGTCGCGCACTTCGCGGTTCTCCTTGTCGGCGTGGATCTTGGCCGCGCTGATCCGCTGCACACAGTAGGAGCACTTCTCCATGACGCCGCGGCTGCGCACCGAAACATCGGGGTTGCGGCCGAGCTTGTAGCTTTCGGTTTCGAAGTCGGAAAAGAGCAGGAAGTTGAAGCGCCGCACCTTGTAGGGGCAGTTGTTGGAGCAGTACCGCGTGCCGACGCAGCGGTTGTAGACCATCATGTTGAGACCTTCGGGCGTATGGATCGTCGCGCCGACGGGGCAAACCTGTTCACAGGGTGCATTCTCGCAGTGCTGGCAGGCCATGGGCTGGAAGTGGGCGCGGGGCGCGGCGAGATCGCCCTCGAAATAAGTATCGATGCGCAGCCACTGCATGTTGCGGCCGATCTTGACCTGCTGCTTGCCGACGACGGCGATGTTGTTCTCCGCATAGCAGGCGACGATGCAGGCGTTGCAGCCGACACAGGAGTTCATGTCGATCGACATGCCCCAGGCGTTCTTGTCATAGACGTAGGCAGGGAACATGCTCTCGTCGGCTTCGGGATCTTCGTGGCCTTCGCCCTCGTGAGCAAAGCCGGGATTCTGCTTGAACTCTTCGAGTGAGGCGTAGCGGATGATGCCGCGGGTGTCGGCTTCGTTGGCTTCGAGCGAGTTCTTACCGCCGCCTATGCCGCCGGCCAATTTGCCGCGATCGTCGTGATAGTGGCTCTTGGTGACGGCGAACTCGTAGGTGTCTCCGGTCTTGGTGATGGTCGCACCGGTGGCGATGAGCGGCGAGGCGGAAGAGCGGATCGCATAGGCGTCGAAGCCGGTTCCGGTGCCGACGCGGCCGGCCTTGCGCCGCCCCTGGCCGAGATAGACCGTGACGCTGTTGTCGGGATGCCCTGGGACGACGAGAACCGCGGCTTTGACCTTCAGTCCGTTCACGGCGATCTCGATGACGTCGGACTCTTCGAGCTTGTACTTGATGAGAGTCGAGTTCGAGATCAGCGCGGCATTGTCCCAGGAGAGATTGGTAATGGGCTTTGGGAGCTCCTGGAGCCAACCGACATTAGCATAGCGGCCGTCATAGAGCGACGGGTCGGGGCGGAAGATAACTTCGATTGAGTCCGCGGAGACGGCCGCCGGGGCCTGCAGGATGCCGCTCTTGGGGCTAATCGTTTTCGCCTCGAAGGCGGTGCCGTCGATGAAGCCATCGTGGAGCGCCTTGCGCCAGTTCTGCTCGAAGTCGCCCTTGGTGGAGAGCTGGTCTTTCCATGTGGCGCGAACGGCATCGTAGGGCGAGACTAGCGGCTCGTCGACCATCATCGCCTGGATTACTTCATGCGTGCTCTTGCCCCCGTAAAGCGGATCGATCATCGGCTGGACGACAGACAAGGTGCCGTCGTAGGCACGGGCGTCGGACCAGGATTCGAGATAGTGGGCGCTGTTGATGTGCCACTCGGAGACCTCACCGGTCTCGTCGTAGTGCGAACCGAGATGGACGAGGGTCCCGACTTTGTTTAAGGCGCTCGAAAAATCGAGATCGGCGGGCGCGGAGTAGACCGGGTTGCCCTCGAGGACCAGCAGCCAGTCGACCTTGCCGGCGTTCATGTCGGCGACGAGTGACTTGAAGTCGGCGTTCTGCTGCGATGGGAGCGGGTTGACAGTCTCGGTATAGATGACGGTCTTGCCGATGTTCCCCAGCGCCTCGTTGATGGCAATCGCGGCGAGATGCACTTCCATCGGCTGCTGCTCGCCGGGGATGACGGCGGATTCGCCGGCGTTGGCCTTGAGGTCCTTCACCAGGGCTGCGAGGAAGCGCTGCTGCTCGGGCGTCCAGGTGTATCCGGTGGGGGCAGGAGTTCCAGCGATCTCGGCGGCGAGCGTAGCGGCGAAGCCGGCGACGTCGCTGGCGCGGAGTCCGAGACGGTGTTCGGCCTTCATGCCGGTCGTGGTCACCGCGCTCTCGACCGCGTAGAGGCGGTTCATGTCGATCTTGTCGCCATCGAGCTTGCGGCGGCGCGAATAATCGTTGGCCAGCTTATTGAATCCGGGATGGGTGATGCCGGAGAGGAAATCGGCGTCGAGCGAAACGATGACGTCGGCGCCCTCGAGCCAGTATTGCGTGTCGACCGGCGTCCCGAAGGCGGCCGTCGTTGCGGCGTAGGCAGAGTCGCGATTGATGGGGTCGTATTGCAGGAACTTCGCGTTCGGCCACGCTGCCTGCGCCTTCTTAATCTGCGCAGCTAGGGTCGGCGATGTGACGGTGTTGGTGAGGATGTAAACGCCCTGCCCGCCGTCGACCTTCTTCACGGCCAGATGGGTCTGGAAGGCCTGGAGGAACTCGGCCCATTCGCGGTTTTCGCCGCGATAGCGGACGTGCTGAGACCGGTCGGGATCATAGAGCGCGAGCAGCGAGCCCTGAGTCAGGGGATCGGAGCTGCCGCGGTTGATTGGGTGGTCCGGGTTGCCGTCGACTTTGATCGGGCGGTAGGCGTCGCTCTTAACGAGGACCGGGACCGCTCCGGTATTGAAGGGATGGGCACTCGCGAAGTAGTTGGGCTTGCCGAGGATCAGGTCTTCGGGCTGCTTAATGTAGGGGTAGATCGGCTCGTCGGGCTGCTTGGTGCATCCGGAGAGGCCGGCCAGCGCCATCGAGGCGCCCATGATCTTGAGGAATCCTCGCCGGGAGACCGGGTCGATCCATTCCGAAGCCTGGCGGGGAAACTCGCGCTGCAGCATCTCGTCGAATCCGGGCGCGTCAGCGAGCTCTTCGAGGCTGCGCCAGTAGCGCTTGCCGCCTTTGCCGGTGAGCCGGGCGCGCGCTTCTTCAAGTGTCAGCCCCTCGGCCTGCGGCGCTGGTTCCAACACAACGAACTCGGTGTTTTCTTTTGCCATTCCAGCTTTATCCATTGCCCCGAGTCTTTTCTCGATCCGCTCCAAGCCTTCTGCCTTTGGGCCTTCCGCCGTTGCGCTGTTTGCTGCGTTGCTCGCCGTTTGCTTCATCGATGGCAAACCTCGCAGCTGCTGAGCTCATGCCCATTGCGGATGTGGTATTGCTCGGCCAGGAAGTGGCCCAGCTTGTCTTGATCGGTGAACTTCACGTAACTGATTGGCGCGGGCGGCAGAGATGTCGCGCCGGCGTCGCTGACTGTCGCGGGGGGCGCTGCTGCGCCGGCTTCCGGCGTCTGCAACGCGGCCACATTCACGCCCTCGGCTGGATTGCTGGTCGTGCAGCTCACTGTTTGAGCGGTCGGCACTCCGGTCTTCATCCCGCTTGTTCCGCACCAGACCGGATTGTCGGTCGACGGGTTGGTCCACGCCATGTTGTAGATTTCGCTGGTTGGACGAAGGTTTTTCGACGGGTTGCGATGGCAGTTCAGGCACCACTCCATCTGCAGGGTGTTTTGCATGTACATGATCGGCATCTGGTCGACGCGACCGTGGCAGCTTGAGCAGCCAATCCCTTTGTTTACGTGGATCTCGTGATTGAAATAGACGAAATCGGGGAGATCGTGGACTTTCGTCCAGGTAATCGACTCGCCCGTAGCCCAGCTGTGCCGCACCGGCTCAAGCAACCCGGCGTTGGTCCAGATCTGGGAGTGGCAGTTCATGCAGGTCTTCGTGGGAGGGATGCCGGCGTAGCTGGATTTCTCGACCGTGGTGTGACAGTACTGACATTGGAGGCCGAGACCCATGACGTGGTGCTTATGGCTGAACGGGACGGGCTGATCGGCGCGCTGGCCCTGGCGGGTGACCCACGGCGATCTTTGCAGAGAGTTCAGCGTAAATCCAAGAGCGATGACGATCAGTCCCGTCAAAACCAGGCTCGCCCGTGCCAACGCGTTCGAGCTTCGGTCAAAAATCTGCGCCATGAATGCGTTCCTGCTTCCTCAAGTTACACAAGCAAAAGAAATTCGACGCCCGTGCACGGGAGGTCTCGGCGCAATTTTTCGAGACCGGCATTCGCCACGGGATTCGTACAGGGTGAAAGATGAATATAGCAGCAGAAGAGGCCTTTGCAACGGGCGCAGGATGCTCCCACGGAAAAAATCGCCTGGTTTATTTCTGTGCGGAAACCGCTGATAAATATGGGACAGAATCGGTCGTAATTATGGATCGCCTTTGCCGATGCGGGTCGCGCGGAGGTGACGTTACGCCGGTTGGACCGACGTAAAACGGTCTCGAAGAGGAGTGACAATCCGGACTCTAAGACGAGTCGGACGACTGCGGCTCCCCCGCCAATGGCGACGCTTCTGGCTCAGGATTCATTTAGACTTGCGGCACGATGACCGATGGACGCCGCTCTGTTCGTTATGACGCTGCATTAGCTTGCCGCGACCTGAGTGAGGCTGATCCGAAGCTAGGCCGGCTGATCGCGGCCGCCGGCCCTTTCACGATGCGGCTGAAGAGTTCCCACTCTCCCTTTGAGGCGCTGCTTGAGGCGATCATCTATCAGCAGCTCAACGGCCGAGCCGCGGCCACGATTCTCTCTCGACTGCTCGGCATCTTTGGCGATTTTCATCCGACTCCCGAGATGATCATCGCAACCCAGGATGAGCTCTTCCGTGCGGCTGGAGTCTCCCGCGGCAAGACGCTCGCCTTGCGCGATCTCGCGGCAAAGACGATCGATGGCACGGTGCCGACATTGGCGAAGATTCGCCGGATGAGCGACGAAGACATCATCGAGCACCTCACCCAGGTACGCGGCATTGGGCCGTGGACGGTGGAGATGCTGCTGATCTTTAGGCTGGGGCGGCCGGACGTGCTGCCGGTAAGCGACTATGGAGTGCGCAAGGGCTATGCGCTGACGTTTGCGCGCATCGCGAAGAACAAGCCGTTTACGAATGATCTGTTGCCTAAGCCCGAGGAGATGCTGCGGCGAGCGGAGAAATGGCGTCCGTGGCGGTCGGTGGCGAGCTGGTATTTGTGGCGGGCTTGTGATCTTGCGGGTAAGGCCTCGCCGCCGCCGGATTAGCGCGGAATCGGTACTTGCTTTCCGTGCTAAAGTCGGTTCATGGAGATCACCGTCCACTTGCCCGACGATCTGGCGCAACAAGCCGATCCCGGCCGCCAGGCGCTCGAAGCGTTGGCTCTGGATGGATATCGCTCCGGTGCATTCACCCAATCCCAGGCCGCGCAGATTCTTGGCATGGGCAGGCTGGAATTTGAGGGGCTGCTCAAACAACGGAATATCCCGGAGCATGCGTACGATGCCGAGGACTTTGAGGATGATCTGCGCACCGCGAGCGCTCTGAAGCCTGACTCAGCCATCGTGCGATGATCGTTGTCGCCGATACTTCCCCGATTCACTACCTTGTTCAGTTGGACGAAGTTGATTTGCTGCCGGCGCTCTACGGAAGAGTGTTTCTGCCGAGCGCCGTCGTTAAAGAGCTGCAGCATCCGAAAGCAGCTGCCAAAGTAGCGCCTTGGCTGGCGAGCCTGCCCGCATGGATCAGCATCGAACCCCCAATTCCGAACCCTGACCCCGAACTTGCATTTCTCGATCCAGGTGAGCGAGAGGCTATTCAGATCGCTGAAGAGCATCGCCCGAGTTTGTTGCTGATCGATGAAAAGAGGGGTCGACACGAAGCGGCCAGACGTGGACTTCCCTTCACAGGAACCCTTGGCGTGCTGGCCGCGGCCGATAAAATCGGGAGGGTCGATGGTGCAAAAACGTATTCGAGGTTGACCTCGGAAACCTCATTTCGCTCCTCGTCTTCGCTGGAGAGGCGGTTCCTGGAAGAGCTTCGCCGGGCGCATCTAACCTGAAGCAGAGCCATTCTGCCATTTTTTGCGATACTTGGGTTCGACGCTTCTGGAGTGCAACATGCCTGACCCTACACCCGCTCCTGCGCCATCCGCGCCACCACCCGCGCAGGCGCGCTACATTACGATTCACGGCCACTTCTATCAGCCGCCGCGTGAAAATCCGTGGCTGGAGACCGTGGAGACGCAGGACTCGGCCGCTCCGTATCACGACTGGAACGAACGCATCACCGCGGAGTGTTATGCGCCGAACGGCGCAGCGCGGATCGTCAATGCCCAGAACCAGATCATCCGCATCATCAACAACTATTCGCGGATCAGCTTCAATTTCGGCCCGACTCTGCTCTCGTGGCTCGATGAAAACGCTTCGCGCGCGTACAAGCACATTCTGGAGGCCGACCGGCGCAGCCGACTTCGTTTCGGAGGCCATGGCTCGGCGATGGCGCAGGTCTACAACCACATCATCATGCCGCTGGCTAACACGCGCGACCGGGTGACGCAGATCCGCTGGGGCATCGCTGATTTCGAGTCGCGCTTTCATCGCAAGCCGGAGGGCATGTGGCTGGCAGAGACCGCGGTGGACAGCGAGACACTCGAGTTGCTCGCCGACAACGGTATTCTCTTCACGGTGCTGGCGCCGGGCCAGTGTGCCCGGGTTCGGCCGCTTGCGGAGCAGCCGAAGCGAAAGGCCAAACCGCAAAAGGACCAGACCGAGGCGGCCAAGGCCACAGCTGCGGCCGTCTGGCAGGAGACGCCGCATGCGAGCGTCGATACGACGCGGGCTTACCTGGTCCGGCTCAAGTCAGGGCGTAGTATCACGATCTTCTTCTATGACGGCCCGCGCTCCCGGGCGATCGCCTTCGATGGCTTGCTGAACAGCGGTGATGAGTTCGCTAACCGGCTCATGGGAGGATTTCGCCCTGAAACTCCGCAGGCCGATGGAAAGACGCAGCCGCAATTGGTGCATGTGGCGACGGACGGCGAAAGCTACGGCCATCATCATCGCTACGGCGAAATGGCGCTGTCGTGGGCGCTGAAGCAGATTGAGAGTCGAGGAGATGCCACGCTCACCAACTATGGCGAATTCCTGAGCAAGTTTCCGCCGCGGTATGAAGCAGAGATCTATGAGAATACCTCGTGGAGCTGCTTCCACGGGGTCGAGCGGTGGCGCTCGGACTGTGGCTGCAATGGCGGCAAAGCTGGATGGAACCAGAAGTGGCGGGCTCCGCTGCGGTCGGCGCTAGACTGGCTGCGCGACACGGTTGCCGAGTTGAGCCAGAAGGCCGCACAAGGGATCTTCACCGACCTGTGGAAGGCGCGCGACGCTTACATCGAGGTAGTGCTCGCGCGGGGCGAGGTTACCGCCGGGCGCGCTTTACCCCAAGTGGCCAGCGCCGACAGGTTTCTGGATGCGCACGCGACCCATCAGTTCGACAGCGGCGAGCGCACCACGGCGCTGAAGCTGCTCGAGATGCAGCGCCACGCGCTGCTGATGTACACGAGCTGCGGCTGGTTTTTCGACGACATCTCCGGGATCGAGACGGTGCAGATCATCGCGTATGCGGGCAGGGTGGTGCAGCTGGCCAACGAAGTTTTCGGCAGCGAAGCAGCAGGTTTGGAGGCCGAATTTGTCGAGCGCCTACGTGCCGCGAAGAGCAACGTAGCGGAGCAAAAAGACGGCGGAGAGATCTATCTTCGCCAAGTCAAGAAGCAGGAGGTTGGCCTGGAAGAGGTGGCCGCTCACTACGCGATCAGTTCGGTCTTTACGAACTATCCGGACGAGACGCGGCTCTTTGGCTATTCAGTGCAGCGACTCGACGCCGAATCGCTGACCACCGGTCGAGCGCAGCTGGTGATCGGCCGGGCGATGATTTTTTCGCTGATCACCGGCGAGCTGGAGCCGGTCTCGTATGCGGTGCTGCATTTTGGCGATCAGAACATCAGCGCGGCGGTGAAGCGTGCCCCGGACAGTCTCAGCGAGACCGAAGCCACGCTTGAGCGGGAGAAGCATGAGGAGTTGCTCACCGCAGTGCGCGGGGCTGTGGACCGGGCGGACATCCCGGCGGTGGTTCGGCTCTTTGACCGGTATTTCGGCGAGTGCGCTTACTCGCTGACTTCGCTCTTCAACGACGAGGAGCGTCGAATTTTGAAGATCATCCTCGAACCGACCCTGCATGAGATCGAGAGCACTTTCAGCGCGATCTATGAGCGCCACTCGTCGCTGCTCAATTTCCTGAGCCAGGCGCGGGTGCCGAAGCCGCCGGAACTGACCCTGGCAGCCGGGTATTCCATCAACGCCGGTCTGGGCCGCGCGCTGGAGGAGCATCCCATCGACGCGGGCCGGATTCATTTCCTGCTCGACCGGGCCAGGGAGATTCAGATCGCGCTGGACGGACCACAGCTCGGCTACATCGCCAGCGAGCACATGAAGAGGGCGATGATCTCGCTGCACAACCGGCGCGAGCGGCTGGCGAGCCTCGACCAGGCCGCCGAGCTGGCTGAAATTGTCAGTTCCCTTCCGTTCGAGGTCCGGCTGTGGCATTCGCAAAATATCTGGTACGAGATACACGAAGGCCACCTGCACCAGACTCTGTCACTATCGTTGACCGATGCCGAGAGTTGGGATTCGCGCTTCAAGACACTCGGCCGTCTACTGGGAATCGCCGTCGATGAGCTGGTGCTGGAAGATGATGGCGCCTCGGTGGAGAGCCCGCGGCAGCTCCTAAGCCGCTAGGGTCTGCCCGCCAGATCGAGACCGAAGAGACCGGCGGGATCGAGGTAGTTTCCCTGCCAGCGGGCGGCGAAATGGAGATGCGGGCCGGTGACGCGGCCGGTCGCTCCGCTCAGTCCCAGAGGCTCGCCTTTGCGGACTTGCTGTCCTGCGGCGACATCGATGCGGGAGAGGTGCATGTAGATAGTCCAGAATCCTAAGCCATGGTCAATGACCACGCAGTTGCCCTCGTAGAAGAGCTTCTGCGCGAGCACGACCTTGCCGGAGTTGGCGGCGGCGACTGGAGTGCCGGAGGGTGCACGGAAGTCCATGCCGCGATGGATGCTGGCTAGCTTGCCGTTGAAGGTGCGGCGAGTACCGAAGGAATCGGTTGCAGGCGCGTTGACCGGCTTGGCGAAATCGCCTGACCATTCGGGCGCGCCGGCGCTGTGGGCGAAGACGCGGTCTTTGATCTCTTTGTCGGCAGCGATATCTTTTTGGGTCGCCGCGTCGGGCTCGACGAAGTTGGGGGCGACAGTGAGCGTACCGGTGCGGTACTTCGCTGCGCCGACGGGAATCTGAATCGATGCGTGAAGCGGCTTGCCATCCGCCGGCGTCGCATCGACTGTGAGTGGATATTCGCCAGGCGCGGTTTCGACATCGATACCGGTGAGGGCATACCAGATTTCACTGCCCTGCTGCGATTTTCCCTGGAAGAATAAGAGGTCTTTGCCCATCCAGGTGCCTTTGAGCGCGGAGACTTTCTCCGCCGGTGAGACGGTGAGGAGGAATGGAGAGCCGTTTGCGAGTGTGGCGGGCGTGGTGGCGATGGTTCGGAAGCCTGGTGTGGCTGCGGCGAGCGCGCAGTGAGTGGCTGAGATGAAGGCGGCTGCGCATGCGATGAGAAGCGCGCGCTTGACGAACAATTTCGAAGAAACTGCGGGCATGAATTCAGCATCGTCCCTGGGCAGGCTTTGCACAACTGCGCCAGCGCAGGCGTGCTTTGGCACGACAGGCCGAGACTGGGCAGCTTGACATTCTGATATTCTCAGCTTTCCTGTTGCCACACTCTCAGTCTTCTTGCTGTCTCTGGAGGAACCACCGCAAATGCCTTTTCTTGCTCGCCGCCCGCTTTGCACGCTGCTCATCGCCAGCCTGACTTTGATCACGATTTCATCGTATGCCGCCGAGAACCCCAAGGCCGCAGCGAGCGCTGACACTCCGGCATGGGAGCAGCCGCAGCCGGCGGTGGAGAAGATCGACCTGAACATGTACATGCGGATCCGCGAGGAGGGTTTGCAGCACTCGCACATCATGGAGTATGCCTCGGCGCTGGCGGATGGAATTGGGCCGCGGCTTACCGGCTCGCCCAATCTGGCGAAGGCCAATGCATGGACGCGCGACCAGCTCACCGCGATGGGCTGCGTCAACGCGCATCTCGACGACTGGGGCGAGTTCGGAATGGGCTGGGTACAGCTGAACACCTGGGTGCGCATGACCTCGCCGGATACGGCGATCTTCAATGCGCAGGCGACGCCGTGGTCTCCGGCAACGAATGGCCCGGTGAGCGGCCCGGCGGTCTGGGTGAGTATCCAGAGCGAGAAAGACTTCGATCAATACAAGGGCAAGCTGGCGGGCAAGATCGTCTTTCTTGGCGAGATGCGGCCGGTGCCCGTGCCCGACAAGCCGTTCTTCACTCGCTATACCGACAAAGAGCTGGAAGAGATGGCGAACGATTCTGGCGCAGGTGGCCGCGACCCGAACAGCCCCGAGTATCAGGCGCGGTTGAAGGCCTACATGCAGCGGATGGCTCTGGCGGACAAGATTCCGCAGTTCCTGGCGGATGAGAAGGCACTGGCGGTGATTCGCCCGGCCCGCGACAGCGAGAATGGCGGCGGCACTGGGATTCTTTTTGATGACAACGGGGCGGCGCTCGGGCGCAAGCCTTATACCCGTGACGGCGCGGTCAAGATTCCGGTGATCGTGGCGCAGATCGAGAGCTGGGGACGCGTCTACCGGCTGCTGCAGGCGCATGTTCCGGTGACGATCGAGGCGGACGTTGAGACAAAGTTCACCGGCGACCATGAACATGGCTTCGATACGATCGCCGAGATTCCCGGCACCGATCCCGAGCTGAAAGAGCAGGTAGTGATGGTCGGCGGACATCTCGATAGCTGGATCGCCGGCACCGGCGCGACCGATAACGGCGCGGGCACCGTGGTCGCGATGGAAGTGATGCGGATTCTGAAAGCGCTCGATGTGCATCCGCGGCGGACGATTCGCATCGCGTTGTGGACGGGCGAGGAAGAAGGGTTGTTCGGTTCGGTCGGATACGCAAAGGAGCACTTCGGTTCGGCGCCGGAGACGACCGATCCGGAGCAGCTGAAGCTGCCATCCTTTATGCGCGCGCCCGGTGGGCCGCTGGAGCTGAAGGCGGAGCAGAAGCTGATCTCGGGCTACTTCAATATCGACAATGGGACGGGTAAGGTGCGCGGTATTTATCTGCAGCAGAACCTGGCGGTGCGACCGATCTTCGAGCAGTGGATGGCACCGCTTAAGGACCTTGGCGTCACCACGATCACGGCGCAGAACACCGGCGGAACGGACCACCTATCGTTCGATGCGGTTGGGATTCCGGGTTTTCAGTTTATTCAGGACCCGATGGATTACGAGACGCGCACGCACCACTCCAACATGGATACGTTTGAGCGGCTGCAGGCGGGCGATCTGAAGCAGGCCGCGACGGTCGAGGCGATCTTCGTCTACAACACCGCGATGCGCGACCAGATGCTGCCGCGCAAGCCGCTGCCGCACCGCGAGCTGGACAAGCAGAGGAATGCGCCGCTACCGAATTTGTTTCCAGGGGCGGAGCCTCCGGCGAACTGAGGATCGATCGTGAGCTGCGGAGGCTCAGCGGATATGCGCCGTCCCACCCTTGCGCGATAGGGGCGCGCAAGGATGGGCACCCGCGGCAGGTCAGTTCAGTCGCCAGATAGCGAAGTTGAGAATGCTGGCGAAGCTCACCCAGGCAAGATAGGGAACGAACAGCCAGGCTGCCGATTTGCTGAGACGGAAGAAGAGTGCCGTCGTGCCTGCGATGGCGAGCCAGAGAAACACAACTTCGACCAGGGCGATTCCGATACGGTGGTAGCGAAAGAAGATGACGCTCCAGAGGAAGTTGATGGCGAGCTGGATGCCGAACCAGAAGAGCGCTACTCGCCGGACGCTGAAGCCTCCGCCTTGCCGCAATTGGGAGTCGGGAAGCCTCCAGACGAGCCATGCGGCGATAGCCATCAGGGTGTAGAGCAGGGTCCAGACCGGGCCAAAGATCCAGTTGGGCGGATTGAAGCTGGGCTTGACGAGAGTGGGATACCAGGTGGAGATTTCGCTGACGGTGAGGGCGCTGGAGACTCCGGCGACAAGGTAGGTCGCGGCGAGGAAAACGAAAAGCATTGGCCATTGCCGGCGGCGCCCTTCAACAATAGTTGGCATGCCACGGATTTTATTGCACCGGCGGGAGCAGGACCGAGCCGAATGCAATGCATTCGGCCCGCGATGGTTGTGCCATGTTGCGCAACAGCCGAATTATTTGATGGTGCCGTTTAATCCATTGGGGAAGAATGCGCCTCCGGCTGAGCCTCCGCCGTAGACGATGCTGAGCACCTGGGTAGTGGTGCGGCTGAAGGCGATGGCGTTAGAGTCGGCGTTGACTATGGTGGCCGCGCCGTTGGCGTCGGTTCCCACGCCGATGTCGTCGTTGCCGGTGCCGTCGAGCTTGGCGCGGGTGTTGGCGATCGCGGTGGACGCCTGCTGCACCGCGGTTCCGGCGGCGAAGATGCGGGTGCGGATGCTGCCGGCGTGGTAGGCCTCGACGGCGAGGATTCCGGCCGCGGCATCGAGATATGCGGGCGTGGAGATCAGGCCGGCTGCGCCGTGGTAGGCGGTGACGCCCACGTCCTCGAAGATGAAGGCGCCGAGGAGGAAGTTGGTTTCGCTGGCGAAAGGATCGAAGGACGAGCCGAGTCCGGCGGCCGAGGCGAGCGCGTTAAAGCTGTTGAGCAGGTCGATGTTGGGCATGGCCACGGCCGAGGCTGCCAATGCAGTGCGCAGGAAGGTGACGTGGTTCCGTTCTTCGAGGGCGGTTTCCATCGCGTACTGCTGCAATAGAGGAGTGGTGAAGGGCACAACCGTGCTGGTTGGCTTGACGGTGACGGTGCCTCCCGGCGCGCCGCTGCCGCTGGTGATCCCGACGCCGAGCGTGTCGATTGTCACTCCTTGTGTGGCCAGAGTGTAGAACTGCGCCTCAAGGTATTCGAGGTTGAGGGCGAAGTTGAGGATGTCAGGATCGGTGACCGTGGTCTGCGCGAAGGCGCGGCGGGGACGCGCGAGCGCCAGGCCGGCGAGCGCAGCTCCCCCGAGCGCCAATGCGGCGCGGCGGCTGGAGAACGGGTTACGGCCTTCGTCCAGAATTGCGGCGGTGGTTTCGATGTTTGGGGTTTCCATGTTTGCCAATCTCCTTAGCTCGCCGTTGCGGTTATGGTGCCGTTCATGCCGTTGGGAAAGAAGCCGCCTTTGCCGACGACTCCAGCGCCGGCCGCATAGACGATGTGCAGGACCTCGTTGGTCGTGCGGTCGTAGGCAATCGAGTTTTTGTCCGCGGGCACGATGGTGCTGCCGGAGACCGCAGTCTCGGCACCGCCGCCCAGAGTGGCGCGGAGAGCAGAAATCTGGTTGGCGTAGGTGAGATACGGAGCGCCGAGATAGGCGAGCAGGGTGCGGATCTCCGCAGCGTGATAGGCTTCGGTGGCCATGATGCCGGCGGCCGCGCCGAGGTAGGTTTTATTGATGATCAGGCTGGCCGCGCCGTGATAGGCGGTGACGCCAACGTCCTCGAAGACGAAGGCGCCGACGATGAAGCTGTTCTCATCGGCGAAGGGATTGAACGAGGGGCCGATGCCTGCTGCCATAGCGGCCGCATTAAAGCTGTTCAGCAAATCGATGGCGGGGCGATCGACGGCCGCAGTACCGAGCGCGCTGCGGAGGAACTCCACGTGGAGCATTTCATCATTGGCGATCTCAAGTGCATAAGCCTTGATGGCGGGATTGGTGAAGGTGACCTGGCTGCCGCCGGTGACTGCGCCGGGATTCGCGCCAATATTCGAGCTGGACAGACCGGAGCCAGTGGTGGCGCGAAGATAGAACTCAGCTTCCAGGTATTCGAGATTTAGGGCGAAATTAAGAATGTCTTCGTCGCTCGACCCTGAAGGCGGGGTGGAGGGAGTTGTGGTGGTGACTGGGCTGGAACCGCAGCCCGACGCGAGGGTGGCAACTGCGGCCGTCCCGGCGCTTGCGCCCAGGGCGGCGAGGAAGTTCCGGCGCGAAAGCCGGGACCTTAACCGTTCTTCGATTTTCATTGACTAGCCCTCTTTGGGTCTCTGTTGTTGAGGCTTGCTGCGCAACCGGAGTACGTTGCCTTACCGCTGTGGAGAGTACGGGCGCGAGGTGCGGATTGGATTCAAGGAATCTTTTGAGGCCGCGACGGGCAGAGCGTCGCAAGGCTGAGTCCGCAAGAAATCCCTTAGAATAAGGCGAAGGTTCGTGCCCATAATGAATTCGTCGGAATCAGCAGTCATCAGCAAGCCAGTGGTTTCTAAAATTCAAGTCAAGCTCCCGGACGGCAGCTTCCGGGACTTTCCCTCCGGAACGACTGCGCTGGACGTTGCCAACAGCATTTCTCCCCGCCTGGCGGCCGCCTCGGTGGTCGCGAAGATCAAGCCGCTTGGCGCTTCCGCGACCGCGCAAGACTCGAAGGACAGCGCCGAGACTCCGGCGGAAGCCGAGATGTACAGCACGGCAGACGCTTCGATCGAGCGGCTCGTCGATCTGAGTGCGCCCATTAGGGAAGACATCGAACTACAACTCTTGCGAGAGAATGACGCCGAGTCGCTCAAGGTAGTGAGGCATTCGGCGGCGCATGTAATGGCGACGGCGGTGCTGGAGCTTTATCCCGAGACCAAGCTGGGCCACGGCCCGGCGACGGATGCAGGATTCTTCTACGACTTTTACCGGCCGACTCCATTTACTCCCGAAGACCTGAAGGCGATCGAGGCGAAGATGGCCGAGGTGGTGGCGCGCGACGAAAGGTTTATTCGCGAATATGAGAACCGCGACGAGGCGCTGGAGGCGTTTGCGGACTCCGGCGACTTCATGAAGGCGCACTTCGTTGAGCGCTTTACCAAGCCTGACGAAATGATCTCGCTCTATCGCAACGGGAAATTCATTGACTTCTGTCGCGGACCGCATGTGCCGTCAACCGGGCGGGTGAAGGCATTCAAGGTGCTGAGCCTGGCGGGCGCGTATTGGCTGGGCGACGAGAAAAACCCGCAGCTGCAGCGCATCTATGGGACCGCGTTTTTCTCGCAGAAGGAGATGGATGCCCACTTCGCGCGGCTGGAGGAGATGGCCAAGCGCGACCACCGCCTGCTGGGCAAACAGCTCGACCTGTTTTCTATTCAAGAGGTCGCCGGCGCGGGGCTGATCTTCTGGCACCCCAAGGGCGGAATCATTCGCAAAGCGATGGAAGACTGGATGCGGGAAGAATGTATCCGTCGCGGTTACTCAATGGTCTATACGCCGCATGTGATGCGGCGCGAGCTGTGGAAGATCAGCGGCCACGAGGGTCACTACGCCCAGAACATGTACACGCCGATGGAGTTGGACGATGCCGAATACCGGCTCAAGCCGATGAATTGTCCAGGGCACATTCTGATCTACAAGAATTCGCCGAAGAGCTATCGCGATCTGCCAGTGCGGCTGGCCGAGCTTGGTAATGTGTACCGCTATGAGCGTTCGGGGACGATGCATGGCTTGCTGCGGGTGCGCGGCTTTACTCAGGACGACGCGCATATCTTCTGCACTCCGGAGCAGGTTGAAGATGAGATGGCCGGCTGTGTCGACTTTGCGCAGGCGGTGCTGACGACGTTTGGCTTCAAGGAGTTTCAGGTCGAGCTTTCGACGTGGGACCCGAAGGACGCCAAGAGTTACGACGGCGATCCGGAACGATGGGAGTTGGCGACCAAGGCGCTCGAAAACGTGCTGCAGCGCAAGGGGATTCCCTACAAGACGATCCTTGGTGAGGGCGCATTCTACGGCCCGAAGATCGACATCAAGCTGGTCGATGTGCTGGGACGGCTGTGGCAGCTTTCGACGGTGCAGTTCGACTTCAATCTGCCGGCGCGGTTTGAGCTGGAGTATGTCGGGGAGGATGGCGAACGGCATCAGCCGATGATGGTGCATCGCGCGCTCTTTGGTTCGATTGAAAGATTTTTTGGCGTGCTGATCGAGCATTATGCGGGAGCGTTTCCGTTGTGGCTGGCTCCGGTGCAGATTGGATTGGTGCCGATCAGCGAGCGTCATCACGCTTACGCAGAAAAGATACAGCAGCAGTTACAAAAGCATGGTTTCCGCGTGGAGCTTGATGCGCGCAACGAAAAGATGAATGGGAAGATCCGCGATTTCACCATGCAGAAGGTTCCATTTGTGCTGGTGATGGGCGACAAGGAAGCTGAGTCCGGCGCGGTGAGCGTGCGTACGCGAGGCAAAGGCGATGAAGGGTCGGTTGCGTTTGAGGATTTCGTGACGCGTATTCAGGGGTTGGTGGAGAGCAAGTCTACGGAGCTGTAGCCTGAGCCGGCAGATGAAGGGCCCGGGCGCCTGAACGCAGCCAGATTTCGACGGCGAGCGTGTTGATTGAGAAGCCGATCCAGAACGCTATGCCGAAGAATTGATTCGGCGTGAGATGCGTTAGCGGGCTGGTAGCGAAGAATATGCCCATTACCGGTCGCGTGGTCGCAATTCCGAGCAGCACGACGATTGCCCGAAGCATCCACCTTCTTTCCTGCTGAGAATCGCCGCGCAGCATAGATCGCCAGGCGCGAAAGAGTGAAAAAAGGAAGAGGCTGTTAAAGAACAATACGGCCGAGCGCTCTACCCATCCGCCGACGGGGAAGATGCTCATCGCGTACGCGGTGAGTCCGACGATTAACCCGATGGGAAAGATGAGCCGCTCGGGCCACGCAGCGTTGGCGGGTCTGCGAAATATCACCAAGGGTGCGATCAAGACAAAGATCAATGCGGGCAAAATGTGCGCCAGGGTGAGGGCGGCATGCGATGCGAAGAGCGCATCAAGAGCGGCCAGTTGCGGAGGCGCCGAGTGTGGAGGATTGGCGAGCGCAAATATCCGTCGAAGGACCACCGCAACTGCGATCGCAGTACATGCCCAGAAGGCGATACGGAGAACGAGCGGGGGCCGCGGTTGTTCCGGCAGGCGAGCGGACGGCGATGTTCTTCACTTCAGCCATAGGTTGTCGGCTCCCAACCTAAGGTACGTACGTCGCTCGCAGAATGTTCGGCTGGTGTCGATTCAGGACTTGGCCGGAGCCGGCTTCACTCCATGTTTCGATTTGAGCAGCGCTTGCCAGTCCTTGTGCGTCTGCTCGGCGTAGGCTTCGGCGAACTCGAGGATTGCTTCGTCGAAGCGCTTGCCGTTGCCGATGTATCCGGCGATGACGCAGGCGTCGGAGGAGCGGGCATGGCCTCGGGCGAGGAGTTCGCCGCAGACCTGGCCGTATTCAATGAGACCCTGGCCCTTCAACTCGGTTAGATCGAGTGAGCCCTTGTAATCGTTCAACTGGCGGACGAGATAATCGCGATTGCCGATGGTCGTCCAGCCAAGGAACGGGTCGGATTGCAGCTGCATGGCGCGCTGCCCCTCGGCGACGCGCTGGCCCTGGTGACGGGGACCGATGAATCCAAGATAGGGCTCGTAGGCGGAGCTGGCTTCCTCTTTGATCTGCAGGAAGAGCGGGTCGCCGGGGCCGTTGCCCTGGAAGTAGATCACATAGTCGCGGAGGCCGACGCTGCCGGTGCCGACGACCTTGAAGGCCACGTCCATGGGCTGGTAGAAGTCGAGAAAGTGGCGCCGCTCGGGGAGGAGCGATTCGCTGTACTCCTTAAGCGAGGCGAGCACTTCGCGGGCCTTGGCGCCGGTGACGCGGGTGAGCATCGGCTTGTTTTCTTTGAAGATGCGGTCGCCGGCGAGAGGCTTCTCGGACTTGGCGTCCGTCTTCGCATCGGTGAAAGCCACGGTCAGGCTTTCGAGGGTGTGTTGCGGGGTGGCACGCTCGGCCTTGAGCAAAACTTTGGAGACCGGGTTGATACGGTGCAGGCCGTGCACCAGGTATCGGGCGGCCATGATGACCGGCATTTTGGCGAGCGCCGCGATCATTTTGCGATAGGTATCGGCGGCGGCGAGGACGGCGGGTTCGCGTTGCGAGGCTTTGCTGCCGATCTCGATTCCGGCGAGGACGAGACTGGTCGCGAGACGCTTTATGTCCCATTCGAAGGGGCCGCGAGTGGTTTCGTCGAAGTCATTGATGTCGAAGACGAGACGGCCGTCGGGCGAGGCGAATGCTCCGAAATTGCGCACGTGTGCGTCGCCGCAGAGCTGGGCGGTGATGCCGGTGTTGGGCAGGGTGGAGAGATCGTACGCCATGATCGGCGCCGCGCCGCGGAAGAAGCCGAAGGCCGAGGCGGACATGAGCTGGTATTTGAGGGCGACGAGTGACGGCACGCGTCCGCGCGACGAAGCCTCGAGCAGCGCGATGGGATCGCGGTGCGAAACCTTGATCTTGCCGTGGTCCTGACGGGGCATCTGCTTGCGCCGAAGCTGGCCTTCTTTGCGGCGTTCTTCTGGTGTGGCGAAACTTGGCATATTGCTCCCCGTGCGCTTGATCTGTTGCTAAGGCCTCACTGCCATGATTGCCCGATTGATTTCATCGCGCTTTTCATCCGAGAGCGCGGGCATGCCGCCAGCCTGCGACGCGACCCAGGATCCCCAGCGATTTCCGGCTTCATTGAGCACCGGCAGCGGCGCGCCTCGCAGGTAATAGCTGGCGAGCGCGGCAGTGAAGGCGTCGCCGGCGCCGATGGTATCGACCACTTGAATCGGGATTCCCGGATGCTGATCGAAGATCTCCGGCGTTACCAGAAGGCTGCCGCTGCCGCCCATGGTGATGCATATCAGCTTTAGAGGAAACTCGGCCAGCAGCGCTTGCGCTCCTTTGCGAAGCGTGGCGGGGTCGAGTTCCGGGGCGGCAGCGTGCGCGTCGAGCTTGAGCAGCTTCAGAACCTGGGGCATTTCGGCATCGTTGAGCTTGAGGATCGTCGCCTTGCCGAGTGAGTCTTCGAGGACGCCGCGGGTGTAGAAGGGCTTGCGCAGGTTGACGTCGAAGACGCGAACGCAGTCCCGTCGGGTCGCGGCGAGAAAGGCGTGGATGGTCTTGCGCGAGAGCGGCTCTCTTTGGGCGAGGGTTCCGAAACAGACGGCATCCGCCTCGGCGGCAAGCTTCTTCCACTCCGGGGTGAACTCGAGAAAATCCCAAGCGACCGGTTCGTGAATGACGTACTCGGCCTGCCCGGCGGTGAGGGTCACGCCGACGGAGCCGGTGGGATGCTTTGGGTCCACCTGGATGGAGCCGAGATCGGCGGGGAGCGGGGCGAGATATTGGCGCGCTTCGCGACCGAGTGCGATCGTTGCCGATGCGGCTGGCGATGACGGCGCGATTGCCGAGACGCGCGGACATGACCGAGAAATTGGCAGGTGCGCCGCCGAGCTGCTTTCCTTCGGGCAGCATGTCCCAGAGCAGCTCGCCCAGGCCGACGATCACTTTTGGCTGGGGGCTCATTTGGCTGCCGACTTTCCGCCGCTGGCGATAACGTCCTGCATCTTCAGATAGACCGCGTTTGTCCAGCCGAAGCCGACGACGTTCATCTTGTAGCCGGTCGCAACATCGACCTTGGCGTTGCCGCTGACGACGTTGTATTTCTCCCGGATCGTCCCATCATGCGCGAAGCCTTCCTGAATGGTCTTGCTGAATTCCTCGGAGGTGCGGACGGCGTCGGCCGAGTCGCCCACCAGCACCATGCCGTCGATGGCGATCCAGGAGGCGGGCGCCCAGCCGAAGGGCAGGTCCCATTGGACGCCGGAGTCGTAGTCGCTCATCGCGATGCCGCCGGGCCGCTCGATGAGCTTGAGGTTCTTCTCGACGCCAGCGATCTGTTCTTCATTTGCTGCACCAGCCCACAGAGGATAAAACGTGGTGATGTAGTCGTAGGTCGACTGCTCGCCCTTTTCGAAGTCGTAGTCAAAATACATCCCTTTTTCCGGATTCCAGAGATACTTGTCGATCGCCGCTCTGCGTGCATCTGCTTCGGCGTTCCATCTGGCCGCTTCGGCTGGCTTATGGAGTTCGGTGGCCATCCACGCAAGGTCTCGCTCGTATTTATACAGCAGACTGTTCAGGCATACGGGTGCGTAGTGGTGGGTCGATCCGTCAAAAGGCCCAAAGCGGAACGACGGGTCGAATCCGGACTCGCGCATGGCGCGATCGCCCTTGTAAAAGTCCGCCGTGAGCCAGTGGCCATCGACGTGAGCGCGGGCACAGACATGCGAGAAGCGCGGATCGCAGCTCAGGTTGGCGAGCATCGACTGCTCTTTCGCGTTGGGGTTGTCGGGCGCTTCGATTAGATAGTCCGTCTTCACCTCGGGGTGGGCAAGCAACCAGCGAATCACGTCGGGATAGTAACTGCTGTCGTCCTCCTGCTCGGGGACCGGGCCTTTGCCGATGTCGTAGTAACGCGCCAGGCCGGTTTCGCCTGCGGCATGGATAGGGCTGGTCCAAAGCGCGTGGTCCTGTTGAGCGTAGTCGTAGGCGCGCTCAAGCCAGACCCTTGCCTTGGCCTTCTGCGCGGGATTGGAGCTCGACGCCTCGTAGACATCGCGGATCATCGAGCTGAGGAATGGTGGCTGAGAGCGGGTGAAGTAGTAGGTGCGGTTGGCGTTGAGGATTCCGCCGTAGTGCTCGATCTCGTAGAAGAAGTTCTCGACCATGCCCTGCGCCAGGCTGAGCCTGCCTTCGCGGAGCAGACCGAGGATGATGAAGTAGCTGTCCCAACCGTACATTTCGTTGAAGCGGCCACCGGGCACGACGTATTTGTTCGGCAGATAGAGGAGACCTGGTTTGGGAATGTCACTGAGCTTCAGTTCGCCGAAGACGGCGATGACCTTGGGCAGATGCTCGACGTCGACGTTGCATTGCGTTCTTAACGCCGCCACGTTGGCGGGGATGGGCACATCCGCGGGCAGGTAGAGTACTGACGGCGCGCCGTTGAGCTTGGGATCGACGAGCGAATGGCAGTCGGTCATCGAACGGGAGAGCGTGTTCCAGCTGGTATGGATGTAGTCGAGGATCGAGGGGGCCGCGGGCGCATTTTGCGCGCGGGCAAAACCGGGGAGCAACAGGGCCGCGGCGAGGAGAAGTACGGGAGGATACCGTCGGCGTCCGGTTTTGCGCGAGGAGTGAGATATGGATTTCATCGCCGGTCAGTTATCCTAACGCATTTCACTCTTGGCCGTGGACTTGAGAATAGGACGATGAGCGGCTTTTCTCGAAGGAAACCACGCAACCATCCATTTCTGCGTCTACACCTATAGAAGAAACGCTGTAAGCGGAGTGAACTGAAGTGGAGCACCTTGGTTCCGAGAAATGGTAAATGCCGTCTTCGGTGTCCAACAGTGAAGTATTGTCGCTGAGAGCGGGTTTGTCTATGTGGGAGAAGTAATGGAAACGACCGAAGCCCCGGCGAGCGGGGGAAAGTCTCGCAGGAAAAAGCGGCGCGGAGGCCGAATCATGCTGTGGATTCTGGGTGCCGTGCTGCTGGTGCTGGTCGGCCTGGGAATCGCGGCCCAGATTGCGTTTGACCGAGCGGAACCGGTCTTGCGGGCACGCGTGCTCGACACGCTTTCGGCGCGCTACGACAGCCGGATCGAGCTGGACCAGTTCCACGTATCGGTCATACGCGGATTTGAGGCTGAGGGAGATGGCCTCCGCCTTTACCCGAACCGGTTCCTCACCAATCAGCCGCTTATTGCGATCACGAAGTTCTATTTCCGTGTGTCGTGGACAAGCATGCTGCATTTGCCGATGCATGTGGGACAGGTCACGGTTGAGGGGATGACGATCAACATTCCTCCGAAGGAGGAGCGTGGGCAGACTAAGACTCCCGCGCCAGCATCTCCGTTGACAGCGGGCCCGGCGACAATATCCCCGGAAAGACGAAACCAGACCACGACGACGACCAGTTCGAAGCCTGGTCAGCAGCCGGGGATCAAGATGTACGTTGACGAGGTCATCATTCGGAACCTTCGCATTCTTATCGGCAACGGCAAGCCGGGAAAGCTCCCGCTCGACTTTGAGGTCAGCCGGATTGCCCTGCATTCGGTCGGGCCGGGCAAGCCGATGCAGTTCGAGGCGACTCTGGTCAATCCCAAGCCGCTTGGGGACATTCAGTCGCAGGGATATTTTGGCCCCTTCAATCAGGAGAGTCCGGGAGAGTCACCAGTCTGGGGATCGTATTCGTTTACCCATGCCAACCTCGCGACGTTCAAGGGGATTGGTGGAATCCTGGCCTCGACCGGGAAATACCAAGGGCCGCTCAATCATCTGAGCGTCGACGGCGAGGCGACGGTGCCGGATTTCCGCCTGGACACAGGCAGCCACCCGATGCCTTTGCACACGATCTATCACGCCATCGTGGACGGGATGACTGGCGATACCTACCTGCAACCGGTGCAGGCGCAACTGGGGCGCTCGCCATTTACCGTGACTGGATCGGTCGTCAAGGTGCGAGGCGACGATGGCCAGCTCCACGGCCACGACATCACCCTGGATGTGGAGATGGACCGGGCGAGAATTGAGGACTTTCTGAAACTGGCGGTCCGTACCGATCCGCCGGTGATGAATGGCAACCTGCGTATGAAGGCGCGGATATTCATCCCGCCCGGTAATGTTCCGGTGAGCCAGAAAATTCACCTGGACGGAAATTTTGACGTGAGCGGGGCGTATTTCAGCAGCGATAAGATCCAGGACAAAATCGATCTGTTGAGCCGCCTGGGGCAGGGCCATCCAAAGGACCCCGATCTACATGTAAACCCGCCGCAGCCGGAGGTAAAGGCGCCGGCCGATGTGCAGGGCAACTTCGTTCTGGCAAACGGCAGCATGACCTTCTCCGACTTGAACTTTAGCGTCCCGGGCGCGCTGATCGATATGGCCGGGGTCTACACCCTCGACGGCAGCAAATTTGACTTTCACGGCCAGGCGAAACTGCAGGCCCATCTCTCGCAGATGACGACTGGATGGAAGTCGGCGCTGCTTACCATGGCCGACCCGTTCTTTGCCAAGCAGGGATATGGGACCGTGGTCCCGATCGAGGTCCACGGCACCAAGTCGGATCCACATTTTGGGCTGGATTTCGGGCGTGACCAGTCGAAGGAAAGGCACCCGCCTCAGCACCCTTAGCCTCAAAGCGCCGAGTGGAGTAGGCTATTCGGTGGTTTGCATCCGAACTTCACGATGAAGGCTTTTAACTTGCTTGGGAGACAAGGCCATGAAACTGAACTTCAAGAGTACAGAGAAAATTGCCGCCGCGATTATGTGCATCTGCCTGATCGGCATCTCGGCTGTCGCCTGCGCGCAAACCCACACCGCCTCTGCAAACGCCTCCAAGACCGACAACGATTGGTGGAAGGGCGCGGTCGTCTATGAGATCTATCCGCGCAGTTTTCAGGATTCGAATGGCGATGGCATCGGCGATCTGAATGGCATCACCTCGCGGCTGGACTACCTCAAGGTGCTGGGCGTCGACGCGATCTGGCTTTCGCCTATTTATCCTTCGCCGCAGGTCGACTTCGGCTATGACATCTCTGATTACGAGAACATCGATCCTGCCTACGGAACGCTGGCCGACTTTGACCGGCTTGTGGCCGAGGCGAAGAAGCGGGACATCAAGATCATCATGGACATGGTGATGAACCATACTTCGGACAAGCACAAGTGGTTCATCGAATCGGCCAGCTCGAAGACCAACTCCAAAGCCGACTGGTATGTCTGGAATGACGGCATTCCTGCCAACAGCCCCAACCTTAGCTCGACCCAAACAAAAAATACACATACCGGCCCGCATGGCGAAGTGGTTCCACCAAACAACTGGACCTCGATCTTCGGAGGCTCCGCATGGGAGTGGAACGACGCGCGCAAGCAGTTTTACTACCACAAGTTTTATATTCAGCAGCCCGACCTGAACTGGTACAACCCTGCCGTCAAGAAAGCGATGTTCGACACCTGCCGCTTCTGGATGAAGCGCGGCGTCTATGGCTTTCGGCTGGATGCGATCCCGACACTCTATGAGGCGAAGGACCTTCACAACGAACAGCCGGTACTGGACGAAAACGGCAAGCCCAAGATCAACGCTCAAGGTGATCCCGAGTTGATGGAGGAGGGTGTAACCAACAACCTGCCCCAGGTCCACGACGTGGAAAAAGAACTGCGTGCGGTGATCAACGAGTTTCCCGGCCGCGTGCTCATCGGCGAGACCTACTTCTCGAACATCGCCGATCTGCGCCGCACCTATGGCATCAATAACGACGAGCTCCAGCTGCCGATGGACTTCCAGGTCGGCATGATCAACAAGCTTGACATCGGCGCCTTCCGGCAGAAGATCAACGAAGTTGAGACCAAGATCGACAACAACGAGCCGCTGCTCGTCTTTGATAATCACGATAACCCGCGCATCGATGCGCGCTACGGCGACGGCGTGCATGACCTCGATATTGAGCGGATGCTGGCCACGATCCTGTTTGCCAGCCGCGATACCTCGCTCTTCTACTACGGCGATGAGATCGGGATGAAGACCACTCCGCCGACGCGCAAAGAAGACGTGAAAGATCCCATCGGCATCACCGGTTGGCCTAAGGAAAAGGGCCGCGACGGCGAGCGCACTCCGATGCAGTGGACGCCGGGACCAAACGCCGGATTCACCACCGGAACGCCATGGCTGCCGATTCCGCCAAGCTATGTGAAAGTCAACGTCGAAACGGAAGTCTCCGACTACGACTCGCTGCTGAACTGGTACAAGCAGCTGATCGAACTGAAGCGTGCAAATCCGGTCGTCAAGAGCGGAAAGAACGTGATGCTGAATACTGGCGACACGAAGGTGCTCGCCTGGGCTCGGCAAGTAGAGGGTCAGCCGACGGTGGTGGTAGCTTGCAACTTCACTGCGGAGCCGCAGAAGTTTGCCTTTGATCTCTCGGGGACGGGGTTGACGAGCAAGCAGGCCAAGACGCTTATGAAGACTCCGGGGAGCAGCGATCCGGCTTCGCTGGATGAGGTGAATCTTCTGCCTTATGGGGTTTATGTTGGGCAGGTGCAATAGGGTTAGTCGGAACCAACGCAACTAGCGGCCTGGATGAAGCGACCTCGGGCCCGCTCTCAATCTGCCTTGCATTAGCTAATCACCTTAGCTAATCTATGGTTGTGGAAGTTAACGTTCATCACGCGAAGACCCACCTCTCCCGGCTCATTCAGCAGGCCGAGAACGGGGAAGAGGTGATTATCGCCCGCGACGGCAAGCCTGCGGTGAAGTTGGTGCCTGTGGAGCCGAACCGGCCGGAACGTAAGTATCGCGTTCCGGGACGACTCAAGGGCAAGCTCAACCTTCCTGAAAACTGGGAGGAAGAATGGAAGCTGATGGACAAGGAGCTCGAAGAACTGATGAACGATGAGCCACTGATCAGCGAGCCGCCGCCGGGCACGGATCGCTGGGGAAACCGGACTAAGTGAGATTATTGCTCGACTCCAACGCGCTCATTTGGTGGGTGACAGATCCAGGAAGGCTCTCGAAAGCGGCGGACTATGCGATACGGAATCCAGAGAACGAGATCGTCGTGAGCCTAGTTTCCCTGTGGGAGATCACCATCAAAATCGCCAAAGGTGGATTACCCGAACTTGGGTCGTCGATTCAATATCTACTCGATGAAGTCCGAGAGCAGCGGTTTGAGTTGCTCCCGCTCCAGCCGGAGCACTTGCGGGCACTTGGCAGGCTTGAACGCCATCATCGCGATCCGTTCGATCGTTTGATTATCGCGCAGGGGATTGCGGAGCGGTTGCCGGTGGCGACCAACGACCTGAGTTTCGGCAAATATCCTGTTGAGGTGTTCTGGTAAGAGCTATAGCATGGCCCGGACTGGCGCGGTTTTTGGCGCGGTGACCAGGGCATCGTCGTAGGCTGAGTAGACGCCTTCGAAGACTGCGTCCCATGAGGCGCTCAGGGCGTATTGGCGTGCGGCTTCGCGCATCCTGGCGTGGCGCTGGGGGTCGCGGAGGACCGAGGCGATTGCCGCGGCGAAGTTCTTGTCCTGGGCGATGATTCCGGTCTCGCCGTCGCGGACGATGTGGCGCGGTCCGCCGTCGGGAGTGACGATGGCTGGAACTCCGGAGGCCAGGGCCTCGAGGACTACGTTGCCGAAGGTGTCGGTGTGCGACGGGAAGACGAAGAGGTCCATATTAGCGTAGGCGCGAGGGAGTTCTTCGCCGCGCAACACGCCGGGAAGATCGGCCTTGGGCAGATTCTCGCGCAGCCAAGCCTCTTCGGCGCCGTGGCCGATGATGAGGAAGCGGTAATTTGTCAGACCTGCGGCATCGAGCTGTTCGCCGACCTGTTTGAGCAGGGTCACATTCTTTTCGACCGAGAGACGGCCGACAAAGCCGAGGACGAACTGGTCGTCGTCCGGCTTCCGCTCGCGGTGCTCGGGCGAAAAGAGTTGGGTGTCGACGCCGCGCGGCATGAGGCGACAAGACCGACCGGTCCTGCGCTCGAGCAGCTTGCACAACTCGGCGTTGGGAGCGAAGAGAATCCGCGCGCGCCTGTAGAAACGCGCAGTTGCCGCCAGGGTGATCTGCTTGATGTGCATCGCGGCGGTCGTCGACTGGCCGGGCGGCAGAAAGCGCAGAAACCAGGAGGAGCGTTTGGCGGCGTACTCGTGAACGTTGGTGTGCCACGAAGCGACGAGGGGAATTCCCAGCCGCAGGGAAAGGAAGGCTCCGATGAATCCCAGTTCGCTCGGACCGGTGATATGGATGACGTCGGGCTTGAATTCACGCACGGTGCGGGTGATCAGCGGTAGATGGCGAAGGAAGCCGAGGTCGAAGCGAAGATCCTTCTCAAGCGCGAACGATAGAAATCCGCGTTTCAGCTCGAGACTGGCGACGCGGGAGTTGCGGACGTATGGCTGCGACCTGTCTCCGGCGCGCACGGAGAGAAATGGAAGATCGCGTCGCTGCGCAAATGCCTCAAACTGGCGGCTGGTGTGGGCAACTCCATTCACTTCGTGAAACGAGTCGGGAAAATAAGCGACGCGCATAGCTTGAGTTTAGATGCTTTGACGCGTACGACCTTTAAGGCCGCGTGAACTAAAACGCTGACTTTGGCTTGTGTTCCTGATCGACTACAATCAATCACTTGATTGGTTTATCGTTTGAATGATAACATGGACAACATGAAGTCAGCTACCGCTGAAACACTCATTCCCGCACTCACCGAACAGGTCGACCGGCGCAGGAGTCTGCTTCAGGCAGCCTTCGATGTGATTGCGATGTCGGGATTTGAGGGATTGCGAACGCGAGCGGTGGCACAGCGGGCGGGGGTGAACATCGCCACGCTGCATTATTACTTCCCGACCAAGCAGGCCTTAATCGAGGGTCTTGCTCAGTTTCTCTCAGGAATTTTCGCTACCCTTCATGCGCCTTCGGCGGCGACTACCGGCCGGCCGGCGCTCGATCATCTTCGTCAGGAGTTCATCGATGCACAGTTTTATCACGAACAATATCCGGAGCTGGGGGTGGTGCTCCAGGAGCTGACCCTGAGGGCACATCGCGATCCGGCGATCAGATTGGCCCTCGCTTCCCTGGTGGCGTCATGGCGTTCGTGGGTTGAGTCCATTGTCAGGGAGGGGATCGCCGATGGAACTTTCCGCCAAGATCTCGATCTTCAAGCGACTATCCCGATGCTGATGGCGGTTTTCGCGGGGGACAGTTCGGTGGGCGTCGAAGAACTCAAAAACATTCAGCGCGGGGTCGAGGAGTGGCTGCTCGCACCCGAAATCAAAGCAGACCTACAAGGAGTGAATTGATGACCAACGATTTGCATGTGCTCGTGATTGGCGGCGGCATTGGCGGACTCTGCCTGGCCCAGGGACTGAAGAAGGCCGGAATCAGGGTCGACGTTTACGAGCGCGATCTGTCGTCAAGCTCCCGCCTGCAGGGTGTTCGCATTCACATCGATCCCGATGGCAGCACTGCGCTTCACGAATGCCTTCCGAAGAGTCTCTGGGAGATTTTCGACTCGACCGGTGGTGATTTCTCGCGCGGATTCACGATGCTCAATGAAAAGCTGGAAGTGCTGATGAATTTCCATCAACCACCGGCGGTGGACAATCTGGTGGCCAGACACCGCTCGGTGAGCCGCATGAGTTTGCGTCAGATTTTGCTTGCCGGTCTGGGCGATGCAGTCCATTTCGACAAGCGGTTTGAGCGCTATGAACGGCGTGCGGACGGGCGCATTGTCGCTTTCTTTGAGGACGGCTCGACGGCGGAGGGCAACGTGCTGGTCGCCGCAGATGGCGTGAATTCCCGCGTTCGCCAGCAGTATCTTCCCGGCAACGATCCTATCGACACGGGGACGATCAGCCTGGGCGGCAAGATTCCGCTGACTGACGGTGTCATGGCGATGATTCCCCCTTCCCTGCTGGATGGGCCGGCAATGGTACTGCCGCCCTCCCCCGCGAACCTCTTTCTCGCCGCATGGAAGAGGTCGGCCGAGGCCAATGAGCGGGTGCGGGCTCTGACTTCGTCTCCGGCTGATGGCGACCCAGCGGGCGAAGATGAGAGCGGCTACCTCGTCCTTGCATTGGGCGCCAAGCGTGAATTCTTTGGCCTCACCAAAGACCCCGAGACGATGACGGCTGGGGAAATGCGCGCAGTGCTGCGGAGCAAGATGGCAGACTGGCACCCTAATCTGCGCAAGCTGGCGGAGATGACGACTGATGATCTGGGCTTTCTGCGCATCCGCACGTCGCAGCCGGTTGCGCCGTGGTCGCCATCGAACGTGACTCTGCTCGGCGACGCCATTCACAACATGACTCCGTATCGCGGTATTGGGGCAAATGTCGCACTGAGGGATGCGGCGCTGCTGTGCTCAAAACTCGTGGAGGCGCAAAGATCCGGAGCTGCCGTGGCCGACAAGATTGGAGAGTATGAGGCGGAGATGCGCCGATATGGCTTTGCGGCAGTCGCCGCGTCGCAAAAGTCCCTCCAACAAGCTGTAGCGCCGAAGAAGCTGGGATTCAGGCTGGCGATGTCGGCGATGCGCGCTGCCAACAGGGTTCCAGCATTACGGCGGCGAATTTTGGAGGAACGCGTGACGCGGCCGAGCAAGACTCTGGCGCAAGTGTCCTGAGAGGCGGCTTATTCCCCCAGCGCAAAGCCGAGTTCGCCGGATTCGTCCCAGGCCCGGCGCAGGCTGCCGGAGACAACGCCGCTCCCCATTAAACGTACGGCCTTGATCACGAACATCAGGTAGGAAGGCGCTTCGCCACTATCCCATAGTTCGCAGACCGGGCGAACCACGCCTTTCAGGTCGGGGTGGTAGACGCGTTCGTCCCAGCGGCGCGAACCCTGGGGAAATTCCGGATAGTCGCGGATGGCGTCGAGGGTCGATTGCAGGATGCGGTGCTTCCACGGCTCGGCGTATTGCGGCATGAAGAGCACGTTGCTGATGCCCTCGTAGCGCACTTCGTGCACGAACTCAGTAAAGCTGGTCGCATTGGAGAGATTGACGTTGGCGTTGGGCTCGATGCCGTGCCGATCTCCACCAGAGATGAGCAGCTTGCCGTGTTGGGCGGCCAGCCGCTTGACGGCCCGGTTCTCTTCCCAAATCCTGAGGCCGTTCAGCTCCAGCGCATGCATGAATTCGCCGTTCTGGGCCATAAATTCATCGACATAGAGGCGGTGCTTCTGGTCGCCAATTAGATAGAGGTCCCACAGCGGGTGATTGAAGATGATCAGCACGTTGGGCAGCGCGTGAAGAGCAGAGAGGATTTCGGTCAGGCGCGCGTTAGAGGGGCTCGCGGTGTACTCCTCAAAGGTGCGCATCCATTCCGCGCCAGTGTCGCTGGGCAGGTTGTGGATGCCAAGATGGAAGGACTGCTCACAGCCGCCATCGGGACCGAAGAACGGAGCGCTCCACTCAACCGAAACGGGAATGTGTCGCGCCGCGGCGACGGTGCGCAACAGCATAGGGGCGGTGATGTTGTCGTGATCGGAGATGGAAACCAGAGGAGAGATGCCAAGTTTCTCAATCTGCTTGCTTTCGAGATCGAAGGCAAGGCGCGGGGTCAGCGGAGGGGTCCAGTAGCCGGCTGCGTAATCGACCTTGAATCCGTACCGGTGCATGGCGCGCTCCTCGCAGAAGCGCAGCAGCTTTCGAATCAAGTGAGACCGATTGCCGAGATTTGCCAGGAAATCCAGGGTCTCCTTCGATTGGCTGGTGTGGCTGTGAAGGGAAACACCCGAAGCGAATCCTTCGGCTGCGTGAGGGTTGCTCCAGAGGTACGAGATTTGCGATCCGGCCATGACCCAGCTCCCTAATGCTCGTGGTGTACTCACCCTTCATCCTGAGTATGTTCTTGCACCATGAATGCGACATTACGGTCATAAAAAACCACATTCACATTCCCCGGGTATCCAAAGTGGCACTGCGCGGTGTTTTCTGGCGCGGGGGAGGCGTCCTGCGGTCAGCCATACGTGTAGAAATGGACTGTCCCTATCTGCATCTCGTGATAGGTTGAATGCATGTCCGGCGGGACCTCTGACTTCGTGCTCCTGAAATCTGGCTTTGAGTTGAACGCATGCAGAAGATAATCGGGCCCTACGAGGTGCTCGAACAGCTGGGCAGTGGCGGGATGGGCGTGGTGTACCGGGCGCGCGATACACGCCTCCACCGCGAGGTCGCGATCAAAGTCCTCTCCGAAACCTATCTGGGCCCTGGTACGCCCGGTCAGGCAACGCACGAGCGTTTTCTGCGGGAGGCGCGCTCGGCGTCTTCGCTGAACCACCCGAATATCTGCACTATCTACGATGTCGGCGAGCAGGATGGCAAGCCCTACCTGGTGATGGAGCTGCTGCAGGGCCGCACCTTGAAGGAGATGCTGCGAGGCAATCCGCTGCCGTTGCCGGAGGCGCTCGAGTTCTCCATCCAGATTGCCCGGGGCCTCGAAGAAGCGCATGAGGCGGGGATCATTCACCGCGACATCAAGCCGGCCAACATCTTTATCGTTCGTAAGCAGCAGGGTTCACAGCAGGCCAAGATTCTCGATTTCGGGCTGGCAAAACAGACCAGGTCGCACTCCGCCAACGGCGTTTCAGATGCGACCTCCGATTCCACCGGAGTCGCCGATACCGCCGCAGGCAACTCGCTCACTCTTCCCGGCTCGACCGTCGGCACGGTTGCCTATATGTCGCCGGAGCAGGCGCGAGGCGAGCCGCTCGACGCCCGCAGCGATCTCTTTTCCCTCGGATCGGTGATCTACGAGATGGCGACCGGCAAGCTGCCCTTTTCCGGGACCTCCACGGCCGATATCTTCGCCTCGTTGCTCGCGCGCGAGCCCGATCCGCCGCGGAAGCTGAATCCCGCGGTCTCGAAAGAAGGCGAGCGAATCATCCTGAAGCTGCTCGCCAAGGACAAGACCCAGCGCTATCAGACCGCGACCGAGCTACGAATGGACCTCGAGCAGTTGTCGGCGCGCTCCGGATCGGCGCGAACGGCGACGGCCTCGACGGGATTACAGGCCCCAACTCGCCGTCCGTTCCCGGTTATACCCGTTGTTGGGGGCGTGCTCGCGATCGCTCTGGGAGTCGGCGGCTACCTCTGGTGGCACGGTCATCAGAAGGTCTCGAATTCTGAGAAGACCGGCTCCGCTGCCGCTTCCGTCATCCACGAACGAGATTCCGTCATCCTCTCTGACTTCACCAATCAGACCGGCGATCCGGTCTTCGACACCACCCTCACCCAGGCCCTCGAGATCCAGCTCGAGCAGTCGCCCTTTCTCACCATCGTCAGCCAGCAGCACCTTCGTCAAAGCCTGCAATATCTCGGCAAACCGGCCGACACCAAGATCACTCCGGAGATCGCCCGCGAGATCGGCATCCGAGAGGGCATCAAGGCGATCATCAACGGAACCATCACCCGCCTGGGCAACCAATACATCGTCTCTCTTGAGGCGCAGTCCACCGCCAACGGCGACAGCATCGCCAGCGAACAGGCCCAGGCCGCCGACAAGGAACACGTTCTCGCCGCACTCGACCAGGCAACGACCGCCTTGCGCGGAAAGCTCGGCGAATCGCTCAGCTCCATTCAAAAGCTCGACACTCCGCTCGGCCAGGCCACTACCACGTCGCTTGAGGCCTTTCGAGCCTATGCGCTTGGCGACGTCGAGCATTTTGAGGGGAGGGATATTCCCGAGGCCGAAGGCCATTACAAGCGCGCCATTGAATTGGACCCCAACTTTGCCATGGCCTGGGCGAGGTTGGGTGTTGTCTACGGCAACTCCGGGGCAACAGGGAAGGCGGTGCAATATTTCCAAAAGGCCTATGATCTCTCCGCCAATGTCAGCGAACGCGAAAAAATGTACATCGCCGGACATTACTATTCGAATGTTACCGGCGACCTGACAAAGGTGATTGAAACCCTGGAGCTGGCGACCCGGACCTATCCGCAAAATTTAGATACCTGGGTCAATCTGGGAGCAGCTTATGCGGGCATCGGCGACTTTGAGAAGGCGCTCGCGGCCACTCAGCGAGCGATCGACCTGCAGGCCGATGACGCCATCGCGCGCGAAAATGCGGTCGTCAATGAAATTACGCTGAATGACCTTGCCAAAGCGAAAGAGATAGCCCTACACGATCTTCAGTCCGGAACCGCAAACACGGCTGAATATCGCCAATACCTGGTGCCTCTCTTTTTCCTTCTGGGCGACCAGGCTTCCTTGCAGCAGCAGATCGACTGGGCCGCTGGAAAGCCTCAGGAGTATCTCATCGTCGAATTTGCCGCCTTTACAAAAGAATTCGAGGGTCGCTATCGCGACGCGGACGCGCTCTACCAGACGGCCTTCGATCAGGTGGAACAGCAGAGACTTCCTGACGTGGCCGCATCCATCCTATTGGCAAAGGCCCAGGGCAAGGCTATCGCCGGCATGTGCAATGATGTTCCCGCGCTGGTGAAGCAGGCGCTCAGCCTGGACAAATCCAAGGGCACGCTCCGCGCCGCCGGCCTGCCCGCCGCGCTTTGCGGAGAAGCCAAACTGGCGCTGCCTCTGCTGGAAGATTTGGCAAAGAAGTTGCCGCAGGACACCATCACTAACACTATTGCCTTGCCCCTGACCCGCGCCGCCGACGACCTGGCCCACAACCGTCCCGATCAGGCCCTGCACGATCTCGAACCAATGGGAAGCTACAACCTGGTCAGCCAGCAGGAGTATCTCCGCGGCCTAGCCTACCTCGATCTCAAGAACGGCCCCGCAGCCGCTGAGGCCTTCCGTAAAGTCCTCTCCGCGAAGGGTGCACATCTCAGTCAGTCCCTCCAGGATTATCCCCAGGCCCAGCTCGGCCTCGCGCGCGCCCTCGCCATGCAGGGAGACACCGCCGGAGCCAAGCAGGCCTATCACGATTTCTTCAACACCTGGAAAGACGCCGACCCGACGTTGCCACAGCTTGCCCAGGCGAAGGCTGAGTTTTCTGCGCTGAAGTAAACGTCGCAGCCCTGGTTGATAATCAAACCTTCCCTATGTCTTCCCTCCTCGAAATCAGCGGTCTTTCCATTTGGTTTCGCTCGCGTGGTATGGAGCGCCTGGTCGTCTCGGATCTGAGCCTTTCGATCTCGGCCGGGGAGGTGCTGGGGCTGGTTGGAGAATCGGGTTCGGGAAAATCGGTGACGGCGCTGGCGATTCTTGCGCTTGCTCGATGCGGCGGCGCGGGTGGAGGGGTCGATCTTGAGTTCGATGGCATCGATCTGCTGGCGCTGCCCAATGAAGAGATGCGCAAGCGACGCGGGCGCGAGATTGCGATGATCTTTCAGGAGCCCATGACGGCGCTGAATCCGGTGATGACGATAGGCGAGCAGGTGGCGGAGGCGATCCGCGCCCACCAGACGGGGCTTTCGCGGAAGCAGGTGCGGCAGACGGTGGTTGAGGCGCTTGAAGCGGTTGCGATTCCCGAGGCGGCTAGCCGGTATGGGCATTATCCGCACCAGTTCTCGGGCGGGCAGCGGCAGCGGATTCTGATCGCCATGGCGATCGCGAACCGGCCGAAGCTGCTGATTGCCGATGAACCCACGACAGCGCTAGACGTGACAGTCCAGGCGCAGATTTTGGAGCTGCTGGCGGATTTACGGCGGCGGTTCGGCTTGGCGATGCTGTTCATCTCTCACGATCTCGCAGTGGTTTCGCAGGTGGCCGACTGGGTGATGGTGATGCGGCATGGGCGATCGCTCGAGAGCGGTCCGGCGCGCGAGGTCTTTCATCATCCTCTGCATCCTTATACGGTCAGCCTGCTTGGCGCGGTGCCGACGATGGCGACGGACAGAAACGCTCCGTTGGCCATGCTGCCAGCCGAAGCCGAGGCCGCGAGCGGCGCGCTGGTCGAGATGCAGCCCGGGCACTGGGTTCGGCGGGCGGAAAACGCCGAATCGGGGCGCTGAAACCGCGCGTGCGAAGGCTGCAAGGGGATGAAGCAATCCTGTAACATGGCTGAGTCGCCGTTTTCAGATTTCCCTCGCCATGCGCTTCCTGATTCTTTCCGACATTCATGCCAACATCGACGCGCTCGAGGCTGTGTTGGAGGCTGCTCCGGCGCATGACACGGTGTGGAATCTGGGCGACACGGTGGGCTACGGGGCGAGCCCAAACGAGTCGATCGAGATGTCGCGCGATTTGGGCGCGGTTTTTGTGCGTGGCAACCATGACCGCGCATGCTGTGGGCTGATGTCGCTTGAGGATTTTAACCCGATCGCAAGCCGCGCGGCGCAATGGACCCAGATGACGCTAAGCGAAGATCACACGGCGTGGCTGCAGGCGCTGGCGCATGGACCGCTCGATCCCAACGAAATAACGACCAACGGCTCCAACGGGCACCACAGCAACCAGTCGGCGGTCAGCGTGATGCACGGCTCGCCTCTCGATGAGGACGAATACATCCTGTCGATGCGCGATGCGTGGGACCCGCTGCAGGTGACCTCGGCGCGGATCAACTTCTTTGGGCACACGCATCTGCAGGGCGGATTTGCCACCGACGGCGAGACGATGTTCAAGCTGAATCCGCATTACGCGACGCGTAACGGAGCTGAGGAGTGCGAGATCGAACTGCGCGAGACCGCGCGATACCTGATCAATCCGGGATCTGTGGGGCAGCCGCGCGACCATGATTGGCGAGCCGCCTGCGGCCTCTTTGACGATGAGCGGATGACGATGAGTTTTCTCCGCATTCCGTACGACGTGCGTGCTGCGCAGGTGAAGATTATCCATGCTGGACTGCCGGAACGCCTGGCGTATCGGCTGCGCGAAGGTCGATAGCTAGTTTCTCTACTTCGCTTCCGCTGGCACGACGTTGTATTGCGGCTCCGGCTTGCCCATCAGATACTTGTCGAACCAGTTTGCGATATTTTCCAGCCGCTCTACGCGATGCCAAGGCTGCCCGCTGCGCGAGAGTTCGTGGTTCTCGCCGGGAAAGCGGACCATTACGGTGTCGATGTGGCGATATTTCAGGGCGCGAAAGAAGACTTCCCCGCCGGAGGTTGGCGGAGTGCGATAGTCGGCCTCGCCGAGGATGAACATCATTGGAGTTTGGATCTTTGCGACGTAGGTAAGCGGCGAGTGCTCGCTTGAACTCCTCGGTTTGCTCAAAGGGCGCGCCCTTGAACCAGGTTGGCTGGAAGAGCGTGAAGTCGTCGGTGTACCACCAGTTGGTCCAGTCGGTGATGTCGCGCTGCGCGACCGCTGCCTTGAAGCGGTTGGTCTGGGTCACGGTCCAGTCGGTGAGCAGACCTCCGCCGCTGCCTCCGGTGACGCCGAGCTTGCCTGGTTCGATATAGCCGAGCTTGACCACTGCGTCGACCGCGTCCATCAGGTCGTGGAAATCGTCGCCGGGATAGTTGTATTGGATAACGTTGGCGAACTTTTGCCCGTAGGTGGTCGATCCGCGTGGATTGGGATAGACGACGACATAGCCTTTGGCGGCGAACCATTGAAATTCATGGTCGAAGACCCAACCATAGGCCGAGTGCGGGCCGCCATGGATGTCGAGGATGAGCGGATACTTCTTTGCAGGATCGAAGTCGGGCGGGCGCTGGACCCAGGTTTCGATGGGGTGATTGTCAATGTCTTTGGCGTTGACCGTGGGCGTAACCATGATGTCTTCGGGCATGGTCAGGTTCAGTTGTGAGAAGAGTGTTTCGTTGACGTGAGTAAGCTGAGTCTGCTGTTTCGATCGGTCGGGCGCGACAACGAAGAGGTCGCCGATGTTGATGGGCGTCGAGATGAGCGCGAGGATTCGCTTATCGTCGGTCGAGACGTTGAAGGCCATGACGGCCTGTTTATCGGCGGTGAGCTCGGCGACGGCGCCGTTGGCGGCATTCACTGAAACGAGGATGGCGCTTCCCTGCTTTCCCACCACGTCGATCAGCGATTTTCCATCGGGCGACCATTGCGGCAGGCTGGGTCCGCCGCCTCGGGGCGCGGCGTTATCACCGCCAACGCCGGAGCCCATCTCATAGTCGTAGTCGGCGGTGAGGTTATGCAGCGAAAGTTTTGCGGGAGCGGGCTGGGTCGGATCGATGTCGAGAATGAAGAGGTCGGTTTGTTGATGGGAGCGCGGCGGGGATGTCTGGTCTTCGGCGTGAAAAGCGATATGTTTTGCGTCGGGCGAGAGCGAGAGGCCGTAGGCGTTGAAGGTAAACTTCGCGATCAATGCGCCCGACTGCTTCGGGGGCGATCTTGCCGTCGGCAGCCGTTAGCGTAGAGATCTGGTAGAGCTCGTTGTGGGAGAGATCGTAGTAGGGTTCGTCGGTGTGTTCGGAGGAATAGTAGATACGCTTGCCGGTTGGGTCCCAGAGATATTCGTCGATGCCGAAACGGTCGGAGGTGAGCTGGGTTGGCGGCGAAACCGGTTGGCCGGGCGCTGGAATTGTGTAGAGAAATAGCTGCGGCGCGAGCTTGGGATCGAGATAGCCTTCGCCGTTGAAGCGATAGACAGCCTTCGTGATGATCCGGACGTCGCTCTTGTGTTCATCGGCCTTAGGTTTGGCGGTCTCGTCTTTGGCGTAGTCGTTGGGTTTGTCTTCAGGCTTAGTGGTCTCGTCTCCCGGCTTCTCCGGAACGATTGAGACTTCGCTGAGTACGGTTATCGATTTACCGTCTGGGGACCACTGCGGTGAGCTTGCGCCCTTCGTCAACGAGGCGAGCGGCATCGGTTCGCCACCTGCCATGGGCAACAAAAAGACCTGGCCGGGCTGCGGCTTGCCGTCTTTTTCTATGGCGCGGACGAAGGCGATTTGCTTGCCATCGGGTGACCAGCGCGGCTGGGTATCGTGAGGACCGTTGGTGAGTTGGCGCGGTTTAGCGCCTGGCTGAGTGAGATCGAGTAGATAGAGCGCGGTGGCGTACCCGTCGTGTTTCGCATTGACCGTGGTCTGGACGAAGACAGCGCGATTGCCGTCGGGCGAGATCTGGGTATCGCCGATCCAGACGAAGCTAAACAGGTCCTTCTCAGTGATGTTGCGTTTTTGCGCAAAGGCCGATCCAGGCAAGGAACAAAAGCACGACTGCCGCGAGCCACAGGTTTCTCCGCATGTCACCTTCCGGTTTTGCTGGATTATAGCGGAGGGGCCGGCTGCGACTGTGAGTCTTGATCCTGGAATGTCCCCATCGCCCATATTTTCCAGACCCACAAGGCGATTGCGCTCTCTCCCGCAATGATCAGCGCCAGTAAAACATAGTTTGGCCAACGGTGCCTATATCGGCTGTAGAGCACCCAGTACGAGTTGGCGTCGGTGTGAACACTCGTCTGCGCGGCAGACCAAGCGGCCAGATCATTTGGGTTAGAGGCTTGAAACTCTTTGATAGCTGATTCCTTCGTATCCGAGGCTCGAAATGCTCGAGTTCGAGTGTCGTATACAAAGTGACGGACCGCGGACGTCTTGAAGTCGAACTGCGTACCAATAAAATAGCCGTCCGTAAGTTGCAGATCGATGAGGCCACGGACGTATCCCGGGCCTGCAACCGGCACATCCGTTTCGTATCCTGGGGCCTTGATGTAGCCGTCATAAGTGTTAGCGCTTCCAAGGATATATCCGTTAGGGAGCGTGACATAGGGATCGGGACTAAGCCCGCAGTCCTGATGGGCCAATCTATTCGATATCTGGACGTGAATGAGGAGGGCCGCAACGAGCCAAGCCAGTGCGAGGAATGGAGACGCGGCACTAGTGGCGATGATCTTTCGACGGTTAGGGCTGTCGGAGAGAAGCCTTTGCCTCGCGATAAGGGCGAGGCATATTGACAGGAGGGAAGCAACGGCGAGACCAATCATTCCATAGGTCGCGATCGTCATGAAGACTGCGAAGCCAGCCATGAAGAGAGTTTATATCCGGCGTCAAATCGACGCCGGATATCAAAAGAGGTTTAGGCTTCTTCGGCCTGGACGACGACCTTTACGTGCGCAGTGACTTCGCGGTGCAGGCGGACCGGCACCAGGAAATCGCCGAGCGACTTAAGCGGCTCGTCGAGGTGGATCTTGCGACGGTCGATGGTGAAGCCCTTCTCTTCGAGCTGCTGGGCGATGTCGGACGAGGTGACCGAACCGAAGAGGTGGTCGTTTTCGCCGGTCTTGCGAGCGAAGGTGAGGGCGATGGCGTCGAGCTGCGCGACGAGCGCTTCGGCCTCGGTCTTTTCCTTGGCCGACTTGCGGACAGCCGAGTTTTTCATCTGCTCGATGACCGCCTTGTTGTTGGCGTTCGCTTCCATCGCCAGGTTCTGCGGCAGCAGGTAGTTGCGGCCATACCCGGCAGCGACTTTGACCACGTCTCCGCGATGGCCGAGGTTGTTGACGTCTTCTTTGAGAATGACTTCCATGATGAATCTCCAGGTCCCTCGACTTCGCACTTCGTGCTTCGCTCGGGATGACAATTTGTTTGGATATACCCAGGTTTGCTTCGCGAATCTGGGCACCCGCAGTTGCCGGCGCTAGAAGCGGGCGGCGAAGGGCAGCAGGGCGATGTTGCGGGCCTGCTTGATGGCGCGCGTCAGTTTGCGCTGGTGCGTGGTGCAGACACCGGTCAGGCGGCGCGGGACGATCTTGCCGCGCTCGGCGACGAACTGCTGCAGCAGGCGAACCTCGCGGTACGGGATCGCGTCGATCTTCTCGGTACAGAACTTGCAGACCTTTTTGCGGCGGAAGAACTTGCGTCCGCCACCGCCGGGGCCACCGGGGCCGGAGGGACGTCCACCGCCGGGACCGCCAGGACGCGGGCCGGAGCTGTGTCCCTGGTAGCCTGAGCCGGAGCTCGAGTGGCCGGAGTTCGACGGGCCGGAATGCTCGCTCCGCGCGGGAGCGTCAGTTCTTGGTGCTGGTGCTGGGGTTTCGTCAGCCATAATTTCCTCATTCCTTCTTTGGTCGAGCTGCCTTTACGGGGTCTCGACTGATTTCATTAACGCGCTTAACTTCCGAGCGCGGGAAAAGTCTAGACAGCAGCGGCTGCGGTTTCCGCCACAGGCTCGGCAACGGTTTCCGCGACCGGGGCAGCTTCAGCGACAGGCGCCGGAGCAACGGGCTGGGCGCTGAGCTTCTTGCGGCTCGCGCGGATGGCCTTGACCTTATCGAGGCGCTTGGTCTCTTCGTCCATGCGCACGGTGATGTACTTGATCACCTGCTCGATGACGCGCAGACGACGCTCGACCTCGGCGATGAGCTTGCCATCGGCGTCGACGGTGAGCAGAACGTAGTTGCCGTCGTTGAACTTGCGGACGGTATAGGCGAGCTTGCGGCGGCCGAGCTTCTCGATCGAACGGATCGCGCCTCCGCCGGAGGTGATCGTGGTTTCGATGCCGGCGATCAGCTTGTCGAGGTCCTCATCGAGCACGTCGGGACGGACGATGAACATCACTTCGTAAAAACGTTGCACCATTTCGCTTCTCTTTTCTCGCCGTTGCGTATTCGCCACGGTGACAGTTACATTTCTTGCTTACTGCTGTTTCTATTAAGCGGAGCTGTTTTGCTCCCGCTTATTAAACTCATTCATCGCGGCGCCCACGCCTTGCGCCAGAATCATTTCTACTGCCTTCGACACCTTATCGAGCATGCCGTCCAATACTTCCAGCTGCGCCCTGCGAAACGGCGTCAGAACATATTCCTTGCGCTGGCGGCGGGCTGAATCTGCAGCTGCCGGCAGCTCGGGAGCAACGCCGATCCGGATGCGAATCCACTCTTCGCTGCGCAGCGCGCCGGAGATCGACTTCACTCCGTTGTGCCCTCCGGAACTGCCTCGTTCGCGGATGCGCAAAGCTCCGAGTGAAAACTCGACCTCGTCGTACAGCACAATGAGGTCCCGTTGAGGATCGACCTCGTATTCCCTTACCAGAGCCTGGACGGCCATGCCGCTCAGGTTCATAAATGTTTCGGGTTTGGCCAGGACCACGTCTCTACTCGCGATCCTGACCGTCGCCGTTAATGACCGGCAATGCCGGTTTGCTACCACCGCACCGTGCTCACCCGCGATTCTGTCGATCGCGAGAAAGCCGGCATTGTGCGGTGTGAACTGATACTCAATGCCTGGATTCCCCAAACCAACCACCAGCACTTTGCCCGACCGATTGCCGGGTTGGGTATCGGAGGTTTCGGCTGGCTGGCTGATCTGTTCCGGAGAATCCGCCAAGGTTTACTTCTTCGCCGCCTTTTTGTCGCCGGCCGGTGCAGCGGCCGCAGCTGCGGCATCCGCGTCCGGCTTGCCCTTCTTGACGACTTCGGGTTCGGCCGGCATTGCGGCCGCAACCGCATCCACTGTCGGCTCGACTTCAGCCTTGATCGATACCACGTGCGCGATGGTCGCGTTCTCGTCATCGAGGAACTTGAACTTGCCGCCGTGGGGAAGATCGGAGACGCGCAGCACATCGCCGAAGGCCAAGTTAGTGACATCGACGTTGATATGGCTGGGAATGTCCGCGGGCAAGCACTCGATCTCGACCTCGCGCAGCACCTGATCGAGAATGCCGCCGCCCATCTTGACGCCGATCGGGAATGCCATCCAGCATGACCGGAACCTGGACCTTCATCACCTTGTCCATGGCGATACGCTTTAGATCGATGTGGATGAGGCGATCCTTGATCGGCTCATACTGCCAGTCGACGATCATCACCTTGGTTTTAATGGATGACCCGGCGACTTCCAGGTCGAAGATCGAGTTATGACCCGACTCGGAGTGCAGGATGCGAAGCATCTGCTTGGGATCGAGTTCGATGGCCTGCGCGGGTTCTTTCGCGCCATACACGACGGCCGGAATCTTGCCCTGGATGCGCACGCGGCGTGCGGCATTCTTGTTGAACTTTCCCTCTCGAGGAGTGGCTGCTACTACTTCTGAGATCGACGGCATAATTTCCTTTCGGGCACGAGTCACAGCTCTTAGCCTTTAGCCACTAGCTTTTAGCTAGAAGCTGGCCGAACTGCTCTTGCCGCTCCCTTTTTGGCGGACGTGTCTTTCGACGAGGCCCGCGATCTTTGTTTCACAAACCGAATCAGCTAGAAGCTAAGAGCTAAAGGCTAAGAGCTGCCCTCAGCTGAACAGCGTGCTGACGCTGGTTTCCATATGGATGCTTTCGATGGTTGCGGCGAGTAAGCCGGCGATCGAGAGCACCTTGATCTTCTCCACCTTCTGCGCCTCTTCGCGCAGCGGGATGGAGTTGGTGACCACCAGCTCTTCGAGCCTGGAGTCTGCGATGCGCTTGATCGCCGGCCCGGAGAGCACCGGATGCGAAGCGCAGGCGTAGACCTTGGTGGCACCGCTTTCGAGCAGGGCATCGGCGGTCTTCACCAGCGTACCTGCCGTATCCACAATGTCGTCGATGATGAGGCACGTTTTGCCGTACACATCGCCGATCACGTTCATCACTTCAGTGACGTTGATGTCGGTCCGCCGCTTATCGACAATGGCCAGCGGAGCTCCCATCTTCGTCGCAAAAAACCTTGCGCGTTCCACACCGCCCGCGTCCGGCGAAACCACGGTTAAATTGGGCAGATCCAGCTTCCGGAAATAGCTCACCATGACAGGACTGGCGAACATGTGATCGACCGGAATATTGAAAAAGCCTTGTATCTGCGCCGCGTGCAGGTCCATAAAAAGGGCCCGGTTCGCGCCCGCGGTCGTTATTAGGTCGGCGACCAGTTTCGACGAAATCGCGACCCTGGGCCGATCTTTGCGGTCCTGCCTGGCATAGCCGTAATAGGGCACGACCACGGTAATCCTTCCGGCCGACGCCCGCTTGAGCGCGTCGATCATGATCAGCAATTCCACCAAATGCTGATCGACCGGATTACAGGTCGGCTGCACGACGAAAACGTCAACACCGCGAACGTTCTCGAGCAGCTGAAAGTAAATCTCTCCATCGGCAAAGCGCTGGACCTTGGTTTCGCCCAGCGGCAGCCCGATGATCTCGCAAATCTCAGCGGTCAGCTTGCGGTTGGCTGACCCGGAAAATATCTTGAAGCGCTTATCTTCGCTTTGCCGCGAAGGGCGCTTCTTTTCGGCTGGCTTGTTGTCCGCCTGTTTGCTGCGTTGAGCCGATAACTCCTGTGCACCCGCGACCTCAGGGGCAATCTCGAACAGTTCCGCCGTTTCCGTCTTCACTAGAACCTCCCAAGCTGGTTTGCGTTGGTTGTCCTGCCGCTCAAGTTTTACCCGGCCCTTTAGTGCCGGATTCCTGCAATCGCGAGAAAACTTCTACTTCCGAATATCCGAAGCCCTGAAACTCTGGCTGGGCGACTAGGATTCGAACCTAGACGAAGTGCTCCAAAGGCACTTGACCTACCATTAGTCTATCGCCCAGTAACCGGCGCCCAGTGGCCGGGACACCTGTAAGTGTAACCGCTCACGAATAAGGGTGTCTTGCCCGGTCTTGCGGCAACAGCTAACTCAATATCATGTCGCGCCAATACTCCGCTCGCGACAACGTTCGGGTGCGGCGGGTGGTTATGCCCATCTTGCCCAAGCGCTGTTGCGCCGCTTTCGCTGCTTCCGTGGTTGCGTAAAGCCCGAAAACGGCTGAACCCGAACCAGAGAGCGCGGCATAAACAGCCGACTGCTCCGGTGCTTCTGGATCAGGAACCGCAAGAATGCGCTTGATGTTTCCGAGAAGGGGGTATTGAGGAAAGACGACCTCTTCGAAGTCGTTTTCAATCCCGGTTCGGACAAGCGCGAGAAGCGGATTCTCGGCCAGGTCTCCCCGTTGGGGCGAGACACCGGAGGAGTGCGGCATGCTCCATGCAGAAGCAAGAGACCGACTCAACCTTTTAAGAGTATCGGAGTTAGGAGCTCGGGGTCAAGCTGCTGGCGGATTCGGCGCGGGCGGCGGCGCGTTCGTCCCAGTCGCGAAAGGCTTGCGGGGTGGAGACGCTGACGTCGGGAGTAGCGACGACGCATTCGTAGGAAGGCAGGTCGGGAAGTGGGTATACCTCCTCGCCGCGACCGAGGCCGAGGATGGTGCCGCCGATGAGGAATAGCGGGACGTCGGAGCCGATTTCGGCGGCGAGCTCGAGCCGATCTGGAGCGGATAGCTGCAAGCCGATTTCCTGTTCGAGTCCGATCAGTGCTGCGATCGCGTTAGCCGAGCCGGCGCCGAGGCCGCCTTGCACTGGAAGCCGTTTCTCGATGTCGATGTGGACCTCGGTCGCGACCCCGAGCTTGGCCAGGGCCTTTTCGACCATCCGCCAGGCCGTGTTTCGGGTGTCGGTGGGAACTCCGGGATGGTTGGAGGTGAGCCGGATGCTGGTTGGCTTTGTTGAATTCAGGAGGGTTGCGCTCACGGTGACGAGATCGTGGAGTTCGAGGGTCTGGTAGAGGGTGGTCAGGGCATGGAATCCATCCGGGCGGGACGGGCCGATGGCCAGGCCGAGATTGATTTTCGAGTGCGAGCGGACCCGGGTGCCCATGCGATCTCGATTGTAACGATTCCACCTCGTACAATCGGACCTATAGGTTCGTTCTGAAGATTTGTCGACCGAAATCTACTTGTATTCGGTGTGTCCAGACTTACGATGAAGCCATGGGCAATCTAAGCCGCAGAAAATTCGTTGCGCTCGCGGGGGCGGTCGGTCTGGCCTCAGCTCTTCCGGGCCCGATTTCGGCGGAAACACTTGAGATTAAGAACGGTGGCACAGCTGGGAGTGACTTCACCTTCCTCTTCATCACCGATACGCACATCCAGCCGGAGTTGAATGCCGCGCAGGGGTGCGACCAATGCTTCAGGAAGGCACGAACGATCAAGAGCGACTTCGTGATCCAGGGCGGAGACCACGTCTTCGATTCGCTGGGAGTGGGGCGGGAGCGGGCGTCGAGCCTGTTCGATCTTTACGGAAAGACCGAGCAAGACCTTGGCATGAAGATCTATCACACGATCGGCAATCATGATTGTTTCGGCGTCTATCCGGCGAGCGGCGTTTCCCCGAGCCGACCCTCTTTACGGCAAGAAGATATTCGAGGAGCGGTTTGGAAAGGCTTATTACTCCTTTGACCACAAGGGAGTGCACTTCATAGTGCTCGACTCGATCGGAATTACCGACGACCGCGCCTACGAGGGGCGAGTTGACGCAGCGCAGTTGGCGTGGCTGGCTGCGCGATCTGAAGGCATTGCCTGCGGGGGCGCCGATCGTGGTTTCGGTGCATATCCCGCTCGTGACGGCTTTTGACTCCTATGTGCCCGTGCCCGCGATGCCCCCGAAGCATCATGGCCTGAGCGTGGCGAACGCCTATGAAGTGATTGCGTTGTTCGAAGGGCATAACGTGCTTGGTGTGCTGCAGGGTCATACGCACATTAACGAGATGGTGATGTGGAAAGGCGTCCCTTACATTACGAGCGGGGCCGTCAGCGGGAACTGGTGGCACGGAACCAGGATGGGGACGCCGGAGGGATTCACAGTGGTGCGGATCGAAAACGGCAAGCTCTCGACGCGGTATGAGACTTACGGCTTTCAGAGCGTCGATCCGCAAAATACCTAAGTCGGCGATTCATCTCGGGTTACAATCCCTGCTACGATGCCCGACTTGTTAGCCATTCGAAGAATGCTTGTATTCACGCTCGCCCTGGCGCTGGCTTCTCCCGGCGCTGTTGCCGAATCTCCGCCTGTCGACTACCTCAAAGAACAGCCGGTCCGGGCGCAACATGCGATGGTGGTGAGCGTTCACCACCTGGCGGCCGATGCCGGCGTGGAGATCATGCGCGAGGGCGGAAATGCTGTCGATGCCGCGGTGGCGACGGGATTTGCGTTGGCGGTCGTGCATCCTGAGGCGGGGAATATTGGCGGCGGCGGGTTTATGCTCATTCGCCTGCATGATGGGAAGTCGACCTTCATCGACTATCGGGAAAAAGCGCCGCTGGCTGCGACGGCCAACATGTATCTCGACGCGAAGGGTGACGTCATTCCTGAGGCAAGCATCGTGGGCTACAAGGCGATCGGCGTTCCTGGTTCGGTAGCCGGGATGGTGTACGCGGAGAAGAAGTATGGCCGGCTTGATTTGAAGCGAGTCATGCAGCCGGCGCTGCGGCTGGCGCGCGATGGCTTTGTGCTCAGCACGGAGGAGGCCGAGGAGCTGCACGATAAGGTGCTCGCGCCGTTTCCCGAGTCGAAGCGCATCTTCCAGCGCGATGGAAACTACTATCAGCCGGGCGAGTTCTTTCGCCAGCCGGAGCTGGCGCGGACGCTGCAACGCATTGCCGAAAACCCCGACAGCTTCTACCACGGCGACCTGGCGAAGGAGGTTGCCAAGGCGATCCGCAAAGAGGGAGGCCTGATCACCGAACGCGATCTGGCGAACTATGAGGTGAAAGAGCGCGAGCCGGTCACCGGCACTTATCACGATTACACGATCATCAGCTCGCCGCCGCCTTCCTCGGGCGGGGTTGCGTTGATCGAAGCGCTTAATATCCTTGAGGGTTATAACCTGTCGCGGCTGGGCGATCGTACTCCGGCGGAGATGCACCTTATCGTCGAAGCTTACCGGCGCGCTTATATGGACCGCGGCGATTATCTTGGCGATCCGGATTTTTCGACCATTCCCGTACAGCAGATGATCGATAAGAAATATGCGGCGGCCTGGCGCAGGGGCATTGAGGAAGATCAGGCGACACCGTCGGCAAGCCTCAAGCGGCCGGCGGGATTTCTGCCGACTCCGCCGAAGGCCGCGGGCAAGGTCGCGGACCACGTGAACACGACCCATTACTCGGTTGTGGACTCAGACGGAAACGCAGTCTCTGTGACCACGACGCTGAATAACTGGTTCGGCTCGGGGGCGACCGCGGAGGGATTGGGCTTCGTGCTGAACGACGAGATGGACGATTTCGCCGCGAAGCAAGGCGTGCCCAATATGTATGGGCTGATCCAGGGACCGGCAAATGGGATCGCGCCGGGGAAACGGCCGCTGTCGAGCATGACTCCGACGATCGTGCTCAAGGATGGCAAGCTGCGGTTTGTGCTGGGATCTCCGGGTGGTTCGCGCATTATCACGACTGTCGCGAATATCTTTCTGAGTGCGGCGGAGGAGAATCTCAACATCCAGCAAGCGGTCGACGCGCCTCGCTTCCATCACCAATATCTGCCGGACAAGCTCTATCTGGAACCGGGATTCTCGGACGCAACGATGGCGGGGTTGCAGGCTCTGGGTTACAAGCTCGACGGCGGGGAACCGGACGATCGCATCTGGAGCGACGGTGAGTGCATTGCGGTGAATCCGCGAACCGGAATGCTGGAAGGCGGGCACGACAACCGGCATAGCTATGGAAAGGCGGCTGGCTACTAAGTCGCAGCTGTGCCGAAACGGGGCAAGATCAGTGCGGGGATGAGAAAATAAGTTCATAGACAAAATACGGCAGACCGATCGAGCCACCCCTTATGCTGAAAGCCATTTCTTCCCATGTACTTCTTCGCCATCGTCTGCACCCGGGGCTGCTGGATACACTCGCCAGGAGCGGCGCCGAAGCGATCGAGATCTTTGCGGCGAGGCAGCATTTTGACTACACCAGCCGCACTCATATCCAGGAGCTGGCCGATTGGTTCCGCTCGAATCCGGTGCTGCCTTTTTCGATACACGCCCCACTTTACTCCGACGAGGATATGGGCCGCGACGGCGCCCCCAGCGTGAACGTGGTGCATCCGGAGAAATCGCGCCGTATCGACGCGATGGACGAAATCAAGCGGGCGATTGAGGTCGCCGAGAAGATTCCGATGAAGTACATGGTGATCCATCTGGGCGAACGCCACGATACCTGGAGCCTGCGCACCCTGGAGCATTCGATAACGGCGCTCGAGCATCTGCGCGCGTTCGCCAGCCCGCTGGGTGTGAAGCTGAATGTGGAGAATATCCTGAACGAGGTCACGGAACCTGCTCATCTGCTGGAGATCCTGTCGACCGGGCATTTCAGCGACATCGGCTTCTGCTTCGATAGCGGTCATGCCAACATCAGCGGCAGGGTGGCGACGGTGCTGAGTGAGCTGAAAGATCACATTCGGTCGACCCATTTGCATGATAATCATGGCGAGAAAGACGAACACCTCTGGCCGGGTGAGGGGACCATCGACTGGAAGACGACGATGGCCGAGTTAAAAACGGCACCGAAGGTCGAGGCAGGCCTTCTGGAGATCCACTACGCTACTGAGGACCCAGTCGAAGTCGTGGCGGAAAAAGCCCGCAAGACCTTTGAGCGGCTGGAGATTTGAGCCGGCCCGCCTAGAGAAAACAATGACAGAAAAGAGTATTTCCGAATCAGTAACAACGACTGCGACAAATGCAGTGCTCGCCACGATTGGCGATATCGGCAAGCATGAGGGGCAGTCGGTAATTCTTCGCGGCTGGCTGTATGCGCTTCGCGAAAGCGGCAAGCTGCTCTTCCCGATCTTTCGCGACGGCACCGGGACGATCCAGGGGATTGTGCCCAAGGCGGCGGTAACGCCGGAAACTTTCGAGACGATCCGGCAGCTTACCCAGGAGTCGAGCGTGATTGTCACCGGCAAAGTCCGCGCCGATAAGCGCGCTCCGGGCGGCTATGAACTCGATGTCGAAGCGGTCGAGGTGGTGCAGCGCGTTCCAGACGATGATCCCTTCCCGATCACGCGCAAAGAGCATGGCGTCGATTTTCTGATGGAGCATCGCCATCTGTGGATTCGTACGCCGCGGCAGTCGGCGATTTTGCGGATTCGCGCCGAGATCATCAAGGCTGCGCGGGATTATCTGGACGACAACGGCTTTACGCTGACCGATCCGCCGATTCTTACGCCGGCGGCTTGCGAGGGAACGAGCACGCTGTTTCCGGTCGATTATTTTGGCGAGGAAGCTTTCCTGACGCAGAGTGGCCAGCTTTATATCGAGAGCACCGCGCTGGCGCTGGGGAAGGTGTATTCGTTTGGGCCGACCTTTCGCGCGGAGAAGTCGAAGACGCGGCGGCATCTGACCGAGTTCTGGATGGTCGAGCCGGAGTGGGCCTATGCCGGTCTTGACGACCTGATGGAGCTGGCGGAGAACTTCCTGAGCTTCATTGTCGAGCGTGTGCTGACTCGCCGGGCTGCAGACATCGCGGTGATTGGACGCGATGTTACGAAGCTGCAGGCGATCAAGGCGCCGTTTCCTCGCATCCGCTACGACGAGGCGGTTGAGATGTTGCGCGAGGCATTCGCGAAGGGGCTGGTCGAGAACGAATTTGAATATGGGAACGACTTTGGTTCGCCGGATGAGACTTATCTGTCGTCGCAATTTGATCGGCCGCTGATGGTGCATCGCTATCCGGCGGCGGTGAAGGCGTTCTATATGGAGCCTGATCCGGAAGACTCGAAGTATGCGCTCTGCGTCGATGTACTGGCGCCGGAGGGTTACGGCGAGGTGATTGGCGGCTCGCAGCGCATGGCTTCTTATGAGTTACTGAAGAAGCGCATCGAAGAGCACAACCTGCCAATTGATGCCTTTCAGTGGTATCTTGATCTGCGGCGGTATGGGTCTGTGCCACACTCCGGCTTTGGCATGGGGATTGAGCGGGCGGTGGCGTGGATCTGCGGCCTGGAGCATGTTCGGGAGACGATTCCCTTCGCACGTACGCTGAACCGGATTTATCCCTAGCGTCGGCGATCGAACAGATTGGCAGGGTTGTATGGCAAGGTCGACGGCAGTTCTCGTAGACCAGGATGCCGACGCGGGGCATCGCGCCGGAAGAGAAGAGTTCCAGGGTGGAGTGGGCGTCCAGGCGGCGCCGGTGCGGCAGATTCGCATCCTTGGCGTACCGCTGGATCTTGGCCAGTCTCGCCGTGGAGTGGACATGGGCCCCTCGGCGATGCGCGTCGCCGGACTTGCGTCCCGGCTTGAAGCGCTTGGCCACACCGTAACCGATGGCGGCAATATCGCCGTTGCGATTGCCGAAACGAAAAGTTTCGGGGAGACGAACGCGCGCTACCTGCATGAGATCACTGACACTTGCACCAAGGCTGCGGAGGCGGTCGTCAACGCGTTGGAGCAGGGTGTGACGCCGGTTGTGCTGGGCGGCGACCATTCGGTGGCTGCGGGAACGGTCTCGGGGGTCTCGCAGTTCTACCGCCGACTCGATCAGAAGATCGGCTTGATCTGGATCGATGCCCACTCCGACATCAACACACCTGACACCTCTCCGAGCGGCAACGTGCACGGCATGCCGCTGGCTGCGCTGCTCGGGCTTGGGCCTGAGCCCTTGAGCAATATTCTTGGTTTCTCGCCAAAGGTGTTGCCGGAGAACACTGTGATCATCGGCGTTCGTGACATCGATGGAGCGGAGAAGGAGAATATCCGCTGCGCGGGCGTTACCGAGGTCTATACGATGCGCGACATCGACGAACGGGGAATGCGTAACGTCATGGAATCCGCGCTGAAGGCCGCGAGGCGCGGGACGGCGGGCTATCATGTCTCGCTCGACATGGATTGGATCGACCCTGAGGACGCTCCCGGAGTTGGAACGCCTGTTCGTGGCGGCGCGACTTATCGCGAAGCGCACCTGGCGATGGAGATCATGGCCGACCACGGCGGCATGCTCAGCTTCGAGATTGTCGAGGTCAATCCGGTGATCGACGAACGCAACCGCACCGCGGAGCTGGCAGTCCAGCTGACAGCGTCGGCGTTTGGGAAGAAGATTCTCTAGTACCTCAATACAAAACCTGACTTTGGATAAACTTCTCCGGCGTTCCGTCTTTGGGATTTACGAAGATGACGTCTTTGGGGTCGCGGCGCGGCGTGTCTACCGAAAAGACGACGAATGGTTCCTCGAGGATTCGCTGGTTCCGTGAACCGTACCTTTCTTGAAGAAGACGAGCTGGCCTGGGCCGAGTTCGAATGGAGGCTCGTTGGCGAAGAAGAACCGAGCCCTTCCTGAGACTACAAACAGATACTCGTCGCAGGTGGCGTGGTAATGCGCCGGCACGGGCCGGTAGACACGGAAGACGCGGGCGCTGGCTTCAGGCTCGTCGGTGAGCCGGGTGTCGATCAACATGGTGCCGGCGGTCGCGGGGAAGGTCTTAGCGATGGCTTGAATATCGAAGACTGCGGAATTTTCTGACATTCTCGACCTCCGGGTTCTTTAAATCCATGTGTTGAGCTTGCTTCTACTCTTCGTCCAGAAACGGCTTCGTCGACCGCTTTGCGTACCAGTGGCAGGCCAACAAGAATGCTGCCCCGCCAGCGTAGCTCCAGGCAAAGGCGGGTGCGGCGAAGAGGCTGATCTTGTTGTGTACTCCGTCGGGCGCGAGGGTGTATGCATGGATGAAGCCAAGGCAGGAAAAGCCCGCGGCGGCGACCATCCACAGGGCGGCTTTGTGGAACTGGCGATCGATGGTCATGACCAGCGATGCCGCCCAGATCATGGACACCAGCAAAGCACCCTGGCTGATCGCTATCAGGCCGTAGATCGAGAGTTCGCCGCCGAAGGCGGGTGCAGTGTCGAAGAGCGTTGAGCCTGCCTTGCGGATGGCGAGATCGATGAGCTGGAGCGTCCACGAAGCGAGCATTGGCACGAGGCCGAGAGCGACGGCGACGGCATGGGCGCGGGGCACATCGCGAAAGCTCTGGCCAACCATCACCAGGCCGACCCACACGACGACGATGGAGACGGCTTCGAGTGGGACGATATGGAGCACCATCGGGACTAGCCCAGTGAGGCAGATCAGCATGGTCACCGCTCCGCTGAGTGTGGAGTAGCCGGAGCGCGCGCCCAGCGCCTTGTATGCGGAGTGGCCGAGGTAGAGCGTGGTAGGGAATGGGCTTCCGAAGGCCGCCGCCGCGATGGTGGCGAGTCCATTGACGAGCAGCGACGGGCGGGTTGGGTAATCGTCGCCGGCGACTTTGACGCTCTCCAGGATCTGCAGGGAGACGAGAGTATCGAGGATGCTCATGGGCAGGATGATGGAGAGATATTTCCATCCCTCGGCCTGGCGGATAAACGTAAAGACGTTCATTGGGCGCGGAAGGTGAAGACCGAGGCCGATGAGTGGTGGCGCCTGGACGGTGTAGAGATGGAGCGCACGCAGGACGGCCACCAGGACGGCGGCGACGATCAGGCACAATAGTCCACCCGGGACTCGCAAAGGCAGCCGCAGGCGAGAGGAGTAGATGGCCAGCAGAAGAATCGCGGGAAAGAGCGCCACGGCGGGCGTCTGAAAGATTCCGAAGATGAAGCCGAGGCAGAGGAAGGACAAGGCGATTCCGGCGAGCGGGGTGAGCAATGCCGCGCGCGGAATTGCTTTGCGCATCCAGTCGGTGCAAAAGGCGCCTGCGGTCTGCACTGCTCCGCTTAGAAAGCTGGCGAAGACGCCGACCTGCCAGGTGAGGCTTGCGTCGTGGGTGCGCTGGTAGACCGGCACCATGATGAGGAAGATGTAGGCGAAGATGGTTGGCGTGTTTACGCCAAAAGGGATGGCGGTGACGTCGGTGCGACCGGTCCGTTGCGCGAGCTGGTGGGCCTGCCAGGCGTAAAAGAGGTTTCCGGCGAAGATGGAGATTGCGACGCCGGGCAGGATGCGGGTGACCACCAGTTCTGCAGGAAAACCGCAGAGCGGGGCGAGTCCGGCGATGAGCAAGCAGATCCGGCAGGCCGCTGAAGAAGAGGCCGAAGCAGCCGTCGAGGTCGCCGGGGACGAAGCGACGAGGGTGATTGATCTGCGGCTGTGTCATGGTCCCGATCGCCACTCTCCTTCGGTATCAATTTCCGGAATTGGCCTGCGACGATGGTGCCGATGGTGCTTCGATTTGCTTGGCGGAGGCCCGCCACTGGTATAGAGTAGCAGTAGCTCTCAACCGGGAGCGCAAACTCCCGGCTGAAACTGATCTACCTCTTGATAAGGCAGATCAGCGCGGCGATCCAGGCCCGAACGGGCAACTGAATCGCGAGGCTAAACCGCATAAGTAGTCTCATGCAGCATCACCACCCTCCGTACCAGAGTGAATGCAAGGCCCCGCGGCTAACGGGGCCTTGTTGCTTTGGCAAGCAACACTTGAACGCCCCATCTTCCGACCTGCCTCGGCCCACTTTGCGCGATACGGAAACTGACCAATCCTACATGCAGAAATGTCTGTTCTTTGGAAGAGCGCACGCCGAAGATGGACGTGTGTTCCCATTTTGGGCGGACCGCAGCTCCGTCCAACAGTTCCTTACGCCGTCCCGTACTCCATGCCGAGTTCTTTGAGCCAGCGGCGGTAGGCGATGGCCATTCGATCGGAGCGCAGGTGCAACTCAGCTTGCAGGTCGAGCGGCAGCAGTTCCGGGCGCTGCGATTCTACGATGGCCTTGTCCTGTAGGCTGACTTTGTCTTGAAAGCTGCGAAGATCTTCGTCGGTAGCGTCGTCTGCGTAATTGAGGGCGAGGACGACCCAGGCGAGGCTTTCGTCTTCGTCAACCGGGGTCACGGTATCCAGCATGGTGAAGCATTTGCCTTGCTGCCGTTTGCGAAAGCTGGCGGTTAGCGGGCGTTCGACGGTGTAGTTGTAGAGCACCTGAGCGGGATTGCCGGTGCCGTCGGGGTCGGGCTGCCAGATTTTGATGTCGCGGGCGATCACGCCTTCGGGGGTGGTCTCGACTTCGTAGTCCTCAATCTGGGCGCGCGCTGGGTCGCCGAGCAGGCCGGCGTGGACGAAGGGCAGATGGGCGACATCGAGAAAGTTCTCGATGATGCGGGGTCCTTTGGCGCGGAAGCGATAGGGGCCGGCGAGCACCTTGCGGAAGGATGCGTCTTCGCCTTCGGGGAACGATGGAACTTCATGCGACGGAGTGTCGAGTGAGACCCAGACTATGCCGTATTTCTCTTGAGCGCAGAAGACATTGGCGCGGGCCTTGAGCGGAGGCGGTTGATCGGGATGTGAGGGAATGAAGACGCATCTGCCGGAGGCGTCGTAGGTCCAGTGGTGATAAGGGCAGACGACGCAGTTGTCGCGCACCTGGCCGAGTGAGAGCTTAGCGCCGCGATGAATGCAGAGGTCTTCCCAGGCATGAATGCCACCTGGATCGCGCCAGAGCACTACGTCGCGACCGAGCAGACGCACGGGTAGGAGTTCGCCTGCCTTCACGCTGGAAGACCAGCCGACGGCGAGCCATTCGTGACGCAGAAGCGCGTCTTCAATCATGAGTTCCCTGCATTCTTCGCTTAACAAGGTAGTTTGTTGACGACGCAGATCTCTCCACTTCGCTCCGCTCCGGTCCAGATCACAAGTCCAGTATTAAATCCGAGAGGCTTCCGATGCGATTGCGATACCCGAGTATAAACAGGCTCGTCACCGCGCTTCGTGCCAGACTACAGAGATAGCCCAAGCGAGGAGTGTCAGTGGCAAAAGGCGGAAGGCAGCGGATGCTGCCCGGTTTGCGGGTGAAGGATGGATTCATGCGCCATCCTTTCGATCTGGAGTTTGGGGTCGATGCTGAATTTGGCGTACAAACCAGTGGGCTTGTGAGTGGACGGCATCTCAAGGCGGGTCATGCTCATGATCGCCATAACACCGCCTACTATGGCGTGGCGCCTTCGATTTTTCGGGACATCTGCGAACGATGGCGGACGAGTTCGGCGGTGTTTCCTGCGGAAAGTTATAGCTTTATTGACCTAGGCGCGGGTATGGGCCGCGGATTGCTGCTGGCGGCCGAGACGCCGTTTCGCGAGGTGATTGGGGTTGAGCTGAACCCCCAGCTCGCGCGCATCGCCGAGAAGAATGTAGCCGCGTGGCGAGCTGCTGGCCGGGCGCGATGCCCGATCCGCGTTCTCGTTCAGGATGCGACCGAGTTTGAGTTTCCGGGCAATCCCTGTGTCGTGTTTCTTTTCAATCCGTTCGGCGCGACGGTGCTTCGGCGGCTGATCCGGCGGATCGAGAGCGTGTTCCAAGACCGTCCCGGCGAGATAGATTTGCTCTATGTGAATCATGAGCAGGAGAAGGTGTTGGCCGGGAACTCGGGATTCGTGCGGGTCTTTGGCGGCGATATCTATAAGTCTGCGGACGACGAGGAAGCAGACAAAAAAATCCTGCTGAACCAGCCGGAGGGCGAGTATGCCGCGAGCGAGTATGAATCCTGCTCGATCTGGCGCTGGACGGGTACATCGTCAGCTACTAGCGATGCGTCCCGACGGAGAAGCCGCTCCCCGTACAATCAAGTTCGCATGTCAAAGAAATTGGGGAAATTACGCGTTGGAATTTTGTTTGGCGGGCGCAGCGGCGAGCATGAGGTCTCGCTGCTTTCGGCCGCTTCGATTTTGAAGGCCATCGATCCGAAGAAGTATGATGTCGTCCCGGTCGGCATCACCAAGGAGGGGCGGTGGGTTACGTCTTCTGGCGCTGAGGCGCTGTTGTCAGGTACCGCTACGGCAGCGCTCAGCGACGGGTCTCCTACTCGCGACGAGGCTCTAGCGGCTGGCGCAGCTAGGTCAGGGATCCAGCCAACCGCGTTGGGCGAATCACTGAAGGTCGATGTGATCTTTCCGGTGCTGCACGGGACTTTTGGTGAGGACGGCACGATTCAAGGGCTCTTCGAGCTGGCGAATATTGCCTATGTCGGCTCGGGTGTGCTGGGCTCGGCCGCGGCGATGGATAAGGACGTTATGAAGCGGCTCTTCGCCGCGGCGGGATTGCCTACTCCGAAACATATCGGCTTCCTGCGCAGCGAGTGGCGTTCATCTCCGAGGAAGATCGTGAAGCGGGCGGAGGAAGAGCTTAAGTATCCGATGTTTGTGAAGCCGGCGAACCTGGGCTCCTCGGTCGGGATCAGCAAGGCGCACGACCGCAAGGAGCTTGGCCCGGCCATCGATCTCGCGGCCAACTTCGACCGCAAGATTGTGATCGAGCAGGGCGTTGGCGGATCGAAGAGGAACCCGACAGGTAAGGCGCGTGAGTTGGAGGTCGCGGTGCTGGGCAATGAATCGCCCAGAGGCTTCGGTGGTTGGGGAGATTGTTCCGGGCAAGGAGTTCTACGACTACGAAGCTAAGTATCTGAGCGATTCGTCGGTGCCGATTATCCCCGCCAAGATCACGAGCGCGCAATCGAAGCGGATTCGCGAGATGGCGATTGCGGCGTTTCGCGCCTGCGATTGCAGCGGGCTGGCGCGGGTCGACTTCCTGATGGAGCCGGAGTCGAAGAAAGGAAAGCCGCCACGGATTTATGTGAACGAGGTGAATACACTGCCGGGATTCACCAAGATCAGCATGTATCCGAAGCTTTGGGAGGCATCGGGACTTCCCTATTCGCAGTTGATCGACCGGCTGATCGAGTTGGCGCTGGAGCGGCGGGCCGAGCGGGACGAGACGAGCTTCAGCCGGTAGGGACCGTGGGGAACTAGCGGCTCGCCCGCGGTGTCATAGTAGAGTGTAAGTGTTGTGATCTCGAGGGTTGATATTTGCATCTGAGGTCACCAGAGGAAGTTGCAAACGATGACGCTGCTGGATGCACCCAAATTTGACGAGAAGGCGGCCAAACGGAACCGCCAGATCGGTATCGGGGTCTTGATCGCCTTCGGTGTCGTCATCATCGTTTACGTGGTGCTTTGGAACGCCGTCTTTCACAGCTTCGAGTTCTGGGCGTGGCCGGCCGAACATCGGCTTAACAACTTTATGAAGACGGTCGAAGCAGGGGACTTCAATCAGGCCTATGCGATGTGGAACCACGACCCCGACTGGCAGCAGCACAAGGAAAAATATACGTCGTACGACTTCGACCAGTTCAACAAGGACTGGGGGCCGATGAGCGACTATGGCAAGATCCGCAGCCACCAAATTGTGATGGCGAAGTCCTACGGCAACGGGGTCGTGATCGGGATCTACATCAACGGCGGCAAGACGCCCCTATTCATGCGCGTCGACGACAAGACGAAACAGATCGGATTCTCGCCGGTTGAACTGTACGTTGGGCCGTGAGGGAAGTCTTCAGTTGTCAGTATTCAGCATCGAGAGTGGAGTCGCTTTTTACGAGCCACTAGGAACTGACAACTTCCGTCGAGCTCAATTGTTCCAGCGCGTGGTCGAGTGTGGCGCTGTCCTGGATATGGGCATGTTTCTGCTCGCGATCGATCTGGCGAATTAGTCCGCTGAGCACCTTGCCGGGGCCGACTTCGAGGAAAAAGTCCGGCTTTTCGGCGATCAAGACCTGCATCGATTCCACCCAGCGGACGGTCCCGGTGACCTGACGGATCAGCGCGTCACGCAGGGTCTCGGCATCGGTGGTCAATTTTGCGTCGACATTGACGACCACCGGCACGGCGGCGTCTGCGAAGGGTATCGCCTTCAGGAGCTCGGCGAGACGGTCCTGCGCGGGCTGCATGAGCGGGCAATGGAATGGCGCGCTGACGTGGAGCATCACCGCCTTCTTCGCTCCGCGCTCTTTGGCGAGCGCGACGGCGCGTTCGACAGCCGCTGTTGCCCCGGAGATTGCGATCTGGGATGGCGAATTGATGTTGGCGGCGGCGACGACGGCTCCGGTCTCGGCGGCGGCATCTTCGCAGGCCTTGAGAACTTCGTCGGCGGCCATGCCGAGGATTGCGGCCATCGCGCCTTCTCCGGCGGGTACGGCTTCCTGCATATATTGGCCGCGGCTGCGCACGGTGCGGACCGCGTCGGCGAAGCTGATGGTTCCGGCGGCGACGTTGGCGGAGTATTCGCCGAGGGAATGTCCGGCGACATAGCTGGGCGTGATGCCGCGCTCGGCCAGTACGCGCTGCGCGGCGATCGAGACAGTGAAGATTGCCGGCTGGGTGTTTTCGGTGAGGCGAAGCTGCTCTTCGGGGCCGTCGAAGCAGAGGGTCGAGAGCGGAAAGCCGAGCGCTTCGTCGGCCTCTTCAAAGGTTTGGCGGGCGATGGGGAAGTTGTCGAAGAAATCGCGGCCCATGCCGACGTATTGCGATCCCTGGCCGGGGAAAAGGAAGACTACTTTCTTATCGTTCATGTCAGTGAGTATTGGAACGGAGATTGGACTGGGATGCAAGCGCGAGCGACGATCCCACCCTTCCGCGATAAAACTGCGAAGGGATGGGCACCCACACCGATGTTATTTCTGCAGCAAGCTGATGGCGACCGAGGTCATGGCGATGACTCCGGTGCGGAGGGTTGGTTCGGGGTCGGGTTGGAAGTGGCTGTTGTGGGGGCCGGGCAGGACGCTTGCCGGCGGCCTGGGCGGCGGCGAATTTCTCGGGATCCATCGCGCCGAGCCAGAACATGACGGTCGGAATCTTGTGGCCTTCGAGCCGAAAAGCGCCAAAGTCTTCGCTGGCCATGAGCGGCGGCTCGTCGATGATGTTCTGCGCGCCGAGCGCCCGCACGAGCGCGGCCCTCACTCGGGCGGTCAGCGCCGGATTGTTGTAGTTCACCGGCGTGGATTCGGCATCAAGCACCGTGACGATGGGGAAGAGATCGTCGGGCACACCATTGGAAACAGCCACGCCCTGCGCCGTGTTCCGGATGCCGTCGAGGATCACTTGCCGCGCATGGTCGCTGAAGCAGCGGGTGGTCAGCTCCAGCTTGACTTCGTTGGGGATGATGTTGCGTTTGGTGCCGCCGTAGATGTGGCCGACGGTCACCACCGCCGGATCGAGCGGGTTTTCCTGGCGGCTGACGATGGTCTGCAACTGCACGATAAACTCGGCCGCCATGACGACCGGGTCTTTAGTGAGCTGCTGGCGCCGCGCCGTGGCCGCCGATTCCGCGGATGGTCACGTCGACCGATGTGGAGCTAGCCTGCGCCGCGCCGCTGGTTATCCCGACCGTACCGGCGGCTCGGGTATTGGTGTCATGCAGCGCAATGGCCATGTCGGGAGTTCCGAAGCGTTCGTAGAGATGGTCGGCGAGCATGGCTTTCGCGCCGTCGATGGTCTCTTCCGAGGGTTGGCCGATGAGCATTACCGTTCCATGCCAGCTGCTCTTCTCGGCGGCGAGGGCGCGGCCGACGCCGATCATGGTAGTGATGTGGATGTCGTGTCCGCAGGCGTGCATGACGCCGACCTCCTGGCCGGCGGGGTTCTTGGTCTTGACGGTGCTGGCGTAGGGAACTCCGGTCTCTTCGACGATCGGGAGCGCGTCGAGATCGGTGCGGATGAGCAGCGTGGGGCCGTCGCCGTTCTTGAGGATGGCGACGACTCCGTAGGCCTGGCTGCCGTCGGGATATTTGCCGACGTGTTCGGTGACGGCGTAGCCAGCTTTGCGCAGCTCCGCGGCGAGCAGGGCGGAGGTGTGTTCTTCGTGGTGCGAAAGCTCGGGGTGGGCGTGGATTCCCTTGTAGGTGTCGACCAAGCTGGGCAGTTCGCTGTTGACGAAGGTGGGAAGGTCTTGCGCAAAGACTGGCAGGGAGCCGAGCACAAACATGAGAGGGAAAAAGCGGGAGGCGTTCATGGCATCTCCGAAGCGAGTAGTCCGAGTGTAAATGCCGGATGAAGCGATGGGGGGATTTCGTGGGATTGCGGCTTACTGAATTCCGACACCAATGCCATTGGTGTGGATGATGGCAGGCCGCTGGGCGAATTCGTGCTCGATGCGGTCATTGATGCCGGCCTGGGCGAATTCGGCGGCGACGCGGATGCCGTTCATGATGGCGCGGTCGTTGGAAGAGCCGTGGGCGACGATGCAGACGCCGCGGACGCCGAGCAGAGGAGCGCCACCGTATTCGCGGTAGTCGAGGCGCTTCTTAAACTCCTTGAGGGCCTTGCGGGAGAGCAGCGCTCCAGCCTGGGCGGTCACGGTGCGGGTCAGCGACTCGCGGAGCATCTCGCTGATCAGCTTACCGATCCCCTCGGAGGTCTTGAGCGCGACATTGCCGACGAATCCGTCGCAAACCACTACGTCGGCGTTGCCGTTGTAGATGTCCCGACCCTCGACGTTGCCGATGAAGTTGATGGGAAGTTGCTTGAGCAGGCCGTAGGATTCGCGGGTGAGCTCATTGCCCTTGCTTTCTTCTTCGCCGATCGAGAGCAGGCCGACGCGAGGACGGGCGACCTTGAGCACGCTACGCGAGTACATCTCGCCCATAACGGCGAACTGTTCGAGATTGTGCGCCTTGCACTCGACATTGGCGCCGACGTCGAGCAGGACGCAGGGGGAGCCAGAGGAGGTCGGGAGGATAGCAGTGAGCGCGGGACGGTCGACTCCGGGCAGGGCGCGGAGCACCATTTTGGCGGTAGCCATGGCTGCGCCGGTGTTGCCGGCGGTGAGAAAGCCGTGGGCGCGCTTCTCGCGCACGAGCTTCAGGCCGACCCGCATCGAGCTGTCAAGTTTGTTGCGCACGGCGACGGCGGCCTTCTCGTCCATACCGATGCGTTCGGTGGCGTTGACGATCTCGATGGGCAGACGCTCGCCCCGCAGATGCTCGTAGAGGAGCTGGCGAAGCCGGGCTTCGGGGCCGACGAGATGCACCCGTACCGGGTACTCGCGACAGGCGAGGATCGCGCCGCGAATCTCAGGCTCCGGGGCCTTGTCCGAACCCATGGCGTCGAGAACGATGTCGGTCAATTGGTTCTGGCCGTTCTGAGGTGACGCGTGATGGGGAATCGGTAAGGGTCGCAGCATGATGCGCGGTCGAGCTAGCTTGCTTCCTTGACTTCCAGAACGTCGCGGCCCTTGTAGGTGCCGCATTTCGGGCAGGCGCGATGAGGCTGCTTGCGCTCGTGGCAGTTCGGGCACTCGGAGAGTCCGACCGCAGTAAGGCCGTCATGGGCGCGGCGCTTGGAGGTGCGGGCCTTGGAGTGGCGCCGCTTTGGATTTGCCATTACAGATTTCCTTTCCTGCACGCTTCCCGGGCGGCATGTCGCACGCCCGCGAGTCGCGGAACTACTGAAATTCACTCGTTCTTCCAGAAATCTCTCTCTAGTGCTTGACCCGGCTGCGCAGGCTCGCCAGGGCCGACCATCGAGGATCGGGCACTGTCTCGCTGCAATCGCATGTTTCGGAGTTCAAATGCTTTCCGCAATGCGGGCAAAGCCCTTTGCAATCTTCGCGGCACAGGGTCTTGGCTGGCAGAGACAACAGCACCTGCTCACGCAGGACGTCCTCCAGAAGAACACCGTCTCTTAAATAGTACCCGATTTCGGTCTCTGAAGTCGTAATTGAATGCTCCGAAGCGTCGCCATCCGCACCGGTTGGGCGAAAAAGCAGATCGAAGTGGCCGTCGAGGGGATGTTCGACCGGGTCGAGGCAGCGGGCGCAGAGGGCCTCGAAGCGACCCTTGTAGGTCGCCCGGATGCGAATGTCGTCGATGGTTTGGTTCGGCCCGCGATGCTCGACGATCAGATCGGCGCGGCCGTTGACGGCCAGTGGCTCGAGCTGGCGGATATCGAAGCCGTATTCAATGCTGCCGGGTTCGTAGGCGAGATCGAACTCGAGGGGCTCCCGTTCCAGATCTACAACCGTAATCAGCATGGCAACGTTCACCGGGGTGGAGTGCGGAGGAGGATGGTGGTCTCTCCTGTGAATCTGGAGCTAGATTATCACCTGAATGGCGGCGAGCAGGCAGTGCGCATCGCGAGAGGCGCGGCGGTTCGGCAACTTGCGTTTAGGATAAGGCCATCCATCAAGAGGCGTATTTGCCGAATTCAAAGCAGCTATTGGCGAAGTCCGGCCCCGATCGTTTGCTCTTTGCGGCGGACATTGCCGGCACCCTGGTCTTCGCGATCGAGGGCGCGATGGCTGCGGTCAATGGCAATCTCGACCTGATTGGCATCGTGGTGCTGGCATTCTGCACGGCCTTGGGTGGTGGGCTGGTCCGCGACATTCTTCTCGGCGCGCTTCCGCCTGCCGCCTTGCGGGACTGGCGCTATCCCACGATCCCGATCGTTGCAGCGGTGCTGGTCTTCTTTCTGCATCGCTATGTGCGGGCAATCCCGGCGGCGATTCAGGTGCTCGATGCAGCCGGACTCGCGCTCTTCGCCGTGGCGGGGACGGTCAAGGCCCGGCTGCACAAGATGAATGCGCTGGTGGCAGTCATGCTGGGCACGATCACGGCTGTCGGCGGGGGCACCATCCGGGACGTTTTGCTGAACCAGGTGCCCAACGTCTTGCGCATTGAGGTCTACGCCTCTGCCGCTCTGGTGGGCTCGGCGTGCATGATCGCGGCGCGAAAGCTGAGGTTGCCATCGAATGCCGCAGCGGCGATTGGCGCCGTGGTTTGTTTCCTGCTGCGGATGCTAGGGCTGTGGCGGCACTGGAACCTGCCGAGGGCTCTGGGGCAGTAGGCGGCGCCAGTCGTGTCCCTCGCCTGAATTCAGGAATAGACGGATGGCGGCGACACCAGTTGCTCCGGCAGCGACACATTGAGCGGCGTTTTCCAGCGTGACGCCGCCGAGCGCGAAAACGGGGAGTGCTGGTTGCGGCCCGGGCTCGCGGGCGGCGTGACAGGCTTCGGCGAGAGATTGGAGTCCCTGTCCGCCAAGGGCCGTGGCGCCGGGCAACGCCTTTTCAAATACCGGGGCGAATAGAGAAAGAGAGGCTCCGGCGGCGCGGGCCGCGAGGATGTCCGCGACCGTGTGACAGGAGACGCTGACGATCGGGATGGCGGTGAGTTTGTGGTGAGATTGCCAGTCCTTTCGGATTTGCGCCACGGCTGCCGCAAGCTGCTCGGGGGCCAATCCTCCGGGAAGATGAACGCCGTCGGCACCCGCTTGCAGCGAGATCTCACCGGCACTCGCCGGGCTGCAGTTGATGAGCACTTTGGTCGGACTCCCGGTGCGACGAACGGCTTGAACGATCCTGGTTGCAAGCTGGAGTAGTTCTGCATCCTCGAGATCTCGTTCGCGGATCTGGATGAAATCCAGGCCGGTAGCCGCCCATTCAGCAGCGAGCGCGACGAGCCTTTCGGCGCGTTCGGCCTCGATATCGGCGAGGAGGATGCGACTGGTGATGGAGTATAGGAGCACCAAGGGTGAGTCTAAGAGCAGGGCGGGTCGATTGAACAGATATCCCGATTCGGCCAACCAGCTCAAGACTTTACGAATATTCACGCGGTGGTAAGAAATCGGGGCTGTAAGATGGCCCCATTGCGCTTATATTTCCATGTGGCGCTGGGAACGGCCCTGATTTCGTCTGTTTCGGGCCATGGGATAGTCGATAATCGGTACGGAGCTCGGTAACGCGATCCTGATCACCCTATATCGCGGTTGCAGAGGGTGAGTGGAGATTTTGGTCCTGCTATGAACGAATACGATTTGTTGGTGATCGGCTCCGGGCCTTCCGGGCAGCGGGCAGCGGTGGCGGCGGTAAAGCGCGGCAAACGAGTCGCCCTGATCGAGATGCGGGACGTCGTCGGCGGCGTGTGTATCAACACGGGCACCATTCCCAGTAAGACCATGCGCGAGGCGGTGTTGCACCTCTCCGGCTACAACTACCGGTCGGTCTACGGGATGAATTACCGGGTCAAGGAAAAGATCACCATGGCCGACCTGGCTTTCCGGGTGCAGCATGTGATCAAGACCGAAGTAGACGTCACCGAAGCGCAGCTCTCGCGCAATGGTGTGGAAGTGGTGGTCGGGGTAGCGAGCTTCGAGGACTCGAAGCACGTTCGAGTGACCGGTTCTCGAGGCTCAAGCGTCTACGGGGCGGAGAATATCCTGATCGCGGTCGGCACAACTCCTGCTTCCTCAAGCAAAGTCCCGATCAATGGCCGCACGATCATCAACAGCGACCAGGTCCTGGATCTTCCCGAGCTGCCGAAGACCATGATCATCGTTGGCGGCGGCGTGATCGGGGTCGAGTACACCTGCATGTTCTCTGCGCTTGGAGTGCGGGTAACGCTGATTGAAAAGCGGCCGCGGCTGCTGGAGTTCGCCGACCAGGAGATTATCGAGGCGTTGAGCTACCACCTTCGCGACACCCGGGTCACGATGCGGACGGGCGAAGAGGTGGAGAGCGTCGAGGAGTTGCCCGACGGCAGCGTGGTCGCCAATCTCGAGAGCAAGAAGCGGATCGGTGGCGGCGCGCTGCTCTTCGCGGTCGGCAGGCAAGGCAATGTGGCCGAATTAAACCTGGCCGCAGCTGGCATCGAAGCGGACAGCCGCGGACGCATTCCGGTCGACAAGGATTTTCGAACCAAGCAGCAAAATATCTTCGCGGTAGGCGATGTGATTGGCTTCCCCAGCCTGGCTTCGGTATCGATGGAACAGGGGCGGATCGCTGTTGCGCGCATGTTCCATGACGACACTGTGCACACCAACCCGAGTGTGTATCCCTACGGGATTTACACGATTCCGGAGATCTCATTCATCGGCAAGACTGAAGAGCAGCTGACCGACGAGGATGTTCCGTACGAAGTGGGCGTGGCCTATTACCGTGAGATCGCGCGCGGCCAGATTCGCGGCGATACGACGGGTCGTCTTAAGCTGATCTTCCACCGCGAGAACCGGACGATCCTCGGCGTGCACATCATCGGCGAGGGTGCGGCCGAGCTGGTGCACATTGGCCAGGCGGTGATGACTTTGAACGGCACAGTGGATTACTTCATCGAGACTGTGTTTAACTACCCAACGCTGGCCGAATGCTACAAGGCCGCCGCGTTCAACGGAATCAATCGCCTGTCGAGATAAGAGCACAGGCAAAGCCGGCAGACTGCCAGGCGGCGAAGAGAGGTGCACTATGGCGAAAACCGTCGGAGTAGTGATGGCCGAACGAGTGATCGTGGGCCTGATTGACGGTCATAAGGTTTCCGCAGTCCGGGAGTATCCGGAAGACACGGCCGAGTTCAACGGACTGGTGGAAATTCCGTCCGAAGACCTGTGCGACATCATCTGCAACCAGATCGTTGCGCTGGTTCCAGAGAGCGAAACGATCGAAGCGGTCGGCGTGGCATTGCCGGGCATCGTTCGCAATGGAGTTGTAGAAGACTCGCCCAACCTTGGACAACTCAAGGGCGCCCAGATCGGCGACTGGATCGAGGAGACGCTCAAGGAGCGGGGCCGGAACTACTACGTGGATGTCTTCAACGACGCGGACGCAGTCGCGGCCGGGCTCGCCGCGGTCAAGGGTCAACTGGATCGTCTGACTCGCGTCTGGACAATCGGCAACGGCATTGGTTTCGGACGCTTCCCCTATGCTGAAGGCCCGTGGGAAGGCGGACACACCGTGATCTCACTGGACCCTAAAGAGAACTTCTGCGGATGCGGCGGACGCGGTCACATGGAAGGCATCATGGGCCACCGCGCCATGCGTTTGCGCTTCATGGACATGGAGCCGGACGAGGTCTTCGCGGCGGCGAAGAAGGGCGACAAGCGCTGCGTTCAGTTCGTCGAGTTATGGCACCGTGCGCTGGCGGCGGCCACCGCGACCCAGATTCATCTGGAGGGCCCCGGTCGCTTCTACTTCACCGGACGCGACATCAGCCGCCTCGATCTGAGCCTGTTGAAGGAGTATCTGTGGGAGATGGTCAAGATGAGTCCTCTGCAGAGCTACACTCTGGAAGTGGTACAGGAAGACTCCGAGATCGCCATTATTGGAGCGGCCGCGGCGGCAGCCCATGGACGCGATAACCCATAAGCGATAGCGCAGCTGCGTTAAATCCCCCTAGCGATAGCTGCGCTGGTAAGTCCGGCTGATGCGGTCGTGCCATCCGAGCCGATCGTCATCGAAGAACGCCCATAGAATGCCCAGGCAAAAGGGGATTACGGAGAGCAGCAATGCCGCGAGGCGACGGCGCATAGCCTTCCGGGTCGGGTTCTCATCGTCGAAGGTGCATAGCGCGATCTTGGCGTAACGCATGCCCGGCGTGTCGGTGCCGAAGTTGAAGAAGAGCAGCAGATAGATGGCCGCAAAGGCGCAGAGTGCTATTGCGGCGGCAATCATTGCTGGTTTACCGGCCGGCGGATGCACAGTGCAGGCGACAAAGACGAGAACAAAGACGAGGAAGCCGCCGACGATCAGGGCCGCATCGACCAATCCGGCCATAAGGCGATCCTCAAGCGACGCTGTCTGGAGCGGCAGTTCGAGGCCAGAAGCGGGGGCGCGAACGGTTGCGGAGTCTTCCGTGTGCCGGCTGATCCAGTCGTGAACGGGTAATGTTGGCGATGTATCTAAGCGAATCGGGGACCACTCGGGCTGGACGGGCTCCACTGCCGGCGAGGTTGAGATGGTCTCCTGCTCGACCTCGAAGATGCGTAACTGTGAGCCCGAATCGCGGTCGTATTCCTCGCGGAGCGGGCCTTCGACCAGCCGGGGACGGGCTTTGCGCGCGGCCACGAGCTCGCGGGGAAACTCGATCAGCTTGGCAGGCAACGGCTGGACGGGAGCGATCGGTTCTTCCTCGTCGAAAATATCGTCGTCCCCGTCGGCGACCTCAGTAATGAGATAGCCCCCTCCTGCCCGCGAGCTTGTTTCGTAACTGCGCGTCGCGTCGCTCGACACCTGAGAGGCGACAGATAGCTCGTGTGACTGAGTGGTCTCGGGTTCGGCAAAATCCTCGTCCTCGCGATCGACATCGAGGCCGACCAAAATGGCTTGGGCTGCATCGCGTGCTTCGCCAGCCGCCACCGCAGCGGCCTCGGCGGCGCGTGCAACATTGCGCGCCTCGTTGGCGAGCATCTCGCTATAGGTCGGAGCTTTGGCGTAGCGGGCGGCGACGCGGTCCGCTACGCTCTTGTTCTTCGGGGGGGATGGGTGCTGTTCGCGCTCGACCGCATCTTCCATGCCTGGGAGGGCGCTTTGGAAGGTAGCGCGATCATTGCGCCGGGCGCGATGGATTGCCAGGCGCCGATTGGCCTCGCGCTTCCATTCAGGCGACGGCTGCTCGGGCGATGAGATGGTTGAATCCAGTTCGGCGCCGGCGGATGATGCTCTCAATTCAAATCCTCTACCTTGCTCAACTTCCAGCCTACCCGTTATTTCCGATGAGGCTTTGCTATTCTGAAGTCGCTCGGGAGCATGTTCTCAGCACGATCAAGCTCCGGCAGCGGCCAGCCGCCAGTTAGTTGCGTCAAAAAGAGAGCTGCACCAAGACAATGCCGGACTCTAGTAATCGTGCAGTTGCTCTGATGAGAATGACGACCCGCTTGTTTTGGTGTATCACGCTGTACTGGCTTTTTCACCAGCAGGTTACGGCGCAAACGTTGACCAACCAGTTTCCCCCCAGCGCAAATGGCCCTCAAAGCGCTTAGCAGAGCGACGGCACGCAGGCCGAAGCCGGCCCGCAAGACCAGATTCCAGTGGCCCAGGTAGTTCCGCCGGTCGACCAAGGTGTTCCGGTTAAGATCACTGCCCGGGAGCAGGGCAAGCGCGGCGACGTGTGGACACTCACCGGTGAAGTCGAGATCGATTACCGTAGCTACATCGTCCGAGCCGACAAGATTACTTACAACGAGGCGACGAGCGAGGTCGAGGCCACCGGTCACTTGCACCTCGAAGGCGGCCGCGATGAGGAGCTCATCGACGCCAGCCATGGAACGATGAACCTCGATCGAGAGACGGGACATTTTTTCGATGTCACAGGCTCAGTTGGCGCGCGTCAGGCTCCGGCCGCCAATGCCGGCATGCAGACAGCGTTCAGCAACACGCCGCCGGCCTATAGGGGTTACGTCTCCAACAACCCGCTGTTGTTTACGGGTCGGGAACTCTACAAAGACGGCCCGGAGCGCTATCGCGTGATCGATGGGACCATGACTTCGTGCCGGCTACCCGATCCGGACTGGATACTGCTCTCGTCGAAGATCAATGTTGCCGACGGAACGGCGCGCGCGCGGAATTCGTGGTTCAAGCTGCTGCATGTACCGCTCTTCTTTCTTCCCTATGTCAACCATCCGGTGAATTCAGAGAGCCGCGAGAGCGGCTTCCTGATTCCGACGATCGGCACCTCTTCGACGAAGGGGTTGGTCCTGGGCGAACAAATCTACTGGGTCATTAACCGAAGCGCCGACCTGACCTTCGGTTCGGAGTACTACTCGAAGCGCGGCTTTGCGCCGAGCGCCGAGTTTCGCTATCGCGGCCAGGGCACCGAGTTTCTGACCTTGACGTACCATCAGCTGCTTGACCGCGGCCTTCCGTCTGGCGAGCCGGGCGTGCCACCCACCAACCAGGGTGGCGAAGACGTGATCCTGAATGGCAGGCATGATTTCAGCCCCGAGACCCGTGCAGTTGCCAACATCGAATACCTGAGCTCGTACGTGTATCGCCAGGCGTTCGCGGAGAACTTCTCCATTGCGACCAGCTCGGAGGTCAAGTCGGACGCTTTTCTGCAGCACCAGAACCGCGGCCTAGCGGAAAGCGTTTATTTCGGGCGTTATCAAAGCTTTCAAAGCGATACACCGGGGGATGAGATCCGCATCCTGCACCTGCCCGCCCTGGAGGCGGAGGCGGTCGATCATCCCCTAAAGGGCACGCCGCTGCTCTGGGGATTCCAGAGCTCGATGGACATTTTGACCCGTTCCGAACCGATGTTTCATGCGAGGAATGCCTTCCGCCTTGATTTGTATCCGCATCTCACGCTGCCGCTTTCACTGGGCGGGTGGAACTTTCGGCCCGAGGTGGCTGTGCGGGAGACGTTTTATTCGAAGTCAGAACAGTTGCCCGCTCTTCTGTCTGGCGGCATCTCGCCAACGCTGGAGGGAGCGGGTCTCAATCGTGCGGATTTCGAGGCGGGAGTCGATATTCGTCCTCCGGCCGTTCAGCGTGATTTCTCTGCTCCCTGGGTAGAGAAGTTGCTGGGCGGCGATGTGCGGCACACCATCGAGCCTTACGTTCATTACCAGTATGTGACCGGGATTAACAACTTCAACTCGGTGCTGCGTTTTGACGAGATTGATGTTGCCAGCAATACCAATGAGCTCGAGTACGGTCTGACGCAGCGGCTGTTTGTGCGGCATAAGAAGCTGCATCCCTGTCGCGATGATGAAGCGCAGACACCTGATGGACTGTGCGGCGAGGGAACGATCGAGTGGCTAACGTGGAGGGTAGCGCAGAAGTATTTCTTCAATCCGAACTTTGGCGGCGCGGTCCTGCCGGACGAGCGTAATGTGCTGACGACAACGCTCAACTTTACCGGCACGGCATTTCTCGACGGGCCGCGCGATTATTCTCCGGTCATTTCGAGATTGCGGCTGCGGACGACTTCGGCGACCGATTTTGAATGGGACCTCGATTACGACACCAAGACGGGACGGATCAATTCGAGCAATGTCTTCGCGGGGTATCGGCATGCGAACTGGTATGTGGGCATCGGCGACTTCAAGCTCAATGTGTTGCCGGGCCCGACCTTGGTCGAGAATGTGACGGCGGCGGTGACGAATTACAACCAAATGCGTTTTCTCTTTACCTACGGCAACCCGACGCGTAAAGGACTCAGCTTTGGCACCAACGCGGGCTACGACTTCGTGCAGAGCGCGGTGCAGTTTGGCGGCGTCGAGGCGAACTATAACTGGGACTGCTGTGGTTTCAGCGCGGAGTACCGCCGCTATGCGCTGGGTTCGGTGCGCAATGAGAACCAATACCTCTTCAGCTTCAGTCTGGCCGGAGTGGGAACGGCGGGCAATCTGCGCCGGGCGGTCAGGATATTTTGATTGCCCTTGGCAGGCGCGGCGGCGAGCGTTGAAATGAGATAATCGAAGATGCGCCTTTTGGGGCGCCCGGTGAAAGGTGGTCCGCGTGTTCCGTACTCGACTTCTGCTTTGCTGTCTGCTGGTCTTGGCGGGTTCGGGCTGCCACGCCCAGAGTCCCACACCCACGACTGCGGACGATGCCAAGCTGGACCGCCGGATCGAACTGCTGGTGCGCGCGCAGCTGCAGGTGCCGCCGGAGTACGACGTGAAGATTGGCGCGAAGACCAAGAGCGCCTTCCCCGGTTACAGCACGCTGCCGATTACGTTTTCGCTTTCATCGAAGCCAAATGCCAAGCCCGCCGTGGTCGACTTTCTGCTTTCGGACGATGAGCAGACCCTGGTCCGCCTGATGAAGTTTGATCTGACAAAGGACCCGGCCAACGTTGCGCAGCTGGCGAATCGGCCAGTCCGCGGCACGGAAACCGCTAAGGTGACGATCGTCAATTTTGACGATCTGGAATGTCCCTACTGTGCGCGCATGCACCAGCAGCTTTTTCCGCAGACGCTTGATCATTACAAGGGTCTAATCAAGGTGGTTTACAAAGACGATCCGCTGGTGGAGATTCATCCGTGGGCGATGCATGCGTCTATCGATGCAAATTGCCTCGCCGACCAGAATGGCACAGCCTACTGGTCATTTGTGGACTACGTGCATGGACACGGCGACGAGATCAGCGGACCCGATCGCGACGTAGCCAAGGCAAGCGCCACGCTCGACCGCCTCGCCCGGGAACAAGGCGCGAAGGATAAAGTCGACGCCACGAAGCTCGATGCCTGCCTGAAGAAGCAGGACAACGGCGCGGTGCTCGCGTCGATGCAGGAGGCCGATCATTTGAACATCGATGGCACTCCCACGCTCTTCGTCAACGGCGAACGGATCTCCGGCGCGCAGCCGATCGACCAGGTCTGGAAGGCGATCGATCGAGCGCTGGAGGCCGAGGGCGAAAAGCCGCCGGTGGCGAGCCCAGGCCCAGCGCCGGCCGCATCGCCAGGGGCAAAATCCCCGAGCGGAAATTAGGCGCGCCATCAGATTCCCCAGGAGAATTCTTTTGCACGATCGATTCTTAGTGAAGAGCCGGACAGCCCAGGCTATGGCCGGAGTGTTTGCGAAGGGCAATGTAGGCATCGCCGCCCTGCTGGGCCTGATGGCCATCGCCGCAGGAGTAGCGGGCTGTACGAAGGAACATGGTCCAGACGTGGTTGCCATGGTCAACGGCAAGCCGATCATGCGGGCCGACATGGAGAGGCTGTACAAGACGAATCTGGGAGAATCCAAACAGGAGCCGCCCAAAGACCAGGCTGACAACGTGCGTTTGAACATCGTTCGCGAGCAGATCGATGAGGAGATCGTGGACCAGCGCGCGGCCAAGCTCAACCTTACGGCGACCGACGATGAGGTAGAGACCAAGCTGGCCGAGATGAAGGCTCCTTACACCCAGGAGGAGTTTGAGCAGCGACTCAAAAGCGAGAACCTGACGCTCGACGACCTGAAGAAAGAGATCCGCAGGAGCCGCACCGAAGAGAAGCTCTTCAATAAAGAAATCAACTCGAAGATCAACATTACCGACGCCGACATCGCCAACTACTACAACACCCACAAGGCGGACTTTGACCTGGTCGAGCCGCGCTACCATTTGGCGGCGATCGCAGTGACGCCGCAGGCTGCTCCAGCACAGCAACAACAGCCGATCAACATGCAGAACAGCAAGGCGACCAACGACGCTGAGGCGAAGAAGAAGATCGAGGGGCTGCACAGCCGCCTGGAGAGCGGCGAGGATTTCGCCACACTTGCGGCTAATTTTTCCGAAGACCCGAGTACCGCAAGCAATGGGGGGGACATGGGGGGCATCGTTGAGTCGGCATTGCGCAGGCAACCGGAAGTCTTCGATGCGATCAGCAAGTTGAAGCCGAATCAGATCACTCCAGTGCTGGCCATTCCGGCTGGACCGGGTTCGAATAAGGTTGGGATTTACTACATCTTCAAGCTGATCGACCGGGAGGCCGCGGGTCAGCGGCAGATCAATGATCCGCGCGTGCAGCAGACGATTCGAGCTGAGCTGCGGCAGGAGCGCTCGACGCTGCTTAAGAACGCCTATATTGAGATGCTGCGCGACCAGGCGCATGTCGAGAACTACTTCGCCGAAGAGATCTTTAAGAACGGCGCCCAGTAAAAGAAATCTCTGATGTGCGCCGAGCTGAAGTTCATTCAAGGTCGAAGGAATCTGGCGCTGATGCACATTGCTGGAACCGCAGATCCTTCGCTCCGCTCAGGATGACAGGATTTAATTTACGAATTTCAGACTTGGAACTGTAGGAAGTAATCATGGTTCGCTACGGAATTCTTGGCTTCGGCCACCATGCCGCAAAGCGTTTAGTCCCCGCATTTGCCGCGACACAGCATTCGACTCTGGCTGGGTTGTGGCGGCGGGACTTTTCTAAGGCTCAGGCGAATGCCAGGGATTTCAAGATCGCACACGCCTTCGAGATCGCGGAGGCTCTGTGCTCTTCGCCGGAGATCGACGCGGTCTTTGTCGCTTCGCCGGATTCTCTGCACCTGCATGATGTTCTGCTCGCATTGAAGCATGGCAAGCCGGTGCTGTGCGAGAAGCCGCTGGCGATGAACGCTGCCGAAGTCGAAGCGATGCTGGCCGCGCAGGCGAAGGCCGGGGTTGCCTTTGGAGTGGCGCAGAATATGCGCTATAACTCCAGCGGCCAGTTGATGAGGCGGTGGATTGCCGAGGGGCGTATTGGGAAGCCGGTGCTGGCCCATTCGCAGTTCTGCTATGCGGCGGACCGGAGCCCGCGGCAATGGATTTATGATCCGACGCTGGCGCTGGGCGGCCCGATTGGCGATGTTGCGATTCATTGCATCGATGCTTTGCGGTTTCTTTTGGGCGGTGTACCTGTGACTGAGGTCAGTACTCTGGCACATACTGACGCGGGTTCGGGTGCGGTTGAATCGCATGCTGTCGTCGCTCTGGATTTTGCGAGCGGTGCGATGGGTTCGGTGACGGTGACGACTCGGGGCGAGTACCGTTCGCTGATCGAGGTGACGGGTGAGAGCGGCGTGCTGGTCTGCGAAAACGGCATGACGGTAGACCATGATGTTGAGGTGGTGCGGTATCGCAAGGGCGAGGTCGTTGAGCGAGTGACGGCTTCGAATGCCGATGCTTATTCGAAGATGTTCGACTCGTTTTCGGCTGAGATCGACGGCACGGGGACGTACCTGGCCTCGGGGATTGATGGCTTGCATAACCAGCGAATTCTGGATGCGGCTTATGCGAGTTGGCGGAGTGGGGCGAAGCAGGATGTAAGATCAGTGTCGTAATATTTGACCACGGCATGACGATGCGATTTTGGGAAACCAAAACCCGCCTGATTTTCTGGGCCCGGAAAGGGTGGCTCAACCTTTTCCTATTTAATTTGGCTTGCTGCGCGGCCGCAGGTTCCGCTGGGCACCTAGTCTTTTACCTGCTTGGCTGGAGAAGAATGGAACTGCCTGTTCTGATTGTTTGGATCATCGCAATGGCGGCGAGCTGGACATACATGCGCCGAACCACCTTGTTTAGGGTGTGAACTCCCGATTTCTTAAATTTGGATGTTGACCAATTCTGGCGCTGCTTCCCCCGCACCCGGCGTGATTTGCCGCGTCTGCGGAGCGCGCCAATGGTCGATGTAGGAGATCTGGTGGACGCAGGAGATGGTGCAGTTGGGGGCGCAGGATTTCTCGGTGAGGAATTCGCGCTTGAGGTCTTCGCGGGTGTATTCGGCTAGCGGGACGCCGGGATAGCCGCGCTGCTGCGAGCAGTAGTGGACTAGCCCGTTTTCGCAGATGTAGAGATAGCGGGAACCGGCGCGGCAGCGCCAGTCATTGGGCTCTCCGTTGGCGATGGCTTCCTGGAAGTGGTTGAAACGGGAGTAGTTCTTCTTCTTGAAGCCGCGCATCTCGGACCAGACTCGACGCTCTTCCGAGCCCAGCGGTTTGAGCTGGCCGTCGCCGTCGTGGATGATGCCGATGGTTGACGTGAATCCTAAACTTAGCGCACGATTGCCTACCGTGAGCGCATCCTGCGGGTTCTTGATGCCTCCGCCGACGACGGAGTTGATGTTGACGTGGAAGTCGGCGTATTGCGACAGGAACTCAAGCTTCTTGTCGAGCACCTTGAGGCTTTTCTTGGAGATTTCGTCCGGCTGCACGTTGTCGATCGAGATCTGCATGTGATCGAGGCCGGCCTTGTTGAGGCGCTCGATGCGGTCGGGCATGAGGAAGTAGCCGTTGGTGATCATGCCGGCGATGCGGCCGTGGTGGCGGATGCGGGCGATGATCTGGTCGAGATCGGGATGGGTCAGCGGTTCGCCGCCGGAGATGGTGATGATGCTCGTTCCGAGGCGCGCCAGGTGGTCGATGCGGCGGAGCATCTCGTCGACCGGGACGGGCTCGGAGACCTTGTCGTATTCGTTGCAATAGGCGCAGGAGAGATTGCAGAAGCGCATGGGCACGATCTGCGCCATCACGACGTGGTCGGTCGAGGCCAGGGCGTGGCCGACGGTCGCGACTTCGCGGACTTTGCGGGTTGCCGCGCGTAGGCGGCGTGAGAGCGTCTGTTTGCGTGCAACTGCCATGCTCTCACTATTCAATCACAGCGCTATCGCTGGCTGCGAGTCGCGGCGGGGGAGTGGTGTCTATTGAGGGCTGGATGGCGTTAGATGTTAGTCCATCTGCTGAAGCTGCAAGGACTTGAGGGAGTCGCGCAGGTTTTGCATCTGCTGCTGGAGTTGCTGGCTGTTCTGTTTCAGAAACTCCTGGCTCCGCTCCATCTCCTTCTCGATTTCGTTGGCATCGATGAGCGTGTCGCGCGACTTCCTGGCTTGATCCAGAAGAGCCTCCGCGTCGAGGCCTTTCATCGACTGGCGAATCTGGTTGGCCAATCCGGCGGAATCGAAGCCTTCGAGGCCGCCCCTTAGGTCAGCCAGCGTTTGCGCGTCGGGCTGGTCCGTCTCCGGAGTTTCCAGTTCACTCGTGCCCTTGGTGACGCCGGCGATCATGCTGAGCGTCAGCTCTCGCCTCTCGCGGATGATGGTCACCTGCACCCGTTTGCCACGGTTTGCGTGTATGGCCTTCTCCCAGTCAGAGAGGGTCACGATGGGCTGGCCGTTGACCTTTTGAATCACATCCGCAGGCTTCAGTCCAGCTGCGGACGCCGGGCTGTTGGAGAAGACATTCCCGACGAGAACTCCGTTCCTCGCGCCGAAGTAGTCGGCCAGGCCGGTCGGCAACGGCTGGATATCGACTCCGACGTAATAGCGATTGTGGGTGAGGCTCCCGAAGAAGCCATTTGAGTGCGATCCGCTGGGAAGCACAATGACTGGCGTTGGCTCGTCGGCGCCGGAGGCTGGCGGCGGGTCGGTTTCCAAATCTCCAATAATCTGCGTCGCGAGTTGGGTCCGGTCCGCGAGTTGGACGCTGAAACTCTGGGGCTGCCCGTCGCGCATCGCTACGAGCGTGATAGTTCGGCCGGACGGGGTTTCATGCAACATGCGGCGGAACTGTTCGATTCCCTCGACGCGCTGGCCATTCATCTGGACGACGACATCGTGGATCCTCAGCCCCGATTTGAAGGCAGGCGCGTCCTGGTCGATGCTGGTGATTTCAGCGCCGTGTGGGTCCTTGAGCTTTAAAGCCGCGGCCCGATCGTTGTCGACATCGTGGATGCCTACGCCGAGATAACCTTGGGAGCCGTTGGAGAGCAACCACTGGGTGGTATTGGAGGCCGGGCGAAGGTCAGCCCCGGCGGCAAGCGGCACGAGCAGCGCCCCGCCCGCGATCATAGTCAGCGCTCCAAGCCTCGAAAAGTGCTTCATGGTAGTTCTCCGACTCTATTTTCAATCTCAGACCTGTCGCGGTCTATGAAAAACATCGTGAGGCTACTGGATCTCGGGCAGCCCGTTCAACATCTGCCGGGAGACTGTCCGCAGGTAGGGGTTCTGGTCGGTATCGGCGACATTGTGCAGCGCCTGGCGCACGCTGCTGTCGCTGTCGACTGGTTGCAGAAGGTCGACCGCTCTCATCCGGACATTGGAATCGGAGTCCTTCAACAGCGCATGCAGCACAACATTGCGCACATTGGTGTCTTCGGCGACGTAGGGTTTCAGTCCGTCGAGGGCCTTAAGCCGGACGCTGGGGTCTTTGTCGCGACGGACCGTGAGCATCAGCGCATCGCGAACCGGCCCGTCGTCGCACTGATGGCCGGCGAGGCATTCGCCAGCCAGCAGATCGACCGAGTTGGCACGAACGTCCGGGTCGACGCGGCTCTCAGCGCCCTTGAGCAGCAACTCCCGGATCTCCGGATTGTCGAGCGATCCGGTCATCCTCTCAGGCACGAGACGCTGATAGTCGATCTGGACATTTTCCGTTCCCGGCTTGTCCTTCAAGACCTGGATACTTTGAATGTTGCCGACCTGAATTCCACCCGGACTACCATCCTGACCCTCGGAAATCTGCACCGGCGGAGTGGGCGGCGGCACGGAGTTGTGCCCCATGCGGAATCCGGCGAAGCCACCGGCGCTCAGTCCGAAAATTAAGAAAAAGGAGGCCATCGCCGGAGCGGACTGGACGCGGGCGATGCCGTTAAAAAACTTGTCGACAATCCTGGTCATCCAACCGCTACGCGGCACCGCGTCGAGCGCCTCTTCGAGACGGAGCCGGGTGCGGGTGAGCAGGTTCGGCGAGGGGTCGAGCATGGGGTAGAGCGACATTGCCTGGCGTAGACCCTGGACGGCCTCCAGTTCCTGACGGCAATGGCCGCACTCGGCCAGGTGGTGCTCTAAGCGATGACTCGCGTCATCCGGGAGGTCTCCGTAGACGGCCAGCGCAATGTCCCGCTGCGCGGCCTCACACTGCCGGGATGCGAGTTTGTCCGGCTCGCGACTTCCCAACTGATAATTTCCGATATTCATTTGCATCCTGCCTCAACGTAAAGTCGCCAGATTTGCTCTTAGTTTTTTTGTCGCGCGGAAGAGCGTATTCTTGGCGGTCTCTTCCGTGGTGTTCAACATTTCGCCGATGGTCCTTAATTTCAGACCCTGGTAGTGCTTGAGTTCAAAGACCATGCGTTCGCGGGGGGTAAGAGTATCGAGCGCGGCCTTGATCTTTTCGCCGAGAAACTTGCGTTCCAGTTCGCGGTCGGGGTTGGCCATGGCGCGGTCGTCCGACACATTGCTCAACATGTCGATCTGCTCGCCGGAGGCGTCGATCATCACCGCCTGATCTTCGCGGCGGGACTTGCGCCGGCGCAGATGGTCGAGACAGAGGTTGGTCACGATGCGGTAGAGCCAGGTGTAGAAGGAGCATTCAAAGCGGAAGTTGCCGATATAACGGTAGGCCTTGAGGAAGGCCTCCTGGTGGACGTCCTGGGCGTCCTGCTCGGAGCCGGTGAGGTGCAGGGCAAGGCGCAGCACGGCCTGGTCGTACTGCCGGACGAGTGAGTCAAACGCGGACCGCGAACCCTGCTGCGCCTCGCGAATCAGGTCATGTTCGTTCTCGCGCGCCCGGCTGTCCGTCGCCATGCCTGAAGAGGATTGTATCTTCCGCGGCTTGGTTGCCACCTGGGAGGGAAGTCGAAGAGAACCCAGTGTCTGTGCGTTGGCGGACATGCGATCGCGCTCCTGTTTGGTTGTGGGACGGGTTGGCCGCGGGTTGGTGAGCATGAAGGGGTCGAAATTTCTGCAGGTAGCTCAATAAGAACCCAAATTGCACCAAAAAGTTACAGTGGTTAGTTGACAGCGGCCTTGATTGGCTAGTTGTCGGCGCTCAGGTCGTGCAGACTGCTGGGTCCGGGGCTCAAAGCTGCTAACTGAAAACTTAAGAGCTTTCGTTCTAAACTCGGGGGATGGCTCAACATCGAAACGAAGAGAGGGCGGGCGGCCTTTTCGGGTCTGCCGCCACGGAGACGGCCTTATCCGACGGGTGGATAACCGCTTATTGCGACGGGGGGTCGCGGGGAAATCCGGGGCCCTCGGGGTTTGGTGTCTATGTCCAGGATGATACCGGTAAAGCGGTCGCAGAATTGAGTGAGTTTCTGGGCAAACGGACTAACAACTACGCGGAGTACTCCGGGCTGTTGGCGGCCCTCAGTTTTGCACTGGAAAATGGGCATTCAAAGCTACGGGTGGTGTCGGATTCGGAGTTGATGGTCAAGCAGATCAAGGGTCAGTACCGCGTCAACAGTCCGGAGCTGCGTCCGCTTTATGAGGAGGCGAAGCGGCGAATTGCGCGGATGGAGATGTTCCGGATTGAGCATGTGCTGCGGGGCAAAAACAAGGAGGCCGACCGGCTCGCTAATACGGCGATGGACCGGGGAATGGGGCGGCCGTCGGAGCAGGTTTCAGAACGGGTGCCAAGCAGGGCTTTGGATTTTCGAGCCGCCGTGAAGGCCGCTTCGGGATCGCCTGCGCCAGCCGCGAGACCGCCCGCGTTGCCATCCAAAACGCTGCGAGGGCTGGTCAAGGGAGGGGTCGTCCACTTGCTTGAGGGCGAGCTACCGGAGGGGGTTTTTGTCAGGGTGACGCCGGAGGCGAAGTAGCTATTTCGCCAGCCGCGCCTTGACGGCCTCGCTGACCATCTTGCCGTCGGCGCGAATTCCGGCCTCTTTGATCCGCTCCTGGACGGCTTTCATGACCACTCCCATGTCTTTTGGGCCGGGCTGGAAGCCGCTGACCGCCAAGTCGTCGATGGCGAGCATGACGAGATGAGCGATCTGCTCCTCGTTGGCTGCCTTGGGCATGTACGCCTCGATGATGGCTATCTCGGCGGCCTCTTTGGCGGCGAGCTCGGGGCGGTTGCCCTTGGTGAACTGATCGATCGAGTCGCGGCGCTGCTTGATCATCGTGGTGAGGACCTGAAATGCGTCAGCGTCAGAGAGCGAGGCGCGGTTCTCGATTTCCTTGTTTTTGAAGGCGGACTTCATCATGCGGATCGTCAACAGACGCTCTGCGTCTTTGGCCTTCATGGCCGCGATCATGTCCTGGTCTACTTGTTTGACTACGCTCACCACTACTCCGTTCTTGTAGGTCTCGTTCCAGTACAAGCCCTAAGCAGCCTGGGGGTCAACTCTGTGACGCGTGGCGAGGTCGCCCGAGATTTCGGGGTTGCGGTCGTTGGCCAGCGCGCGCAACTGCTCGCGAAGCCGCTGGTTCTTCTCCAGAAGCTCGACGACCAATCGTCGCAGGTTGGAGTTCTCCGTTTCGAGCAGGGAGAGTGCCGAGAGATTGGCGGGGCTTCCTGGATCCGGTTCAGGAGATTTCTCTTCTAGATTCATAAAGCTCCACTTCGTTGCAGGGTGATCGCACTTTCGGGGCAGGCGGTGATGCAAAGGCCGCAGGCCTGGCAATCGTTGGCTCGAACTGCGAAGGCCTGCCGGTTGCCGTGGATTCGGGCTTTGAAACGGGAGAAGAACGGCATTGCACTCTTGTCGGCTTCGCTCAGGGCCTTCATTTCAAAGACGTCGCAAGGGCAGGCGGTTACGCAATCCTCTTTGCCCTCGCAACGGTTTCGGTTTATGACCGGGACATATCTGCCTGCAGGTTGAGGGCAGTCTTGCGCGTTTCGCGGCGTGGCTTTCATCAAGACTCGGCTTTCTCGGCATCATTCCAACATCCATGACGACCGAAACGACCGCCCATGCCGCGGCTGAATTTCTCCCGCTCCTCCGGTGACATCTGCGCCCATTTTTCTCTCCAGCGGCCCCGCCAGTGCATGCCGCGGCCGGGCCCTCCGCGGAAGCCGCCGAAGAGAATTTTGCAAAGCACGAGCAGTCCGACGGCCTGCCAAAAGGTGATCACATGCCAGCCGAAGAGAGCAGGTGTGAGCCAGTTCCACAGGCCCTTGACCAGGAAACCGAAGACCGCGACGGCGACGATCGCGATCAATATGACTTTGATAATTTTCTGAATCTTTCGTTGGACCATATCCTGGGTTCTCATTTGTTTTTCTTTACCTCATTTCTTTCCGAATTCTTCGTAGATCGATTGCAGACGGTCGCGGAGATGCAGAACCGCATAGCGTTTGCGCGAGAGCAGGGTGTTGACCCCCACGCCGGTCTCCGCGGCAAGTTCCTTGAAACTCATTCCTTCCAGCTCGTGCGCGACAAAGACAGCTCGCTGTTCCTCCGGCAACTCGTCCAGCGCTTCTTCGAGCTCGTCGAGAAGGACTGCTCTTGCGTAGATCGCTTCCGGGCCTTCGTCCGGCGAAGGCAGCAGGTCTTCGAGCGGAACGGCGTTTCCGTCGTCCTCGCCGTAGACCTGATCGCTTAGCGAATCGGTCTTCCTACGACGAAAAAGGTCGACGATCCGGTTCCTGGCTACGCTGAACATCCATGCGCCGACCTGCTCGATCGGCTTCATCAGCCGATACGCCTCGATGAGTTCGCAGAAAACCTCCTGCAAGATGTCTTCGGTCAGGCTGCGATCGGCGATGTGATTCCGGATGAAGCTGCGAAGGCGCGGTTCCTCTTTCTCCATCGCCAGGGCGATAAGCTGGTCCTGATCCGCAATCGTCTGGCTTGTCTCGGACATTTCTGATCGCTTAAGTAGGTAGACGGCTGAGCGGCGGGAATATTGTAAGAATTCGGAGACCATGCCTCAGCCCAGCGCACAGGAGTCGCTGAACACGCTTTCGGTAGAATGAAGGCAGAGGACTTTTACTATCTATGATTCGTAAGACGAGACTTTTTACTCCTGGCCCGACCCCTCTTCTTCCTGCCGCTCAGTTTGCGATGGCCGCGGCCGATGTTCATCACCGCACGGCGGAGTTCAAGGCGCTTTATTCCAAGGTCCTCGCCCAACTCAAAGAGTTTGTCGGTACGAAGAACGACGTGCTGCTGATGGCTGCCTCAGGCACCGGCGCGATGGAGGCTGCGGTCTCCAACCTGACCTCGCCGGGCGACCGGGTGCTGGTGCTTTCCGCAGGTAAGTTTGGCGAGCGCTGGACTTCGCTGGCGAAGGCATTTGGCTGCGAAACTGACGTGCTGGACGCGCCTTATGGCAAGACTTTTGATCTTGAAGATGTTCGCCGAGCGCTCAAGCCGGAGACCCGCGCCGTCTTCATGCAGGGTACCGAGACGTCGACGGGCATTCGGCATTGCGTGGCCGGCGTTGCCGAGCTGCTCAAGTCGGTGGGCAGCGATGCTCTGCTTGTGGTTGACGGCATTACCGGCCTCGGCACTACCCACCTCGACGTTGATGGGTGGGGCGTGGACGTGATTATTGGCGGCTCGCAGAAGGCGGTCATGATTCCACCGGGGCTCGCGTATCTAGGCGTCAGCGAGAAGGCATTCACGCGGATGGCTTCGACAAAGAATCCGCGTTACTATTTCGACCTGCTCAAGGAGCGGAAGAACGCGTTGAAGGGCGACTCGTCGTACACGCCTTCAGTAGCTTTGATCGCCGGGCTCGGCGCGGCGCTGGACTACATCGCTGCTCAAGCAAGTGAAAAGGGAGGCGGAGGCGATCTCGCCGAGGGGCGCAAGAAGCTGATCGAAAACGCAGAGACCTGCGCGGCGATGACCCGCGCGGGCGTCGAGGCGATGGGGCTGAAGTTGTTCGCGCCCGATGCTCCCGCGGCGGCAGTGACGGCGGTAGTCGCGCCGGAGGGCGTCGATTCGGGTGTGATCGTCAAGGATTTGAAATCCCGTTTCGCAGCGATCATCACCAACGGACAGGGCGAGATGCAGGGCAAGCTCTTCCGCATCGCGCACCTTGGCTACTTCGACTACATGGACACGATTGCACTGATGGGCGCTCTGGAGATCGTTGCTATTGAGACGCTTAAGCTGCCTGGGGTTCAGTATGGCGATGCACTGACCGCTGCGCAGAAGATTTTCGCGTCGCGCAGGCTGGATGAGGCGGCGCGGATGGAGTGTTCGTGCGGACGAGCTGAAGGGCATCGTGCGTTCATGGCGGTTGAAGCGGCTGCTCGCTGATTCGCGACACGATTACAGTTGGGGTGGATCTGTGAACAACGCAGATCCCTCTACTGCACACCGTCGGGATGACTTTTCGAAGGTTTTGCGCGTTTTGAAGAGCTACTAAGGGAGCAGGATGAAGATCGTATTGGCGGAGAAGGTTTCTCCCGCGACGCTGGCTGTATTTCAGCAGGAACTTGGCTGGGACATCGTCACCCATGACCAGATCAAGAATGGATTGGCGGCCGAGTTGGCCAAAGCAGACGCGTTGGTCGTGCGGTCTGCCGTCCAGGTCGATGACGCACTGCTCGAGTCGGCCCCGAAGCTGCGTGTGATCGGGCGGGCCGGCGTCGGCGTGGACAACATTGACGCCGAGGCTGCTACGCGACGCGGCATGGTGGTGATGAACACGCCGGGCGCCAACGCCGTTGCTGTCGCCGAACTGACGATCGGGCTCATGCTGGCGTTGGGCCGGCAGCTGCCCAAGGCCAACATCGGCATGCATGCGGGCAAGTGGGAGAAGAAAGCACTCAACGGGTCTGAGCTGCGCGACAAAACGCTGGGGATTCTCGGTCTCGGCCGGGTTGGTCTGGAGGTTGCCAAGCGGGCGCGAGCCTTTGGCATGACGTTGATTGGGCACGATCCGTTTGTCTCTGCTGCAATCGCTCGCGAGGCCAACATTCGGCTGGTCTCGGTCGAGGAGCTCTTCAAGGAATCGGATTATCTGACGCTGCATGTTGGGTTGACTCCTCAGACTGCGGGGATCATCAATGAGTCTTCGATTGCATCGATGAAGAAGGGCGTGAAGATCGTCAACTGCGCGCGCGGCGAGCTGATCGTCGATGAGGCGCTGGTGGCGGCATTAAAGAGCGGCCATGTTGGCGGGGCTGCGCTCGACGTCTTTCGCGAAGAGCCGCCAAAGAATTCTCCCTATACGGAGTTCGAGAATGTGATTCTTACTCCGCATATCGCGGGATCGACCGCCGAAGCGCAGGAGGCCGTCGGCGTTCAGATTGCGATGCAGGTGCGTGAGTATCTGAAGCATGGCGTGGTGCAGAATGCGGTGAACCTGCCTTCGCTCTCACATGAGGAATACCAGCAGGTGGCGCCTTACCTCGATATGGCACAACGACTCGGCGTTTTTCTTGGGCACTCACTGCGGGGAAACATCGAGAGCATCCATCTGACTTACAGTGGGCGACTTGCGGAAACGAAAACGGAGCTGGTGCGCAACGCCGCGATTCAGGGCGTGCTGGCTCACTCCGAGGTGGTGAACCGCATCAATGCGGCATCTATCGCGAATGAGCGAGGCATTCGGATTCACGAGGAGAAGAACGGCGCGGCTATTGGCGGCGCCGGCAGCGTGCTCAAAATCTCACTGCATACCAACAGCGGCGAAGCGACGGCCAGCGCGACGGTGCTGCATGGAAATTCTCCGCGGCTACTGAACCTGGATGGAATCGACATTGAAGCGCCGCTGCAGGGGACGTTGATCTCCCTGCGGAACAAGGACGTTCCGGGCGTGATTGGACGTATCGGCACGATCCTCGGCGAACATAACGTGAACATTGCGAATTTCGCGCTCGGCCGCCCCACACGTCGGGGACATGGTGCGCATGGTTCGGCGTTGGCGGTGGTGCAGGTGGATGGCGAGGTCACGACCAAGGTCCTGGATGCGCTGCGCGACGCCGAGGGAATCCTTGAGGTCCGCGTTGTCAGTCTGAACGGCGTGTGAGCTTTTCGATTTGTCACAGTCATAGCTACAGAAGCAGGAGCAAGGCAGAATGCCCCTTTACGAATACCGCTGCAAGGCATGCGGGCACCGGTTTGAAAAGATACAGAGCTTCAGCGCACCGGACGAGAAAGAATGTCCGGTGTGCAAGGGTGAAGTCGAGCGCCTGATTTCGGCGCCCGCGGTGCACTTTAGCGGGTCAGGATTTTATTCGACCGATTATCCTTCAAAGTCAGCGGCGGCGCCGAAGCCCGATGGAGGGTCCAAGGACGGCTCCTCAAGTTCGAGCGAAGGAGCCAAAGATTCGTCATCTGCTTCGTCCGGGGATGGGGGAACGAAGTCGAGTTCGAGTTCGGGATCGGAGAGCTCTTCGTCTACGCCCGCGACGACTTCGACGCCTGCGTCTTCTGCGAGCGCGGCTTCTTCTGGCAAGAGCTAGCTGGCAGAAGACTCCTTCGGCGGAGGAGGCATCTTCGCGCCTGACTTGCGCGCCTCAGACAGCCCGATGGCGATAGCCTGCTTCGGGTTGGTGACTTTCTGGCCGCTGCTCGATTTCAGCTTGCCTTGTTTCATCGCCTTCATCTCGCGTTCGACTGATTTTGAGGCCTTGGGGCTGTACTTGCGCCCACCGCCTTTCTTTGCGGCTGTCTTCTTCGCGGACGACTTCTTTGAAGTGCTGCTTTTTTTCGCTACGGGCATGACTACCCTCCAGCGATTTGGGAAGCATTTCTTTAGCGCGAGGTTGTAAGGGTTTGGATTTAGCGAACGCCCGCGACCGCGGGCAGGATCTCTTCGACATCGACCCATTGGGTGGGATAAATGCCGGTATAACAGGCGGTGCAGTATTGATTGTTCTCGACGCCGCGGCAGGCCTCTTTCAGTCCTTCGAGCGAGAGATAGGCGAGGGTATCAGCCTCGATGAACTGGCGAATCTCTTCGATGGAATTGTTGGCCGCGATCAGCTCCTGCTTGCGGGGAGTGTCGACTCCGTAGAAACAGGGCGAGATGGTTGGCGGGCAGCTGATGCGCAGATGGACCTCGATCGGCACCGGCTGCGCGCACCATGCGCACGATCTTGCGGCTGGTGGTTCCGCGAATGATCGAGTCGTCGATGAGGATGATTCGTTTGCCTTCGAGGAGGTTACGGACGGGATTGAGCTTCAGCTTCACGCCGAAGTCGCGGACGCGCTGTTCGGGTTCGATAAAGGTGCGTCCGACGTAGTGGTTGCGGATGAGGCCGAAGTTGAACGGGAATGCCGCTCTCGGCGGCGTAGCCTAGCGCTGCTGTTACGCCGGAGTCCGGGACGGGGACGACGAGATCGGCGTCGACGTGGGACTCGCGGGCGAGCTGGCGGCCCATCTGGTCGCGGCTCTCCTGCACCCAGCGGCCGAAGATGCGGCTGTCGGGACGCGCGAAGTAGACGTGCTCAAAGATGCAGCTGGACTGCGGCACTCCGGTCGAATACTGGCGCGAAGTGACGCCGTCGCGGGTGACCATGACGAGTTCGCCGGGGGCGACGTCGCGTTCGTACTTGGCGCGCAGCAGGTCGAAGGCGCAGGTTTCGGAGGCGAAGACGATGGTGTCGGGGCCGTCGGGATTGGCGATGCGGCCCATCGAGAGCGGGCGAAAGCCCTGCGGGTCGCGGGCGGCGAAGATGCGGTCGCGGGTCATCATGACGATGGAGAAGGCTCCGTCGACCTGGGAGAGCGAGTCGGCGATGGCGTCGACCAGCGTGCCGGCGCGGGAGTGGGCGATGAGCTGGACGATGATTTCGGAGTCGCTGGTGGTCTGGAAGAATGCGCCTTCGCGTTCGAGGCGGGTGCGGACGTTGCCGAGGTTCACCAGGTTGCCGTTGTGGGCGATGGCGATCAGGCCCTTGGTGGAATCGACGCGGATGGGCTGGGCATTAAGCAGCGCGGAGTCGCCGGTGGTCGAGTAGCGGGTATGGCCGATGGCCATTTCGCCGGGAAGGCGGGCGAGGACTTCGTCAGTGAAGATGTCGGCGACGAGGCCCATGCCTTTGATGTTAGAGAGATTGGTGTAGTCGGCGGTTGCGATGCCGGCGGATTCCTGTCCGCGATGCTGGAGGGCGTAGAGCGCGAGGTAGGCCTGGCGGGCGGCGTCGGGATGGCCGTGGACAGCGACGACTCCGCACTCTTCGCGGAGGGTGTCTTCTTCGGTGCTATGCGCACGGCGGGCGGCGGCTTCGCCGCTTTTCAGGACTTCGGACGGCGAGGTATCCGGATGACCGGGAACACCCTGAAACATGAGACGCGGAGTCTTCACGCGTGGACCTCGGTGAGGAGGGATGGGAGAGTCGCTGAGTACTCCTGCTTCAGATCTTCTAAGGAAACCTCAATTAGCGACTCTTGATCAATTTGGATCTTAAGGCGGTTGCCCCCTGTGTGACCTAGCATTAGCACGGTCACGAATCCAAAATCTTCAGCGATTTGCGTAACCCGCTCGATCTTGTCCTGGGTGCACGAGACGATGACGTTGCTTGTAGTCTCCTCAAAAAGCCTACAGGAATTAGGGACGAACGACTCAGGTTCGTAGGGCACAAGCTCGAGGAGCGCACCTATCTCCCTACTCAAGCAAGCCTCCGCTACGGCAACTGCCAAGCCGCCGTCCGAACTATCTCGAGCACTGTTTAGAACGCCCTCTTTTGCAAGAGCTGATAAACATTCGTACAGAGCCAATTCGTCAGCGAAGTCTATCTTTGGAGGAGTACCCCAGAGTTGATTAAGGATTGTCTTTGCATATTCAGACGAGCCAAATTGGCGAATGAGCATAGTACCCGCCGATCCACTTGGAGTGGTCAGGAGTAATATCGCGTCTCCCTCGTTTTGAAAATCTGACGGGACGATTCTAGTCACGTCGTCGATGATTCCGACTACTCCGATCACAGGGGTTGGATAAATCCCTTCCCCACGCGTTTCGTTGTATAGAGAGACATTCCCGCCAGTAATAGGCGTCTTCAATTCGTTGCACGCTTGCGCAATGCCGTCAACTGCCTCCGACAATTGCGCCATAATCTCTGGCTTTTCAGGATTGCCGAAATTCAAACAATTGGTCGCGGCCACTGGCGTTGCGCCGGTACAAGCTACTTTTCGCGCTGCTTCGGCGACCGCGTAAGGCAGCTCCCAACTCGCGGCGTCGAGATAACACCAGCGGCTGTTGCCGTCGAGGGCCATGGCGAGGCCGCGTTCGTGGCCGGGGGTGCCGCTGCCCTTGATGCGCATGACTCCGGCTTCGCCACCGGGGCCTTGCACGGTATTCGTTTGCACCATCGAGTCGTACTGCTCGAAGACCCAGCGCTTGGAGCAGATGTTCGAAGAGGCGAGAAGCTTTTTGAGGTCGGCGGTGTAGTCGCGGGGCTTTTGCAGTTCGGCGAGGACTTCGGCCGGAGGGTCGAGCGGGACGGGCGCCTTCCATGTGCCGACGGGGCGGTGATAGAGCGGCGCGTCGTCGGTGAGGGATTGGTTGGGAATATCGGCGACGAGTTCGCCGTGTTGCCAAACCCTCATGCGATTTTCGGCGATGACCTGACCGGCGATGGTGGCGTCGAGTCCCCACTTGGAAAAAACATCTAAAACTTCTTTTTCGCGGCCTTTTTCGGCGACGAGGAGCATGCGCTCCTGGGACTCGCTGAGCATGATCTCGTAGGAGCTCATTCCGGTTTCGCGCTGGGGGATGTGGTCGAGCTCGATCTCGACGCCGACTCCGCCGCGCGCGCCCATCTCACAGGTGGAACAGGTGAGGCCTGCGGCGCCCATGTCCTGAATGCCGAGGACCGCCCCGGTCTTCATGGCTTCGAGGCAGGCCTCGAGGAGGAGCTTTTCCATGAATGGATCGCCCATCTGGACGTTGGGGCGCTTCTGCTCGGAGCCTTCCTTGAACTCCTCGCTTGCCATGGTCGCGCCGTGGATGCCGTCGCGTCCGGTCTTGGCGCCGACGTAGATCACCGGGTTGCCGATGCCGGTGGCCTTGGCGTAGAAGATCTCGTCGAGGCGGACGAGGCCGAGGGCGAAGGCGTTGACCAGCGGATTGCCGGAGTAGCACGGCTCGAAGCGGGTTTCGCCGCCGAGGTTGGGCACGCCGAAGCAGTTGCCGTAGCCGGCGATGCCGCTGACGACTCCTTCCATGATGGAGTGATTTTTGTGGATCAGCTCGGGTGGAGTCTCGGGCGACTCTTCAGCGGAGATTGGCCCGAAGCGGAGCGAATCCATCACTGCGAGCGGCCGCGCGTTCATGGTGAAGATGTCGCGGAGGATGCCGCCGACTCCGGTGGCCGCGCCCTGGAACGGCTCGATGTACGACGGATGATTGTGCGACTCAATCTTGAAGGCGCAGCCCCATCCATCGCCTACGTCAATGATGCCGGCGTTTTCACCCGGCCCTTGCACGACGCGATCACTCTTGGTCGGGAGGCGGCGCAGATGGACGCGCGAGGATTTGTAGGAACAGTGCTCGCTCCACATAACGCTGTAAATGCCGAGTTCGGTGAGGCTTGGTACGCGGCCGAGGGCTGCGAGGATGCGTTGGTATTCATCCGGCGTGATGCTGTGCTGCGACAGCAGCTCCGGGGTGACTTGAGTGGGCGCGGGGGCCGCAAGCTGAGAAGTGACGACTGGCGAAGTGACGAGGGACGAAGTCACGGTCGGCGACTCTGAATTCATAGCGGTTTCTTTATTGTCGCATGGCTAACTAAGGAATAGGGACTGGCGACCAGGGACTAGGAGGCAGCGAAAACTGCGCCGATTTCCTTGACGTGCTCCGGGCCGGTGCGGCAGCAGCCGCCGATGATTTGGGCTCCGGCTTTGCGCCACTCCCGGGCTGACTCGGCAAAGCCGGCGGGGTCGCATTTGCCTGTCCAAGAGCGGGTTTGGGCGTCCCATCCTTCGCCGGAGTTGGGATAGACGACGATCGGCTTGGTTGTCGAGGTTTCAGGGCCTGGATGAGCGGCGTGACGAAGGCCGGGGCGGTGCAATTGATGCCGACGGCGACGACCTGTGGCACGGAATCGAGGAAGCCGGCCGCAATCGGAGATTGGTTCGCCGTGGACGGTGTGGGTCGCGTCGCGGCAAGTAAAGCTGACCCAGGCGGAGATCTCAGGATATTGCTCAAGAGCGGCGACGATGGCGCGGGCTTCTTCGAGCGATGGTATGGTCTCGAAGGCGACGAGATCAGCGTTGGTCTCGGCGAGCACAGCGAGGCGTCGGGCGTGGAAGCTGACTAGCTGGTCGAAGGAGATGTTGTAGTTGCCGTGGTATTCGGCGCCGTTGTGCAGGGCCGCACCGTAGGGGCCGAGCGAGGCGGCGATCAGGATGCGCCGACCAGGGTAGCGGGCGCGCACGTCTTCTGCGATGCGGACAGATTCGCGCAGGCTGGCAGCGGCATCTTCGGGCGAAAGACCGATCTCGGCATAGGCCTCGGCGGAGACCTGGTAACTGGCGGTGAGGATGCAGTCCGCTCCGGCTTCGAGGTAGCTGGCGTGAACGGCGGCTATCATCTCCGGCTGTTGGCGCAGGACGTGGGCCGACCAAAGCGGGCCGGAAAGGTCGCAGCCGAGCTTTTCGAGTTCGGTCGCCATGCCTCCATCGAGAATGCGGACGTTGGCGAGGTCGAGTTGGCTTGCGGGATTCATGCGCTTCGGCGGTTCTTCGCCTGCATTAATTGTGACAGAGAGGCTGGCCTGCGCGCTTCGGATAGAGGGTCCGGGCTCGTTTGGAGGGTCATATTTCTGCTACACTTAAAGCTGCTTGCGGCAGTTTAAGGGCCCTCCAGGAACCCGGTGCTCGAGCATCCTTTCACAATGTTCGGGGAGTGGCGCAGCCTGGTAGCGCACCTGCTTCGGGAGCAGGGGGCCGGAGGTTCAAATCCTCTCTCCCCGACCAATTCATACAGACAATCGATGGTTCTTTCGCGGGGCTGGCTTTTGCCCGAGTAGGATGGTTTGACACCACGTCTCGAGGAGTAATCGACTCTTGTCTTCCGGTAACTTAGATTCATTGGCAGGACTTTCACGGCGGGCTTTTCTTGGGCGCTCGATCGCTGCAGGCGCAGGCGCGGGCGTGCTGGCTATGCCGCTGGCTGCGAAAGCGCAACCTGGAGCGGGTATGAATTCAGGAAGCTCTGTCGGCTCTACTTATCTGGATTTGCTTCGCGTTCCCGACCGGATCACGGCCTATTGCGGACTTGAAGATTCTTTCTCGCTCGTCCGCAGCGGTGAACGCTGGACGGGGCGAAGTGTAGTGCTGACGACCTCTCCCTCATCCGACGAACTGGCGGTCAGCCTCTCCGCTCCGAAGGATGCCTTAACTCATCTGCATTTGCGCTGGAGTGCTTCGGTTTCGAACTCTTTGCTTTGCCTCGGCGACGCGTGGGAGCGGAGCTATGGCGATCTGGCTTGGCGCAGCCTTGTTCCGGAGCGGCCGATGCCGTGGTACTTTGCGACGTGGGGTGGCACGACTCACTGCTATGGCGTGAAGACAGGAGCGCGGGCTTTGTGCTTCTGGCAGCTCGATCCAGAGGGCGTTTCGCTGTGGCTGGATGTGAGCAATGGGGGCAGCGGAGTGATATTGGGCGAACGTACTCTGGCCGCATGCACGGTGGTTGCAAGGCGCGGTGAGGCCGGCGAAGAGTCCGTTCAAGCGGTGCGAGAGTTGTGCCGGCGGATGTGCGCCAAGCCGAGGCCGTCGCCGGGGCCGGTTTATGGTTCTAACGACTGGTATTACGCCTACGGGAACAGCTCCCAGGAGGCGATCCTGCGGGATGCCGACCTGATGGCGTCGCTGCGTCCGGCGGCGGGGCCGAAGCCGTTCACGGTTATCGACGAGGGTTGGGCAAATCGGGAGAAGTTCCCCGATATGACGCAGCTTGCCGCGGAGATTCAGAGGCGCGGCGTTCGCCCCGGCATCTGGGAGCGGCCGCTTCGCGCGCCGCAAGGAACTGACATCCGGCTGCTGATGGCCGTCGGAGCGATTTGGCGAGCGAGCGGGCCGCGCGGGCGAACTGGCCTATGATCCGACGGTTCCCGACGCGTTGCATCTTGTGACCGAGAAGGTGCGAGCGATTCGTTCGTGGGGTTATGAGCTGCTGAAGCACGATTTCACGACCTACGACCTGCTTGGGCAGTGGGGATTTGAGATGGGCGCGCGGCCGACACTCCCTGGATGGTCGTTTCACGACCGCAGCAAGACGAATGCCGAGATCATTCTCGACCTGTATCAGGCGATTCGCACGGTGGCTGGCGACGAGATGCTGATCCTCAGCTGCAACGTGGTTGGGCATCTGGGGGCAGGCATCTTTGACATGCAGAGGACGGGGGACGATACGAGCGGCAAGATATGGGAGCGCACGCGGCGGATGGGCGTGAATACTCTCGCGTTTCGGATGCCGCAGCATGGGAGTTTCTTCGTCATCGATGCCGACTGTGTGGCGATTACGCAGACAGTCCCGTGGCAGCAAACGCGGCAGTGGCTGGAACTGGTGGCGGGTAGTGGCACGGCACTGTTGGTTTCACCCGAGGCTGCGGCGACAGGAAGTGAGCAAAAGAAGGCGCTTGCGGAGGCGTTCGCGATGGTAACCGCGCCGGGGACTTCGAGTGCGGCGGCGGATTGGTTTCGCAGCACCACTCCGGAAGCCTGGCTGGAGGGCGCGGGCAAAACGGAGAAGCGATACGAATGGTGCGCTCCGGATGGAGCTTATCCGTTTGGCGTTTAGGAATCTTTGGTGTTTAACCGCTAAGGACGGTTTTCGACGACTGCAATCTCTTCGATCGTCCGAGTGATTTCAGCGCGACAAGTGTCGGCCCGACGTTCTAGCATGTGTCCCAGATCGCAGGAGGGTGCAATGTTCGGATTGGGGAAGAAGGAAACAGAGGCGGAGAAAGAAGCTGACAAGGAAGCTAAGGAGCTAGCGAACAAGCTGGCTGACGAGACGCCGCCAGACGAGCAAGTTGATCTTTATGCGCAGACACCCCAGCTCGGACCGTTCGGAGCGATACCGTCTTCGACGGGCGCCGGGGGGTCGTTCGTCGATCGAAAAGATAAGGCCTGATCCAGACGGGGTCGAGTTGGTTCACAGCCCGAGCAGCTTGCGGTTGAAGGCGGCGTCGGTGGCGGCTCCGGCGAAGTCGTCGAAGGCACGGTCGGAGACGCGAATCAGGTGCTTCTCGATGAAGATCGCGCCTTCTTTGGCACCGTCTTCGGAGTTCTTGATGCAGTCCTCCCATTCGAGGACGGCCCAGCCGGGGTAGTCGTATTGGGCGAACTTGCTGAAGACGGCGCCGAAATCGACCTGTCCGTCGCCAAGCGAACGGAAGCGGCCGGGGCGGTCGATCCAGTCCTGATAGCCGGCGTAGACTCCGGAGCGGCCGTTAGGCCGGTATTCGGCGTCTTTGACGTGGAAGGCGCGGATGTAAGGGTGGTAAATATCGATGAACTGCAGATAGTCGAGCTGCTGCAGGATGAAGTGGCTTGGGTCGTAGAGGATCCGCGCTCGGGCGTGGTTACCGGTGGCTTCAAGAAAGCGCTCGAAGGTGACACCGTCATGCAGGTCTTCGCCGGGATGGAGCTCATAGCAAAGATCCACTCCGGCCTCATCGAAGGCGTTGAGGATCGGGACCCATCGTTTCCCCAGTTCGGCGAAGGCTTCTTCGATCAGCCCCTTTGGACGCTGCGGCCATGGGTAGAAAAACGGCCATGCGAGAGCGCCGGAAAATGTGGCGTGCGCGGTCAGGCCAAGGTTTTGGCTGGCGTGGGCGGCGGCAATTAGCTGCTCTTCGGCCCATTTGCGGCGGCCCGGTTCGTTGCCGCGGA
>CAVUKL010000006.1:0-38071 GCA_963742015.1 uncultured Acidobacteriaceae bacterium | reverse complement strand
TTCATACAGACAATCGATGGTTCTTTCGCGGGGCTGGCTTTTGCCCGAGTAGGATGGTTTGACACCACGTCTCGAGGAGCAATCGACTCTTGTCTTCCGGTAACTTAGATTCATTGGCAGGACTTTCACGGCGGGCTTTTCTTGGGCGCTCGATCGCTGCAGGCGCAGGCGCGGGCGTGCTGGCTATGCCGCTGGCTGCGAAAGCGCAACCTGGAGCGGGTATGAATTCAGGAAGCTCTGTCGGCTCTACTTATCTGGATTTGCTTCGCGTTCCCGACCGGATCACGGCCTATTGCGGACTTGAAGATTCTTTCTCGCTCGTCCGCAGCGGTGAACGCTGGACGGGGCGAAGTGTAGTGCTGACGACCTCTCCCTCATCCGACGAACTGGCGGTCAGCCTCTCCGCTCCGAAGGATGCCTTAACTCATCTGCATTTGCGCTGGAGTGCTTCGGTTTCGAACTCTTTGCTTTGCCTCGGCGACGCGTGGGAGCGGAGCTATGGCGATCTGGCTTGGCGCAGCCTTGTTCCGGAGCGGCCGATGCCGTGGTACTTTGCGACGTGGGGTGGCACGACTCACTGCTATGGCGTGAAGACAGGAGCGCGGGCTTTGTGCTTCTGGCAGCTCGATCCAGAGGGCGTTTCGCTGTGGCTGGATGTGAGCAATGGGGGCAGCGGAGTGATATTGGGCGAACGTACTCTGGCCGCATGCACGGTGGTTGCAAGGCGCGGTGAGGCCGGCGAAGAGTCCGTTCAAGCGGTGCGAGAGTTGTGCCGGCGGATGTGCGCCAAGCCGAGGCCGTCGCCGGGGCCGGTTTATGGTTCTAACGACTGGTATTACGCCTACGGGAACAGCTCCCAGGAGGCGATCCTGCGGGATGCCGACCTGATGGCGTCGCTGCGTCCGGCGGCGGGGCCGAAGCCGTTCACGGTTATCGACGAGGGTTGGGCAAATCGGGAGAAGTTCCCCGATATGACGCAGCTTGCCGCGGAGATTCAGAGGCGCGGCGTCCGCCCCGGCATCTGGGAGCGGCCGCTTCGCGCGCCGCAGGGAACTGACATCCATCTGCTGATGGCCGTCGGCGCGATTTGGCGAGCGAGCGGGCCGCGCGGGCGAACTGGCCTATGATCCGACGGTTCCCGACGCGTTGCATCTTGTGACCGAGAAGGTGCGAGCGATTCGTTCGTGGGGTTATGAGCTGCTGAAGCATGATTTCACGACCTACGACCTGCTTGGGCAGTGGGGATTTGAGATGGGCGCGCGGCCGACACTCCCTGGATGGTCGTTTCACGACCGCAGCAAGACGAATGCCGAGATCATTCTCGACCTGTATCAGGCGATTCGCACGGTGGCTGGCGACGAGATGCTGATCCTCAGCTGCAACGTGGTTGGGCATCTGGGGGCAGGCATCTTTGACATGCAGAGGACGGGGGACGATACGAGCGGCAAGATATGGGAGCGCACGCGGCGGATGGGCGTGAATACTCTCGCGTTTCGGATGCCGCAGCATGGGAGTTTCTTCGTCATCGATGCCGACTGTGTGGCGATTACGCAGACAGTCCCGTGGCAGCAAACGCGGCAGTGGCTGGAACTGGTGGCGGGTAGTGGCACGGCACTGTTGGTTTCACCCGAGGCTGCGGCGACAGGAAGTGAGCAAAAGAAGGCGCTTGCGGAGGCGTTCGCGATGGTAACCGCGCCGGGGACTTCGAGTGCGGCGGCGGATTGGTTTCGCAGCACCACTCCGGAAGCCTGGCTGGAGGGCGCGGGCAAAACGGAGAAGCGATACGAATGGTGCGCTCCGGATGGAGCTTATCCGTTTGGCGTTTAGGAATCTTTGGTGTTTAACCGCTAAGGACGGTTTTCGACGACTGCAATCTCTTCGATCGTCCGAGTGATTTCAGCGCGACAAGTGTCGGCCCGACGTTCTAGCATGTGTCCCAGATCGCAGGAGGGTGCAATGTTCGGATTGGGGAAGAAGGAAACAGAGGCGGAGAAAGAAGCTGACAAGGAAGCTAAGGAGCTAGCGAACAAGCTGGCTGACGAGACGCCGCCAGACGAGCAAGTTGATCTTTATGCGCAGACACCCCAGCTCGGACCGTTCGGAGCGATACCGTCTTCGACGGGCGCCGGGGGGTCGTTCGTCGATCGAAAAGATAAGGCCTGATCCAGACGGGGTCGAGTTGGTTCACAGCCCGAGCAGCTTGCGGTTGAAGGCGGCGTCGGTGGCGGCTCCGGCGAAGTCGTCGAAGGCACGGTCGGAGACGCGAATCAGGTGCTTCTCGATGAAGATCGCGCCTTCTTTGGCACCGTCTTCGGAGTTCTTGATGCAGTCCTCCCATTCGAGGACGGCCCAGCCGGGGTAGTCGTATTGGGCGAACTTGCTGAAGACGGCGCCGAAATCGACCTGTCCGTCGCCAAGCGAACGGAAGCGGCCGGGGCGGTCGATCCAGTCCTGATAGCCGGCGTAGACTCCGGAGCGGCCGTTAGGCCGGTATTCGGCGTCTTTGACGTGGAAGGCGCGGATGTAAGGGTGGTAAATATCGATGAACTGCAGATAGTCGAGCTGCTGCAGGATGAAGTGGCTTGGGTCGTAGAGGATCCGCGCTCGGGCGTGGTTACCGGTGGCTTCAAGAAAGCGCTCGAAGGTGACACCGTCATGCAGGTCTTCGCCGGGATGGAGCTCATAGCAAAGATCCACTCCGGCCTCATCGAAGGCGTTGAGGATCGGGACCCATCGTTTCCCCAGTTCGGCGAAGGCTTCTTCGATCAGCCCCTTTGGACGCTGCGGCCATGGGTAGAAAAACGGCCATGCGAGAGCGCCGGAAAATGTGGCGTGCGCGGTCAGGCCAAGGTTTTGGCTGGCGTGGGCGGCGGCAATTAGCTGCTCTTCGGCCCATTTGCGGCGGCCCGGTTCGTTGCCGCGGACTCCGGCCGGCGCAAAGTCATCAAACTGCGCGTCAAAGGCGGGATGCGAGGCGATGAGTTGTCCCTGCAGGTGGGTGGAGAGCTCTGAGATTTGTAGACCATATTCGGTGGCGACGCCGACAATCTCGTCGCAGTAGGTCTTGCTCTCGGCTGCCGTGAGGAGGTCGAAGAGGCGGCCATCCCATGAAGGTATCTGGATGGCCTTGAAGCCCAGGCCAGCGGCCCATTGCGCCATGGCCGGCAAACTGTTGAACGGCGCGGCGTCTCCCGCAAACTGCGCCAGAAAAATCCCGGGTCCCTTGATCGTTTTCATGCCACGACTATCGTACCCAAAGGAAAGCTAGTCATACCAGGCGGGCGAGAGTTCGGTGGTGGCCGCAGAATGCTCCGGGCCGAGAAAGAGCTGGTTGCGGTCACCCGGAAAAAAGCCCTTCATTGTCTCGCGAACCGAGCGGCGCTCCATCAGTGAAGCTGCACCGAACAATTTTCTAAAAAACTTTGGCGTGTCGTTCGGCCAGAGCTTGCACACCGGAACCATCTCTCCAGTCTGGCTTGGGTGATAAGTACGCTCGTCCCACTTGCGCCGCCCCTCGGCAAACTCGGGAAACTCGCGGACGATGTCGAGGAAGTTCTGATATAGGCGGAGCCCCATTGCCTCTTCGTATTGGGGCATGAAGAGCACGGTGCTGCGCCGTTCATTGCGGATCTCGGAGATGAACTCCTCAAAATCCTCGGCTCGGGTGAGGTTGAGGTTGGCGTTTGGCTCACAGGCGTGGCGGTCGCCCCCTGAGATGAGCACCTGGTTCCATTTTGCCGCCAGATCCGCGACGCGCTGGTTTTCTTCGCGACCGCGCAGGCCGTTGAGCTCAAGGGCGTGCAGAAAGATGCCGGCATCGGTCAGCAACCGATCCAGCTCAGATTGGAAAACGGGAGCGGGCAATCCATACAGATTCCAAAGAGGGTGATTGAGCACAATCAGAACGGATGGCAGGCTGTTCAGTTCGCCGAGCATCTCGTGGACGGCGCGGTCTTCGCGTTTGGCGGTACAAGCCCGTAGGCGATCCATCCAGGCTTCGGCCTGACGGCCGGGAATATTGTGGATTCCGATGTGAAACTTCGATTGGCCGAAGGGAGCGGTCCACTCGACAGAAACGGGAACATCGGCGTTTTCGGGCGTCTCTCGCAACGCCACTGCCGCTTCGATGTTGTCGTGATCGGACAAAGAAACGATGGGACGCAATCCGATGAGCTCGATCTGCCGCCGTTCCAGCCCCAAGGCGAGCGGGCCGTCGAGCGGAGGAGTCCAGTAGGCGTGGTTCAAGTCCATTACCAGGCCAGTAGTGTGCTTGCAATGCACCTCGCGGCGCTCGAGCCACTCTCGCACGAAGCGCTTCCGGCGGAGGATTGCGGCGACGAAACTCAGGCTTTCGCGGGAGTGGCAGGTGTGGCTATGCAGCGAAACCGCAGAACGAAAGGCCGCAGCTATGCCACGATCCCTCGATAAATATACAAGTTGACTTCGCAATAAGCCTCCGAGCGTTCTCGACGGCAAGGTTCGAACGCCAACCTACACCTGGGGGAGACGCCCACTTGTCACAACGCTAGTTTCATCCATTATAGAGTGCAAAGTGAAGGGAAATAAAAGGTGCCGTTCCCACGAATTTCGCCCTGCCTGGGGAAGCCTGCCGGTTGGGCAGATTTTCCGGGGTTGGCAGATCACCTCGGCAACCCTTCAGTACCGTTGACGTGGAAATGGGCTTCGAGGACTCCTGGCCCTCCAGGCTGGGAGCCTCCGACCGATAGAGCATAGTCCCCGGGGAGAACGGCGCGGCTCCCGTCCGAGCGAACCGAGCTCAGATCGCGAGGAGACAGCGACAACTGGACCTGGGTGGAAGCGCCAGGATCGAGCGAAATACGCTTGAATCCCTTGAGGGCGCGGATGGGGCTTTCGGCGCCAGCTGGCGGATTCAGATACAACTCCACGACCTCGTCTCCCTTCGCGTTGCCGGAATTTGTCACGGTGACGCTGACATTGACCGGGGCACCGGCCTTCGATGACTCGGGGCTTACCTTCAGGCCGCTGTAGGTAAAGGTGGTGTAGCTGAGGCCGTAGCCAAAAGGAAAGAGCGGTTTTCCCTGGTAGTAGCGGTAGGTCCGGTTTTTCATCGAGTATTCGTCGAATGGGGGAAGGTCTTTGACCGAGGCGTAGAAGGTGATAGGCAGGCGGCCGGCGGGATTGTTCTCTCCAGCCAGAGTTTGTGCGATCGCAGTGCCCCCCTCTTCGCCCGGATACCAGGCCTCGAGGATCGCCGCCGCGTGCTGTTGCGCCCAGTCGATGGCGAGGGCGCTGCCATTCATGAGCACCACCACGAGCGGCTTGCCGGCAGCGGCGAGCGCCTCAAGCAGCTGACGCTGGACGGCGGGCAGCGCGATGTCAGTGCGGTCGCCTCCGCTGAAGCCCTCGACGTGTACCGGCATTTCTTCGCCTTCGAGATCGGGCGAGAGGCCGACGAAGGCAACGATGACCTCCGCTTGTTTGGCCACGGAGACGGCTTCGTCGCGGAGAGCATCGGCATTGGGCTGCCACTCTAGGCGAACTCCGCCGCCGCGGCGTGGGCTATCGTGCGCGTATTCGATCCGGACTTCATGAGTCTGACCGGCATCGAAGTGGACCGTAAACGATCCTCCCCTGCTTTCGCCGCCCTTTTGGCCGACATCCAACGCCTGTTTGCCGTCAACAAAGGCGCGGTAGATGTTGCTGCCTGAGCAGGGGTAGCAGTCGGAGTTATGGAAGGAGAATTTGTAGTCGCCGGGGCCGGGTGCCTGGATGGTACCGGTCCAGCGGACTGAGTATTGGGTTGAAGACAATCCCGGAACCGGGGAGGCGCTCTGCCAATCGAAATCTAGGTTCTGGTCAGTCCGGGTGACGACGGGAGTTCCGGAGAGATCGGCGGTGCTGAAGTATTCGCCTTTCAGTCCGGCACTGAAAACGGTGCGAGGGACGACGGCCGATAGCTCTGAGGTGAAGACCGAGCCTTGTGCGTAGACGATTTTGGCTTTTCCAGCGAAATAGCTTTCCATCCCTTTGAGCGGAACGACGGGCGCCGAGGGGATTCCGTTGTAGTTGCCCTCGATTGAGGCTAGATTTGCGGCGTTGGGGCCGATCACCGCGATGGTTCCGACGCTTGAGGGTAGCGGCAGTGTGTGATTGTCGTTCTTGAGCAGGACGATGGATTTCCTGGCTGCGTCGAGCGCGGCTTGCCGGTGCTCTGGAGTGTTGTTCTCAGAGAATGGAATTTTCGCGTAAGGTACGCTGTCGGGGGGATCGAACATGCCTAGCTTGAATCGCGCGGTGAAGAGCCGTTTGACTGCGGTATCGATCTCGGCCTCGGTGATCTTGCCGTCTTTCACTGCCTGGACGAGGGTGGGATATTCGGGATGGCCCAGGCCGCAGGTTGTGTCGGTGCCCGCTCTCACTGCCAGGACGGAGGCGGCGGTCTGGTCGGGCGCGAACTTGTGGCCTCCGGAGATATCGGCGATGGCTCCGCAGTCGGAGGTGACATAGCCCGGGAACTTCCAGTCGCCGCGCAGAATGTCCCTAAGCAGCATGGTGTTGGCGCAGGCCGGTTGGCCGTCGATGGAGTTGTAGGCGCACATGATCGAATACGCATGGGCCTCGGTGATGGTGGCGCGGAAGGCCGGCAGATAGGTGTCCCAGAGATCGTAGGCCGAGACATCGACGTTGGCTGTGTGGCGGGTCGACTCTGGTCCGCTGTGCACGGCGTAATGCTTGGGCGTGGCGATCACTTTGTAATACTTCGGGTCGTTGCCCTGCATGGATTCGACGAAGGCAACGCCCAGGCGGCTGGTGAGATATGGGTCTTCACCGTAGGTTTCCTGGCCTCGGCCCCAGCGAGGATCGCGAAAGATATTGATGTTGGGCGACCAGAAGTCGAGGCCATAGTAGATTCCGTGGTTGTCATGGGCGATGGCGTCGCCATATTTGGCGCGGGCCTCGGTGGAGATGATCTCGGCTTCATGGTGGATCAGATCGGTGTCCCAGGTGGCGGCCATGCCGATCGCCTGGGGGAAGACGGTAGCGTATCCCGAACGCGCGACGCCGTGCAGGGCCTCGTTCCACCAGTCATATGCGGGGATGCCGAGTCGCGGGATGGCGGGCGCGTTATTTTGCATCTGCGAGACTTTCTCTTCGAGTGTCATCTGCGAGACCAGGTCTGCGACCCGCTGATCGGTGGGGACAGCCGGATTCTGCCAGGCCGGAGGAGTCTGCGCCTGCATGCCCAAAGAGAAACACGAAACGACATAAAGTGAAACCGGGATAAATGCTTTTACTAAAGGAGATTTCCGCACGCTCACCTCGCCAAAACTGCCACGCAAGCATCTTTCTACGAGACGGCGGATGAGTCAACTAGGGCGAGAGATCGGCCTGGCTGTCGGCAGGCGGGTGCGAGGCATCCAATTGGGCGCTGTCGGGGAGTAAACTTGGCGCGAGGGGTCGATATGAGATACCGTCGAATGCTGTTCGGCACGGCGGTTCTGGTGATGATTTTCACCCTGAAGTCAAGTGCCCAGATTCAGCAAGGGCCTCCCGATACGCCGACGATTCGGGTGACCTCGCGGCTGGTCTTTCTGGACGTCACCGTCCTCGATAAGAAAGGCCGCCCGGTGGTGAGCGGACTCACGAAAAACGACTTCACCATTACCGAAGACAAGAGGCCGCAGTCTATCTTTTCGTTTGAAGCGCCGCAGACGCACACTGTCAATGCGATTGCCGACGATGACAACCCGGACGGCAAGGCCCCCGTGACCATATTCGTCCTCGACCTTTTGAATTCGAGCTTTGAAGACTTCGGGTTCATTCGTTACTCGGTGCGCAAGTATCTTGCGGCTCAGCCGCCAATGCTGACTGCGCCCGCTGAGATGATGGTCATTGGCAACGAGTCTTTGGAGCTGTTGCAAGGCCCGACACGAAGCAAAGAAGACCTGCTTTCCGCGCTTGATCATCTACCTGCTGCCATTCCATACAAGTGGGAGAGCGACAGCTTCATTGAGGAGCGGTTTAACCAATCGGTCGATGCCCTGCAACAAATTGCGCTACAGAACAAGGGCGTGCCGGGACGAAAGAACATTGTTTGGGTGGGCCACGGCTTTCAAGGTTTCACCACCAGGGGTTTCACTTGGCCGGTTGTGCGCGAACTTAATCAAAAAATGCACGCCACGACGAACATCCTGGTGGATGCGCGCATGAGCCTCTTTGTCATTTATCCGGGGCTGAAGATTGGGCACTTTGTTAACTTTGCCGGAAGGTCGCCGGTATCGATAACCGAGGCAGACGCGGAAGCCTACACTAACAGCGATAATCCTTTTGCCGAGGACATCAACTTTGGCGTGTTTGTAAACGAGACCGGGGGCAAGCTTTTTTACAACCGCAACGATGTCGACGCGGAGATTGGGCGTTCGCAACTGCTGGGGTCGGAGTATTACACGCTGACCTACCAGCCTCATGGCGGCAACGAAGATGGGAAGTTCCGGGAGATTCGTGTGACGCCGCGCGACCCTAACTTGCGCGCAGTGACCAAGACCGGCTATTACGCGCCCGACAAGAGCGCCCCTATCGATCCTCGTCAGCAAACGATGATCAATCTCTCCGAGGCCGCGCATTCCACCATTCCCCTCAGCGCATTGGATGTGCATGTCTCCGGCATCGTTCGGCACGCCGATACTCACACGGCGGACCTTACTGTGCTGCTGAAATCGAAAGGCCTCGACTGGCAGCCAGGCGACAACGGCAAGAGCACCGCCGATATCACCGTCGCCGTTGCCAGCCTGACCGGAAATCAGGAAGTACTGGCTTCCAAAGTAGAAAGACTAGTCCTGTGTGCGCCAACGCAGGAACCGACTCACCTGGCAAACCTGGTGACGCCTTTGCAACTTACCGTGAGGGTTCCGCGCAAGACGCAAAGTATTCGCGTAGTGACAGAGTCGGGCACCGGGGGCCGCGTCGGCGCAGCAAACCTCGACCGCAACGCCATCGACGCCGCGCCTGTGACGCCGACTCCCGAACCGCAGTTGGTTCGGCAGCAGCCGAATTCGGGACTGCCATTCGCGCCGATGGTGCAGTGAATCTGATCCCTGCGCAGCCGCATGATTCGGATCAGCGAGATCGTCGAAGAGTCAGCCCGGATTTGTGGACTGGGTTTTTGCGGTGCGAGGGTCGATAGTTCTCGATTCGGATTCATTGTCTCTTGTGCCCTGTGCCGCTAGGATGGATTTGATTGCTGATTTGCGAGCACCTCCCTCATGAAGCCCTCTCTGGCCCTTGATCTCAACCGGAACGCTGTGCGTGCGGCGCCAGCTCGATTTCGCGCAACGAACCCGCGGGTTTTTGGGTCGGTTCTGCGCGGCACCGATAAAGATGGCAGCGACCTGGACTTGCTGGTTGACCCATTGCCCGGCGCTACTCTCTTCGACTTAGGCGGCCTGCAGGTTGAACTAGAAGAGCTTTTGGGAGTCGACATTGACCTGCTTACGCCCGGCGACCTGCCGCCGAGATTCCGCGATCAGGTGCTCGCAGAGTCGCGACCCATATGAGTGAAAGCTTCCTCCGCGATTACCTAGACCACATGCATCAAGCCGCGGGGGACGCTTGCGGCTTCATCGAGGGAATGAACAAGGAAGAGTTTCTCACCGACAAACGGACCCAGAGGGCGGTTGTCATGAGTCTTGTGATTCTTGGGGAAGCGGCAACGAAGGTCATGGAGCGGTTTCCAGATTTCGCCGATCGACATCCGGAGTTGCCTTGGCGCGGAATGCGAGGACTGCGAAACCGCATCACGCACGGCTATTTCGACCTCGATCTGGATATCGTTTGGGAGACCGTTAACACGGCGCTACCGGAGTTGTTGAGACAACTATCGGATCTTAGCGGCGACAATCCGCTTGACGACGGCAGCCGAAAAAGTGAGATCTGAAGAGCGACGCTATCGGTCAGACTGGGCTGCGATGCTGTTCCACCCGCATCTTCGAGCATCCCGAGTGCGCGCAGGTTTTCGTCGGGCAAGCGTACTCTCAGGTTCCCTGTTGCCCGCGCTGCTGATTTGCTTGGCACCGTGCATCGCGCAGGAGCCATCAGCGAGCCTCAAGCAGGCGGACGCCGACTATCGCGCGGGTGTGGCTGCTCTCAGTCATAACGATCTAAACGGCGCGTTGGGGGATTTCGAAAAGGTCGTCCAATTAGCGCCGACGGTGGAACAGGGGCATAGCGCGCTGGGTGCGGTCCTGGTGCGGATGGGCCGCACAGAGGAAGGAATTCGTGAACTGGAGAAGGCGCTTGCGATCCAGCCGACGGACAGTACCGCCCAGACCAACCTGGCGATGGCCTATGTGCAGAGCGGACGAGCGGCCAGGGCGCTGCCGTGGTTTGCGAAGCTCGAGGCAGGCACGCGCGCCCAGAATCGAACCCTGCCGGCGTCAGTCCTCGCCGCTTATGCCCGCGCTCTGGCGGCAAATCGGCAATTCCCCGCTGCAGAGACGCAAATGAAAGAGGCGATCGCGGCCGACCCAAAGAATGCTGAGTGGCACGACGAGTTGGGCTCACTTTACGCCCAGCACCAGGACTGGGCCAATGCGCGGAGTGCGTTTTCGGCGGCGATTGAACTCGATCCCGGTATGGCGATGGCGCACATGCACCTTGGGGTGGTGCTGAAGTCGCAACAGCAGCCGGGCGCGCTCGATGAGCTTGCGAAGGCATATCAGTTGGCGCCGCAGAATCCTGTCGTCGCCGCCGAGTACGGCGGAGCGCTGGCCGGCGGGGGTCAGGATGAGCAGGCGATCCCGGTGCTTCAACATGCTCTGGAACTGAATCCAAATGCCGCTGATGCCGCATATCAATTGGGATTAGCGCTGCAACGCAGCGGACGTGTGCAGGATGCGATTCCCCTCTTTCAAAGAGCGGCGGCGGCAGAGCCAAAAAATGCGGAGATTCTGACGAACCTGGGCATGGCCCTGTGCCAGGTGCAGCAGGCTAAGGATGCGGTGCCGGTTCTGCAACACGCCGTCGCACTCACTCCCGACAATGCGACGGCTCACCAGAACCTGGCGGCCGCGTACATCCAGTTGAGCCAGTTTGATGACGCGATCACGCAGCTGCGCGCCGCGCTGAAGCTCTCGCCTAATGCACCGCAGCTGCATTACGACCTGGGACTGGCGCTGAAGAACCTGGACGATGCGGCGGCGGCGATTCCGGAGCTCGAGACCGCCGAGAAGCTGGATCCGTCGCAGCCTGAGTCTCCGTATCTGCTGGGGGTTTTGTATCTACAGGTCGCGCGTTACGACGACGCGGCGCGTGAGTTGAATCTTTCGCTGAAGCTGCGACCCGAGAATGGCGATGGATGGGCGACTCTGGGCAGCGTGGACAACAATCTGAACAAGCTGCCCGAGGCTGAGTCGGCCTTGCGCGAGGCGATCAAGCAATTGCCACAACAGCCGGCCCCGCACCTGACGCTAGCTGCGGTGCTGGTGAAGGAAAACCAGCCCGCCGAGGCTACGGCCGAGCGGAAGAAGGCCGCCGACCTGATGCGCGTGAACATGAATCGCCAGCGCGCCGAGGTATCGACCAACTCGGCCAACTCTTTGCTCAAGGCCGGGAAGGTCGACGATGCGATCACGGATTTTCGTGAGGCGTTGAGCTTCGATCCGAATTATGCCGAGGCGCATCGGGGTTTAGCGGACGCTCTTGAGCAACAAGGCAAGACTGCCGAGGCGGCGATAGAACGGCAAAAGGCGGAAACCATTCAAAAGGCTCCACAATGATTGCGGCGCGACTTGCGATCAGCGCAAATCGAGTTGGCGTTGTGCTTGAGGCGAGATATACAGGCGTTGATTAGGTTCGTTATAGTTCAGGGTAGGATGCTGTGGCTTCTTGGAAGTTAATCTCCTTGAGTACTCTGTATTTTTGAGGGGGAGCCACGGTTTCCTTTCGTCTTTCCGCTTATGTCGAACCTTGCCCGGCGCGTACTCGTTCTCGTCATTGTATTGTCGGGAATTTCCGTGCTATGTTTCAAAGCCATTCATGGGGCCGAGGACAAGATCGCTGAAGAGGCGAGCGTTCGCAAGGCCTACGCTGACAAGATTCGACAAACCTATAGTTTCCCCTTTGGCAAAGACAAGCTTTCCATGCCGGGCAATGCCGCGGCGGTGGGCGGCGATTTTCTCGAGGCCAGCGCCTTTCCCGATGCGGCTTACTGCGGTCACTGCCATCAGGAGGCATACCACGAGTGGCGCCAGGCACTGCATTCCAATTCCTTCCGGACGCCGTTCTATCGCACCAGCGTGAACATCGTTATGCGGACGAAGGGAGTCGAGTTCGCGCGGCATTGTGACAGCTGCCATAACCCAATCGCCGTCCTGGCTGGAGGACTAAATCCGAGCGCTACGATTAACCGGTCTTTCGATCGCGACGGATTGACCTGTACCACCTGCCATTCCATTCAGAGCGTGCAGACCAAGCTCGGTAATGGGAGCTTCGTGATGGGAGTACCGGCGGTGATGGTGGATGATCAGGGCAACCGCATCCCAGGGATCGTGCCCGACGCCGAGATAATGGCCAACCTCGACCGGCATTCCGAAGCGGTGATGAAGGACATCTACAAGACGCCGGAGTTTTGCTCGGCGTGCCACAAGGCGAATCTGCCGCCGTCGCTCAATGGCTACAAGTGGATTCGCGCTTTTACCGCGTATGACGAGTGGCAGACGTCGAAGTTTTCGCAACGCAACCCGCTGACTTTCTACAACGCGGATTTCACTACCTGCCAGAACTGCCACATGAAGCCGACGACGATCACGTTGCCCGATTACGGCGCTAAGGATGGCAAGCTGGCCTCGCATCGCTGGCTCGCTGGCAACACGGCGGTTCCCTTCTACTACGGCTTTGACGAGCAACTGTCAAAGACGATCGACTTCCTGAAGAGCGGTAACTACCTTAACGTCGACATCTTTGCCCTGAAGACGATGGATGACGGGCAGATGATTGCGCCGCTGGGCACCGCACCGTTCACGCTGAAGCCGGACGAGACGGTCCAGGCCTACGTTGTCGTTCAGAACAAGAACATCGGCCACTCGCTCATTCCAGAAGTGCGCGACTTGTACGAGGCCTGGGTGCAGTTCACGGCAAAGGATGCGACCGGTGCTGTGATCTACGACAGCGGCTTCCTGAAGCCTGACGGCATGCTCGAGCCCGGCGCACATAGCTTCACCAACCGGCCAGTCGATGTGATCGGGGACTTTGTCGACAACCATCGCGTCTGGGCGATACATTCGGTCGCTTATGACAACACCATCCAGTCGGGAAGATCGGCGCTAGTGCGTTATCAGTTCCATTTGCCTGCCGATATCAAAGGCCCTCTGACCATCACCGCCAAGGTGAATTATCGACATTTCCGCCAGAGCTACCTGAACAATATCTTCGGCCCAGACCATCCCGCATATCCGGTGGTGGAGATCGCTGCGCGCAGCCGCACGCTGAATATTGGCGTCAACCCCGTAACTGCGCCGCTGACGACCGACAATCCGGAGTGGATGCGGTGGAACAATGTCGGCATCGGATATCTCGACCAATTGCAATACGAAGATGCGATCAACGCCTTCGAGCAGGTCGTCCGTCTGCGCCCGGACTATAAAGACGGCTACGTGAACGTTGGACTCACGTATATCGAGTGGGAGAAATATTCCGAGGCGAGAGCGCCGCTCGAGAAGGCGCTTACGCTTCATCCTGACGATGCCCGTGCGCTTTATTATCTGGCGCTGGTCGAGCGCCGCCAGCGGCACTCGGAGGCTGAGATCGCCGATCTGCAGAAGGTGGTGACACAATATCCGCAATCACGGGATGCGCGGCGCGAACTGGGGATCTCCTTTTACCAGCAGCACCGCGCCGATGAGGCGATGGAGCAGTTCAAGGCGTTGCAAGAAATCGACCCGGACGATCTTGCTGCGCACTATAATTTGGCAGTTCTCTATCGGCGAATGGGCATGAAGAAAGAAGCTGCGGAGCAGTCGGCTCTCTATACCGCAAAAAGAATCGATCCGGGTGCGCCGACATATTCGCTGGAGTATTTGCGCAAGCATCCTGAGATCTCAACCGAGAGCGTGCCATGGCATGTGCATATGGAAACGATGCACGCCACCGCCAGCGCCGTAGGACAGCCATAATATGAAAGATACCTAATGTAGAAAGATGGTGTTTGATTGGACCGCCGCAATTTTCTACGTTCTCTGAGCCGCACATCTCTGGTACTGCCGTTTGCCGACATTTTCGCGCTGGCTTCGCCGTGGCAACAAGCCGAAGCGCCGCAGAAACTGGGCCCGCAGGAGCGCACCTATGACGCGAAGCCTGCGCCGCCTCCTCCGGGGCCGAAGTCGCCCATCGAGGGTACGCCGCTGGGCGTTAGCTTCGTCGACGTGGTGAAAGAGTCTGGCCTTAACGTCAAGACCATCTATGGCGGCGAAAACACCAACAGGTATTTGCTCGAGACCACTGGTTGCGGCCTGGCCTTTTACGACTACGACGACGATGATTGGCTCGATCTGTTTCTGGTAAATGGCTGGAGGCTGGAGGGCTTTCCCGCCGGGCAGGAGCCGCATTGCCACCTCTTTAAGAACAACCGCGACGGCACCTTCACAGACGTCACGATGGGTTCGGGTCTCGAACATAAGACGGGATGGGGGCAGGCTTGTTGCGTCGGCGATTACAACAACGATGGCCACGACGATCTGTTTGTCACTTACTATGGGCAGAATGCACTTTACCGCAATAACGGCAACGGGACCTTTACCGATGTCACGCAGCAGGCGGGGTTGATTCAGCCTGGACCAAAGACGCGCTGGAACACCGGCTGTACGTTTGTGGATTACGACCGTGATGGTCACCTCGACCTCTTTGTGGCGAACTATGTCGACTTCGATCTGAAGACCGCTCCGCTACCGAAGGATGGTCCCTGCACTTACAAGGGAATTCTGGTGGCGTGCGGACCGCCCGGTTTGCCGGGCGGACGCAATATTCTGTATCACAACAATGGCGACGGGACCTTCAGTGACGTCAGTGAGAAATCCGGCATGTGGACGGCGGTCGGCACCTATGGCCTGAGCGTGGCTGCTTCCGATCTGGACAACGATGGCTGGCCCGATATCTATGTCGCCAACGATTCTGCTCCGGCGACTCTCTATCTCAACCAGAAAGATGGGACCTTTCGCGACATCGCGATCGAGGCCGGCGCCGCGCTATCGGCGGAGGCGAAGCCGCAGGCTGGCATGGGGGTTTCGATCGGCGACTACAACCGTGACGGGAATCTCGACGTGGTGAAGACCAACTTTGCCGGCGACACTGACTCGCTGTATACGAATCTGGGCGATGCGTCCTTCGAAGATCGCACTTACCCTGGCGGACTTGGCGTGAATACGCGGCTGCTGGGCTGGGGGGTCGGCTTCTTCGACATGGACAACGACGGCTGGCTCGATATTCTCATGTCCAACGGCCACGTCTACCCGGAAGTGGATAAGTCCAAGGCTGACCTGAAATATGCCGAACATAAGTATCTCTACCGCAATCTGCGCAATGGGCGATTCGAGGAGGTGACGAACCAGGGCGGGCCGGGAATTCTGGAGAATGCCCCGGCGCGTGGCTGCGCCTTCGGTGATTACAACAATGATGGATGCCTCGACATTGCGGTGAATTGCATCAACGCAGAGCCGCAGTTGTTGAGGTGCGATTCGACGTTGCATCGCAACTGGATCAAGATCAAGCTTGTGGGCGTCAAGTCGAACCGTTCGGGCATCGGCAGCCGGGTGGTCGTAACGGCGAAGACAGTTCCGGGCGCGGACAAGCCTCTGGTGCAAATGGACGAGCTGCGTAGCGGTGGCAGCTATTTCTCACAGAACGATCTGCGCATGCACTTCGGGCTCGACCAGGCTAAGAAGGTCGATGCGGTTGAGATCAAATGGCTGAGCGGACAGATTGACGAGCTGCAGGACCTTGAAGTGAATCGCTTGTACGTGATCCAGGAGGGCGGCAAGATTCTGAAATCTGATCCGCTCTCGCCGGCCAAGGGCAAAGCTTAGCGGACGCCATGCTCAAGCGCCTTCTGCTATACCTGCTCGCGTTGTTCAGCTTTTCGAAGGCGGCATCAGGCCAGTACGCCGCTCCTCCCGTGCCACAGACTTCCCCGGCAAATGCGTCGCAGGCTAAGCCGCCCGTCGTCTGTCCATGGCTAACGGAGGGCACTGCGGCCAAGATGCTCGGAGGCAATGTGTCTGTCGCTGCAAGCGTATCCGACTCGGGCGAAGGTAATTGCAAATTTACTCGAGAACAAGGTTCGCCTGACACTCTCGAAATTGTGGTGAGTAAAGCCACGCTGGCCGGTTGTCCGGCGGATAGCATTCCGCTGCGTGCCATCGGCAATGAGGCAGTCCTTTGCAGACACGCCGATCCGCGCGGTGAAGGAGTGCAGATGATCAGCAGCCGAGTTCGCGACCAGCATTTCACGGTGACCATGACCACTCGGGGACATGAAAATGCAGTGAAGACGCAGGACCTGCAGGATGAACCAATAGCGAGAATTGCGGAACAAGTGGCGGGGAGTCTCTTTTGACAAGAGGCAGAGCCGCGACGGGAAACGGCTGCTGCGACGGGAAACATCGACTAGTATTGGGCAGAAGCTGTCGGAAAGAAACCGTGGGGATGTTCTCTCGAACCTCGACAAGCCGCAGCGCTAGACACGCGTATGTGCTGGTGTGGCTCGTTCTCTCAACTGGCCTGGGACTCTGCCTCGACCCACAAAAGGACTTGCGCCAGTACGGTCACCGCTCGTGGCAGACCGATAGCGGTCTTCCGCAGAACACCGTCCACGCCATTCTTCAGACCAAGGACGGTTACATCTGGCTTGGCACCGAGGGCGGGCTGGTACGCTTCGACGGAGTGCAGTTTGTGGTCTACGACAAACAGGCTCCGGCGCATCTGCCGAGCACGACGATCAACAGCCTTTTCGAGGACGACGACGGCAATCTCTGGATTGGGACCGACGATGGTCTCGTCCGCCGGCGTGGATCGCAGTTTGTAACTCTCAACACGGCCAACGGGTTGCCCTCCAACACCATCTGGTCAACGTTTCAGGATCGCGACGGAGAGCTATGGGCCGTCACTCCCGATGGAGTTGCACGTTATCGCAACGGCAGCTTTGAAGCGTTCCGTGTCGCACAGGGAATTGCGAATGCAAAGAGCGTCGTCGAGGCGGCGGACGGTTTGTGGATTGGCACCAACTCCGGTCTCGAACACTTCAGAAATGGAAAGATCGGGAACGCAGCGCTGTTGCCGAATACCGAAATTCGGGCGGTCGCTGCCGCCAGCGACGGGCGCATTTGGGCGGCTACGCCGACTGGATTGTATTCCATTGGCGCGAAAGGAGAAAGCATCGCGGGGCCGGTGCCGGGCTTGCCTTCCAATGAGATCACCGCATTGGCGACGGAAAAACACGGCGGCATTTGGATCGGCACTGCAAAGGGCCTGGCGCACTTGAAGGATGGCGCGCTGACGAGTTGCACCACACAGAATGGTCTTCCCGCGGAGCGAGTGGAATCGATATTTCGCGACCGGGAAGGCGCCATCTGGGTAGCCACGAGTCGTGGCTTGGCGCGCGTCGTCCAGGAAGGACTGGAGCAAGGGCGGATCGGACGTGGGAAGATCGAGGCGTTTGCAGCTCCAGAAGATCTCTCTACTGAATTAGTCCTGTCCATCTTCGAAGACCAGGAAGGCAGCTTGTGGATTGGGACAGAGTCGGGCGGTCTAGAGATGCTGCACGATCAGAAGTTCTCGAGTTATACCACCGCCGACGGTCTCTCCGACGACCTTGTCCGCTCCGTGTTCCAGGACCGCAGCGGCGGGGTCTGGGTTGGTACTGGAGGAGGAGGCGTGAACCGTTTCGGGGATGGGAAGTTCACCCACCTGACAACCGCAAATGGATTGTCGAGCAACATCGTGCTGGCGCTTGGCGGCGATGATACGGGCGCCATTTGGGTGGGAACGCCAGATGGCCTGAACAAAATCCAGAATGGACGTGTATCTGTCTACACGTCCGCCGACGGGTTGGCTGACGATTTCGTGCGCTCACTGTATGCGGCCTCAGATGGATCGCTGTGGATCGGGACACGGCGCGGGCTCTCGCACCTGCAGAACGGCCGCTTCACGAGTTATTCGAGCGTGGATGGCTTGGGCAACGACCTGGTGGGCGCGGTCGTTGAGCAGAAGGGCGAAGACGGCTCTCAGGTGTTGTGGATCGCCACGCTGGGCGGCTTGACTCGCTATGATTATGGGAAATTCTCGACTCTGACCACTCACGATGGACTCACAAGCAATGTGATCACGGCGCTCTATCCCGATCATGATGGCAATCTCTGGATCGGGACGAACCAGGGTGGACTCAATCGCCTGCGTAAGGGCAAGATCACGGCGTATCCGCCGGAGAAGAGCGGCTTGCCCGAGAGCATCTACGCGATACTCGAAGACGCGCACGGCGATCTATGGCTGAGTTCGAAGACGGGGATCTACAGCGTCGCAAAACACCAGTTGGATGACTTTGCCGCAGATTCCTCGTCGCGCATCACGCCAACCGCCTATGGCACCGCCGACGGCATGAAGATCAGCGAGTGCAGCAGCGGAGGCCATCCGGCGGCGTGGAAGCTTGTCGACGGCACGATGTGGTTCGCTACGCTGAAAGGGATTGCGGCAGTCGATCCGGAGCACCTTAGCCGGAACATTGTTCCGCCGCCGGTTGCGATTGATGAGGTTTTAATCGACGATCAGCCGGTCGGCGATCTGGGGGGTGGGCCTCTGACCGTCGCACCCGGCATGCGGCGGTTTGAGTTTCGCTACGCGGGCATGAGCTTCATCGCTCCACAGAAGGTCCGCTTTCGCTACAGACTGGATAACTTTGATCGCGACTGGGTAGATGCCGGAACCCGCCGCACGGCTTATTACACCAACTTGCCGCCAGGAAGCTACAGATTCCATGTGCTGGCCAGCAACAATGATGGCGTGTGGAACGAGACCGGGGCCAGTCTCGATTTCCGGCTGAGGCCACACTTTTACCAGATGCTTTGGTTCTATTTGGTGCTGATTCTGGCATTGTCACTGCTGGTCTACGTGCTCTACCGCTGGCGATTGCGAGAAGTAGAGCTGCGCTACGATGCTGTACTCTCGGAGCGCGGACGCATCGCTCGCGAGATTCATGACACGCTTGCGCAGGGATTGGTTGGCATTTCCGTTCAGCTGGAGCTGGTCAATCGGCTGCTTGCATCCTCGGTTGAGACCGCTCGCACGCAATTGGATCACGCTCGGAATCTGGTTCGCGATAGCCTGACCGAGGCGCGGAGCTCCATTTGGGACCTGCGTTCACAATCGGCTGAAACGGAAGATTTCGCCACGCGGCTGGGGCGTATGGCGGCCGCCACTACGGAGAATGCAGTGCCGAAGATTCGCGTGAAATCGAAAGTGACGGGCACCTATCACCCCCTCGCGCCGAAGACCGAGGCTGAGTTGCTCAGGATTGCGCAAGAGGCGGTGACCAACGCTGTACGCCATGGGAAGCCGTCACAGATCGCGCTCGATTTGCGCTTCGGCGTACGCGATCTAGAGATGACGATTCAGGATGATGGTTGCGGATTCGACGGGCAGCCTCATCCGCAGTCGACCGGCCCGGCAGGCCATTTCGGACTGACCGGCATGCGCGAACGCGCCACGGAGATCGGCGGCACGCTGGCGATCGACAGCGCACCGGGCAAAGGGACGCGGGTAACGGCAAGCGTGCAATTGGAGAGTTAGCTTGGCGAAGATCGCAGCGGCTTCTCCACCTTTTGATGGAGGCCCGTTTCCACACTAGGGTCTAACATTGGGGGTTTAGGATTGACTCGCCAAGATATGACCGAAGCTATCCGCATCATGGTAGTAGAAGACCACCACATTGTCCGGCAAGGGCTGATCGCGCTTATCCGGAGCGTTCCGGGGCTCGAGGTCGCCGCCGAGGCGGCGGATGGCAACGAGGCCATTCGCCAGTTTCGTCAGCACCAGCCGGACATTGCCTTAATGGACCTGCGTCTGCCTAACCTCGGTGGTGTGGATGCAATCACGGCGATCCGCAGCGAGTTCCCCGCCGCCCGCATTATCGTGCTCACTACATTTGACGGCGACGAAGATATCTACCGCGCGCTACAGGCGGGCGCCCGCGGCTACCTGCTTAAGGGCATGGACGCCGAGGAGCTGATCGACGCGATCCGCACGGTGCATGCGGGAAAGACACGCGTCCCGGCGTCGGTCGCACAGAGGCTCGCCGGGCGTATGGGCGGCCATGAGCTTACCGCGCGCGAAACCGAAGTACTCAAACAGATCGTCGCCGGCAAGAGCAACAAGGAGATTGGCACGGTGCTGTTCATCTCCGAAGCGACAGTAAAAACCCACATCAACAGCCTGCTCGGCAAGCTGGGCGTCACCGACCGCACCCAGGCGGCGACGACCGCACTGCAGCGGGGGATTGTCCACCTTGACTGACCTCACTTCATTCACGCGACGCAGTGGCCGCAGAATTAGGATGCTCAGTTTCTCTGTGCTCTTTGCGCTCGGGCTTATGAGCCTTTCCGCTCAGGAAAAAGCCCCCTGGCACACCGCTTCCGAATCCGAATTGCAGGCTCTGATCCCGGCACGTGCACCGGTCGAGAAGGAACGCATTGAGACGGAATTTCGCACCGCTTCGGGTATCACCGATGGGCACCATCGCTTCATCGCGGGGGTCGTGCTTATCACCGCGGGCTATTCTGCAGAGGGAAAATACTCGCACTTCCTGATCGTGCAGGCGCCGATCAAGGTCGGCGAGATTGCTCTAGCTCCCGGCCAGTACGTCTTCGGCTGGACGCGCAATGAGGATTCGCTGACGGTGAAGTTTTACGAGGCGCCATCAGGCAAGCCGCTGGGATCGGTCGAAGCCACGCTCAATCCGTCGATCAAGAGCGTGGCGTCGTTTCGCGTCTGGCCGCCGAGTGAAAAATCCGTGATGCAGATCGGGCGATTTACCTTCCCATATCAGCTTGCGCCGTAGGGCTTCCTATTGCGGCATCTTTGCGTAGTAGTCCTGGAGCACGAAGAACGCCTTTTTCTTGATGCCCTTGTTTGAGATCACGCCTTTGCGGTTGTAATAGTCCTGGATGTTTGGCAGCAGACGTACCGGCGAGCGGAAGTCCATGAGCAGCCACGGCGTGGTGCCGGCAAGAAATGGAATTTTGCTCAGCATGATGAGTTGCTGCTTGTAGATCTCGGCCTGCATCTCTTCGGTGAAGTGCGCGTTGATATCGCCGTGCAGGCCGGATTTTGCGCCACCACCCCACTCACTCATGATCAGCGGCTTGTTGTAGGGGTTCTGCCAGGTATAGAGCGGCGCGGTGTCGGGCTTGCCGCCGTACCAGCCGATGTATTCGTTTGAGCCGAGCACGTCGAGGTACTGGCCGAGGGGATCGTCGAGGATGCCGGTCTTGCCGTCCATGTGGGTCAGGAGCGCGGAGGTTACAAGACGCGTCGGGTCTTGTTGATGCGCTTCGTCGATGAGGGCTTTGAGGAAGATCAGCCGCTCTTCGCTCTTCGGGGTTTCGTTCGAGACCGACCAGAGGATCACCGACGCCTTGTTGTGGTCGCGGCGAATGTTTTCATAAAGCTGCTGTTTTGCCGATTCGAGCGCGTGGGCGCCTTTCCAGTCGATCGACCAGTAAGTGGGAATCTCCGACCAGACCATGATGCCGAGCTTGTCGGCTTCGCGGGTCATATTCTCGTCATGGGGATAATGCGCGAGCCGCACGAAGTTGCAGTGCAACTCATGCGCCCAGCCGAGCAAGGTGGCCGCGTCCTGCTGCGACCACGCGCGGCCGCCACGATAGGGCGCCTCGGCGTGGATGTTGATGCCGCGCAGAAAGACCGGCTTGCCGTTGAGCAGGATTTTGTCGCCATGTACCTCGATGGTGCGAAAGCCGATGTCGTCGTCGAGATTGTCTTCGCCAGCTTTCATCTGAATGCGGTAGAGCTTGGGATGCTCGGGCGACCAGCGAACCAGATTCTGCGGCGATAGAGAGAACTTCGCGTTCCCATCGCCATCGGTCGCGGCCTGCTTCGCGATATTCAGCTCGGGAATGCGCAGCGAGACAGTAGTTCCAGCGCTCGCGCCGACGAGGTGCACATACCCTTCGATCTGGTCGCCGGGGCCACGCTTCAATTGAAGCGAATAGTCGTCGATGTAGCTCTGCGGTACATCGACGAGATAGACCTGGCGTGTGAGGCCGCCGTAGTTCCACCAGTCGGTCTTGAGCGCAGGTACGGTGTCGGCGCGGCGCGAGTCATCGACGGCGACGACAACGAAGTTCTTGCCGTCCGACTTGAGTGCCGCGGTCACGTCGCAGTCGAAGGGCGTAAAGCCGCCCTCGTGATCGCAGACGTGCACGTCGTTCACGAAGACGGAGGCGCGATGATTCGCCGCACCGAAGTGCATGAAAGTGCGCATCCCGGGCCTGGGCTGGTAGGTGAAATCCTTCTGGTACCAGAGCAACCCTTCGTAGAAAAGAAGGTTCTCGTGCTGCGAGTTCCAGTCGCCGGGCACCTGGAGAACGGGCGACGTCGCGAAGTCGTATTCGAGCAGGTCGGTACCGTTGAAGTGCGCGTTCTTTGCGAAGCCGTTGAGATTTGGTTTGTCGGGATCGTTGCCCCAGCCGTTGCGGTAGGGATCAACAATGTAATGCCAGGCGCCGTCGAGGCTGACAGAGGGGCGATGGTCGATGTCGACGAGGAGTGTGGTCTGCGGAACAGCGGATTGGGATCGGCCAGTTATCGATGAAAACAACGTCAGACCGACGGAGAGAGCGACTGCACATATTGACCCGCGGGAAGGCAAAAGGGACATGGCCACCATCATAGTGCGGCGAGCGCGAAGTCAATCGCCAGTTGGGATGATGCCGGCGTTCTCGACCATCAGAATTACGGTTCGGTGGGGAGCGCGCGTCCGGTGCAGGACGCCTTTGGGCACGACGAAACCTTGTCGCGAACAGAGTTCTACGATTCGGTCTTCCAGGTCGATCAGCAGCTGACCTTCGACGACGTAGAAGAACTCGTCGTCCTCGTTGTGCTTGTGCCAGTGGTATTCGCCCTCGATGATGGCTACGCGCACGACCGATTCATTGACCTTGCAGAGCGTCTGGTTGAACCACTTAAATTCGCAGGCGTCGGAGAGCGCTTTCTCGTCGATGACCTCCAGAGGTTGATGCAGGATGTTGAGGCGGGTTTCGTAGGGAAAGGTGGCGACGGAATCAGGCATGGGAGTCTCCGTATTGCTTGCGATCACAGGATACATCCGGCGTCGCGCAATACAGCCGCTGCGACCGCGGGGATTTCGTGGTGAAGCTGGTTCAGCTGGGACGCGACCCGTTCGCGCGAAAACGGTTGGCAAGATCGAACTCCTCGCGGAGTTCGGGCGTTTTTAGGTGTTCGCGAAGATGGGTGAGACGCTGCTCCAGAGTGAGCAAGGTTTCGGCGATGGCCTCAGTGTTTGTGTGGGCGACATCGCGCCACATGGAGTAGGGGCTTGCACCGAGCCGCGTCATTTCGCGGAGCGCGCGGCCGCCGATGGCGCGCATATCTTCGTCGCCGGCGAATTTGTCCTCGAGCATCGCGCTCATCGCCGTCGAGAGGAACTGCGGCAGATGGCTGACCCAGGCGCAGAGTTCATCGTGACGCTTGGCGTCGAGATCGAGCGTGCGGCAGCCGAACTTGGTGACCCAATCGCGCCATTCGACCTCTAAGTCTGTCGGGGCCGAGTCCGACGCGAGTGGAGTGAAGAGCCAGACTGCGCCGCGAAAGAGCACGGCCTCGGCGTGTTCGGCGCCGTGGACCTCTTTGCCGGCCATGGGATGTCCGGGCAGAAAGCGGGCCTGACCGGGAGCGCCAAAAGAGCGGGCGGCGCATTCGCTCACCGCGCCCTTGACGCTGCCGACATCGGTGACCAGTTGTTGAGGGCCGAGCAGCGGACCTAGCTGATCGGTCCACTCGAGGATGCTGAAGACCGGACCGGCGAGCAGAACCAGGTCGCTGCCGGTCGCCGCAGTGACGGGGTCTTCGACGGACTGGTCGATCGCGCCTCGACTGAGAGCTATGGCAAGCTCGGAAGGATTCTTGTCCCAGCCGAGAATCTCCCCGCCGAAATTTTGTTCCCGCAGCGCGAGGCCGATCGAAGCGCCGATCAGCCCCGTGCCGATGATCGTAATGCGGTCGATGCAGAGCGATTCGCTCATCGCCAGGCCAACATTCTAGACCGGCACCTGATCGGCGACCGACACAGGCGCGGCGATCTTTCTGCCGACGGCTGGAGCGATGATGCGCAGCTCCTCGACCAGCTTTTCAAACTGATCGGGGAAGAGCGACTGGGCTCCGTCGGAGATGGCTTTGTCAGGGTTGGGATGCATCTCCATGAGCAGCCCGTCTGCACCCGCGGCCAATGCGGCCTTGGCCATCGGTGGGACGGTGTCGCGCCGGCCGACTCCGTGCGAGGGATCGCCGAGGATCGGCAGATGCGAGAGCTTATGGATGACGGGGATTGCGGAAATATCCATCGTGTTGCGGGTGTAGGTCTCGAAGGTACGAATGCCGCGCTCGCAGAGCATGAGGTCGTAGTTGCCTCCCGCGAGGATGTATTCGGCGGAGAGCAGCAGTTCCTCGATGGTCGCTGACATGCCGCGCTTGAGCACCACCGCCCTCCGGACGTGGCCGAGCTCGCGGAGCAGGTTGAAGTTCTGCATGTTGCGCGCGCCGACCTGGAAGACATCGACATAGGGCAGCATCAGCTCGATCTGCGAAATCTCCATCACCTCGCTGATGATCAGCAGGCCGGTGGCGTCGCCGACCTCGCGCAGCAGCTTGAGGCCTTCGAGTCCCATGCCCTGGAAGGAGTATGGCGAGCTGCGCGGTTTGAAAGCGCCGCCGCGCAGGAACTGGCCTCCAGCGGCCTTGACGATTGCACCGCTCAAGAAGATCTGGTCGCGCGACTCGACCGAACAGGGACCGCCCATGATGACGACTTCGTTGCCGCCGACAGTGACGCCGTTGGCGAACTTGACGACGGTGCCTCCGGGGCGAAATCCCCGTCCCGCGAGTTTGTACGGCGAGGTGATGCGATGGGCCTCGGCGACGCCGGGTAACAGCTCAAAGTCTTTGGCATCGAAGACGGCCGGGGTTCCAACTCCGGCGAGGATCGTTTGTTCAACGCCGGTGGTGCGGTGGACGTTGAAGCCGATCTCAGTCAGCCTCGCAATAATGTCCTGTATCTGTTCTTCGGTAGCGTGCTCCTGCATCGCAACAATCATGCTTTTATCTCCGTCTCGATCGTGGCTTCGGCGGCGCCAGATTGGCCTTGGGCGGCCGGCTGCGAGGCCAGTTCGTTCTTCTGCATCGCCCGCATCACGTCGATGATGCGTTCGTAGATGTGGGTCAGTTCGATGTCCGGCAGTGGGCCATGGTTCGCCGAACGCACGTTCTGAAAGATCACTTTTTCGCGGTTAGGCTCATAGATTGGCAGCGCATCCGACTTCTTCAACAAGCCGATCGCCTGCGCCGCCCGGGCGCGTTCGTTGATCAGTGCCACGATCTGGCGGTCAAGCTCATCGATCTTCTTTCGCCATTCTTCAATGTTCACGAGGACCTCTTTTGGGGATTCCGCTCCCGCCTGCGCGCATACGGCGCGGGCAAGAGAGGCTCGCCGGTTCAGACTTGATTTCGTCGTGATTTAGGATACGCGGCTAAACGCTCGCGAGAAAGGGAGCTAACGGGCCAGCGCAGCGGTCTCGGCGAGGACCGGGCCCTCGCGCAGGCCGCCATGCAGACCCTTGATAAATCGCGCGATGGAGCTGGGCGCTTCTTCGCGGGACGATCTCTCGATGATGGCAACCAGAGCGCTGCCCACTACCGCTGCATCGGCGAACCCGCAAAGCGCCGCGACGTGCTCGGGAGTGGAAACGCCGAAGCCCACGGCAATCGGCAGCTTCGTATATTGGCGCAGACGCAGAACTAACTGTTCCGCATCATTTGTCAGGTTCTTCTGCGCTCCCGTAATTCCGGTGCGGGAGATGGCGTAGACGAAGCCGTCGGTGGCCTCCGCGATCTTGCGCAGACGCTCGTCGGGGCTGGTCGGCGCGGCGAGAAAGATTGGCGCGAGATGATGTTTGCGCAGATGCACGAGATACTCGTCCGCCTCTTCAACGATCATGTCGATGATCAGCACGCCGTCAACTCCGGCGTGCTCCGCAGCCTCGCAAAATTTCTCGACACCGAAGCGGAGCACAGGGTTGAAATAGGAAAAGATCACCAGTCCGGAGTGGGGTCTTGCGGCTCGCAGCTCTGCGGCAAGTCCGAGCACGTCGACGAGGCGCGTACCACCGGCGACCGCGCGCTGGCTGGCGCGCTGAATGACCGGGCCGTCGGCCAGCGGATCGCTGAAAGGCACACCGAGTTCGATGACGTCCGCTCCGGCGTCAATCGCGGCCAGTGCGATCTCGCGGCTGGTCGCGAGGTCGGGGTCGCCCGCGGTGAGGTAGGCGACAAGTCCCGGTTTGCTGGCGAAGCGGATCGGCATGACTTTTAATTCCGGCCTTTCGGCTGATTCTTCCTTAGGCCCCTTGCAGTTTCAGCTCGCGGGCGAGAATGCCAATGTCCTTGTCGCCGCGACCGGAAAGGTTGATCACCAGTATTTCATGGCGGCCCATCCTGGGCGCGATGCGAATCGCTCCGGCAACCGCATGAGCGCTTTCGAGCGCGGGAATGATTCCCTCTGTGCGCGCCAGGCGCACGGTTGCGTCGAGGGCCTCGACGTCGGAGGCGGAGATGTATTCTGCGCGACCCGAGTCGTGAAGCGCTGCATGTTCGGGCCCAACCGAGGCGTAGTCGAGGCCGGCAGATACCGAATGAGTGAGTGCTATTTGGCCGGCATCGTCCTGGAGCACGTAAGAGAAGGTCCCTTGCAAAACGCCCGGAGAACCGCCGCTCCCTTTTTCATTACTGAAGCGCACTGCGTGGTCGCCGAGCGTCATCCCGCGTCCGCCGGCTTCGACACCGATGAGACGAACACTCTTGTCTTCAAGGAACTCATAAAATGCGCCGATGGCGTTCGAGCCGCCGCCGACACAGGCGATGACGGCACTGGGCAAGCGGCCTTCCTTTTCGAGGATTTGCCCGCGCATCTCCTTGCTGATCACGCGATGGAAGTCACGCACCATGGTCGGATAGGGATGCGCGCCGAGTACGCTGCCGAGCATATAGTGCGTCGTGCGGACGTTAGTGACCCAATCGCGCATCGCCTCGTTGATGGCGTCTTTGAGGGTCTTCGATCCGGAGCCTACGCCGCGCACTTCCGCGCCGAGCAGCCTCATGCGGTAGACGTTCAACTCCTGCCGCCGCATGTCTTCTTCGCCCATGTAGATGACGCACTCCATGCCGAAGAGCGCGCAGACTGTCGCCGTGGCAACGCCGTGCTGGCCGGCTCCGGTCTCGGCGATGATGCGATGCTTGCCCATGCGCCGGGCGAGCAGTCCCTGGCCGATGCAGTTGTTTATCTTGTGCGCACCGGTGTGCAGCAAATCTTCGCGTTTAAGGTAAATCTTCGCGCCGCCAAGCTCTTCGGTGAGCCGGGAGGCGAAGTAGAGCGGCGTGGGCCGGCCAGCGAAGTCCTTGAGCAAGGCGTCGAGCTCAAGGTGAAATGCGGGATCGGCCTGGGCGGCCGCATAGGCGACCTCCAGCTCTTCGAGCGCGGCCATCAGCGTCTCCGGCACGTAGCGGCCTCCGTAAGCGCCAAATCGTCCGGCGATTTGCTTGGTTTGGCTCGGTAGGGTCGCTGTGCTCATAGCTGCTCCTGAACTTTAAGAATAACGCCTAGCGGAGGCGGTGACATCTTGAAGGTCCCGCCGGAAGTCCTCATTTATCAGTGTTCAGCTCTCAGTTGTCAGAAAAATCAGCTGACGGCGGGTTGTTTGGCTTTCTCAATCTCTGCCGCAGCGCGACGCACCGCGCTCATGAATGCCTTGAGCTTAGCCGGGTCTTTGCGCCCTGGAGCGCCTTCGACTCCGCTGGCGACATCGACTCCCCAGGGTTGCAGGGTGTAGATCGCCTCAGCCACGTTCTCTGGCCGCAGACCCCCGGCGACGATGAGGCGCAGATGGGGCGCGTTGCGAATAAAACTGGTCTGTGCGGCGCGCCAATCGAAGGCGACTCCAGTGCCGCCGACGGCCTTAGCGGTGCGCGAATCGATCAGTGCTGCGTCGACGGCGTGGTCTTGTTGAAGCTCCCGCAGTTGGGTGTCGAAATCGGAGGCGTAGTGCATCACGCGCAGGAGGCCCAATCGCTCACGCGCCGGGATCGCTGCAAAATGATTGCGGAGGCGCGATGGCAGGCCTGGGTCGGAGGTGGTGTGCAGCTGGACTCCGGTGAGGCCGCATTCGAGAACGGTCGCAACGACCTCGTCAAAGGTTGGATCGACGAAGACGCCATACTTCTCGATCGTCTTCGGCAAGGACGGCGCGATCTTCGCCACCTGCGAACGGGTGACCTGCCGCGGGCTTTCGGCGAAGACGAAGCCTACTGCGTTCGCGCCTGAGTTAACTGCAAGCTGGGCGTCTTCAAGGCTGGTGTTGGCGCAGATCTTGATCCACATGCGGCTAGCCTCGACCTGCAAGCGGTGCCGATCTCGCCTCATCGGCTCTGGCCAGTAACTGCTGCAAGGCAGCCCCCGGATCGACCTGCCTCATGAGGGACTCTCCGATGAGGAACGCATCGAAGCCCGCGCTGCGAAGCAGACTCAAGTCCTCGGCGGTATGAATGCCGCTTTCGGTGACGTGGACAGCGCTTCTTGGCAGCTTTGCGGCGAGTTCGAGGGAGACATCCAGCTGGACTTCGAAGGATTTGAGATCGCGGTTGTTCACTCCGTAGGCATCGCAGCCGAGTCCGGCAACGCGATCCAGCTCCTCGGCGGTATGCATTTCGCAGAGAACATCGAGCCCAAGCCTATGGGCTTCTCCGTTGAAGCGATGCAGCTCGGAATCGGTCAAAGCGGCCGCGATGAGCAGGATTGCGTCGGCGCGGTGGGCACGAGCCTCGAGAATCTGGAATTCGTCGACGATGAAGTCTTTCCTCAGACAGGGAATTTGCGTAGCTGTCGAGGCGGATTCGAGATTCGAGAGGCTGCCCTGAAAGAACGTCTCTTCGGTAAGCACGGAGAGGCATGCCGCGCCGCCGCCTTCCAGCGATTTCGCGAGGAACGGCACATCAAACTCGGCCCGGATGAGGCCTTTCGATGGCGAAGCTTTTTTTAGCTCGGCAATGATTGCCGGGCTGGACTTCGATCTTTCCCGCAACGCCGCCGCAAAGCCGCGCGGAGTATGCGCAGCGGCGAGCGCTTCGAGCGACGCACGATGCGAGGCTCGTTTGCGCGCTTCGACTGCTCTCCGAGTTTCGTCCAGGATCGGTTTCAGATGCATTCCCGTCACGTCTGTCGCGTTTTTTCAGTATATCGGCCAACGGCGGCTGGCTGAGTCGAGACGCACACCTCCCACAATTCAATCGGTCGCATTTATGATCATGCGAACGTTAGCTGCGCCTGAAAGCACGCCCGATCTTACTCGGAGACGATTCCATGTCAATCGCCAGAGGTACCGCTCTTGCCTTGCTGCCGCTGTTGGTGGCGTCCACTGTTCCCGGTTTTGGCCTGGGCTATGCTCAGGAGTCCGCGACGAAAGCGGATGCTACTCCCCTGGCCGGCTACTCGGCCGCCGCTTCGGCAACCGAGCGCGAGTGGGAGGCGAAGTTCCGCGCGCTGCCTTCGCCTGACAATCTGCGCGAATATATGCGCCACCTGACCGCGCATCCCCACCATGTCGGCTCGCCGTATGACAAAGAGAACGCGGAATGGATTCTTGCGCAGTTCAAGAGCTGGGGGCTGGACGCTGACATTGAGACTTTTTATGTGCTCTTTCCCACGCCCAAAGACCGCGAACTCGAGCTGGTCGAGCCCACGACCTTCAAGGCGAAGTTGCAGGAACCTCCGGTGCCGGAAGACCCGACATCGAACCAGCAGGCCGAACAGCTGCCCACTTACAACGCCTACTCGATCGACGGCGACGTGACCGCGCCGCTGGTTTATGTGAATCAGGGCGTTCGCGAAGACTATGAAATGCTCGACCGCATGGGTGTCTCGGTGAAGGGCGCGATCGTGATCGCCCGCTATGGCGGGGCGTGGCGCGGCATCAAGCCGAAGGTCGCGGCCGAGCATGGCGCGGTCGGTTGCATCATTTATTCCGACCCGAAAGACGATGGTTACGCACCCGGCGATGTCTTCCCGAAAGGGGCATTTCGTCCGGAGGAAGGGGTGCAGCGCGGCGGCGTGAACGACACGTTCTACAGCGGGGATCCGCTCACTCCGGGTTATGCCGCGACCAAGGACGCCAAGCGGCTGCCGATCAAAGACAACCCTGAGATCACCAAGATTCCAGTCATGCCGATCTCTTATGGCGACGCACAGCCACTGCTCGCGGCGATCGGCGGCGAGAGCGTGCCGCGCGAATGGCGCGGCAACCTGCCAATCACTTACCACGTCGGGCCGGGGCCGGCGAAGGTGCATCTCAAGGTCACCTCGAACTGGGACATCAAGCCGATCTATGACGTGATCGGCCGCATCCCCGGCTCGGAGTTTCCCGACCAGTGGGTGATTCGCGGTAACCACCACGACGCATGGGTGAATGGCGCCGAAGACCCGATCTCCGGACAGGTCGCGCTGATGGAAGAGGCGCGCTCGATGGGTGAGCTGGTGAAGCAAGGCTGGAAGCCGAAGCGCACCATCATCTTCTGCGCGTGGGACGGTGAAGAGCCTGGGCTGCTTGGTTCGACGGAGTGGGTCGAGATGCATCAGGACGAGCTGCGCAAGAAGGCCGTGATGTATGTCAACTCCGACACTAACGGCCGCGGTTTTCTGGGCATCGACGGCTCCCACAACCTGGAGCACTTCATCAACGGGGTCGCACGCGACATCCCCGATCCGGAGACCAAGCTGACTGTGTGGAAGCGGGACCAGCTTTACAGCATCGCGCATCCGGACGGCGAAAACGATCGTGAAGAGGCGCGAAACCGGGAAGACCTGCGCATTGGTGCTCTCGGCGACGGCTCCGACTATGTGCCGTTTGTCCACTTCATCGGCATCGCCTCGCTTGATCTTGGCTTCTTCGGCGAATCGCCGGGCGGGGTTTACCACTCGATTTATGACGATTTCTATTGGTACACGCATTTTGCGGACACCAACTTCGTCTATGGTCGCGCCCTCTCGCAGACGGCAGGGACGGCGTTGATGCGGATGGCCGACGCCGAGTTGCTGCCCTTCGGCTTCCACGACTTCGCGGACACTGTGCACATGTACGTCGGCGAGGTCGAAAAGCTGCTCAAGGACCGCCGGGCCGAGATCGAGGAGACCAACAAGGAGCTCGATGAGGGCGTCTTCCCCGCGATCGCCGACCCGAAGAAGACATCGGTACCACCAGTGCGCAAGGCCGTTCCACCTTATCTGAACTTCGCGCCGCTTGAGAACGCCGACGCGGCGCTCACCCTCAGCGCCGACCGCTTCACCAAAGCGGTGACGGCTGCGCAAACGAAAGGGACTCTGAATCTCGATCCGAAGACGCTGGCCGAGATCAACGAGCTACTGATCCAGAGCGAGCGCAAGCTCATTCTGCCCTCCGGCCTGCCCGGACGCTCGTGGTACAAGAACCAGATTCATGCTCCGGGGGCGTATACGGGCTACGGGGTGAAGACGCTGCCCGGTGTCCGGGAGGCGATGGACCAGGGCGACTGGAAGTTGGCGGAAGAGCAGATCCCGGTGGTGGCGAAGGTGATCGAGGATGAAGCTGTGTTGATTGATACGGTGACGGGCTTGCTGGGCGGGGCGGCCACAACATCGAAGGGAGAGTGATTCGGCGGGAAAGTGATTCTCAACCGAGCTTGTCTAGAATAGAAGAAGCTAGCTTTCAGGAGCCTGAATGAAGTGTCTTCTCCGCATTGCGCCACTTTCCGTGGCACTTCTAACTTGTATTGCCACCGTCCGTGCACAGCAAGCGACGGTTCCTTCAATCGCCGGGATCCCAGTCTCCGTACAGCAGGCCGCCGAAAGCATTGATCCGGAGAAGATTCGCGCTCACGTGAAGTTCCTCTCCGACGATCTGCTCGAGGGACGCGGCCCGGGCAAACGGGGCGCGGAGATTGCCGCCAAATATATCGCTACACAGTTCGCCGTGAGTGGATTAAAGCCCGCAGGCGACAATGGCACCTTTTTCCAGAAAGTCCCGCTCTATGCGGTGCACACGGTGGAAGACCAGACGACTTTTAGCTTTGTGCCGAACTCCGGTTCGCCGACGAACTTGAAATATAGCGACGATATCGTTGCGAAAGACACGACCGGCGAGGACTCTGCTGATATCGACGCGCCGATTGTCTTCGTCGGCTACGGCATCGATGCTCCGGAATACAAATGGGACGACTATGCCGGTATCGATGTGAAGGGCAAGGTGCTGCTGGTGATCGTCAACGAGCCACCCTCGACTGATCCTAACTTCTTCAAGGCGGAGGCACTGACTTACTACGGGCGCTGGACTTACAAATACGAGCAGGCCGCGCGGCTTGGCGCCGTCGGTGTGTTGATCATCCATAGGACAGACTTGGCCAGCTATCCTTGGGACGTAGTGCGGAATTCGCAGGCTATCGAGAAGTCTTATCTTCAGGGCGATCCCGCGGCCAAGTTGAAGGCCGCCGCGTGGATCCAGCACGACGTGGCCAACAAACTGCTTGCCTCGATCAACATGACGGCGGACCAGGCGATTGATGCTGCCGGCAAAGGCGGATTCAAGGCCATCGATCTTCCGGTCAGGCTCAAGGGCCACATCGTGAGCAAGGTGCGCCGTTATGAATCGGACAATGTGATCGCGGTCGTTCCCGGGATCGACGCCTCTTCGGGCCATGACCAGGCGGTGATCTACTCCGCGCATTACGACCATCTGGGCGTCGACCCGGACGCCAAGGGCGACGGCATCTATAACGGCGCGGCGGACAACGGGACCGGTTGCGGCATTCTGCTTGAGCTGGCGCGGGCATGGACGGCGGTCAAGCCGCCGCACTCGATCTACTTCGCCGCGGTCACTGCTGAGGAGCAGGGTTTGCTCGGATCACAATATCTGGGGATGCATCCGCCCGTCCCGGCCGCGCAGATCAGCCTTGATTTGAATTACGACATGCTGCTCCCGGTCGGGGTTCCGACGGCGATTGGCGCGGCCGGGTCGGAGCGCACCAGCTTCTATCCGGTCGTCGAATCCACGGCCAAGGCCTTCGGTTTTACGATCCAGCCTGACCAGCAGCCGATGGCCGGCCACTACTACCGCTCTGACCACTTCAGCTTTGCGCGGGTCGGCATTCCGGCGTTTTCAATCGAGCAGGGTACGCTCTTCGAGGGCCAGACTCCGGAATGGGGCAAGGCACAGTTTGAGGACTACGTTGCTCACCACTACCACCAGCCCTCGGATGAGTACCACGACTCGATGGATTTTCGCGGCAACGCCAAGTTGGCGCGTTTCGGGTTTATCCTCGGATGGGAGGCTTCGTCCTTCCCCTCCAGCGTGAGTTGGCAGGCTGGCGATGAGTTTGAGGCGGCGCGGAAGAGGAGCGAGAACTGATTTTGAGAGTCGCCATGGCCATTCTGCTTGCAATGGCAGTCGCGTTCTTGAGCCAGGAGGCACAGGCGGCGGTCCCGCCGATCCTGCATCAACGGCCGATCTTCGCGTCGCCAATCTACGGAACTGGGGATGACCGCATCGTCGCGACGTGGAAACGGGGGGCGACCGACTTTCCCGCCGAAGCTACCGGCTTTTACCGGTTTCGCGATGACGAGCAGGGGGTCAGGATCGTTTCGCACGACGGAGAGATCTCGGGCTATCTGCTGAAGTTTGGCAAAGGGAGCAGCGACAAGGACATGGTGCTGGGATACTTGTTCAGCGACGTAGCCGGCACCCGGAACCAACTGTATTTCACTACCCGGCAGGTGCATGGCGTCTGGTACGGATTTGAAGGGCAGGTCGTCCCGCACCGAGGCTTGAACCACGCCGACGTATCCAATTACATTCTTCAAGGGACGCTCACAATGCACGACGAAGCCCAACAAACAACCCAGAGCGCCGCGATCCGGTTGCGATACGCCGGGCAGCACTGATCTGGCCACGGAGTAGCCCCGAGAGATCCCTTCATGACCATGACTTTTGTTCCAACTCTTGCGCTGACGATGGCCCTGCTAAGTGGCGCTCAGCAATCCGAGAATCCGGGATTGCAGCACCGGCCTGCCGGAGCTCCTGCAGACCAGAGTGTCAAGGTGACGCTGGAGGGCGGCAAGACCGTGCTGCCGGAAGAGGCCTTTGGCCTCTATCGCTATGCCGGCCGCGAGGGCGAGTTTGGCGAAGGCTTGCAGATCAATGATCAGTTCGGCGAGGTCTCGGGTTATTTTTCGGTCTCGGCAGGATCGAAGAGCCACGGCAAGCTGCTGACGTATTTTCTAAGCGAGGTCGAAGGTGGCGATACGACCGGCAACGGACATTTCGCCTTCACCACCCGACAGGTGCACGGCATCTGGTACACCTTCGAGGGCAAGGTCTTTCGAGGAAAGGCGGCAAATGCCACGGAGGACGGTTACTACCTGATGGACGGCACGCTGGCCACCCATGACGATGTGCAGAAGACGACCCAGAACAAGACGATCAGTCTGAAGCTGACGGCGATTCACTAAGCGTCGACCGCCATGCGCCAAATCTTAACCGAATCATTGCTGTAGATAGCGCATCGTAGTTAAGCAGTGTTTTTCAATCGAAAAATCAACATGCACTACCAAAGGAGTTCTCATGGAACGCACAGCAAGCGCCATCTGGCACGGCGGACTGAAAGACGGCAAAGGCAGCATCAGTACCCAGAGCACGACCCTCAAAGATACCCAATATTCCTTTAGCACCCGGTTTGAAAACGGGGTTGGCACCAACCCCGAGGAACTGATAGCGGCGGCGCACGCAGGCTGCTTCACCATGGCACTCAGCGGTCAGCTGACCGCGGCAAATCTCACACCCGAGTCGCTCGAGACCACCGCCAGCGTGAAGCTTGAAAAAGTTGAAGGCGGCTTCGGCATCACCGCAATTCACCTGGTGACCAAAGCTAAGGTGCCCGGCGCTGATAAGGCAGCCTTCGACACCGCCGCGGCCAATGCCAAAGCGGGCTGTCCGATCTCAAAGCTCTTCAAGGGCAATGCCGAGATTACGTTGGACGCGACACTGGTCTAAGACAAATCCAATTGCCGACATCGAAAACGGGGGCCGGTCCAATCAACCGGCTCTCTTTTAACGTTCAGCAAACGATTTATGGCTGGAAGACGAGGCGAACGCCGGCCTCTGGAGTATTCCAGACCGATTCGACATCCTTAAGCGGCACCGCTCGGGCTTGGAAGTGAAAGGGCTGCGCCGCAGCCATTTTGAAAAAGTCGGCCACCGCCCGGACAATCTGATCGAGCGAGGCGCTGCCGAAGCCGCTGCCGAGGAGCTCGATCGCGGAGCTACGCAAAGTGGCGGCGAGAAGAGAGATCGCCGGGCCGGCACTGGCACCAATCTGCACGTATCGCAAGCGCGGCGTCGCCTTCGAAAGACCTTTGTGCGAGAGCGCCGCCAGCAGCGACTCGGCGGGAGATCCCCAGAGATAGTCGAGAACCACGTCGACTGGGTTCTCGGCGACTTCCTGGCGAAAGGCCGCGACCAGGGCGTCATGCTCTTGATCGAGTGAAACGATGGCGTCGGCACCAAGGGCCTTCAGCTGCTCCAGGGCCTTAGGATTGCGTCCGGCGGCGATGACGCGGCGCGCGCCAAGGCGCTTCGCGATCTGGACAGCGAGCTGGCCAGCGACTCCGGTTGCGCCGAGAATCAGCACGCTCTCGCCGGCGACAAATTTGGCGCGGCCGGCAAGGGCGACCCACGACGACATGCCAGGATTCGCGATGCCAGCCGCAGTAACGTCGTCTAGGCCGTCGGGCAACTCAATCGACATCCAGCTCGAGGCCAGGGCGCGCTCGGAAAATGTGCCGTAAGGGCTGCGACTGCCTCCAAAAAAGACGCGTTTGCCATCTTCGAGACGCCCGACTCCGTCGACTCCGGGAATAAAGGGCAGTTCTCCGGTGCTTCCATAATGCGTTCCATTTGCGAGTGATTTGACGATCTGGTGAAGACCCGCTGCACTCACCGTAACGAGCTTTTCTCCCTCCACGGGAACTGGGTCGGCAAAAGCAGCGTAACGAGGCGGTTGCTTGAAATCGTAGACAACGGCTGCATTCATCGATTGCTCCGGAAATGTCTCTTCGATTATCTTGCATCAGTCGCGGCGGGGAGTTAGCGAACGGGCTATCTCAGGGGAGTCCGGGCGAGTCTCTGTGGTTTCGGAGCGGAGAGCCTCACGCAATTGGCGGTTGATGGCCGTCGCCCTTTCGACGCCGCCATCAAGGAGCTGGCGCCATTGCCGACCATTTTCACCCAGATCGAGAGTGCCGAGGAGAAAACTGCTTTGCATGATGATCTCGAGCGCGTTGCTCAGTTCATGGGCAAGTTCGCGGATGGTCTTGGCCCGCGTGCCGCTTTCGTTGGGCGTATTGTCTGGTTCGGCCATAGCGATCGAGCAATCCTTGACCAGATTCACTGCCCCTGAGCTTAATCGAGACGAACGCGCAACCACAATATGAATGTCTTTAGACAATGTCGTGCCACTCGCAGACGGGAAGGTAAACTTAAGCGCAATCCGGTTCGGCATTCGCCGCAACCATTACTTCTATTCGATGCGGATGGTCGTTGAGGGATGGCTTTCCTTCCGTACAATCACTCCTATATGCGAAAGCTTTTTGCCTTCCTGGTGCTGGCGTCGGCCGGTCTAAGCGGTAATGTTTGGGCCCAGCAGGTTCCCGCTGCCATCGATGCTGACCCTGCTGCGAACCCTCAATATCCGGCAGCTATGGCGGCATTTCAACTCCCAAGCCACGGCGCTCAATTAAATGCGCTGACCTATATCGCTGCCGGAGCGGGGCCGCATCCCGTGGTCATCATGCTGCATGGCTTTCCGGGAAACGAAAAGAACCTCGACTTGGCGCAGGCGATCAGGCGCGCAGGGTGGGATGTGCTGTACTTTGACTATCGCGGGTCGTGGGGCTCGCCGGGAGACTTCTCGTTCACTCACAGCACCGAGGATGTGGCCTCGGCGGTCGCCTATCTCCGCGACCCGGCGAATGCCGCCACGCTGCGCGCCGATCCGAAGAGAATTGTTCTGATTGGTCACAGCATGGGCGGCTTTATGACCGCCTATGGCGCTGCCCATGATCCCGCTGTGGTGGGGGCGGGGATCATCTCGGGCGCGGATTTCGGCGCTCATAATTTTGCCGCTCATCCTGAGATGACCGAGGCGCAGGTGGTTTCGATGCTGGCTCCAAGGCTGGCTGAAGAGGGGATGGCGCCACTGAGCGGCTGCACTCCGGAGGGACTTGCTAAAGAGGTATGGACGAACCGCGCACAGTGGGACCTTGCTGCCTTTGCGACTGGGCTAGGGACGCGTCCGGTGCTGCTCATTACCTCGGATGATGGCCTCGCCCCGACGGCGCAGGCGCTTGCTGAAGCGCTTAAGCAGGGCGGCAACAAGCACGTTACGGAAAAGCATTTTGCAACCGATCACTCCTACTCCGACAAGCGAATCGGCTTGCAGGAGACGGTGCTGGCGTGGCTCGCTACGCTGCCCTGATTGGCTGCGAGACCAGGATTGGCGCGGGTTTGACTTGAAGACGACAGTTTGGGACACTAGAGGTTGCTGCCGTATCCGCAAAGTTCGCGCCGGATACCACAAAGCATTGCCGAAGTGGTGGAATTGGCAGACGCGCATGGTTCAGGTCCATGTACTCGCAAGGGTGTGGGGGTTCGAGTCCCCCCTTCGGCAC
>CAVUKL010000005.1:0-24628 GCA_963742015.1 uncultured Acidobacteriaceae bacterium | reverse complement strand
GTACTCTTCCGACAGCAGGCCCAAATCATTGCTCAAGGTGAGCAGCCCCTCAAAATGTTTTCGGGCCTCATCCATCCTGCCCTGCAACACGTAGACATCCACCAGCCAAAAGCTGCAGGCGAGGAACGCGCCTTCTCCGGCGGGCAGCCCGTCTTTCACCTTCTTGGTGTCGTAGCGCAGGAGCAGGCCATTACGCATCAGGTGTTTCTCTATAGCTTTGACCGTGCCGGAGATTCGGGCGTCATGAACAGGCAAAAAGCCGACCAGCGGCAAGAGCAGCAAACTGGCATCCAGTTCTGCGATGCCGTAGCTCTGCGTAAAGCTGTTCAGGCTGCGATGAAAACCCTGACGGCACACCTGGTCGTGGATGCGCTTCCTGATTTTCATCCACCGCTCTACGGGCCCCTTCATGCCGAACTCCTCGACCATTCGGATGCCGCGGTCGAAGGCCATCCATGCCATCACTTTCGATTGCGTGAATTGGCGGCGTCCGCTACGAAACTCCCATAGCCCCTCGTCCGGATCGGCCCACACTCTTTCGATATGCTCGAGCAAAGGGACTTCCAGGCCTTCTCCGCTCTCATCCTCCAGCGGATAGTAGCCGGCGCAGCGCGCGCGATAGAGAGTATCGAGCACCTCACCAAAGGTGTCCAGTTGCAACTGGTCCGAGGCCTTGTTGCCTATGTGGACGGGGCGCGATCCCTCATACCCAGGCAGCCACTCTGCCTCCCATTCGCTGTGCTCCCGCTTCCCGGTTACGCCGTACAGTATTTTCACTGCAGCGGGGTTGCCTTGCACCGACCGCGCCAGCCACTGTAACCACGCGCGCGCCTCTTCGCTGTAGCCGCAATGCAGCAGACCGAGCAGGCTGAAGGTACTGTCGCGCAGCCAGCAGAAGCGGTAGTCCCAGTTGCGCGTCCCGCCCACCTTCTCCGGTAGAGAGGTAGTCGGGGCCGCGACAAAGGCGCCGGTCTCCGCATAGGTCAATGCCTTGAGTGTCAGCAGCGAACGCTGCACCGCATCTTTATATTGGCCGTGGTAAGTGCTTCGAGATGTCCACTTTCTCCAGTGGGCCAACGTCGTATCGAGCGCCTGCCGCGCGTCGACTGGCGGCGGAGGCGGCTCTCCGTAGGAAACGCTATGTTGCAGAACGAAGAAGTAGCTCTCGCCTGCCTTGGCCGTCCACTCCGCGGTTAGATCGCCGCCCTCCCGACGTAGCTCAACATTGCTGCGCAGAACGAGCCGATGCGGACCGGTGACCGCGCCCCACGAGCCATCTCGCTGGCGCTCGATGCGCGGCTGAGCGCTGCCGTAGTCGAATCGCGGCGCGAGACAAGTGGTCATGCTAGTCGCGCCCTTCACCCCTTCGACAATTCTCAGAACACATGAGTGCCCATCCCGCACCGGCATGAAGTCGATTACCCTGGCGATTGCCCCGGAGGACTGCGTGTAACTCGTCTCCAGCACAATTGTCCCGTCCATATAGCGACGGCTGCTGGCGCGAAACGATTTCGGCGAGAGACTCCAACAGCCATTTTCATTGGAGCCGATCAAGCTCGCGAAACACGCCTCAGAGTCGAAATCGGGCCAGCAAAGCCAACGGAGATTTCCTTTCGCGCTCACCAACGCAGCAGTCCCGAGGTCACCGATCAGACCATAAGCGTCGATCTTCTCGCCCACACTGCCTCCGGCTATTCGCACTTCGATGCAGAAATAAAGACTCCACGATGGCCCTGGAGAAAAATATCTAGAGGACATCCTGAGGGCGATTGATCGACTCTCAATGTAAGACCGCGATTGCATCGCGGAACGAGTTATCCAGATGAATGCGTCTCCTGTTGTTGTAGTTACTGGGTCGTCTGCCGGCCTTGGGCGTTCTATAGCGCATGCCTTCGCCAAACGAGACGCTAAGCTAGGCCTGCTCGCGCGCAACCCCGAAGCGCTCGACGCCGCCAAGCGCGAATGCGAATCTCTTGGGGGCGAGGCCATTTTCATCCCCACCGACGTCTCCGACGCCGACGCTGTCGAGCGTGCAGCCAACCAGGTCGAGGAGCATTTCGGGCCCATCGACATCTGGGTCAACGATGCGATGGTGAGCGTCTTCTCCCCCGTCAAAGAGATGGAGGCATCGGACTACAAGCGTGTCACCGACGTGCTGTATCTGGGGTTTGTGCATGGCACTTTGTCCGCACTGCGGCGGATGTTGCCGCGCAATCGCGGCACGATCATCCAGATTGGCTCGGCCTTGAGTTATCGGTCTATTCCGCTGCAATCGGCCTACTGCGCGTGCAAGCATGCGATCAACGGCTTCACGGATTCGCTTCGCTGCGAGCTTCGCCACGACAACAGCAATGTGAAGGTGACCGCTGTGCACATGCCGGCGATGAACACCACCCAGTTCAACTGGGTCAAGAACCGGATGCCGCACAATACGCAGCCGGTGCCGCCGATCTTCGAGCCGGAGATTTGCGCCGAGGTGGTCGTCGCCGCAGGCATGGCGCGAGAACCCTCGTCGCGAGTACTGGGTCGGGAACACCAACGATCGAGGCGATCGTCGCGCAGCGAATTGTTCCTGGCCTGCTCGATTGGTACCTCGGCAAGACCGGTTACAAATCGCAGCAACTGCAAGACGAGCCGCGCGATCCGAATGGGCCGAACAACTTGTATGACTATGTCCCCGGCGTACATAGCGCGCGGGGCAAGTTCGATGACCGCTCCAAGCAAACAAGCGCTGAGGTTTTTCTTTCATTGCACCGTGGATGGTTGACGATGGGCGCGCTTGCATTAGTCGGAACGTCGGCATTGATCGCCAGTCTGCGGAGCCGGGCATGACCCGCACCCCTATAGCGGCTGCGACGGATTCTCTGTCGTTCTCGGAGGCTTCATCGCCCTCGGATGGTTCATTCCCCGATGTGCCGCTATCGATCGCGACGGCGGCGGCGGTGGCGACTCTAATTCCAGTGGTTGCGCATCAACTGGGCACACTGGCTTCCCTTCCCGATCCCCCAGGGTCTCTGTTCGCCTCGAACCAAATCACTGATTCGAAGGCCGCGCATCCGCTTGGGATTCCAGACGGCATCCTCGGCATTGGAAGCTATGGCGTCACGCTCGCGCTTGTGCTGCTGGCTCGCAGGCGGCAGAAAGCACGCAGGCTCCTTGCGCTGAAATTGATGGCCGATGGTTCGCTGGCGAGCTTCAATGTCGTCCGGCAGGTCGTTTCATTCGGCAAGCTATGTTCGTGGTGTACTGGCACGGCGATCTGCACGGCGGCCATGGTCTTTGCTGGACGCAAAGTGATCGCCGAAGAGGCGCGGGCCGCGAAATGGGCGCTGGTGAACTCGTGGCAATAGACCTGGATAGGCGTGATCGAGTCGTCGAGGCGATCGAAAGATCCAGTCTCGAGGCGCTTGCCTGCTTCACTCCCACCAACGTGCTGCTGCTGACCGGCTACTGGCCGGTGATGGGTACGAGCCTCGCGGTGGCGACACGAGAGGGCCATGTCGTCTGCGTAGTTCCCGAGGACGAGCTTGAGCTGGCCAATGCCACCTCGAATGCCGACTTTATCTCCTATAAGCCGCACACCCTCGACTCTTTGAGTCGTGCCTCGCAGTCTCTGGAACTGCCGGTGAAAGAACTTGCCTCGCGCCTGCACTTCGTGGCCGGAGAGATCGGCACAGACACGCGAATGGGGATGCAGCCTGCCTCCTATCAATCCACAAACTATTTTCGCGAGTCGATCGTGCCCCTGCTGCAGAAGGCGTTTCCTGGGGCTTCCGTGGTTCCCGCCGATTGCATTCTCAGCCAGCTGAAATCGATCAAGACTTGCATTGAACTCGACCAGCTTCGGCGCGCGTGCAGATTGGCGGCCGTCGCCTTCGGCGAAACCAGGCGGGCCATCGCGCCGGGCCGCCGCGAAGACGAGATTGCCGCAGAGTTGGAGGCGGCTTTCGCAAAGGTTGCCATCGATGGCTTCGAACGCGGACGAGGCTATTTATTCTGCATGTCCGGGGCGAACTCAGCCAAGGCCTCCGGCGCTTACGCCCGAACCCGCCGCCGCAAGTTGCAAGATGGCGATCTCGTCATGATTCACGCCAACACCACCGGTGACGGCATCTGGACCGACATTACCCGCACCTATGTCGTAGGAAATCCTGCCTCGAAACAGACGCGCATGCGCGACGCCATCATGGAAGCCCGCGCCGCCGCGCTTGTTGCAATCAGGCCTGGCGTGACCGCTGGCGAGGTCGACAAGCCGGCGCGCGAGGTGCTCAAGCGGCACGGATTCGGAGACGAGTTCAAGCATGCCACCGGGCATGGAGTCGGTTTCGCTGCCGCCGATCCCCATGCGCTACCGCGGATTCATCCTCTCTCTCCGGACATTCTCGAAGCGGGAATGACTTTCAACATTGAGCCCGCGATTTACTTCGATGGATATGGCGGTATGCGCCATTGCGACGTGGTAGCATGCACCGATTCTGGCGTTGAAGTGCTCACCGATTTCTAGAGCGAGGGCTCGGGAAGGATGTTTGTCGATTCATGAAGCCGGAGTATTCGATCACCGATGGCTCAGTGACTTTCTACACCGTGCCCACCGATGCGCCCGAGGCCGACGGCACCTTTGCGTGGAAGAGTACGTCGATGGCGCTGGTGCGTCTGGAATGCGGTGAGACGCAATCTCTGGGCTACACCTACGCGGACGCGGCAACGGCGACTGCTGCGCGCAAGCTGCTGAAGGAAGTGGTGATCGGCTCTGACCCCCTGCGGCATGCCGAAACCTTGCAGCTCATGCTGCGGCACATTCGTAACATGGGCGAGACCGGCATCGCCATGATGGCCGTCTCGGCGGTTGATAACGCGCTGTGGGACCTGCGCGCTAGGCTCGTAAATTTGCCTTTAGTTAGCTTGCTCGGGCAGGTGCGCAGCCGCGTTCCCGTCTACGGCAGCGGCGGATTCACCATTTACACCGACAAGCAGCTTTCCGAACAGCTTGGCGGCTGGGCAAGCGACGGCTTCGCCAGCGTCAAGATGAAGATCGGCACCCATCCCGATCAGGATCCAGCGCGCGTCGCCACGGCGCGCAAAGCGATCGGCCCTGAGTGCAATCTCTTCGTCGACGCCAATGGCGCATATACGGTCACCCAAGCCATAGATATTGCCCATCGCTTCGCCGAGCAGGATGTCCGCTGGTTTGAAGAGCCAGTCAGTTCCGATCATCTCGCAGGCCTCGGCCAGGTGCGGCAGCGGGCTCCATTGGGTATGGACATCGCTGCCGGCGAGTATGGCTACTCCGCCTGGTACTTTCGGGCCATGCTCGACGCCCAGGCGGTCACCGTCCTCCAGGCCGATTGCACGCGCTGCGGCGGCATCAGCGGATTTCTCGATGCGGCCGCGCTTTGCTGGGCGCACAATGTGCCGCTCTCGGCGCATTGCGGTCCGAGCATGCATCTACATGCCTGTTGCGCCGTTCCGCGCGCCGTGCATATGGAGTTCTTTCACGACCACGCGCGCATCGAGCGCATCTTCTTCGATGGCTTTTGCGAACCTGTCAATGGCTGCATGTTTCCCGATCTTGCGCGCCCCGGAAATGGGCTGGAGCTGAAAGAGGCCGACGGGAACAAATTCAAGGAATGAGCGGACACACCCTCCGAATCAGGCGGCATCCAAACAGAGAACTTGAAGCCACACGAGGATGATCGGTACGAGGCTTTAATCGGGTTAACAGCAGAGGAGCGGACGAATGGCGAAACAAGTGTCGGATCTTATCGTGGAACGGCTGATTGAGTGGGGCGTGGACACCATCTTCGGCTATCCCGGCGACGGGGTGGACGGCTTCTTCGAGTCGCTGCGGACTCATCAGAAAGAACTCCGCTTCATTCAGGTGCGTCACGAGGAGGCAGCCGCCTTCGCTGCCTGCGGCTATGCCAAGTACACCGGCCGCCTCGGCGTCTGCTGCGCAACGTCGGGACCTGGCGGTGTGCATCTTCTCAACGGTCTTTACGATGCTAAGTGCGATCTGCAGCCGGTGCTCGCGATCACCGGCCATACCTTCCACGATCTGATCGGCATGGACTATCAACAAGACGTAGACCTCGACAAGCTGTACATGGACGTATCGGTCTTTAACGAACGTGTGATGGGGCCGGCCCACGCGGTCAACGTCGTCGACATGGCTGTGCGCACCGCCTACGGACGCCGCGGCGTCTCCCACATCTGCATTCCCAAAGACATACAGGAATGGCCGGTCTCGGACAAGATGCGGAGCAATGCGAACATCAAGGGTCACAGCGGCGACTGGGCGCATCCGCCCACATCGAGGCCGGCGGAAACGCTGCTGCGCAAGGCCGCCAACGTCATTAACGATGGCTCGAAGGTCGCGATCATGGTTGGACGCGGCGCTCTCGCAGCACGAGAAGAGGTCTCCGAGCTTGCCGAAACCGTAGGCGGTCCGGTGGTCAAGGCGCTGCTGGGCAAGGCCGTTCTGCCCGATCGCAGCCCTTACACGACCGGCGGCCTGGGGCTGCTGGGCACTGCGCCATCGGTCGATGCGATGGAAGAATGCGACACCCTCATCCTGATCGGCACGAGCTATCCATATATGGAGTTTCTACCCAAGCCCGGTCAGGCGAAGTGCGTCCAGATCGACATCGACCCCACGCGCATCGGGCTTCGCCACCAGGTCGACGCCGCGCTCATCGGTGATTCGAAGAGCGTTCTGCAGGCGCTGCTGCCCATGCTCAAGCGTAAGAGTGACAAATTTCTCAAGAAGGCGCAAGAGCGCATGAAGACCTGGAACGAGCTGATGGAAGAGCGCGGCACGCGCAAGGACATGCCGATGAAGCCGCAGGTCGTCACCTACGCGCTCAACAAACTGCTCAAGGACGACGCCATTGTTTCCTCCGACAGTGGCACGATAGCCACCTGGACGGCGCGGCAGGTCGAGATGCGCGGGACGATGCAGTTCTCTCTCTCCGGCTCGCTTGCGACCATGGCCAACGGCCTGCCTTACAGCATCGGCGCGGCGGTCGCGTATCCCGGTCGTCAAGTAGTCTGCGTGGTCGGCGATGGCGGGCTCACGATGCTCATGGGCGAGATTGCCACGCTGGTGAAATACAACCTCCCCGTCACGGTGATTGTGGTCAAGAACAATGTGCTCGGCCAGATCAAGTGGGAGCAGATGATCCTTGAGGGCAATCCCGAGTTCGGCGTCGAGTTGCAGCCGATCGACTTCGCCATGGTCGCCGAGGCTTGCGGTGCGCGCGGCTTCACCATCGAGCGGCCTGAGGACGCGGAGCGCATCCTACGCCAGGCACTCAGCCATAACGGGCCAAGCGTAGTGCAAGCGGTTGTCGATCCGAACGAGCCCCCGATGCCGGGCAAGGTCACTACCGAACAGGCCTACAAGTTCGCCAAGGCGCTCCTGCGCGGACAGAAAGACGCGGCGAAGATCATCGAGACCGTCGCTGAAGACGAGCTCCGCGAAGTGATCTAACGAAACGCGCTCGATTCAGCGATCAGAATCCAACACGAAGGGGAAGGCCGCCGAATGGCAACCGAAGCGCTTGCGCTCGACACTATCCAGGACGAGTTGAAGCAGGATGCGGCGGCTATCATCCACCGCATCCGAGAAGGGCGCTTCCAACGCAGCCTGGCCCTGCTGACTGCGGCTACCAGCGTTGTCAGCGGACTCGAAGTCGCCTACGAACACTATCGCGGCAGCTATAGCCGCCGTGTTATGTACACGCCGGTGATTCTGAGCGGAGTTCTCGCTATCGCAGGCATCGCGGGGTTCTTCAGTCGCCGCGCAGCCCGCACAGTTCTCCGCTTCGCTTCGCTCATCACCCTGGTCGACGCCGGCGTCGGCTTTTCCTTCCACATCCGTGGCATCGCCCGCAAACCCGGTGGTTGGCGGCTGCCGATGACCAACATGATTATGGGGCCTCCGATCTTCGCGCCGCTACTCTTCGGCACTAGCGCCTATCTCGGCTTGATCGCCTCGTATCTGCAACGCGAAGACGCAAAAACAATCGGCGGCAACCAGGAGGCCGACAACTGGCTCGCCCGACTGCTTCCGCCGCGTGCGGGGCGCGATCTCATCTCCGCCGAGCAGGACATACGCGAGGGCAAGTTCCAGCGCCAGGTAGCAATTGTCGCCGGTGTGAGCGCGCTGCTCAGCGGCTTCGAGGCCTACTACTCGCATTACAAAAACAATTTCCGTTACAAGGCGCAGTGGAGTCCGGTCATCATCGCGCCCCTGCTCGCCGCCGCGGCGTTTGCCTCCTTGAAAGACCGCCGTCTCGCAACCACCGCGTTGCCTGCGCTCTCGGCTGTGGCCGGAGCCGACGCCGCCCTCGGTTTCTTCTACCACGCTCGCGGAGTCCTGCGCCGCCCCGGCGGCCGCAAGCACCTGCTCTACAACATCATGTACGGACCGCCGATCTTTGCGCCGTTGCTCTTCGGCGCGGCAGGAATGCTCGGCATTCTTGCAAGCCTGCTTCGCAGGCGTCGGGCATAGTGCAATCACGAACCAGAGGAAGTGGAAAAGAGAGATGATGACGAATCCAAACGAAGCTCCCGATACCTCGCTGCTGCCGCGCGATAGCGCCACCGGCGAGCCGCTGCCGCCGACTCCGCAGCCAGGTTACTATCCCGGCTTCAGCACCATGTCGCAGAAGAATTTCTGGGATGAAGCGACGCGCAAGGTTGTGACCATGCGCGTCGAGCAGCCGCCGCCGATCCGATACTTCACGCCTCAGCAGGCGTCATTTTGGCGGGCGGTTTTCGACCATCTTATTCCGCAGCACGACCGCACACCCAGCCGCCGCATTCCGCTGGTAGAGCCGCTCGATGAACGCCTCTACCGGGGCCGCGGCGTGGGCTATCGCTATGAATCCATGCCACCCGACCGCGAGGCCTTCCAACTTGGAGAACGGGCGATCAATGCCGAGGCGCGCCAGCGATATGGGGGCGACTTTGTTTACCTTCCACAACATCAGCAGGACCTTTTGCTGAAAGCGATCCATGATGGAAAACCACAAGCTGCCAAGGATATATGGAAGCGGATGTCGGTCAGGCGCTTCTGGCAAGTGCTCATGCAGGACGCGCTCGAGGCCTATTACTCGCACCCCTGGGCTTGGGACGAGATCGGCTTTGGCGGCCCCGCGTACCCTCGCGCCTACACGCGGTTAGAGCGCGGTGAGCCAGAACCCTGGGAGGTTGAGGAGCAGCGGTACGAGTGGGACGCGCCGAGATATGCGGTCTCTGACACCACAGAGACGACGCACCACCTCCATACCGAATCCAGCCAGAACAGTTAGATCCCGCAATGCGAGTTGCAAGGGAATCGTAAGACTGAGAAGAGACTTTGCGGAAAATGAGCATCAAGTGAGAAATCGTCCTCCAACCTCCCCGATCCTGGGTGCTTTCGAGTCGCCGAATGGCGCGCCGCACATGCTCGGCCCGCTGCAGAAGATCCATGTTCCCATGCGCCGCTTCGCGGACAGCGACGAGGTCGATTTCCTCATCGTCGGATGCGGCTCGGCCGGCGGCGTGCTGCTGCAGCGGCTGGCCCGCGCCGGCTTCAACGTAGTCGCTCTGGAAGCCGGCCCCTTCTGGGATACCGAGCGCGATTGGGTGAGCGACGAGTCCGGCTCTCACGAACTCTACTGGGAAGACCCACGCGTCACCGGCGGCAAGGATCCGCTCGCGCTCGGATCCAACAACTGCGGCAAGGGCGTTGGCGGAGGCTCGGTCCACTGGGCGGCCTTCACGCCCCGGCTCCATCCTTCCGACTTCGAGGTCTATACCCGCGATGGCGTCGGCGCCGACTGGCCGATCGACTACGAGATCATCCGGCCCTACTACGAGCAGCTTGAACTCGAGATGCCCGTCTCCGGCCCAGCTTACTATCCGTGGGGCCATCCCCATGGCTATGCCTACGGTCCCCACCCCATGGGCGGCGTGGGCAACGCGCTCATCAAAGGCTGCTCAGCACTCAATATTCCCGTCTCCATCGGCGGCCCGGTCGCTATTCTCGCCGGGTCCCACGGTGATCGCCCCCACTGCATCTATCGCGGCTTCTGCATTCAAGGCTGCAAGGTCGGCGCGAAGGCGAGCACGCTCGTGACCCACGTCCCAGATGCTCTCGAAAGCGGCGCGGAGATTCGTCCGCACTCGATGGCCTCGCGCGTGGAGCTGGGCAAGAACCGCCGCGTCACCGGCGTCCATTACTTCGACCGCGACGGCAATAGCCACTTCCAGCGGGCAAGGGCGGTTATCATCGCGGGGTATTCGATTGAGACCCCGCGCCTGCTGCTGAACTCCGCCTGCCCCGGATTCGAGAATGGTCTCGCCAACTCCAGCGGAACTCTCGGCCGCTATTTGATGGCCCAGGCCGGCAATGTCATTCTTGGCCGCTTTGATCAGCCGGTGAGGATGTACAAAGCCCCTCCGGCCCACGCGCTCACCGAGGAATTCTACGAGACCGATCCGAAGAACGATTTTGCCCGCGGCTTCGCCATCCAGACCGTCGGACCGCTGCCGATCGCCTTTGGCAAACAGATGGTCTCCGCCAAGAAAGCATGGGGCTGGGGCCTGCGCCGCGAAATGATGGACTATAACCACTGGGCCAGCTTCGGTCTGCTCGGCGAAATCCTTCCCTGGGCCGACAACCGGGTCACCCTCGCTGATGAGACCGACCGCTTCGGCATTCGCGTCGCGCACGTCGCCTTCGACCTGCACGAGAACGACCACCGGCTGATCAAAGCCGCCAAAGAAAAGACGATGGAGGTCATGCGCGCCGCCGGGGCCACCGAAGTCGTGCAGGAGGCGCGCTACGCCCACCTTGTCGGAGCGGCCCGGATGGGCGACGATCCACGAACGTCGGTGGTCGACAAGTTCGGCCGCACTCACGACATCGCGAACCTTTTCATCTGCGATGGCTCCATCTTCCCGACGCAAGGCTCGGCCAACCCGGGCCTCACGATTCAAGCGCTCGCGGCGCGCACCGCCGACTATCTCATCTCTCAGCGCGATGCGATTTTCTTGAGCGATAAGCGCGACATGATCGAGCCGCCGCTTCGGCGCCAGCTAGCTCCTCCTGGCACTTATGGGAAGGGTGTGCCGCGGCTCCAAGGCTAGTGTCAGATTTGAAATGTACAGTACAGACCCTCCCAGTTGTCATGCCGGAGGGATTGGAACGCGGTCGACAATACTCCCGGTAGAACCCGCCCGGCGCCAACCTCTCTCCTCTTTTTCACCTCTAAAGCAATCGGCGGTATTGATGCTTTTCGCCTTAGGCCGGTCCGGCAACAGCATCGTCAATATCGTCACCAAAAGCGGCACCAACGACTATCATGGCTCCCTGTTCTTCTTCGAACGCAACCGGGATCTGCAGGCGCTTCCAGCCACCTTCGATCGTGACCTTCCCACGCCGCCCTTTGACCGGGAACAGCTTGGAGGGTCGGTTGGTGGTCCGCTGAAAAAGGACAAATCCTGGTTCTTCACGTCGCTCGAATATCGAACTCAGAACGCTGCGTTAGAGACCGGCGCACGAGATTTCACGACGATGAGATTCTCAATGCGTCGGCCGCCGCGCCTTTACGCGAGTATCTCTGGTCGACGTGTTGTCACCGACTCGTGTCAACACGTTCTCCTTTCATTTCGATCAGTTCTTCAACAGCATTCCACCCTTCCCTGAGAACGCGCCCACGACCGACCCGAATCTGAATCTGATGAATGAACTTATATTCCCGAAAGTTGCCGACGGAGCGAACTTCGACCTGCCCCAAGCGACTTTTCTGGATCGATATCAGTTTCGCGACGCCTATTCCTGGACAATCGGGAAGCACACGCTGCGCCTAGGAGGGGAGTTCCAGCACTACACTGCCCATGGCCTGATTAACGTCTTCGGCACGGGCACCGTGATCCTCACAACGAATTTTGGCTTCGCAGACTTGAACGGCGACGGGGCCGTCAACGATCTCGACATTCCCATCGCAGTAGCGATCCACAGCAGCGCGCCGGTCGTCCCGGTTCCTATCCCCACCGTCTTTAACAACTACGTCGGCGTCTATGCGCAGGATGACTGGCGCGTCACTCCTCGCTTGACCCTCAATCTGGGCCTGCGTTGGGAGTATGACTCCAACCTCACCGGCAACTCCAGCGCCCATGACCCATGCCCGAACCTGACTTCGGTACCCACAGTGCCTTGCACCTGGATAGCGAATGTGATCGATCTAAAGAAGTATCCGGACACGAAAGACTTCGGGCCGCGCGTTGGATTCGCCTGGAACCCATTTGGGCAAGGCAAGACCGTCGTGCGAGGCGGTTACGGCATCTACTATGACCGCATCATTCTCGAAGCGGGAGCCGAAGAGCTGGTCCAGAACGATCGTGCACTCACCGTCACGCAGTATGCAGGTTCGTCGTGCACTTCTCCGTTTGTACCGGGGCCGCCCAGCCTCCATGCCTGCTTTGCGCCAGGGGCAGCGTTCGCACAGGGCACTCCGACACTGTCGTCGGCTTTCAGCGGCCCACAGCAGGTCGGCGGAGTGGGCATGATTGCGATGGGGCCGGATTCGCATCATCCCCTCATGCAGCAGTTCTCTCTTGGCGTTCAGCAGCAGTTTGGCCGCAACTGGGTGCTTTCCGCAGATGGCTTGTATGTCTTTGCCGACCGGCAACTCATCGGGCACTTGCTTCGTACAACGAACTCCACATCGCCATATGTCTCCTGCCCGGGCAACGTCCCGTGCACCTTGACCGACCCTCTCAATAATATCTCCGACAACATCACCCTGATCGAGTCGACCGCCGAATGAAAGAGATGATCGCAGCCTATGTCTCGTCGTTGAATGAGTGTCCCTATTGCCTGGACAGCCATGGGGCTTCTCTTTGTGCGCAAGGAGGCGACGAAAGGTTAATGAATGCCCTGGTAACGGGTGATCTCGGAGACGTCTCGATCAGTACCCCGGAGGGTTATCTCCTGGAGTTCGTCCGCAAAGTCACAGTCGAATCGCACAAAGTGAACGACGCAGACATCCTCGACCTCCGGGCATCAGGTTGGGACGAAAAGCAGATTGCCGAAAGCATACATGTGGCCGCGATGTTCGTCTGCTTCAATCGTGTCGCCAATGCTTTCGGATTACCACCGCAGGACCTGCTTAAGCACCTTCACGACACTCGTCTTTCACAGCATCAGGAAGGGGATACGCCCATAGATGAAAGGACGATTTGAGGTCTTTCTTGCAGCCATCCTCCTTTGCGGGGCACGCTTTGTTGCTGCATCACAGGAAGTAAAGCAACCAGTTGAGCATCTTTTCTTCCATGTCACGCTGGGGCCGCAGTTCCAGCAGCCAGTTTCGGGCCGGCTGCTCCTTTTCGTCCGCCCAGGTCATGGCGACAATCATGTCGACATGGACATGATGTCGCCTGCCGTGACTTATATCGCCGCGAAAGAGGTGCCGTTTCTCGCTCCCGGGCAGACAGTCGATATCGACGCGGACCACCTCGTATTTCCCCATCCTCTGTCCAACGCGCCCGTTGGAGATTATGAGGCCCAGGCAGTTCTCGATGTGGATCACACCTACAACTATTCCGGCGCTCGCCTGGTGACTTGGAGAGTGAAGTAGCGGCGCTCCCGGCATGGAACCCCCGAGAAGCGTCGGCCCCCGCGATGACGCTCATCGAGGCCGTACCTCAACCACCCGATCCGCTCCTTGGTTCATCTGAGATCCCGCCGGCCGACAGAGTTTGATCTCTCCGCCTTCGCAGCGACTTATACCTGACGGGAACGATCGAGAACAAATGACAGTGAAATAAAACTTCTCCCCTCAAGAATCTAAATCACTGATCTAAATAGCTGTCACGAAGGACTTGGAGGCGCGGGTCGGAATCGAACCGACGTTTAGGGGTTTTGCAGACCTCTCCCCGGAAGTCGAACGCCCTCTCCGAGTTGCCCTGCCCGTCGGCCTTCAATGCGAAAGCTACTGGAGAATACCAGCGATTGTGCAGATGGCAGATGGCTGGAATAGTAGTGGAGCTCAGCCAAATGGGCCCGTCGGCTATAAGAACAGCTTGACGTACTACATGATATATATGCTATAATCAACTTATAACAATGGAATTATCCGCGCGCGGAGAGAGTGAGATTCGGTTTCTGGATCGTCCTTTGCAATCTGCAACTTGCTGATTCCACATTGCCACGGCTGCCGCAAATGCCATCTTTGCCGGGGCGCATTGCCTGGTATTGCCCTGCCAACCAATCGGCATCAAGCTCAAAATCGGGCGTTACATGGTATTGGAAGACCCGGCGCATGAGTGCATCGCTCCCACTCCCTTTCGGCCTCGTTGAGGAAGACTGGCCGGTATGAGCGCCAATGTGACCCGCGAATTATTGCAAAGCTCGCCCGTCGAAAGAATGCCCGGCTGAGAGGCGCGCCGATTCCTCATCACATATCCGCCTGCGTCCGACTCAAGCGACCATTCCCACCCCATTGCTGGCATAGGATTAGTCCTCGAAGGCATCATGATCTCGGCATACGACGACGAGCCCGAACAGATTTCAAGGCTGGCCAGAGCGTTTATGATCTGGTGCCTCGAGCAAGCCCATCATCGGAAACTGCGCGAGAAGCCGGCCTTACGGACATATGGCTCGCGTCCGCTATCGGTGAGCACTTCTACGCTTTTGCAACAACTGACGAGTCAAGTTTCAAACCCGCACAATCGGTATGTCTCGATCCAGACCAAGTCTTGCCGCACAAAAGTATTCGAATCGGATACCGTAGGTGCGTCGGGTCTCTTTCCACGCCTGCTGGAATCGAGAACTTCGCGCCCAGCGCATGAACATAACCGACCAGCCACGGTTGTCCGGGTGCTCCCAAAAATCATCCAGCTGTAGGTCGAGAAAAACGTCTTCCATTAGTTGAATTAATTCGAGCGCCATGCACCTCTCCTTGTATGTCAGCGTAGCTGGTGGCCCGGGGCTAACCATGAGTTCCTCGAGAAATGGGGCCAGCGTCGGAGACCGCCGAAACTCTGCCCATATCCGCTCCAAAGTCTGGGTATGCTTGAGGAATATTTCGCTGGCGCATCCGGACGGGGCGAGCGTGTCATACAGTTGTTCGGCAACCTCGAACGGCTGTTGGCCAACCAGGGCTCCGCGGAACGAATGCTTCACCGCGTGCAGACCCAGCCTTCGGTAGCTCTCGAACTGGTCCTCTGAGAAAAACTGGTCCGCAGTGCTCTCGTGCGGAAACGAGGGATGCGTCGCGCGATATTGAAGCACGCTCGGATCCTCATCCCCGCTAACAGATGCCTTCAAATAGATAAGGTAACCAATGCTTCCGTTGTCATATTGGATCTTGCCCACGGCACAGTGCGCCAGGCTATACCCTTGTTTTTGAGAGCGGATCGATTTCACATCGAGGTCGATCTGCGCCCCGAAGTCCGTCCCGCAGATGCGTAATACATTACCCAGGCCGCCAAACTGGAGCAGTTCGTCGCATTCAGCATCGCTGGCGATAATGACCTTGCATCGCCTTCGGATCAGTTCGTAAATGCCCAGGTTTTCAAAGTGGCCCCCATCGGAAACATTCAAAAACCGGCGCTTCTCATCTGCAATTCCCAGCAGCTCGCGAGTCAGATAGTAAAAGCTGAAGCGCAATCCCTTCGTGTCCCATGCTCGCTTGCCCGGATTGGGGAACCACCAACCTAGCCGCACGTTGAACATCGTCAATAAGAACGCGACCAGAGGCGATGTATCGTACCCCATATTTGGGCTTGCCGCTGCACCCGAGACTGCCGTAGCCTGGCCGAGCGAGACGCCGCCGGAAAAGCTTTTGTCGACGTACCCCGGTTGCCCCGTACTCACATATCCCACCTTCGGCCGATCCGCCCCACAGTACATTGGCGTCAACGAAAACGATGCACTATGCCGAGTGTTGAGTGCGAGGTCTGGGCTTCCCGCCAGGTTGAGCGTGCAGTTCAGAATTGGGTATGGCCCACTATAGTCGCCCTTCAGTTCGCTGAGTTTCAGATCGTCGCGAATATCAAAACCGGTAAACGGATGGGGTTTACGCACGCCCGGCTTCCAACGTGTCGCCCCCAGATAGCAGCGTACCAACCGATACTGATAGAAGCGGCTCAATCCGAAGATATTGATATCGAAAAACCATGAAAATAACATTCCGCATGCGAAGGTGGTCGCCAGTACGACTCCAAGGATTGGCAAGTGGATGTTGCTAACTGACACCCAATAACCCGTCGAAAGGGAATCAGTATTCCACATCCTCAAAAATAGATAGAGCGTTGTCGCACCCGCTATCGCGAACGCAACGATAAACAGAAATCCGCCCACTTTCGCAAGTAAGGCCATCGGTACAGATTTGTTCGAGCTTGCATCGCCTGTCTTGCTGCTGTTGCCGGCTAGCAATCCGCCCACCACAGTCCCGATCCAGCTCAGTATTGAGGTCCATTTGACGGCCTTGAACAGGCCGCCATGCACGCTGCCGTTGGTTGAATCGCCAAACGCCCAAGTTACTAAATGAGGCCCGAACAGCGTCACTGAAGCCAGGGCAAGACTGACGACACTAAACATCGTCAACCATGCGCCGAAACGCGTCCACCACTCCCTCTGAGCATCGTTCGTGGCACGCCCCGAAAGGCCAATCCAAATAACTACACTCACCGTGAAGCAAAGTAAGACTAACGGAGGCCCGAAAACAAAGCCGTATGCGAATTCGCCAGGCAGGTCTCTCAGCTTTAGAAAGAGATAGACGATCGCGCACAGTTCCAGGTAAAGCACTAGCGTGCAGACGGCGCTCATGAAGATGGACGGCCATCCCCTCCATCGGCGTAGGGGGATTGTCGCCGCCCCCACCGCAGGTTTGGGCGGCGTCAACGCGATCCAACCTACGACAACCATCGCGAACCAGTAAGAAATGAAGATCAGCGGTAAGCGCCCCATTAAGCGCGACAAGATCCGCGAGTAATCATTGAAGGTCGCTACATCCTTCGGTAAGCTGGGTGCAATATCCCAGTGGGGTGACCACAGCATGGCCGCCAACAGAAAGGCACCTAACCACGAAGGGATCACTGTTGACAAGAGCACAAGGAGCTCCCGCGGAGCCTTCCCTCCGGTTTCGGCCCGGTTTCCCACAAAGTTATAGGAAAGGCAGATTGCAGTGAGCAGCGCTGCGGCTCCCGCGCCAATACCCAGATAGGACAAGCAGCCCGAACATGTCAAGCCGATCGCACCGTCCCAGTGGAATCCGGAACCTGGAAAATTATTAGCCGTGGAGAGAAATGCTTTCAACGCTAGGAGGATAACGGTAAGTATCGCGAAGAGCCACGTTATCCCGCTAAGCTGCACGAGGAACGCATTCCGGACCCAGCTTAGCCCCATCGTCCACGTATCAGCACTCAGAATTCCAGTCACGGGCGCCAGATAATTCGAATACGAGCGCAAATGAACGATTGAGTCGTCCCAGGAAGTCAATCGGCCCAGCCAATGCCGCGTCCGGCGCACATTGCCCAGCAGCCATGAACCGATAAACCCGCCACCCGAAACCGTGGAGAGATAGTCCACGTGGCGTAATAGATCCAGGTCCTGTAATCCTTGGAGAACCCCCAAATTGAAGGTTGCGCTGCGGATGCCGCCGCCGGAGAATGCCAACCCGATTCGGTGCCGATTATCACGGCTCTTCGAGAATCGTTCGCTCCAGCCCGCTTGGTCGCCCTTTGGCTTTGACGGCCCACCGGGTTCGCTTTGGTTTCCGGACCCGTCACCTACTGGAGGCCCCCCAGCATCCGTCTTGTATTCGCGGCGGTCTTTCTGCCTCTCGATCTCCTTTGACTCCTCGTCGAAAACGGAACGCCAATGCTTCACTTGGCCTTGCGGCTCCGGGTAATCCTCCGGCTCAAAAGCTCTTCGCTCGCGTTCATCACCAAGTTCGACTGCATTCTGAAGCAGATCGCAGACGTAATCGAAGACAGAACGCAGGACTTCTTCGTAGTCTCGCAGAGAACGGGCTTGGAACTGCTTCTGTTGCAGGTTGATTTCATCGTCTTTCCGATGCAGCAGCGCTTCGAAATTAAGTACATGCATCCACGAAGGCTTCGGATATGTAACCCGGCCGTTTGCGGAAACCTCTGCGCGAAGTAGTCGGGCAAGCAGAAGGAAGTCCGACAGTCCAAGCCGAGCCGAAACCGGGTTGGTGATCATCCAACCGCCGGTGGGTCTGGGTCTATATCCAAGTGTTTCGAATGCATTCCAGTTAGACACCAGGGGCTCGAGCGACATATAGAAACCAGCGCGTGCCCGCGCCCAGGCAATCAAGCCATCTTTGATTTGCGCAAAGCGCTCCTGGTTTGCGGTTTCGGGCCGCAGTCCCTTTAACCAGAGCTCAAATTCGGCCGGTTCGCCGTATTCAAATGCTCCATTCCCTTGATTCGAGTCATAGGCGTCCAGAAACATGAGCGCTTCGCGACAGTTTGGGTCGACAGTGAGTTGCAAGTCGAGAAACCTCCTCAGGGTTTGCTCGTTTTGCGTTGCATCTCCCACCCCGGGGGGCACCGCCAATTGAAATGGTCGCTTATTTACATCGGGCTCCAAAACTTCGGGAAGGCTCTTAGCAGCCTTCGTCCACCAATGCGGAGGAACCAGCCGGCCCGCTAATATGCGCACGCCGAAGTACAGATACGCGTCGACATAGCGCAGAAACGCGTCCGATTCGATGAGTTTGGTCCAACCCGGCGCGAGCACTGTCAAATATGCTTCGATGCCTGCGGCATTGAGCCCATACAATCCCAGCTCACAAGCAATTTCAAGCCTTGTCAGATCCTCAAGGGCATCCTCTAGCCTCCTCCGGAGCAACCTTAAGTCCCCGTTGCTTTCGGCCGAGTCCGCATCGTTATGGGGCCTTAGAATAATCCGCAGCTCTTCCTCTGTCCTTTCGGAAAGCTCTGTTAGGACTGACATTCGAGCACTGCTCAACCGCAGTTGTTCGGGAAGCTCGCTTGGGTCATCAATCTCGCTCATCGATCACAACCTTTCTTCGATAGGGATACACCCAGCAGAAAACAGCGCGCCAATGGTTGCTTCCGGTTTTTCTCGCACGCCTTTTGGACGCGGCCGCAGTAATGAGGGCGGTTATCCTTCGGCAATTTCTCCTGGAGCGATTGCCAATCCGCCCGAGAGCGAAGATTCAGCGTCCGAAATCAGCAATCTGGTGTTCAGATACTATGCAAAGGACACAGAGCGAACTTCTGGAGTTCTAGATCTTGCTTGTGAAGGCTGCATTGAAAACATCGCTGTCGGCATCGACACCCGATGGGCTTCAAAGAAGCCTTCAGAAAGTCTTGAGGAACTCGATCAATGCGCGCTTGTCGTCGTCACTGAGTGGAGGTTCCTCGGTGAAGTAGCTCGTGCCAAAGTAGTGACCGCGATTCACGACGTAGTCTGGACATTTGCTCAGCGCGAGCAAGTCGGGCACCAGATTCGCAAAAACCTTGCGTGCATCGTCATCGGTCGCGTTCGCGGGCAGCGCGGCAAGGTCGTGCTTCATCCTCAAGAGAAGATCGAGCACCTTGGCCTGATGGTCCAGCTTTTCCGCCGGTGAAAGACCCTCACCCAGAAGGTCGAGATTGGCGAGCAGGCCCACCGGAGTACCTTTCGGTACCGGTCCTAGTACGAGCCCGTCGTCCTGGACGAAGGCGGGGAAGAACCTTTGCGCCGGACTCAGCAATGGTTTCAGATAGTCGGGAAGGTACCCGCGTGCGACGCGGATGTAGCTGGATTCTGTGGTTCGGTCCATGGTCCCGGGAACCTTATCGCCCAGCAACGAATCCTTGTCCCGTCTTTCCGGCCATAGCATCTGTTCTATGGAGTTCTGGAAGGCATCCATACGCCCCGGCACCGATGGGTCACCGTTGAACGTTCCGACACTGTTGTTTAAGAGGTAGGGAGCGGTCGACCAGAGACTGAGAAGCGACGGGGGACGAGTATATCCTCGGCCTCCAGCGGGCATGTGATAAGTACTGGGCGCTCCGGTATACGGATGATAGATTGTGACGTCGCCTACAGATGGCAGATCCTTATAGCTCTGGGAAGAGAAGTTGTCCCAGATATTACCGCCGAGCGCATTCGTGGCTAGCGGGCTGCAAGCATTTGTCTGTAGCAGGGTTACAGGGACTCGCTGATCTGTGGAAAGGTAGTTATTGTCGAGGAAGTCCTTCTCATGGACGATCGCTCTCATCTTGGACTTAAAATCCTCCGTCTTGGTCCAGGCCCAATAGGCATCCCAGCAGGAAAGGTAGTCTTTGCCGGCGCAGCCGCCCGGATCGAGACCCGCCGCAGGCGTCGGAAGCTTGCTTGAATGGCAGCGGGCACAGCGCTCGGCGAAGACAGTCTTGCCGCGATCAAGCTTGGCATTGTCCTTTGTAATATAAGCATCGCCACCCGGGGCGTCTTTGAGCAGGTGAGGAGCGGTGCTTGCGAGAAAGAAAAGCGCCGTGTTGGGGGTCTGCATCTCTGTCGCCCGCCAATAAGCCGAGTTTTTCTCGGCGACCGAGATCTCAATGGGGGTGACGGTTTCACCGCCGAGGAGTGGACGGAAATGCAGCAGCCACTCTTCGCTGAACAAACCGATATTCAGGTACACGCGATTCAGCGCTCCCATGATGCCGACTGAATCGGAGCCGTCTTTCAAAACGCGGGGGGTCATCACCGTAGACGGCGGCTGAAAATACTGAGTGAGCGGACCCTCGTGAATGTAGTCGTTCAATTGCTTGTTGTTCAGGTTGCCGCCGGTGAGCGATTCCTTGCCCCACCGCAAGGCCTGTGTCATCCGGGCAGGCAGTCCGTACACTGCGTTCATCGAACGGGGGTTATTGATGTTGTCCGAAGAGATTAACGAAGTGTCGAGAGTCCCGGGCCGCGAGGTATGAAAGAGTTGAAGCGGAAAGCTGCTCATGTCCGGGTTCCAGGCGAGTATTCTATCCACCCAGAAATACTGCGCCCCTACATTCGAACTCAGGTTTTCCCATTTGGGATTTTCCGGATCGACCGGCGGTTTATCAGGATTCGGCCCAACGTGACAAAAGCCGCACGACATACCCACCCGATATGGCCGTACCAGCTTCTTGTCGTTGTAGTAGGACGGATCGGTGTAGAAGCGTTTCGGATCCCATTTTTTGCCCGCAGCCTCATCAAAGTCTGGATTGGGAAAAAGCCGAAGTCCTACGATGCCGGTCGCATATCCATAGTAAGAACCCGCCGAGATGTTCTTGCCTCGAGCGCCAACTTTAACGCCGGGATATTTGGATTCGTTTTCAAATGGATCCGCTGGGCACGACGGATCTCGTGTGTCCAGCCAAAGGCCGTAACGGTCGGGATTCGGCGCCGTTGCCTGCTTGAAGCATGGTTCATTGACCAGCCCGAGATAGCTCCAACGCGTCGATCGTTTCGCAGGCGTCTTTGGATCGGGATAAGAAGAGATCGTTTTGAGGAAATCGAGCGTACCCACGCTGGTGGTGGTGAGCGTGTCCCACATCTTGTCGTCGCCGCCCGTCCAGACGATCCACATGTTCCGGCCTTTGATCTGGTCAGCGGTCAGAGGAATCGCCCCATCCATTTCGTAAAAGTAGTCCTCGTCAGCGGCGGGAAAAGATTCGGGCGCGCGGCCAGCAAGTCGCGCCTCATCCTGAACTTCTCCCGATATCGGCGCTTTATGACAGCCGACCGCGGTGAGCCAGAGTCCGAAACCGCAAAGCAAATAGCAAGAACGCGATAAGGTTCGCATTGGGATCCTGCTCCATAGAAATGGTGTTGCCAGCCATCCCAGCGTTTCTCTGAGCGGAAAGAATTTCGAACGAGGCAAAATCTTCCCAGAGAACCAACCGCGTGATGGGAGACGATCGAGCGTCCTGGAAAGCCAACCACAGGCTGGCCAACCAGTATGACCTCTGCCGGGGTTCCCGTCTGGAGTCCAGCAATTGTGCCACAGTCTAGGCAGCGCTGTAACTCATTTTTTAGAGGGTGTTTGCCTCTGCGCAGGAGCAGGCTTGGAGAATTGCGTTAAGTGGTAACGCCAGGAAAATGAACACCGCATCTGCGCTATAGTTAGCCTTAAACGTAGAGACGATCCCCCCTCGACCGGCAGCGTCAGAAGACATCTCCGACGACCGGTTGAAAACAAGGTACTCATGACGGAAGTGAGCTCGGCAAAGAGCGCATATGAATATATCGTCGTGGGTTCGGGAGCAGGTGGCGGCACGGTTTCCGCGCGACTGGCGGAGGCAGGTCACTCGGTACTCCTGCTTGAGGCTGGTGGCGATCCCAGACAGTTGAGCGGCGGGGATCCCGTCGATCCTACAGGCAACCGGCTTCCCCTGGATTACGACGTGCCGTGTTTTCATCCTTTCGCTTCTGAAAACGAGGCCATGAAATGGAATTTCTTCGTTCGCCATTACAGCAGCGACGAGCAACAACGCCGCGACCCGAACTACCGGGAGCGTTGGAATGATCGCTACGTCGACGGGGTGCTCTATCCCCGAGCCGGCACCCTGGGTGGCTGCACCGCTCACAACGCCATGATTTTTATCTATCCGCACGACGCGGACTGGGATGGCATCGCGACCCTGACCGGCGACCCGAGTTGGAGCGCAAGCCAGATGCGCACCTACTTCGAACGCTTGGAGGATTGCCGTTATCGCTGGATCTATCGCTGGCTGGACAAGTTGGGCATCAACCCATCGCGACATGGTTTCAGGGGATGGCTGAGCACGGAAAAAGCCATTCCAATGATCTCTCTAGACAATGTGGATCTCCTGCGAACGATCTTTGAATCGTCTGTGGAAGCCACTGAAGGTGTGGGAGATCTTGCCGAGGAAGCTCGTTGGGTCGCCGAGGGCATGCTCGACCCCAATGATTGGCGCACCGTGCAGCAGAATTCCTTCGGTATTCGTTATATGCCCTTGACTACTCGCAACCATGCGCGGGTAGGCAGCCGTGAGCGCGTGCTCAGCGTAGCGGCCAAATATCCGCAACGATTGAAAATCGGGCTGAACGCCCTGGCGACCCGCGTCTTGTGGGGCAAGAAAAACCGCGCGATCGGCGTCGAGTATCTCTCCGGCGAGAACCTCTATCGCGCCCATTCGCGGGCTGGCAACGCACGCGGAGAGGTGGTCCAGGCTTACGCATCGCGAGAGGTCATCCTGTCGGGCGGTGCATTCAACACGCCGCAGCTGCTGATGCTCTCCGGCGTTGGCGAGCGGGGTCAATTGGAGCGGCACGGAATCGAGGTCAGAGTCGATCTTCCCGGCGTTGGGAGGAACCTTCAGGACCGTTATGAGGTCGGGGTCGTCAACCGGATGAACTTCGATCAGTGGCATATCTTCAAAGGCGCCAAGTTCGATACTGGCGACCCGCAGTATCGCGAGTGGCAGAGACGCCGCAAAGGTCCGTACATGACCAATGGAGGCGTTCTGGCGGTTTACAAGCGGTCGGCGCCGGAGCGTCCTTTGCCCGATCTCTTCTGTGTCGCATACCTCGGGCGTTTCCAGGGCTATTTCCCGAACTATTCGGACCTATTCGCCAAGAATCTGAACTACCTCACTTGGACGGTCCTCAAGGCCCATACCAACAACCGCGCCGGTCAGGTCACGCTGCGCTCCGCCGACCCTCTCGAGGTGCCACAGATCGACTTTCACTACTTCGAAGAAGGAACACCGGACGGCAATCAGGATCTCAACTCCGTCGTCGGCGGAATTCAGTTTGTGAGAAGGCTTGCAAAGCCGTTGATAAAACAAGGGATGATTGCCGAGGAAGAGTTGCCCGGAAAACACGTGGCCACGCCGGACCAGTTGCGGGAGTTTGTCCGCTCGCATGCCTGGGGCCATCATGCCTCCTGCAGCTGCGCGATCGGTCCCAGAGAGCAGGGCTGCGTTCTGGACTCGAAATTCAGAGTTTACGGAACCGAGGGGTTACGCGTCGTGGATGCGTCGGTGTTCCCGCGAATTCCGGGATTCTTCATTGCCAGTGCGGTTTATATGGTCGGTGAGAAGGCCGCCGACGTGATTCTTGCCGATGCCCGGCGGAAAGCTCTGTAGCTTCCAGTTCGGTTCCAGTTGGTCCAAGATGGCCGTTGAAGGCATGCTTCCGAGGTGCACCCCCGACTTTGATATTGACATATTCGCTAACGCTGATTCATAGTTAGCAACGCTTTCGCGAGCGCAAACGAGCGGGCCGCGAATCATCCGTAACACTAATCGTGCACCGGGGAAAACTGTGGCGTATACGGCAAGCCAGCTTTTAGCTATGTCCCAACAGCAACTCGATGATCTCTTTTCGGCCAGTCCCGCCGGGGACATTCCGAACGGCGAGGCGGATGGAACGGCCATCATCGCGTCCGGGACGGTCTTCAGCCCTGAGATCGCGGCGCTGATCAACATCTTCGCCTGGAAGGGAAAGACTTTCGACGCGGCCCACGGGACGCTAACCAATCGAATTCTGGCGCTCGGGCTTGAATGCGATCGTTGCCGAGGTCTACAAAGCCTCGAGCTGGTTCGACAACAAGGAGTGCATTGTTCTTGATTACTCAAAAACTTCCCTGGTGGCCGAGCATGTGCGCGA
>CAVUKL010000004.1:0-45501 GCA_963742015.1 uncultured Acidobacteriaceae bacterium | reverse complement strand
CAAAAAACGAGAGACTGCGTTACTACCAAGAGCCATTGCGATACAACCTTTGCGAGTAGGATGCGGGATACGGCTTCGCCCTCCCATCCTGCTCAGACACTAAACACACTTTTTCGACTCGCATAACCTCATCGGCGTGAGCAAAAAAAGGCCGGATCGAAATCCGGCCTCGCGAGATTTGTAACAGTAACTCTGGTGAATAGTGGATTCGGCCCTACTGGATGTCGAATTGCTCCGGATGCAGGGCGGGGTCGCTCTTGACGATGATGGTCTTGCTGGACATCTCTTCCATTTCGTTAAGCCACTTGGCGTTGTTCGCCTTCAATGTCTTGACGACCTCCGGATGCACCCGGAGCAAGACATCGCCCGCGTTCGAGATGACGCTGCATTTTGCGCAGCTCGGTGTAGATTTCGTTGCAAACAGTCGTCGGACTCTTCACCATGCCGGTTCCAACACAGACCTCGCACTGCACGCTCAGGGTGCGCTCAAGCGATTGTTTCACGCGCTTGCGAGTGATGGCGACCAATCCAAAATCATTGAACTGCAGCACCTTGGAAGGTGCGCGGTCCGACTTTAGCTCTTCTTCGAGTGCCGCCATAACCTTGTGCCGGTTCTTGCGCTCGTCCATGTCGATAAAGTCGATCACGATGATGCCGCCGAGATCGCGTAGCCGAATCTGGCGAACGATCTCGGGAATTGCATCGAGGTTCGTCTTGAGAATCGTATCTTCGAGTCGCGCCGTCTTCCCGACATACTTGCCGGTGTTGATGTCGATCGCGACCAGAGCTTCAGTTTGATTGATCACGATGGAACCGCCGGATTTCAGCCAGACCTTCGACTTGAGTGCCTTGCTGATCTCGTCCTGAATGCCGAACTGCTCAAAGAGCGGAGTCTCCTTGGTATAGAGCTTCACGCGGCGAACGAGTGAAGGCTCAAAGCGTTGCAGGAAGCGCAGGATTCGTTCGTACTCAGCCTCGTTATCGACCCAGATAGTTGAGAAGTTCGCCGAGACCTGGTCGCGCAACACGCGCTCGATCAGGTTGAGGTCGTGATAGATAAGCGCCGGAGCTTTGCTATCGTCGGCGCGCTGCTTAATGTCGTTCCACAGGCTAATCAGGAAACGCAGGTCGGCACGCAGATCGTCTTCGCTCGCGCCATCGGCGGCGGTGCGAACGATAAATCCGCCCGAGGCCGCTCCCTTTTCGCTGATCAGAATCCGCTTCAACCGCTGACGCTCTTCGTCGGAAGAGATTTTTCGCGAGACGCCAACGTGGTTCACTGTGGGCATGAAGACCAGGAAGCGCCCGGGAAGCGCAATATGGCTGGTGATGCGCGCGCCCTTCTTGGCGATCGGTTCCTTTGCGATCTGGACCAGAATCTCCTGCCCCTGCTTCAGCAACTCGCTGATGATGGGCAAGTCGGAGAGCTGCGAATTTGCCCTGCGGCTGCCACCGCCTCCCCCGCCATTGGGTCTTCCACGACGGCGCGGTCCGCGGCCTCCGCGACGGCCATCGTCAGGGCGGCCATCGCGACGGGCCGGCGCTGGCGACGAGGCGACGGCTTGTTCCTCGCCTGCTTGCTCTTCGTCCTCTTCCTCGTCGATGTCGCTTTCGGCTTCGCCGTATTCCGCCTCCGCTGTCATCCTCTTCGGTCACGCCATCCGGAGCCGCGCCGATGCGCTGGTTCAGATGAGTGTCGCGGACCATCTCGCCGAGCTCCGCACCCGCGAGGCTGTCGAGGGTCTCTTCTTCTAGGTCGTCGAGGTCGTGTTCGTCGCCGTGAGCGCGAATCGGCTCGAAGTCGTATTCCTCTTCCTCGATGATCTCTTCTTCGATGGTGCCCGCACCAGGTGCGAAACCTCCGGGGCCGATCGCCAGCTCATCTTCCTCGCTCTCCTCAAAGAACTCGGTTTCAGAGACTTCCGGCAATTCTTCGACAGCCGTATGTCCGGCATGTGCAGTTTCCGGCTGCGATGACTCGACCACTTCCGCATGCCTTTCGATGAGAGCATGATGTTGCGTCGCCTCTTCGTGAGCTGCCACCGGAATCTCTTCCACGGTCGTTGCGCGATCGACCACCGCGTGAGGAGCCGCCGCTTCACCTTCATCGACAGAATGCCCCGCAACAGTAGGCTCGATCTCGGCTGCCAGAACGGGGATCGCTGCTTCCTCTTCTTCTTCGATGACCGCAGACAAGCGATATTCGCTGGGCGCGGCCGGGTCGACACGATAAGACGCAGATGCATGCTCGGGCTCGAAAACCGCCTCTTCGTGAGCGTGCTCTTCGATCTCTGCTGCTGGCTCTGCGATCGCTTCATGATGCGTGACTGGTTCGGCGTGGTGTTCAGGCGTCGAGAACCCCGCCGCAACTGCCGGTTCAGCAGAAATCTCTCCAGCATGAGCGTGCTGGGCGGTTTCTTCGATACCAGCCGCTTGGGCTTCATGCTCGACCATCGCTTCCGGCTCGGCGGTAACGACCTGCGCTTCCATAACCGAAGTCGGCTCGCCCGGCTTGGCTGCTGGTGGTGTTGAAGCCGGCTTGCCGCGATGGCGCGAAAGCGACTCGCCAGGCAGCTCGGCGCCGCCGTCCCAGTTCGGGACGACCTCGACAAGCGTCGAGGGTTTATAAGCAATACCAGAGGCAACCGGCGCAGAGGCCGCGCGTGCTTCAGTACGAGGTGCGGTTTCCGTGGGTTTGGCTCCATATCTCGAGAGTGACTCGCCGGGAAGGACAATTGGCGTAGACACAGAGACCGCTCTCGCGCTGGGAGTGTCTTCGCGGGCCAGAGAGCTATGGCTTGGCGTCGGAGTTTCGCTGAAGGCCGCCTCGCTTCCGCCGTGAGCAACGGTCTCCTCGTAGACGGTGGGGCCGGTTTCGACCTCGATTTCGATTCCGGAGGTCGGATCGCCAGCTCCGCGAGGTTGAGCCGAAACCTGACCGGTTTCGCGCGGCCCATGCGGACGTCCGCCACGCCGCCGCCCTCGACGACCACGCCAGCGGCGCGTTCCCTGCTGGTCGTCGTCGCCGGTTGCAGCTTCGCCGGAAGCGTTGGGCGAAGCACCACGCGTATCGACGCCGGCGACTGCACGGGTGTCACCTTCGATGGATGGCCCCGAGCGTGACGGGCGATTTTCGCGTGATTCCCGTCCCGCCTGAGCCTCGCGCGGTTCTCGTCCAGACTGGCCTTCGCGACTCCGGCCACCGTTGCCGTTGGGGACTTTCTCAAAGTCGGCAGAGTCTTCCTGCTCTTCCATGAAGTCGGTCACATACAGGAACGCGTCGCGCTCCAGACCGAGATCCACAAAGGCCGACTGCATACCGGGAAGGACGCGGGTTACGCGGCCTTTGTAAATGGAACCCGCCAGGGTGTATTCGTTCTCCCGCTCGTAGTAGATTTCCGTGAGCAGGTCGTCTTCTAAAATCGCCAGCCGCGTCTCATGCGGCGTGCTGGAAATGCATATTTCTTTTGCCATGCTGCCTCTCTTGCCGCCGGCGTCTGCCGGAACGGCAACCAGCGAGGCAGATCAGAACAGGATTGCTCCCGTTCCCGGTAAACCGGAGAGGTTTGGGGCAGACGGACATGGCAGCGCGGCAGACGGAGTTAGCGTCGTCGGACTGATTTTTCTTGCAGGGCTCTTCGCAAACGACGACGCGGGTCCCGGGCCGAAGTGGGCCAGCAGACTCAGCGAATCGCGTGATTGACCGGTAAGGGCAATCCCATCAAGACATTCCGGGCGCACAGGGCTTGTGACCACTTCAGCCGAACCTGTCGGCGGGGTCGTTACCCGTCTCTGTGCGTTCATTCCCAATCCTGTCCGGCCCGGTGATCCACCTGGCCGGCTTGTTTCAAACTTGTACTTCCAAACTTCCTCGATGCGCTGCCTAAGCAGCGCTGCGGGAACCCCTTCCCGCGATACTCAGTTTACGAACCGGGTCATGCGGACGTTCATCACCATGCCCAGCGCCAGAAACGTAAACAGAACCGAAGAACCCCCGTAACTCATTAAGGGTAAAGGGATTCCGGTGACCGGCATCAACCCGACCACCATGCCTATGTTGACCGCGATCTGAAAGATCAGAACGGACACGACACCCATCACCAGGAAAGTCCCTGGCAGGTCAGCGGCAGTTTGAGCGTTTTGAATCAAACGCATCAATATGAAAAAGTATAGCAGCAGAACCACCACCGCGCCCACGAAGCCGTGCTCCTCGGCGAAGGCGGCAAAGATGAAGTCCGTATAGGGAATTGGCAGGAAGTCCCCCTGTGTCTGGGTTCCCTTAGTGGCGCCCTGGCCTAGTACGCCTCCCGCCCCTACCGCGATCCGCGACTGGCGAATCTGGTAACCGGTGCCCTGAGGGTCGTCGTCCGGATTCATAAAGCTGGTCAGCCGGGCTTTCTGGTAGGGCTTCAGCACTTTGCCGCTAGCGAAGACTACGCCAATCGCAATCACACCTACCAAGGTTAGAATCAGCGCCTTGCGCCAGCTAATTCCACCCAAGAACAACCCCATAAGCAAAATCGGCGAATAGGTCAGTGCGGTGCCCAGGTCCGGCTGCTTCAACACCAGCACCATGGGAATACCGACCATCGCCATGCCTTTGAAGACGTCGCCCCAGGTCAACTTTCGGCCGGCGAGGTTGGCGAAGTATCTGGCCACGACGACAATCAGGATCAGCTTGACCCATTCGGAAGGCTGAAAGTGGATGCCGCCGGGAAACTTAATCCACCGCCGGCCGCCCAGGACTTTCGTCCCGACAATGAGAACGGCCACCAGAGCGACAATCCCGAGACCATAGGCCCAGACGGCGATGTTTAGAAGCCGATGGTAGTTAATAAGGGAGAAGGCGAACATCGCGACCATGCCGCCCATGAGCCAGAGCACTTGGTTGCGGTCGAAGCCAACAAATTTGGTGTGCAGCGTGGCGCTATAGATTTCGAGCACGCTGATCACCGACAGCGCCAGCACCAATCCCAGCAAAACCCAATCGAAGTCACTGAACGATAGAAAACGGCGCATCGCCTACCTGTCGCCCCCCGCCGTTTGGCTGGGCGTCACTGTGGCAAGGGCCACAGCCGGGTCGAATTGGGCCGGATCAAGAAAGAAGTGTCCGCCACGAATCTCGCTGGCCGGCATTGCACCCGGAGCTGTCCCCGGCTTCGGCGCCGACCAGATTGCCCCCACTTCGACCGGAGCGGACTTTTTCGTGACCTGCAGATTATTGTCAAGCCGTCTCTGTTTGTTGACGAAGGCCTCGATGACCTGGGCCGCGAGTCTTCCGGCAAATCTTCCATGCTCGCCGCCCTCCACCAGGATGCAAACCACTATGTCGGGATTACGGCGAGGCGAGACTCCCACAAACCAGGCATTGTCCTTCACCTGGTGCCCCATCTTGCTGGCAAGCGTGTTGCTCATGGTCTGCGCGCTCCCGGTCTTACCTGCAAAATCGATCCCATCCAGATGGGCGCTCGGATCCGTGCCACCTGGCTCGAACACCTTGGTCATCGCGTCGGTGATGATCTCCCAGTTCTCGGGATCGAGCCTCAGTTCGGAGTCGCCGCTGCCCGGATAAGAATCCAGCATGGCTTGCCGGTAATCGGGTGCGACCTCGTCAGGGAACACAAGATGCGGCCGCTTCAGAACTCCCCCGGAGGTGATGCCGGAGATTGCGCGGGCCATCTGCACCGGGGTTGCGGTCACGGCGCCCTGCCCGATCCCGACCGAGATCACCTCGCCGGCATACCATTTTTCGTGGAAATTCTTCATCTTCCACTCGGTCGAGGGCATGGTTCCCGACACCTCGCCGGGCAGATCGATCCCGGTCTTCGATCCCAGCCCAAAGTGCTGTGCGAAATAGGCGATCTTGTCGATTCCCAGCTTCTGCGCCAGGGTGTAGAAGAAGACATCGCAAGACACATAAATCGCCTTGCTAATGTCCACTTCCCCGTGACCACCCTTCTGCCAGCACTTGTAATAGTGGCCATAGAACGTGGCGCCTCCGGGGCAATGCACCTTCATGTCCTGAGCAACGCCTGATTCCAGGCCAGCGGCCGCCATGATGACCTTGAAAGTCGAACCGGGAGCAAGCTGTGCCTGGATCGCCTTGTCGAGCAGCGGGTGGTCGGGGTCGGTGATCAGCTTGTTCCACTCCTCGCGATGAATGCGGACAGAAAATTCATTCGGATCGAAGGTGGGACGACTCACCAGCGCGAGAACCTCTCCCGTATGCGGGTCCATGGCGATCATCGCGCCATTTCTATCGCCCATAGCAATCTCTGCAGCCCGTTGGATATCGAGGTCGATTGTGAGGGTGAGGCTCTTTCCCGGTGTCGCCGGCTCAGTGCCGAGTTTGCCCACCTCCCGTCCGTGGCTGTCAACGATCACGTCGCGCGAGCCGTCGATGCCGCGCAGCAACTGGTCGTAGCTTTGCTCGATGCCCGATCTGCCCACCACATCTCCCGGATCGTAATAGGCATACTTCGGATCGTTGAGCATGTCTTCGCTCACCTCGCCAACGTAGCCAATCAGGTGAGCGGCGAAGCCATCGCGAGGATACAGGCGCCGCTCCTCGTCTACCGTTTCGAGCTCGGGAAACTCGTCTTTATGGGCTTCGAGAAACTCCACTTCGTCGGGAGTGATGTCCTGCTTGAGCGGGATGGGTTGAAAACTTGGTGCCGTCCGGTAATGCTTCAGGATTGCGTTCAGCTGATCGACGGTCATGTGCAGGCCACGAGCGATCAGCGGCAGGTCCTGCGTATAGTCGTGGCCTTGTTCGCGGACGAGAAAGCAGGAGACCGACGGGTAGTTGTCGACGATCAGGCGACCCTCGCGATCAAACAGCTTGCCGCGTGGCGCCAGGATCGGCACCTTGCGAATGCGGTTCTGCTCGGCCAGGGCACGATAGTCTTTGCCCCCCAGAATCTGCAACCGCCACAATCCGCTGAGCAGCACGATCATGACGCCGACAATCACATACTGCACGACGCTGAGCTTGAAAGCGGCGAGTTTTTCTTCCTTGCTCAGATTACCGATGTCCTGCATGATACCCGCAATCCCGTTGGCCGCTGTGGCCTCGAACGGAAATCTCCCTCGGCGTAACCAAGTCGCCAGATACTCGTGACCGAGCTCTCATAGGATACCGCCAAATGGGCTTCAATCGCGCCGTTTGGCGAGATCGAGGAGGGCGAACAAGGCGACGCCGACCAGCGCGTTCACTGCCGCCCGAATGAGTTCATGCACCCAGCTCCAATCGACCTCCAAAGCCAGCACGCGGCCGGTAATCAAAATGAAGATCGCGCTGTGCAGCAAGGTAAAGAGGAAGCAAAGCAGCAGTCGCGCCACGTGGTTCTCGATATCGATCCGCGCTCCGAGAGAGGCCGCCGCGTACCCAATGATCGAATTGGCAATGCCATTGACCCCGATTGGCCGGTGCGTGAGCGCATCCTGGGCGAGTCCGACAAAAGTGCCGATGAACGTGGCGACGATCGGACTGCGGCTCAGGATCGCGAAATAAATCGTCACCAGCAACGGCAGATCAAGGATCGAAAACCGCGAGAAATGCAGCGTAACAAAGGACTGCAGACCGATCGCCAACAGCGGCACCACAAAGTAGAGCGATACGGGGTAGGACCGCGGATCGATCTCGCGGCGGGAGCTCGCCGTCAGCAAGGGCAAAGTTACACCTCTCCGGGAGGCGCGGTTGCGGGCGGCGGCGATGAGCCCTGAGTACGCGCCGGCGTGGCTTGGGCACCTGAGGGCGTTTGCCCCTTAGGAGTCTGCGATTTGGGCGCAGTCGGCTTCGCCGTCGTCGAGTGGTCTGATGCTCCTGCGGGCGGAGTGGCCGATCCAGGCGTCCCAGTTGTGCTGGTCGATCCTGGCGGTGTTGGCTTCGGTCGCACAGTCGCCCCAACGCTGCCCATTCCTGCCGGAGTCAGGATGCCGCCTGAGTCGCCATCCGGAGGAATTGGAGTTCTGCGGGCCGGAGGCGTAGTAGCTGTGGAACCGTCTGCGGATGAAGATACAAGCGAGTGGGGCTGCCCGGAGACGACGCCGGTCGAAGCTGTCGCCGTGCTAGAAGCGCTCGTTGGAGTTCCCGCGCCGGTCGAGGCGACAGCCGGCTTCGGCGCCACCGTGCCGGGCTTGTTGGGAAATCTGCTTACCGGCGCTGAGTCCGCTCCTGCATAGGCCGCAGCGGCGCTGCCCGAATTCGACTTAGAACCAGGCGTTGTGGTTGGTGCGCTCGCCTCGGTCGACGGCATACGGTGGGCCGCCGGGGGCGCAGCGCCAGGGGTTAGATCCTCCGCTGGCGGCGCGGAGCCGGGGCTGTAGCGGTCGGGATGAAGTGGCTGCGGCGGTCGCATCGGACGCGCTGGATCGCCCTCCCCGGTAGTCGCTGCACTTGTCTCGGCGCTAGCGCCGGCGGTCGTGTCCGGGGAATTGGCATCGTGAAGGCTGGGCAGCTTTTCAGAGAGAATGTCCGCGGCCCGTTGCTTTGCGGCCAGCGCAACCGCCTCGCTCTGGTTGATGTCTTTCGCCTGAGCAAAGGGCATCTTGTCAGAGAATTGAACGACAACAAGAACCTCTTCCAAAGCCCCAAGATCGGAATTGGGCTTGATGACCACGTTCACATACGACGAGTCGGGGTCGGGAACCACCCGGTCAACAACTCCCACAGGCATGCCGGGAGGATAGACCTCGTCGCCGCCGCTCGTAATCACCGGTTCCCCTGGTTTGATCCGGTCGTCGGGAGAGATGTTCACAATCTGCGGCTGCCCTGATGGGTCGCCCTTCATGACGCCGCGCACTCGAGTGTTTTCCAGCAACACGCCCGTCCCGCTGGTCTGATCGGAGATCAGCAGCACCTGCGCGGAGTGCGGATAGACATTTTTGATTTTGCCGACGATTCCGTCCGGCGTAATCACGGGCATCTGGACCTCTAAACCATCCTTCGACCCTTTGTCGATGAAGATGTCCCGGGCTTGATCGGTGCCCGAGGTACCAATCACCTGCGCCGCCACAGTCTTATCGATATACCGCCCGCGAAAATCGAGCAGTTCGCGCAGCCGCTGTCCCGCCTGGGCATCCTGCGCAAGGCTCGCTTGTTCGATGCGGAGCCGGTCATTCTCGCGCTTCAGGCTCAGGTTCTGTTGACGGAGATCATGCAGATAGATGTAGTTCGACCAGACGTTACGGACACCCTTGCCGATGTTGTGCGCCAACTGCTCGGGCGGAGTGATCACGCTGGTCACCAGATAGCGCCACAAGCGGACATTGTGCCCATCCGGCATTCCGGGTGCCGGGCGCCGCACCTGCATGGCCAGCAACACCACCTGGGCCAGCAAGACCAGCATCAGCACCAGGGCGTTCTTGTAGCGGCCGAATAAGGATTCCATGTCAGTCAATCAGGGACCAGGGAACCGCCATCCCTCGGCCCTAGTCCTTAGTCGATCTTGATCTTCCGCAGCAGGCGGAAGTCGCTCAACATCTTCCCCGTGCCGAGCACGACGCTGGCCAAAGGATCGTCGGCGATCGAGACCGGAAGACCAGTCTCCTCGCGGATCCGCTTGTCGAGGTTCTTGATCAGCGCGCCGCCTCCGGTCAGTACGATGCCGCGATCGCTGATGTCGGCGCTCAACTCCGGCGGAGTCCGTTCCAGCGCGACCCGGATCGCATTCAGGATGGTTGAGATGCACTCGGTCAGCGATTCGCGGATTTCGCTGTCATCGATGGTGATCGTCTTGGGCACTCCCTCGATCAGGTTGCGGCCCTTGATCTCCATGGTCAGCGGTTTGTCCAACGGATAAGCCGAACCGATCTCAATCTTGATCTGCTCCGCGGTGCGCTCGCCGATCAGCAGATTGTACTTGCGCTTGAGGTAATTCATGATGGACTCGTCCATCTGATTACCGGCCATCCGGACGGATCTGGAATACACAATTCCAGAAAGGGAAATCACAGCAATATCTGTCGTGCCCCCGCCGATATCGACCACCATATTGCCGCTCGGCTCGGTAATTGGCAGTCCGGCGCCGATCGCGGCCACCATCGCCTGCTCAACCAAAAAGACCTCACTCGCCTTGGCGCGATAGGCCGAATCCTCGACCGCCCGTTTCTCAACCTGCGTAATCTCCGAAGGCACGCCGATCACAATGCGCGGGTGCACCAGCATCTTGCGGTTATGGGCCTTCTGGATGAAATAGTTCAACATCTTCTCGGTGATCTTGAAGTCGGCGATGACGCCGTCCTTCATCGGTTTAATGGCCACGATATTGCCGGGCGTGCGCCCAAGCATCTCTTTGGCCTCCTTGCCGACGGCCTCAACCTCACCGGTGTTTTTGTTGATTGCTACGATCGAAGGTTCGTTGACGACAATGCCTTTGCCTGCCGCGTAGACGAGCGTGTTCGCCGTGCCTAGATCGATGGCCAGATCGCTGGAAAAAAGACTGAAGAGCGACCGCACCCCGTGCGCTCGCGAAGATCGCGAATAACCGTTAGATGACATGTAATAATGACTTTTCTTTCGGACTCACTCCAATTGTAAGGCCAGATGGGAGTTGTCGCGTCTTATGTGAGTTTTCCGCGTCAAAGGCGTGTTAATGGCGTCCCGAGATGGGAAGGGCAGTTCCTGCGCGCAGTTTCCGACCGTCTTCCAAAACACTGCTTCCATTTCGCTCAAGCGACATCTACTCGATACAGGAGAACTACGCATGCCGTTAGACAAGAAAGTCGCACTCATCACCGGGGCCAATCGCGGAATCGGCTTCGAGACCGCTAAGCAGTTGGGAGAAAAAGGAATCACCGTCGTCGTGGCTGCACGCAAGCTAAGCGACGCCGAACAGACCGCTGCCAAACTGAAAGCAGACGGGATCGACGCTCACGCAATCAAGCTGGACGTGACCAGCGCCGCAGACCGTAAAGCAGCCGCAAAGCATATCGAGAAGACCTTCGATAAGCTCGATATCCTCATCAATAACGCCGGCGTCGCCTCGTCGCAGGGCTTTACTCCAGTCGTCATTGAGACCAGCGAAGAGGAGTTGCAGTCAATCTTTTCGACCAATCTGTTCTCAGTGTTGGCCGTCACCCGGGAGCTGCTGCCTCTGCTCAAAAAGAGCCCCGCGGGTCGAATCGTCAACCTCTCGAGCATCCTCGCCTCGAATACCCTGCATGCCGACCCCAACAGCCCGATCTACAACTTCAAGAGCTTCGCCTACGACGCTTCGAAATCGGCGCTCAACGCTTTCACCACCCACCTCGCATGGGAACTGAAAGATACGCCGATCAAGGTGAACTCCGCGCATCCAGGATGGGTCAAGACCGAGATGGGCACCGACGCCGCGCCGATGGAGATTCCCGACGGCGCCAAAACCAGCGTCGAACTGGCGCTCATCGGCCCTGACGGCCCCAATGGCCGCTTCATTCACATGGGCCAGGAGCTGCCCTGGTAGAAGGCCGAGAGACGGTGAAGGATGGCGAGCATCCTTACCGTCTCTCATGTTTTTCGGGATAAGTCCCTCTATTCGTAGCGCAGCACGGTCTGCGGATCGACTCGTGCTGCGCGCCGGGCCGGGATCCAGCACGCCAGCAGCGCGACCGCGACAAGGATGATCGGCACCGCAACAAAGGTCGCAAGGTCGTGCGGACTCACTCCATACAGGAAGCTGCTGGCGAGCTTCGATGCCATCCACGCTCCGGGTAATCCCAGCGCTAGGGCGATCGCGGTAAGCAGCAAGCCTTGGCCGACGATGAGCCGCTGCACTGAGCCTACCTGGGCGCCGAGAGCCATGCGAATCCCAATCTCCCGCGTGCGGCGGCTCACCGAATAGCTGATGACGCCATAGAGACCCACAGTGGCAAGCATTAGCCCAATCCCGCCAAATATCCCAAAAAGCGTTCCCGCCAACCTAGGCAAAAACAGCGCATCCTTAACGTGCTCCCGCATGGTCGCGACGTTGAATACAGCCATTGTCGGATCGAGTGCACGGACAGCATCGCGGACAGAGGGCGCAAGCGCCGCGGGATCGCCGCGAGTGCTGACAATCAACGAATAGCCCATGACAGACGGATCACCAGCGACGCTCTGATCGAGCGGGCGAAAGAGCAACGATCTCGTGTCCTCTCCAATTGTGCGTGACTTGATGTTCCCAACTACGCCGACGACCTGGTAGGTGACGCCTCCGCCGCTGATGAGTTGTCCAATTGGATTCTGTGCGCCGAAGAGTCGTGCGGCAAAGGCCCTATTGATGATCGCAACCTTGGTCCCGCTTGCGGAGTCGTTAGCGAAATCTCGGCCGGCGAGACTGGGAATGCCCATGGTTTCAAAATATCCGGGCGAGGCCATATACAGCTCCGCGAGCGTGTATTGCGAAGTGGGCTTAGGGCCGCCCACCACGCTGAAGGCGTCGCTCCGGTTTCCGCCGGAGAGCGGCACTACGTCGGTCATCACGGCCGAGGTCACGCCCGGCAACGTCGCAGCGCGCTGACGCAATTGGGTTAGGAACTGAACCGTGCGCTCTGCGCTGTAGCCGTGCACCGCAGGATCAACCGACATAGTGAGCATGCCGCCGGAACGGAAGCCAATGTCGATGTCGGCCGCACGCTGTAGACTGCGGAGGAAAAGTCCCGTCGCGCAAAGCAGAACCAGAGACATCGCCACCTGCGCGATCACCAGCAGGCTGCGAAGATTCCAGCGGCGCCCATGCCGGGCCAATGCGTCTTCTCCTTTAAGTGCGCTGGTGAGAAGCGGACGCGAAACCGCCCAGGCGGGCGCCAACCCGAACAATAATCCCGCGCCGACGCTGAGCACGAACGTATACAGCGATACCCGCCAATCCTGAGTGAGGCTGACGTCAAGCGGTACCGGAGCGGGAACATGGAAGGCGGACAAAGCAGACGTCGCCCAAACCGAGAGCGCGAAGCCGAGCATCCCCCCCGCGAGCGCCAGTAGGGTGCTTTCGGCAAGCATTTGGCGCGCCAGCTGACCTCGGCTCGCGCCAAGCGCCAGCCGCACCGCCATCTCCTTTTGCCGGCTTGATGCCTGCGCAAGCAATAGATTGGCTACGTTGGCGCAGGCGATAGAGAGCACGAGCAGCGCAACGACCAAAAGGGCGCCCAAAAAGAGCTTAACGATAGGCTGATCATTCGGCGGAAGCGATCCGGCCGAGTCCATCACGAAATGGTTCCCTTTATCGCTCGCCGGATAAGCGATCGCCAGCCGCTTGGCAAGGGCGTCGAGTTCTGCGCTGGATTGGGTACGGGTTACACCCGGCTGCAGACGACCAATAACCGAGATCCAGTGATAATCCCGTGCCTCCCGCTTCGGGAGATTGGGAACCAGCGATTCGGCGTTGCCGAGAGGCACCCAGAACTCAGGATTGAGAATGGAGTCAAGCCCGTGAAATCCGACCGGAGCGACACCCACCACGGTGAAGAGCCGACCCGAAAGGCTGACCGTTTTGCCGAGAATTGCCGGATCGGACGCAAAACGCCGCTGCCAAAGGTTATGGCCAAGCACAATGACCTGCTGATCCTCCTCGGCGGGAAGAAATCCGCGGCCCTGCACCATGCGAAGCTGCGCAATGTCGAAGAAATTTGCGCTAGCAGCCTGCCCCCAAACCCTCTCCGGCTCGCCAACTCCGCCGATGGAAGCAGGCAAAAGCTCATAGTACCCGGCCACGCCTGAGAATGACTTCGCCTGGTTGCGGACGTCACGATAAAGGGGCCATGAAAAGTGGTTGCAGCACCGGTCTCCGTCCTGTTGCGTGTACAGGCTCATCAGCGTCGACGGATCGCCGACTGGAGGGTGGCTAAGTACAAACTTGCTGACCATGGAAAAAATGGTCGCGTTGGCAGCGATACCGAGGCCGATCGACACGACGATGGCCAAAGCCAGCCCCGGAGTTCTCCGGATTCGGCGACCGATATAAGCTAACTCCCGCAAGACGTTCATGTTGTTCCTCCCGAACAGGTCCGCAATCGCTCGCCTAACAAACTTCCAGAGATTAGTTGAGGCACTTCCGAGACCATGCTGAAACTCGTTTAAGTGATTGACGAATATGACTGCTACAAGCGTCGATCTCCATCCGCTTGGCCGTTTTCAGAACCACGCGTCCGGTTCTGAACAGCCGATGTCGTGGACTTGGTCAATTAGAATAAGAAGGCTTATTAAGGATCCCTAACACGCTATGACCGCGAACTTAGAAACATCGCTCACCGAAACGCTGGGCGTTGCCGCCCGTGAAGCCGAATTGCAAATTCTCTCGGTGAAAGCCGGCACCGACTTTCACCAGAAGCCCACCTCCCGCTTCCAACTGGCGCTGACCGCAGACGCCTCAGCCGATCATTCCCTGCTGCTCGAACTGAGCGATGCCTTCGACTTCCATCAGAAGGCCTCAAATGGCGACGAGCTACTGCCCGCGATGACGCTGCACTTGCGCGAGGCCGCGAGCCGGCTGAGGAATCCACGCCCCGACGCCTATGTGACTGTCGCGGGCCTGCCGATCAGCTTGGGTGAGTTCGCGTGGCCGTTTCATCGCTCGACTTCAGGCGCCGATACTTACATCGTCCACGGGCTGGTTCGGCTCGAAGACGGCCATCCTCCGACGCTCTTTGCCAAAATTTCCGCGAGCATGACGGTCACCTTCGCCGAGATCGTCGCTGCACCCGAACAGCCTTACGCCGAGACGTTCATCTACAACGCCATCCGCAAAACGCTGGACTATGGCCAGCTGGAGTTGGTGAAGAGCGGTAACCGCCAGCCCGTCCCGGTGACAACACGCTACTATAGCCGCTGGCAAAAGAAGTTCTTCTTTACCGACACCGACGACGCGACTCGCACCGACTTCCTCAAGTCGAAGATCTACTGGCTCTCAGGCGTCCTGGGCGGCAAAGAACCCGTCTGGATCGCCGACCCAAGAGACGCGCAATACCTGAACACCACACCGGAAGTGCTGCAAACCATCGCTGCCACGCTGGAACGCGAAGGGTACATTCATACCACCGCTGACTACGCAGCGCCGATGCCCCGTCTGCTCGACCATGCCGAGGACTTTCAGGCCAGGCTGGAGCATGCGCTCCAGGCCACAAAGCCCGCGTTCAATGAGGAGATGCGTCACGGCCACACGAATATGTAACCGCGGCGGTAACGAATCGAACTAGAGCAAAAGTAGCTGCTATTTTGCCGCTGCGGCTCCGCATTGAGCACAGAATTTGGCGCCGGGTGCGATGACTCCACCGCACGCCAAACAAGTGACTGTGATTGAGTTCCCTGGAGTCGCCGCCCCCTGCGCCGGCCCAAGCGTCGCGGCGATATACGCCGCCTGCGCCGCGTTGTAGCGGCGGACACGCCCAGGCATAAAAAACGCCTCAACCAACCCAAGAAATCCCGGAATCCCCGTCCAGAAAAGCAGCAGATACAGGATCCCTAGGCCGTTCTGCTTGAGATAGAAATGGTGAAGACCAAAGCTGCCCAGGAAGAGCGCGAGTAAAACCCCAAGCACCTCATCTTTCTGGACCGCAGCCATCTGATAGTAGAAGGTGGCTCGCTGCTGATCGCTCCATGCCGGGAACGCATTTGGGGTCGTCATTTGATCTCCTATCAGGCGCCGATCGCCTTCATTCAAGTCAAAAGATACGCCACAAGGCAGCCTTAAGTTCCGCGTTGTCTGCCCAGGCTGGGACTAGGGACGACCGAGACGCAGTTGCAATCCCAGTCGCAGCCATCTGAGGGTCTAAGATGAACTCACCACTTCGAAGATGATCGCCGCGCAGATTCAGAAAGGTTGAAGATTGGAATTCTTTGCCAGCACGTTCTATGGATTCTTCTTCGGCTTCGCCCTGGGGGTCGGCTGCTCGCTGGTCGTGTTATACGCGATCTACTCCGGCGGCTACCGCAAAGCGCTTGAGGACTCGCTGCGCAGTCCCGCTTCTGATCGTTACCTGCGCCTGTTGACAAGGGCGAGAGAGAAGGTAGCAGCCGAAGCAAGGACACGCGCCACACACGACGCTCCATAAAACACTGGGCTCCTGCCATCTGGATGCGTAAGAGTGCAGTTCAAAAATTAAAGATTCACGATCGCATCAAAGACCTTCGTGAAGAGTGTCGCGACCTGATCGGGGTTCTCGAGCGCTTGCGCGCCGGCATTGGAGACCGCCGCAGAGGTGATGTCAGTAGCGGCCTGAAGGATCGCCAGATACCGCTCCTCCGCTTCCTCATCGGAAAGTTCGTTGTCATCAATCTCCTCGTCGTCGAACGGTTCTTCGGATTCGTTGGTCATGCTGGTCTCCTGTTGTTGGGATTCATTTGAAGGCTAGCAGGATTCGCGGCCCTTCGCGCGGAGGAAACGGGAAATTCACGAGCCAGTTACCTAAGCATCAGTGCGCAACCATCGGGCCTTTGCCAGGCTTGCGCTTCTTCATCAGGAAGACCAGCGGAACCATGCAAGCAGATCCAATCGCGAGCACGGTGATCACATCGAGATAAGAGAGCATTGCGCTCTGGCTCAACATCTGAGCGTAGATGTTCCCCTCTGCCATACTCCGCGCCTGGTCCATGGAATGAGGCGAGTGAGGCGCATGCATTAGGTAGTTCGCCATCCCCTCGATGTGCTGCCTCATGCCGAGAGAATTCGGGTCAAGGTGCGCGGCCAGCCGGTCCTGATGAAACTGCCCGCGCCGCGCAAGCCAGGTCACTAGGAAATGACGTGCCAACGCTGCCGCCGATATTGCGGGCCAGGTTGGTGAGTCCGGAGACGTCGTTGTTCTTCTCCCGCGGAACATCGGTGTAGGAAATCGTGTTGATCGGCACGAAGAGGAACGCCAGTCCCGAAGCCTGCAGGACCCGCAGCAATGCGATGTACTGGTAGCTCACGCCAAGATTCAGCGTATGCATGAACGCGAGCGCAGCCGCGGTGCTGGCAAAGCCATAAGCGATCAGGTAGCGCGGATCCACGCGGCCCACCAGAAAGCCGACCAGCGGCATCATCAGCATCACCGTGAATCCGCCCGGAGAGATTGCCAGTCCGGCCTGCTCGGCGGTGTAGCCGAGCAAAGTCTGGGTAAACTGCGGGATCAGTACCGTAGTTCCATATAAGGCAAACCCGAGCACGAACATCAAAATGAACGAGATGCCAAAGGTTCGGTTGCGAAACATCGTGAGGTCGAGGATCGGTCGACGTTTCCTTCGTATCTCGCGTATCTCCCAAAAAATGAGCGCGATCAGGGAGATCGCGCAAAGCGTCGAGAACACCGTAATGATGCGCGACCCAAGCCAATCGTCTTCCTGGCCTTTGTCGAGCACGAACTGAAGCGAACCAAACCCGAGCGCCAGCAGGCCGAAGCCGAGGTAATCCAGTTTGAGTCCGCGCTTGCGCATCGCCACCACCTCGCGCTGAATATGTGGCGGGTCCTCGACCATTCGATGGGTAAGAAACAGTGAAATGATAGCGACGGGAACATTGATGAAGAAAATCCATCGCCAATCAAAATTGTCGGTAATGTATCCCCCCAGGGTCGGCCCGATCGCCGGCGCAAAGACCACAGCGAGGCCATAGACGGCAAAGGCCTGCCCCCGCTTCTGCGGGGGAAAGGTGTCGGCTAGAATCGCCTGTTCGCTCGGAGCCAGACCGCCGCCGCCCACTCCCTGCAACACCCGAAACAGGATTAGTAGCGGCAGCGACGGCGCAAGACCGCACAGAGCGGAGCTGATGCCAAAGAGTGCGACGCACCACATGTAGAAGCGCTTCCGCCCGATAAAGGAGGTCAGATAGGCGCTCGCCGGCAGGATAATTGCGTTTGAGACCAGGTACGAGGTGAGCACCCAGGTAGCTTCATCCTGCGACGCGCCGAGGCCTCCGGCGATGTGCGGTAGCGCCACATTGGCGATCGAGGTATCGAGCACCTCCATAAACGTCGCCAGCGTGACGGTGACCGCAATAGCCCACGGGTTGTTTCTTGGTTTCCACGCAGCGTCTGAGGCCTGGAGTGCCGCTCGGTCGGGCGTGACTGCAGTCGCCGTGCTCATTTTCAAACTTTAGAGGATGAATTCTCGAAACGCGATTCAGAAAGGGCGCACTTTTTCGGCGACTCAAATTTCCTGCCACGTCGAGCGACCTGCTTATCCAGGCAGCACAGCGAAATCTACATGCTAAACTCGACATACCGCATGGATGCCGGACTCGAACATTTAATTCGCCTTCAGAAAGTCGATGAGCAGATCGCTCAACTGCTTCATTCCATCGCGGAACTGCCAAAGCGCCTCGCCACCCTGGAGGAGAAGCTTCGCGGCCACCGCGCCTCGGTCGATGAAGCCGAGAAGGCCATCGCCGCTGAAGAGGCTCGCCGTCGCCGCCTGGACAGCGACCTGAAAGACGTTCAGCAGAAAGTGCTGAAATATCGCAGCCAGACCAGCAGCGTCAAGACAAACGACGAGTTCCGCGCTCTGCAGCACGAAATCGACTTCGCCGAAGCCGAGATACGCAAGATCGACGATCAGCAGCTACAGATCATGGAAAAGATCGAAGCGCTCCAGGGCTCTCGAACTGCGGCCGGAGCCGCTCTTTCGGAACAGCAGGCGCTGGTGGAACAGGAGAAGACTTCTGCCCAGGCCACTGCTTTGGAACAACAAACACAACTGACATCGCTAAGAGCAGAACGCGAGGGCCACCGCAAGGAAATTGACGGTGCGATCCTGCTTACCTATGATCGGGTTTCCACTTCGTCGCGGAAGACGGGTCTGGCCAGGGTTCAGGGCCAGCGTTGTCTGGCCTGCCAGATGTACCTGCGTCCGCAGATCTGGAACCAGGTACGCAGCGGCCAATTACTCACTTGTGAGAGCTGTGCGCGGCTGTTGTATTTCGACCCTTCGCTGGAACCACCACCGCCTCCCCCCGCACCGGTAAAAAAGAAACGAACCTCAAAGGCCACGACTCCGCCGGACTCCGCTCAAGAGATCGGCTCTCCAGCTCAAGAGTAGCCTCGCCCTGCAAAGGCCTCGCCGAGGCACAACCGAACAGTTCTTGAAGACCGGCGAACGCTACTCAATCCTTCGATCTATACCAAGGACTGAGTAGCGGTTGCCGATGCAGAGTGGCTGCTTGTCCTCTGGGCGGTTACCGGTGCGCTGGACGATTGCGTCGAACGGCTCCCGATCATCGCCCCCATCGGCCTCAAATTCATCGCCGGCTGGTTGCTGGTTTGCTGGTGCATGGTCACGATGATGGCGACAGCGGGAATCTTGCCCAGGCAGCGGTAAGCATGAGGAGTGCTCGCGTCAAAGTAAACTCCGTCTCCTGCCTCGATCGCGTGCATCTTGTCCGCGTGGCGAATTTCAAGCTCCCCTTCCAGAAGGTAGAGAAACTCGTAACCAGGATGCACGTGGGGACGGACATCGGCCGTCTTCTTGAGCGGAATGAACTCTGCATAGTAGGGATCGAGCTGACGGTCGGGAACCATATAACCCAGGCTTTCAAAATAATAGGTAGGATCGTCGACTCCGCTCTGCGGCAGCCGCACCCGCTCCTTCTTCCGGTGCACGCGAAACAGTGTGCTAGGCTCGGTTTCGAAGAAGTAGGACAGGTCCTTGCTGAAAACCATTGCAATCCGCGCCAGGTTTCTCAATGTCGGGACAACACGACCGGTTTCCAATTGGGAAAGGAAGCTTGCCGAGAGTCCGGTGTGGCGGCCCAACTCGACCAGCCCCATCGATTTCTTCAGGCGCAACCGCTTAATGCGTTCGCCGATGTGCTTCTCGGCGATGAAAGCTTCGGCGCTCTCCGGATCAATCTCGGTTTTACGGCTGGTCTCCTTTACCTTGGCCGCGACCCCTTCGGCGGCTGCCTCTTCCACGAATGCATCAATCGGTTCCATGATGTCCCCCAATCCTTTGACTACTCATTGGACGCTTTGCCCAAGCCGCATGTTGCTCTGAATAAAATATATTCCATCATTATCAAATCCGAATCAGGCTTGCCGAAAGGTTCTCCCGCTTTTAAGTTTTGACAAGACTATGACAGAGTTCTCAACAAACGAGCCGTCTTCAACCCTTTCGACCGGCTCCGGGCCGGATCCGAGACCGAAATTCCTGGTCAGCGGATCCTCGGGGATGATCGGTACTGGTCTGATACGCAGCTGGGGTCACGATCGGATTTATATTGTGCGTCTCACACGCGGTCAGGTGGACAAGTCCCAGGCAAACGCGGCGAGCGCGACGGTTTCCTGGAATCCGGGTGCGAATCCGGCGATTCTCGACTCCGGCGCTCTCAGCGGCGTGGTTGCGGCAGTTCATCTTTCGGGCGCCAATATCGGTGCTCGTCGCTGGACGGAGAAATATAAGCGCGAGATCGTATCCAGCCGGGTGCAAAGCACTACGGCACTGGCCAAAGCCCTCAGCCGGCTCAACCCGCTGCCACACGTCCTGGTCTGCGCCTCGGCCATTGGGATTTATGGGGATCGGGGTGATGAGGTTCTAACCGAAGAGTCGCGGCCCGGAACTGGATTTCTCGCCGAAATGTGTCTCGCCTGGGAAGCGGCGACCCGCGCTGCCGAAGATGCTGGCATCCGCGTCGTCCATGCAAGATTTGGCGTGGTTCTGTCCCCTGCAGGCGGCGCGCTGGCGAAGCTGCTGCCAATGTTTCGCCTGGGGTTAGGCGGCAACCTCGGGAACGGCCGCGCATGGATGCCCTGGCTGACCTTGCGGGACGCTGTTGGGATTTTGAGGTTCTGCATCGACAACGAAACCATACGCGGCCCGGTCAACACGGTTGCTCCCAATCCGGTGACGAATGCTGAATTCATACGCGCTCTTGGTTCGGCAGTACATCGGCCAGCGGTCCTGCCGGCGCCTGCCTTCGCGTTGCGCCTCGCTCTGGGCGAGATGGCCGACCAAGCGTTGTTGGCCAGCGCTCGTGTGATTCCTGCGAAGCTGATCGAGGCGGGATACCGGTTCGCCGACCCCGAGATTGCTGCCGCGCTGCGACGCGCGGTCGGAACCTCCTAGCGCCGAGGCACAGGATGGCGCTCTGCTAGTCTTGAGACGATGCCGCCGCACCGCCTGTTCATTGTGAAGATCCGCCACCTCATCCCTTTACGGAAGCTTCGATCCTTTGTTTCTGCTCCGTCCATGTTTTTGGCATCATGCTCTCTGGCGCTACTGCTCGCCGGATGCGGTCAGACAGGGACACCGCAGGCGCCGAGCCTGCAATTACCCACGCCGGTCAGTGATCTGACCGCCAACCGCGTCGGCGATCGGGTCACCCTTACATGGACGATGCCTCGGCGCACAACCGACAAACTGCCCCTGAAGGGCCTGCAACCGGTGCAAATCTGTCGTAGAACCGACGAGGGAGCCTGCCTTACCGTCGGTACGGTCAGTTACGAGATTGGAAAGCCCGCGTCCCACGACGACACGCTACCGGCCGATCTAACTGGGGGCAGTCCACAGCTGTTGGCCTACTCGGTCGATGTTCTAAGCCTCCACGGCCGTTCAGCCGGGGCCTCGAATATCGCCTACACCGCAGCGGGATCGGCGCCACCTGCTTTCATTCACGCCAGCGGCGAAATCACCGCCAATGGTGTCGTGTTGCAGTGGCAACCGGCTTCGCTGCCCGGAAGCGATCACAAGGTCGATATCGAACGGACGCTCCTTTCGGTGGCCGCCCCGCCCAAATCCGAAGCCAAACCTGCGTCGCAATCTCCACTTGGAGGCAGCGGCCAATCTCTTATGAAGCAACAGACGCTGGTGGTTCGGTTGCCGCCGGGTGCGGACCCTGGCAAAGCGCTCGATCCTGACGCCGCATTTGATCAGCGCTACAGCTACCGCATCTCGAGGGTCACGACAGTTAGCATTGGCGGGAAATCGATCGATATCGCCGGACCGTCAAGCGCCGAGATTCTGGTCGACACCAAAGATATCTTCCCGCCGGCCGCACCGACTGGGTTGGCCGCGGTCGCGGCGCCGGACGAGGGCGCGATTGACCTCTCGTGGGCGCCAAGCACCGAGACAGATCTCTCCGGGTACGCCGTCTACCGAAGCGAGGCTGGCGGAGCGCGTGTCCGAATCTCGCCCCCAAGTAAGTCAATCGATTCTCCGGCCTTTCGTGACGCAACCGCGCGGCCGGGACGTGAATACACCTATACGGTGACTGCCATCGACCGCGACGGCAACGAGAGCGTATTCTCGGCCGAAGTGAAAGAAACGCTGCCACCTAAGCCATAACCCCTCTCCCCTAACGACTTTCCGTGAGGAGTTCCATCCGATGCGCTACTGCCGTTTTGAAACCGTATCTGGCCCGCGGTATGGCGAAGTCTGTGAGCGAGCTGGCCATGAGTGGATCGAACGCCTGCTACCGGCGCCCGAGGAAGATCCTTGGGCGACCACGCCGGGCGCTGAGGAAGCGAGAAGCTTCGAGCCAATTCCGTTGGGTCGGGCAACCCTCCTCGCTCCGGTCAAGCCGTCGAAGATCGTCTGTATCGGCCGCAATTATCGCGACCATGCGACAGAACTCGGCAACGAAGTCCCGAAAGAGCCCTTGCTCTTCCTGAAAGCCCCGTCTTCCATCCTCCCGCCGGGCGGTACGATCCATATTCCGACGCAATCCGAGCGGGTCGACTTCGAGGGCGAGCTGGCGATCGTGATGCGGAAACGCGCCAGCCGGCTAGGACCAGACGACGACGTGAAGCCCTACATCCGGGGCTACACTATCGTGAATGACGTTACCGCCCGCGACCTGCAGAAGTCCGATGGGCAGTGGTCCCGCGCCAAGGGCTTCGATACCTTTTGCCCGGTTGGCCCGATCGTCACCGACGAGATCGACCCAGACGCTGGCTTAAGCGTCGAGACCCGGCTGAATGGAGTGGTGCGGCAACAGGGAAATACACTCGACTTGATCTTTCCGATCGCCCATCTCTTGCGCTATATCAGCGCAGCCATGACGCTGATGCCCGGAGACTTGATCCCAACCGGGACCCCGGCAGGCGTCGCGCCGATGCAGCCGGGAGATCTCGTCGAGGTCGCCATACAAGGGATAGGACGACTCCATAATTCGGTTTCCGCATCTAACCCTTAACGCACAAAATTACGGCCTGATTCACAAGGAACTCTTTGGCTGCGACCCCGATTCCTGCTAAAGTGCAAGGTGAATAGGTTGGAGGAATCCCATGTCTAAGACCTTGCTCGAGCAGCTCCGCACAATGACCACCGTCGTCGCCGATACCGGCGACATTGAAGCCATCAAGCAGGTGAAGCCGCAGGATGCGACCACTAATCCGTCCCTCATCACCGCCGCCGCCCAGATGCCGCAATATCAGCCGATCGTCGACGAAGTTCTGCTGGATGCCAAGAAGGGACTAGGTGAACACGCCAGCGATCAGGATGTCGCGAACCTGGCTTTCAAGCACCTGGCTGTAGCCTTTGGCAAGCGCATTCTCGAGATTGTGCCCGGCCGCGTCTCGACCGAGGTCGATGCTCGTCTTTCCTATGACACAGAAGCCACGCTTAAAATGGCCCGCGAAATCATCGGGCAATACAAGGAGCAGGGCGTCTCGAAAGAGCGCATCTTGGTCAAGATCGCATCGACTTGGGAAGGCATCAAGGCCGCCGAAATTCTCGAGACGGAAGGAATTCACTGCAATTTAACCTTGCTCTTCGGCCTGCATCAGGCGATCGCCTGCGCCGAGGCAAAAGTGACCCTAATCTCGCCCTTCGTAGGCCGCATCCTCGATTGGTACAAGAAGGACACCGGTAAGGACTACGTTGGCGCCGACGATCCCGGCGTCCAGTCAGTCACAACGATTTACACCTACTTTAAGAAGTACGGCTACAAGACAGTGGTCATGGGCGCAAGCTTCCGCAATATCGGCGAGATTGAAGAGTTGGCCGGATGCGACCTGCTAACCATCTCTCCCAAACTGCTTGAAGAGCTCGAGTCGAAAACGGGTGATCTGCCCCGCAAGCTCGATCCCGCCAAGGCCAAGGAGGCAGACGTCGAGAAGCTCACCATCGACAAGGAAACCTTCGACAAGATGCACGCCGCCGATCGCATGGCGCACGACAAGCTGAAGGAAGGCATCGAGGGCTTCAGCGCAGCGCTGGTCAACCTTGAAAAACTGCTGGCAACCCGGCTGGCCGAACTGGGAGCAAGCAAAGAAACCGTCGGCGCGCACTAAGCTGAATCGTTAACGTAACAAGAAAAGGCAGCCGATTGCGGCTGCCTTTTCATTTGTCCCACACGCTACGAGATGGTCCTGCTTTGCAGGTTTACCGTCACCACGTCATCCGGGGTCTTCGCGACGGCCCCGTCCGATGCCGGATGATATTCGATCCGCAGCGTCTCGGCGGTGACGATGATGCGCAGGTAACCATAGTCCGTCGCATCGTAGTTCTCAAAGGTAAGGGTGCTGCTCACGGTAACCGGGGTGCGAATCGCCCCGGTTGAGCCCGACTGCAAGGCATCAATGCTGTGGCCGCCACATCCCGCGACTATATAGGGAATCTGGGCGTTGTTCACCTGCCGGGTGAAACGCTGGTAGTTGTGGGCGTGGCCGGAGAGCACCGCATGTGGCCAGAACCCCGCCTTCGTCGCCGCGTTGTCGATGTCCTGCGACATGATCGGACTTCCCGAATGCGTGGAACCGTAGGTGAAAGGCGGGTGATGCACAGCGATGATCAGCGCGCCGGCGTAGTTTTCGCTCTTCGCCCGCTGGAGCGCCGCTGTGAGATACGCGAGTTGCACGTCGCTCACCGGAGACGAGGCATTGCCTTGGCTTGAAATCACGCCCGGATCTTCGAGCACGTTGCTGTAGATTGCGAGAATCCGGACAAAGGGCGCATCGAAGGTATAAAAGACCCCGGGTTGGATTTGGGCCGTCCTCGACAGACCGCCTGCGTCGGTGCTCACTGCAGGTGTGGCCGCACAGAAATTACGTATGAACGCCTCGAGCGTCGGCGCCGGGTCGGTCTTATAGACCTCACCGTCGTGGTTGCCGGCGATGGCCGTGATTGGCGCAGGGTATTCGCGGTAAGGATCGTAAAACTGATCGTAGTAGTACGCGCCCTCGCCAAAGTTGTAGACCACGTCGCCGAGATGAAAGAAGAATGAGGGCACGTCCGCAGGATCGGCCTCGTCGAAGTCGCTCACCATCTTGTCCGCGACCTGAGTTATGGTGTTCGGACCGGTTGTGTTGCCCGTGTCGCCGACAGAATGGAAAACGATCTGGCCGGATTGCGTGATTTTGGTTACCGCCGCCGCGCCCGCATTGCCCATTACCTGTGCGAATGTGAGCACCGGTTCGGTCGCACCGCCCCGCGCTGGAGGCACGGCTTGCAGCAGAGTGGCGTTGACCAGACTGTAGTCCCCCGAATCGGAGGTGGTGTCGACGAAGCCGGTCGGATCGGGGCTCGGCTTCGGCTGCGCAAAGACAGGCTGCCCCGTCGCCGGATGCGTGGCAACAGGACCCTGCTTTGGTTTGTGAGTTGGCTTGTGCTTCGTTGTTTTGCTCGGACGCTTGGAGATGGCCATCATGACTCCTTGAAGGACGCAACGCGATTAAGTGTAGACCTCTTTCGCATCACTCCGGTCAACGCAGCGTCGCCTTGTTTGTAGTGAGCGTGGTGGAGTGATCGTTACAGAGCGGGTCCCCCGTTTGCAGTCGGATACCCCGAGTGCTAGAGAAATGCGTGAGGCCGCCGATCTTTCTTGGTAATCACGGCAACGTTCGGTAAATTCTGGAATTAAGTGGTTAACAGAGGATGAATTTCAGCACGCCCGGGAGAATCGATGGTTCCAGAATCGCATTCGCTGCGTCACCTCTTTCATCAACTTGTTGAAGACTGCTACTCCGAGCACGTTGGCATTCGCGACACAGAGATATCGAGCTACGTCGCCGACCTGCTGACTGACTTCTGCGAATCCGACCGCCTCTATAGCCTGCGCAACGCGGAAGGGCGCCCGATTGAGGAGATCGCCGAAATGATGGCCGCTTCCGATCCCGTCCACGGCACCGCGACTTCTTTCGACCAGGAGCGTCACATCCGCAAACACATCGGCGACTACACCCTCTTCCTCACCGGCATGTATCCTGAGTCGCTGCATCTTTGGCGGCATAGGGTGCGATTCCTGCAGATGGTCCGCGCCGGCAAAGAGAGCTACTGGATCGTCTCGCAATTCAATGTCTTTGAATACGCCCTCGAGGCGCCGCTGTTCATGAGGCTGGCGGAGTCTTTCGAGGGCTGCGTCTATGGATTGACTAAAGTGCGCGGCGAGATGGAAAGGCGCATGGCGCTGCCTCCAGCGACGAATTCGCAGCGGATTATGTAGCTTGCCGCTGCGTCTCGTCCAGGCCTTGACAATCCGGGAGGAATGAAGCCTCTCCCGTGACGCTAATGTAATCACGTCGCAGGTCCTGCGATTAGCAAAATAGTCTTACAATCCGAGATTCGGGATGCTTCTCTGGGGCCGGCAACGGCGAAGACCCACAGCGGACATTGGTTCGCCATATTGGCTACCATTTGTTGGGCAGTCGCATCAGTGATGACCAAGGCTGCGACCGGCAAACTGCCACCCCAGCTTCTCTTTGCAACCGAATTAGCAGCCGGGACACTTGCGTTATGGATCTGGGTGTTGGCCACCGATCCGTTTCGCGTCAGCTTGCCGACCGCCTGCCGGTTGGCACTTCCAGGCCTGCTGCAGCCAGGCGTGGCCTTCTCCCTCACTTTTGTCGCCCTGCAGTGGACGACCATTAGCAACGAGACTCTAATCTGGTCGACAGAGAGTGTGATGATGCTGGTGCTCGCAAGCATCATTCTGGGCCAGAGACTTTCGCGGCCGCTGGTGCTGCTCTCTGTTGTCGCATTCCTTGGCGTAGCGATCATGAGCCTCGCCGGAGGACACGATCCAGTCTTCGGTAGCCGCAGCGTCCTCGCGAATGCGATGATCGTGCTCGCCGTGCTTGCGGCGTGTGCTTACACCTTTCTCGCCGAACGCGCGCTGGCTCATTTGCGAGAGGAGCAGCTCTTTGCACTCCACCAGACTGCGGGGTTGCTGGTAGCGATGGCCTTTGCTCTTGCGGAATTGAGATTGCGCGGCGCAACACCCGTTACGGCCACAGCTTCAGTGTGGAGTATGGCCTGCGTCGCCGGAGTACTGCTCTTCGCTCTTCCATTCGTACTCTATCTGCGGGCGATTCGCATGCTTGGCTCGTCGGCCTCAGCTCAGTTTCTGGCGTTGGTGCCGATCATGACAGCGGCGCTGGCAGCGATCTTTCTGCGAGAACGACTGAATGTACTGCAATGCTTCGGAATCGCAATTGTGATCGCCGCCGTCACCAGGATCGGCTTCCTGCAAAGGCAGACTCGCACCGACCAGGATCGGTCGCAGGCGGAAGCCTGATCAGAGCTACAGAATGTATCTCGCCAAATCCTGATCTTTCACAATCGACGCAACCATATGGCGAACGTATTCAGGATCGATCACCACCACCGTCTCCATGCCCGACGATGTCTCGCGCTCGATCACCGGCAACGGGAAGCTTGCGCCACTCTCCTGCGCGGACGCGGCGACATCGAGCAAATTCCCGCTCTCGCCTTTGCGGGCTTTAGTGAGATCAGGCGCGAGGAAGCTGATCTCGTCGAGCACCTTCTCCATGATGGTATGCAAACGGCGCGCACCGATATTCTCGGTCGTCTCATTGACACGGAAGGCGAAGTGGGCCATCTCTTTGAGCGACTCTGGCGTGAATTCCAACTTGAGCCCTTCGGTATCGAGCAGAGCCGAATACTGCTTGGTCAACGACGACTTTGGCTCGGTAAGAATGCGCACAAAGTCCTCGACCGTAACGACTGCAGCTCAACGCGAATCGGAAAACGCCCCTGCAACTCGGGAATGAGATCGCTGGGCTTCGAAACATGAAACGCGCCGGCGGCGATGAAGAGAATGTGGTCGGTGCGCACCATGCCATAGCGAGTATTAACCGTGGTTCCCTCGACGATGGGAAGAATGTCGCGTTGCACGCCTTCGCGTGAGACGTCGGGACCGTGTCCGCCCTCGCGGCCAGCAATCTTGTCGATCTCGTCGAGGAAGACGATGCCCGAGTCCTCGACACGCTCGACTGCGGCGCGCGTGACCTGGTCCATGTCGATCAGCCGGCCTTCTTCTTCCTGAACCAGATATTCAAAGGCTTCCGCGACCTTCATCTTCCTCTTCTTGGTGCGCTGGCCAAAGATGTTGGGCAGAATGTCTTTGAGATTGATGTCCATCTCCTCAACGCCCTGGTTGGAGATGATCTCGAACGAAGGAGTGTTGCGCTCGCGCACGTCGATCTCGACCGACCGCTCATCCAGTTTGCCCTCCCGGAACTGTTGGCGGAGCTTCTCCCGCGTCCGGTTATGCGACTCACTGCTCGGCGTCGGGAAGGTGAGCGTGCCATCGGGCTCCTGCCGGGGCGCGTCCGGCGACATGCCCTGAGACATGCCCTGGGGCGACGTCGTGCCGGGTGCGGGCGATGGCGGTGGAAGCAGCAGGTCAAGCAGCCGCTCCTCGGCATTCATCTCGGCTTTGTCTTCAACCTCTTCGAGCTTCTCCTCGCGCACCATGTCGATAGCAATCTCGACCAGATCGCGAACGATCGACTCGACATCGCGCCCCACATAACCTACCTCGGTGAACTTCGAAGCTTCGACTTTGAGAAACGGCGAGTTGGTCAGCTTCGCGAGGCGGCGGGCGATCTCCGTCTTGCCCACACCGGTCGGCCCGATCATGATGATGTTCTTGGGCATGATCTCGTCGGCTAATTCAGGCGAGAGCTTTTGCCGGCGCATGCGGTTGCGCAGCGCAATGGCCACGGCGCGCTTGGCGGCATGCTGGCCGACGACGTACTTGTCCAGCTCCGCAACAATTTCGCGGGGAGTCAAATCATCCAGTGCGAGTTCCTGGTCCTCAGCGGCGCCAGGCATATAAATTGCCATATTCGTATTCCTTACTTCTTCCTTAGCTAACTCGCCGGCTCGGTCAGTTCTTCAATCGTGATCTGGTCGTTTGTATAGATGCAGATTTGCCCGGCAATTCGAAGAGATTTCTCAGCGATGGTGCGAGCCGGCAGCTCAGTGTTCTCCATCAGCGCCCGCGCCGAAGCCAGCGCGAATGAGCCCCCGCTGCCGATAGCCGCGATTCCCTCGTCAGGCTCGATCACATCTCCGGAACCGCTGATGAGGAAAGTCGTCTTGGGATCGGCAACCACCAGCAGCGCCTCAAGGTTGCGGAGCATCTTGTCGGTGCGCCAATCCTTCGCCAGCTCAACAGCCGAGCGTCCCAAATTGCCCGCATATTGCTCGAGTTTGGATTCAAAACGCCCAAAGAGCGAAAACGCGTCAGCCGTCGAACCCGCGAAGCCAGCTAGAATCTTGTCCTGATAAAGTCGGCGAATCTTGCGTGCGGAGTGCTTGATGACGCTGTCGCCCATGGTTACCTGCCCATCGGCGGCCATGACGACGCTGCCGCCTCGCCGCACACACAGCACGGTGGTCGAGCGGATGCGTGGCCGGTTCTCAGTCGCCTGCATCTCTGTTGCCTGAATTGACGATTTTCTCCCATAAACGAAAAGAGCGGCATGGGATGCCGGCTGCGAAGACGAGCGCTTTGACATGTTCTAGTTAAGTATATCGCAGGTAGCAGGCCCGGCACGTGCTCACTGGGGTATTCTGCTTTTAGATTGCGGGATTCCGGGCGGCACATCGACGCGGCAAAGCGGGCCGTGCGTGCGACCCTAAAACGCGGCGCGACGGAGAACTTCCAATGCAGGGCCTTTCACTGCGCGACCCACTGGTGCTTGGAGCAGCAGCGGCGCTCTGTTCCGGCGGCGTTGTGTATTATCTTCTACGACGCAAGCGACCCAGCGCCGAGGAGGTCGAGCGCGCACGTCGCCTGGACCTGGTGAAAACCGGCCGCATCATCGATGGCACAGTCATCGATATCGCCGAGCTCGCCGCTGAAGGCGCCCAGCCCTCCATCGACCTCATTATTTACAAATACGAAATTGCCGGCGTGATCTATGAGTGCGCTCAAGACGTCACCGTGCTAAAGAACTTCGTCGACATCCACGCCTGTCGCCTCGATTTTCCCTGCTCGGTGCGCTACGACTCCCACCAGCCCGGCAATAGCATTGTGGTCGCGGAGAACTGGTCGGGGCTGCGTGACACGGCCAACCCATTCATGATGCGACGCCCTGCGAGAAATCCAGCCGGCGCAACCGTGCCGCGCCGCTAGACCACCAAAACAACCGAGACTCGTTGAAAGGCGACAGGTTGAAAGGCCCCAACCAGCGGCATAGACTAACCGAAGCATGCACGTCCACGCCTCGGCCTCTAACTCGAAGATGCAGAACGTATTGCGTTTCTCGCTGGTGCTGACGCTTACCTATGTCGTGGTGACGTTCGTCGCCGGAATCCGCGCGCACTCGCTCGCGCTTATCTCCGAGGCCGGGCACAATGTCTCGGACGCGCTTGCCCTGCTGCTCTCCTTCGTCGCCGTCTACTTTCAGAGCCGTCCCGCGACCGACGCCAAAACCTTCGGCTATCAACGCGCCGGAGTGCTCGCCGCCTTTGTGAACGCTACGACGCTGCTCGTCCTCTCCGTCTGGATCGTGATCGAAGCTATGCACCGCCTCGCAACGCCTGAGCCTGTACAGCCGAGGCTCATGATGTACGTCGCCGCCGCCGGAGTGCTCATGAACGGCGGGATCGCTATGCTGCTCTCGCGAGTCAACACCGACGTCAACATTCGCAGCGCCCTGGTCCACATGCTCGGCGACACGCTCTCGACCGCCGCAGTCATTGCCGGTGGTGCGGCCATCCTCTTCACCGGCCGCAGCTGGATCGACCCTGTGCTCTCGATCATCATCGCTGGGCTGATCCTGTGGACTTCGCTCTCGATCGTCCGCGAGACCCTGAACATCCTGCTCGAGGGCACGCCGAAGGGCATTTCGTTGCCGGAAATCCGCTCCACGCTGACCCAGATCGCGGGCGTCGAGGACGTCCACGATCTCCATGTCTGGAGCCTCGGCTCGCAGTCGCATGCCCTGGCCACCCATGTCACGATTGCGGATATTCCACCATCGGAAAGCGCCCTGATCCTCGAACAGATCAAGGTGACATTACGAGATAAATTCCAGGTTCACCACACCACGATCCAGTTTGAAAACGTCGAGTGCGAGATCGCCCACGGCTGCGTCATGCCGGTCGAGACAGTCTCCGCCCACGGCCATCACCATGGCCACGACCACAGCCATTCCCACTAACTTTCCGCTGTTCCCATCACGCCCAACTCTGGTTGCGAAGTATAGATCTCTTCTACCCGTGCCAGCGTATCGATCTCTTCGACCGGCTTATCGCGCCGAATCCGCATGATCCGCGGAAAACGCAGTGCGAAGCCGCTTGCATGACGCTCCGAGCGCATTACGTTGTTGAATGCGACCTCCAGCACCAGCACCGGCTCGACACTGCGCGTGTAGCCGAAATCCTCAATCGTGTGCTCAATGAAAAACTGCGAAAGCTCGGCGATCTCCGCATCAGTCAGCCCCGAGTAGGCCTTGCCGACGTTCTTCAGATCCTCGCCATCGCGCACCGCGAAGGTATAGTCGCTCAGGATGCCGGCACGCTTGCCGTGGCCGAATTCCGCAGCCGTGACAACCACATCGAGCGTCGCCAGCTCCCGCTTCAATTTGAGCCACGCGAACCCCCGACGTCCCGGTTGATAGACGGAAACCCGGGCCTTGATCATCACGCCTTCGTTGCCGCGAACCCGCGCATCCATGTAAGCCTGTTCGAGCTGCTCGGCGTGGGTCAACGTGACCGCCGGTGAGAGCACCAGCCTCAACGCCGCCTCGGGCGCAGCGATTTCGTCCGCAAGGAAAAGGCTGGCTTGCTTCGCCGCCGGCTTATTCTCGCGAAAGCCCGCCACGAGACGCGCTCCATTCCGCTCAGCGAACGCTTCAAGCAGCGCGCGACGCTCCGCGAGGGGACGTTCAAGTTTCAGCTCGCCACCAACAGAAAGAAGGTCAAACGCCATGAAAACCACCGGCGTCCGCTCTCGCATCGAGTCGGTCACCTTCTTCCGCCCGATCCGTGTTTGCAACGCGGAAAACGGCATCGCGCGGGAATTCGCAACATCCCACGCAAGCACCTCGCCGTCCAGAATGAGCGGAACGTCCACCGCTGCAAAAGCCTCAGCCAGCTCCGGAAAAGCCGCCGTCATGTTCTCGCGCGAACGTGAAAACAACGCCACCCGCCCCGGCTGATCCACATCGCCGCAATGCAACTGCGCGCGGATGCCGTCATACTTGTCCTCAATCTGCACCTCTTTCAGAAGCACCGCGACCTCTGACGAAGCCAAATCCTCTTGAAAGGGCGCGGCCGGGTGCTCCACAGCCTGCCCTGATCTTGTCGAAAGGTCTCGATTTTGAGATGTGGGTTCTAGTTTCGAGGGGTCCGGCGGCTCTGCCGCAAACTCCTGAGCAAACCGATTTAGCGCCTCCTCGACACTCTCCACGGGGCTCGCCAGCATGAACCCCAGCGGATGAAACAATGTCATCCGCGCCTCATCGAGCCGCCCAGCCACCGCCAGCCTCACGGCCTCCGGCAGCGAACCCTTCAGCATCGTCGCCCGCCGCACCGCCGCAACATCAGCGGCATACGCTGCGGCAATCGCCTCTTCCACCAGGCTCTGCTTCACCCCGATCCGCATATCGCCGAGGACGAGCTTAATCAGATACTTCGCTTCCAGCGGAGTAGCCATCCCGACCAGTTGTTCGGTGAGCGCCAGCTTCGCGGACGACTTCCCCGTAGCTGTGATCTGGCCAAATCGATCTTCGACCGCCGCTAATGTCAGGGTGGATTCAGCGACCGTCCGGGCCGCGAGCAGATCCTGCGCAGTCGCCCCTAAATCCCCGTGACGGCGATACGCCTCATGCATCGCCGCTTCGCTCGCGCCTGAGATCTGCGCCAGAGCTTTGCTCAGGATGGCGCCGCCCAAATTCAGGACACGCGGGTCCGTCTCGGCAAAAGCCTGCCCCGCCAGATAAAGCGCCCCGCGCGCCGCATCTTCAATTGATAGCGTCTTCAGCCAGTCCGCAATCAATGCCCGCTTCTCAAGCTTCTTCGTCGTCGCCGCCAGCGCGTCGCAAAGTTTGGCGAATTCAAGAAAGCTCCCGCTCACAGTCTCGAATATAGATGCCCCATATGCTCGGTAGGTCTAGACGCAGCAAGTATCGCCAAGGCTGAAGCCTAGGACAGAAAGGTGGGGCCGGATTTTCCCGGGTCAGCGGAAGCCGCAAACAACAACAGCTTTGTGAACTCCGTGTCCTCTGTAGGAGACGTGTCCGCAAACCCACTCGCCGCTTGCTGGGAGAGAATCGTGCAATTACCATCCCGCATCAGATAAACTGGAGCCATGCGCCACCACCTTCCCTTCCGCGCTCTTGCCTAGCGGCTCCCGCCGCCGATACTGCTAGTCCGCAACCTTTCCAAGATTGAACAAATAGACAAGAGAAGCCACTAGGCCCGCAAAGGAACCGCAGATGTTCGACCGTTTACACCAACTCGAAACCCGCTACGAAGACCTCGGCGCGCAGCTCGGCTCGACCGAGATCGTCAACGACCACGAAAAATACCAGAAGATCGCCAAGCAGCACCGCGACCTCGAGACAGTGGTCGAAAAATATCGCGAATACAAACAGATCAAGACCGGCATCGCCGACGCGGAAACGCTGATGGGAGAGAGCGATCCCGATCTGCGCGCGATGGCCATGGACGAGCTCGAGCAGCTTCAGGCTCGCCTGCCAAAGATCGAAGAAGACCTTAAAGTTATGCTGCTGCCCAAAGATCCCAACGACGAGAAGAACGTCGTCCTCGAGATCCGCGCTGGCACCGGCGGCGACGAGGCGTCGCTTTTTGTGGCCGAGGTCTTTAAGATGTACGTCCGCTTCGCCGAACTGCATCGCTGGAAGGTCGAAATTCTCTCTGAATCCGAAAGCAGCGTCGGCGGCCTCAAGGAAGTGATCGCCATCATCGAGGGCGACCGCGTCTACTCGCAAATGAAATACGAGAGCGGAGTTCACCGCGTCCAGCGCGTCCCCGAGACCGAGACCCAGGGCCGCGTCCACACTTCAGCGATCACCGTCGCCGTACTACCCGAGGCTGAGGACGTCGACGTCAAGATCGAGGCCAAAGACCTGCGCATCGATACGTTCTGCTCCTCCGGACCCGGCGGGCAATCGGTCAACACGACTTACTCCGCGATCCGCATCACGCACCTGCCGACTGGAACCATCGTAAGCTGCCAGGACGAGAAGTCGCAGATCAAGAACCGCGAGAAAGCAATGCGCGTGCTCCGCGCCCGTCTCTACGAAGTCGAGATGGAAAAGCAGCACGAGGCCCTCGCCAAAGAACGCAAACAGCAGGTGGGCTCCGGAGATCGCAGCGAAAAGATCCGCACTTACAACTTCCCCCAGAATCGGCTCACCGACCACCGCATCGGCCTCACTATCCACCAGCTCAGCGAAATCATGCTCGGCAAGCTCCAGCCGATCGTCGACGCGCTCACCGCCCATTACCAGGCCGAACAAATGAAGGCAGAAACTGCGACTGCCGCATAATTGTCGCTGTGACTGATGCGAATAGCTCCGGCGTGACTCTGCGCGATGCCCTGAGCGCCGCGACTGCTGAGCTGGCCGCGGCCAGCTCCGTAAATCCCCGTCGTGATGCCGAGCTCCTGCTTTTACATGTCGCGCAGATGAGCCGGGCTGAACTCATCTCTAATCCTGATCGGCAGTTGACGACTGATGAGTGGCATCGCTATCGGGAGCTGATCGCGCGCCGAAAGCGGTTTGAGCCGGTCCAATACATTACCGGAGAACGTGAGTTCTATGGACTTACGCTGAGGGTCGCTCCCGGTGTCCTGATTCCCCGCCCTGAGACAGAGCACTTGGTTGAAGCGGTTCTGGAACGTATTCCGCTCGACGCCCCTTGCCATATTGCTGACGTTGGCACCGGTTCGGGGGCCATTGCCATCGCCCTGGCGGTGGCGCGGCCATTGGCAAGGATCGCCGCAACCGACATCTCTGTCGGAGCCCTAAATATTGCGAAAGAGAATGCCGCCGTACACGGAGTCGAAGATCGGATCAGATTCCGCGAGGCTGATCTGCTAGCGAATAGCGCACTTGGCGAGTTCGATATAGTCGTTTCCAACCCTCCCTACATTGCCGATGGAGAGCGGGAGTCGCTCGACGCGGAAGTGAGGGAATACGAGCCGGCACAAGCACTTTTCGCAGGGCCAACAGGTCTTGAGCTCTACGAACGTCTCATACCTCAGGCGGCGGAAGTGCTGCGACCGGGCGGGTGGCTGGCCATGGAGATCGGTGCTGGACAGCAATTGCAACTGTCACGGTTACTGAAGGACTGGAGCCAGATCAGCTTCGCGTCAGACCTCCAAGGGATTCCGAGAGTCGCACTGGCTCAGCGCCCTTGAACGACTCCCAGCTTTACGAATATGGCTAGCCAGCTTGCATCAGCACTGGCTCTTCGGCTTTACGATGCTCCACTTCGAACCGTAACCGGTTATTCAGCGGATCGGCATCGACGATCACGTGATCTCCATGGAGTACCTCGCCGTCAAGGATCTTTAGCGCCAGTGGATCCTGGATCAGCCTCTGCAGCGCCCGCTTGAGCGGCCTCGCTCCATAGGCGCGGTCGTAGCCGGTGAGCATCAACTGACGCTTCGCTTCGTCAGTGAGCTCGATCGTGATCTTGCGGTCGGCCAGTAGCTTCTTCAGGTCGGCAAGCCGCAGATCGATGATGTGCGCCAACTGGTCTTCTCCCAACGGGCGGAAGATCACAATGTCGTCAACGCGGTTGAGAAACTCCGGACGGAAGCTCTGCCTGAGTATTTCCATCACCTCTTCGCGAGCGCCTTCAAAGGCCGATTCGCTCGACAGATTCTCGCCTTGCAAGACATGCGCGCCGAGATTCGAGGTCATGATCAGCACGGTGTTCTTAAAGTCAACGGTGCGCCCCTTCGAGTCGGTAAGGCGGCCATCGTCGAGCACCTGGAGCAGGACGTTGAAGACGTCGGGATGCGCCTTTTCGATCTCGTCGAAGAGGACGACCGAATATGGCCGGCGACGCACCGCTTCGGTTAACTGGCCGCCCTCGTCATACCCGATGTAGCCAGGGGGCGCGCCAATCAGGCGCGAGACGGCGTGCTTCTCCATGTATTCCGACATATCGATGCGGACCAAAGCCTGTTCGTCATCGAAGAGAAACTCAGCAAGTGCGCGCGCTGTCTCGGTCTTGCCAACCCCGGTCGGGCCGAGAAAGATGAACGAGCCGATGGGCCGTTTTGGGTCGCTCAGCCCGGCGCGTGAACGGCGAATGGCATTCGCGACCGTGGATAGTGCGTAGTCCTGGCCGACGACTCGTTCGCGGAGCCGACCTTCCATTGCGACGAGCTTCTTCACTTCGCCTTCGAGCATCTTTGAGACAGGAATCCCTGTCCATTTGCTGACGATCCTGGCAATGTCTTCTTCGTCGACCTCCTCTTTCAGCATCCGGGTGTGGTCAGCGACGCCGTCCTGGGCGGCATTTAGCTGCTTCAGCTCGGCCTCGAGTTTGGGCAATTCGCCGTATTGGATCTGGCCGGCGCGTTCCAGTTGGCCGGCGCGGATCTGCTCCTCAGCCTCGAAGCGCTTCGCCTCGACCTGTTTTTTTAGTTCACTGAGGCGGGTGATGGCCTCGCGCTCGTGCTGCCAGCGGGCTCGCAGGCCAGTCGATTTTTCTTTCAGCGCGGCCAGTTCACGCTCGACCACTTCGCGGCGATCCTTGGAGTTTTGATCGGTCTCACGCTTCAGCGCGGTGCGCTCGATTTCGAGAGAAGTCTGTTGGCGTTCGAGTTGATCAATCTCGGTCGGAACAGACCCAATCTGGATCGCCAGCGATGCAGCGGCCTCGTCGACAAGATCAATCGCCTTATCAGGCAAGAAAGCGGTCGGAGATGTAGCGATGCGAGAGAGTCGCCGCGGCGACGATCGCCGAGTCCTTGATGCGGACGTTGTGATGGGCCTCGTAACGGTCCTTCAGGCCGCGAAGAATAGCGATCGTGTCCTCGACATTCGGTTCGCCGACGAAGACGATCTGGAAGCGCCGCTCGAGCGCCGCGTCTTTCTCGATGTATTTGCGGTATTCGTTGAGCGTGGTGGCGCCGATCGCGCGCAATTCGCCACGCGCTAGGGCCGGTTTTAGCATGTTGGAAGCGTCCATCGAGCCTTCCGATGCCCCTGCTCCGACCAGTGTGTGCAGCTCGTCGATGAAGAGAATGACCTGGCCATTCGCCTCAGCAATATCTTTCAGCACTGCCTTCAGGCGATCTTCAAACTCACCGCGATACTTCGCCCCGGCGAGCATTGCCCCCAAATCCAGAGAAACGACCCGCTTGTCGCGGAGGATTTCCGGCACATCGCCCGAGACAATGCGGCGGGCCAGCCCTTCGACGATTGCCGTCTTGCCGACGCCGGGTTCACCGATAAGCACCGGATTGTTCTTGGTGCGCCGCGAGAGCACCTGAATCACGCGCCGAATCTCCTCATCACGGCCAATGACCGGGTCGAGTTTGCCGCGCCGCGCGAGCTCGGTCATGTCCTTCGCGTATTTTTCGAGCGCCTGATACTTTGCTTCAGGATTTTGATCGGTCACACGCTGCGAGCCCCGGACCGCCGTCAGTCCGCGCAGAATCGCGTCATGCGTCGCACCCACAGCGGCAAGGGCCAGCTGCGCAGGATCGTTCTTTTCCTGGGTGAGAGCGAGCAGCAGATGCTCTGTCGAGACATAATCGTCTTTGAAGTTCTGGGCTTCCTTGAACGCCCGGTCAACTACCTTCTGCGCGGCATTCGAGAGGCTCGGTTGGGCGCCGGAGCCGGAGACCTTAGGCGAGGCCCCGAGCGCCTGGTTCACCTTGGTGAGCAGTTGCTCGGTGGGCGCACCGACCTTTTGAAGGAGCGGCACAATGATGCCATCACTATCCTCAAGCAACACGGCGAGCATGTGCATTGGCATGATTTCGGGGTTGCCGTTCTCCGCGGCGAGCGTGCCCGCACTCTGAATCGCTTCCTGCGATTTGACCGTCAATTTGTCCCAGCGAATAGCCATAAGTGATCTTCTCTAGAAACTACGAATCCAGAATATGCCAAAAGCAAACAGAGGCGGGCACGTCGGCCCGCCTCTGTGAATCAATACCGGCGCGAGCTTTAGGCTGCTGCCTTACCAGCCTCGATCGGGCGATTCTCTGTGGTGGCCGGGGCACTGCTGACGCCGATCTTGATCTGCTTCGGCTTGGCCTCGGCACGCTTGTTCAGCTCCAGCTTCAAAACACCAGAGTCATACTGCGCCTTGACATTCTCACTCTCGACGGTAGTCGGCAGAGTGAAGGCGCGGAAGAAAGTGCCATAACGGCGCTCGATGCGGTGAAAGTTCTCTTCCTTCTCTTCCTTTTCAAACTTCCGCTCGCCGCGAACGGTCAGAGTGCTGTTTTCCAGGCGGACATCGAGGTCCTCCTGCTTGATTCCCGGAACTTCCAGCTTTAGTACGATCTTGTGCTCATCTTCATATACGTCGACGGGCGGAACGAAGCCAGTAGTGGCCAAAAGTTCGTTCTCCGCTCCTTGGGTACGGGAGAAGTCCTGAAAGAGCGAGTTCATACGGCTTTGCAAAGAAGCTACTTCGCGAAATGGATCCCAGCGAGTAATTGCCATTGTCTTGTCCTCCAAGTGATCGGTGATCGGGTATCAGCGCGATTGCGCCACATCACCTATGATTCTTACTATAGCACAAGAGATGCATAAAATATGAGCGATATATGCTCATATCTAGTCAAAATCGCCGCTCTCTTGCTAACCGTAATCTTTTGAATGGTTTATCGGATCGCCCGGAAAATGCCTACTCGACTCGGCAAATCAGGCACTTTAGATATTCCGTCTCGGGGACGGCTAGGAGTACGGGGTGGTCTGCGGCGGCCCCTCGCCGCTCAATCAAACGTACCTGTCGTCGGGCATCGCTCGCCGCAGCCGTGACGGCCCCTGTAAACTCTTCAATGCCCACATGATGCGAGCAGGAGCAGGTGACCAGAGTTCCGCCCGCGCGCAGCATCTTGAACGCCCTTAGATTAAGTTCCTTATATCCTCGCAGGGCACCTTCGGTGGCGCGCTTCGACTTAGCGAAGGCAGGCGGATCGAGCACAATTGAGTCGAAGCGCGCTCCAGTGGCACTCCAGTCTCGAAGCAAATCAAAGGCGTTTGCCTCGAGCCACTCGACTGGCGCCGCGCCAAGGATCTCCTGGTTCAGTTCAAGATTGCGCTCCGCGACTTCGAGCGCCTCTCGCGAGGCGTCGACACCGGTCACTCGCTCGCACACCCGCGCCAGGTGTAACGCAAAGCCACCCTGGTAGGTGCAGACGTCGAGCGCCTCGCCTCGGCAATACCCTGCCGCGGCAGCGTAATTCTCTCTCTGGTCTAGGAAAGCGCCCGTTTTCTGGCCAGCGTTGACATCGTAGTGAAAACGCAGGCCGTTGAGATGAAAGATTGTCGAGCCAGGCTCTGTTTTGGCTTCAGGGCCTTCAGCCAGGAATAACGGGCCTCCGGCCACGGGTCCAAGCTGCTCCAGCTCTTGAATTCTGGGGTCTCTACGTTCATAGATTGCCTTCGGACGTATTTCTTCGACAGCAACATCCAGGAACGCGGCGCGAACGTCCGCTGTATCCATCCCCTGGGTGAGCAGTTGCACGACTACCAGATCGTTGTATTTGTCGGCGATCAGCCCGGGAAGAAAGTCGGCCTCGCTGAAGACCAGCCGGCAGGAATCCGTTCTGGGAACTTCGCTGCTTCGTAGGTGTCTCCGAAATTGGATCGCACTCCGCAGGCGCTCGCGAAAGAGACTGACCCATCCAGCCTGGTCAAGGCCGCTACCGGAGACCATCCTGAGGGAGATCTGCGAACTCCCACTGTAGAGCGCGGTTCCCAGGGGTTTCCCGCGAGAATCGATTACGGCGATCAATCGAGATGGGGGGGCGGGAACAACCAACTGCTCCACGTCAGAGCGGTAGACCCAGACGTGCCCGGTGCGCAGGCGGTCGGCAGCCCGGCGGGAGATGACCGCGTGCGGAGCCTCCTGTCTCGGCTGTCGACCAGCCGAGATCTTCGCTTCAAAACCCTTGCGAGCAGCCGCCGAGCGGGCGGGATACTGTTTTTTGGTTCGGTCTTCTCTGGCGACGGGCTTCCCGCTTTTGCCTGTAGCCGGTTGCGAGATTGGAGAGGAAGGCATCAAAATGAAAGGTCGTTGTGGCCAATCTTCGCACAATCCCGAATTGAGGGCTGACGACAGGGTGAACGAAGTGGCATTTGGGGCGCCTAAAGGAAGGGACAAGGTTGACGAGAATTGCGCCCTATTGACGCGATTACCATTCTGTTCCACTATGCTACAGTTCGAGTCACGTGGGTAACTTACCAGGCAGGATGTATGCAGCTCGAGTCGGAAGTGATCCAGGCCGAAGGTGGCATCGTTATCGTAGCGTTGAAGGGCCGATTGATCGCCGGTCCGCGCCTCACAATTGCCGAAGCACAGGTCAAGTCGATCGTAAAACAGGGCGCGTCCAAGCTAGTTCTCGATCTGGACCAGGTGGAACATGCCGACAGCTCGGGCTTTTGCCTGCTGTTGCACGCCTACACCGCCATGAGCGCGGCGGGTGGACAACTGCGAATTGCAGCCCCTAACAAGCGGCTTCTTGACCTGTTTCATCTGACAGAGACGGACCGGCTGTTGTCGATATACCCCGACCGGAGCGCATGTCTTCAGAGTCTGAAGCGAAAGGCGCCATTGAAGGGCGACTCGAGCGTCACTCCGATACCGCCTTCAGGAGCGTAGAGCGAGGCTGGGAGAGTGAGATTGTTCTGCGACGGTGGGAGCCCGGGGATACCACGACCGTGGTGAACGGCCCGTATGCTACAGTTGGCTTTCCAAACACTTGGATCGATTAGGGAATCGCCATGCTTGAAACTGAAGTCCTGCATATCGAAGGCGACATTGATGTCGTAGCGCTCAAAGGCCGCCTGACCCTTGGCAGCCGCTTGAGCCTGCTCGAGGCCGAGATCAACACCCTCGCGGACAACGGCGCACGAAAGATTGTTCTGGATCTCGAACACATCGAATATGCGGACAGTGCGGCGCTCGGCGTACTGCTGCACGCATCGAGCGCGGTGCGAGCCAAGGGCGGCAAGCTGCTTCTAGCCGGACCCAACGAACGGCTGCAGGATCTTTTCAAACTGACCAACACGACCCAACTGCTGCCCAGTTATCCCACCCGGGCTGACTGCATTTCGCAGTTGCTCTGAGCGGCGCCCCGCGTCGTTTCGATCGTTCGCAATGCTAAACTGAGTGCTCCCGACCAGTCTCGCCGGCGAGTCGATTTCACGGCAATGAGACTGCGTTCCACTCTCATCAACCACGGATTCACCTTGCCTGAACCTGCCAGCCGCGCGAAGCCAACCCAGAAAGCAAAATCCAACCCTGTCTCCTACGCCGACGCTGGAGTCGATATCACCGGAGGCGACCGCGCCAAACAACGGATCAAATACCTGGCGCAGCGGACCTTCGGCAAGCAAGTCCTGAGCGAGATCGGCGGGTTTGGCGGACTCTTTCGTCTCGATACAGCGCGATTTGACGCACCAGTGTTAGTCTCCAGCGCCGACGGAGTAGGAACGAAGCTCAAGATTGCCTTTGAAATGGGAGTTCACCACACAGTGGGTGCCGATCTGGTGAATCACTGCGTCAATGACATCGCCATTCAGGGCGCAACTCCGCTCTTCTTCCTCGATTACCTCGCGACTGGGCGCCTCGATGAAGGCGTCATCGAAAAGGTCGTCACTGGCCTCGCCGACGCTTGCAAGGCCAACGGCTGCGCGCTCATTGGCGGAGAAACCGCGCAAATGCCGGGCTTTTACGCCGACGGCGAGTACGATCTCGCAGGTTTCGTCGTCGGGGTTGTCGATAAGGAGAAGCTGATCACAGGCGCCAAGATCAAGGCTGGCGATGTCCTCATCGGCTTTCCGTCAACCGGACTGCACACGAACGGATATTCGCTCGCTCGCAAGCTCTTTTTTGATGTGGCCGCCTATAAGCCCGACCACTACATCTCCGCGATCAAGGACAAGGCGGGGGCGGCCCTGATGAAGGTTCACCGCAGCTATCTTCCCGTGATCAAGAAGCTCACCGCGGGCGACTTCACCACGGGCATGGCCCATATCACCGGCGGCGGCATCACCGAAAACCTGCCGCGTATCCTGCCCAAGACTATCTCGGCCATTATCGAGACTGGAAGCTGGCCGATTCCGTTGATCTTTGAGCACTTGCGCGAGCTCGGCAGCGTCGAGCCGGACGAGATGCAGCGGACGTTCAACCTAGGCATCGGCCTAATTGCTGTTATTCCCGCCGACCGGTTCACTCGCGTCAAGGCCATGCTCGACCGGGCAGGGGAGAAGTTCCACGTCATCGGCCGCACCGTCAAGGGCGAGCGCAAAGTGATCTACGCCTGATGAGCTCGGCCAACAAGAAGTTGGGGATCCTGCTATCCGGCCGGGGATCGAACTTCCTCGCCATCGCCGACAGCATCGACTGTGGAAGGCTTCCGGGAGCCGAAATCGCCGTTGTCATCTCCAACCGCGCCGACGCTCCGGGCATCGCAGCAGCCCAGGATCAGGGCCAGCAATCGCTGATCATCGAACCCAAAGGCCGCAAGCGCGCCGAGCACGACAACGAGATCATTGCCGCGCTGCGCGATCACGAAGTTGACCTGGTCTGCCTCGCCGGATACATGCGCCTTCTCTCGCCGGAGTTCGTCCGTGCCTTTCCCCACCGTATCCTCAACATTCACCCGTCATTGCTGCCGGCATTTCCCGGACTGGATGCGCAAAGACAGGCGCTCGAATATGGCGTGCAGGTTTCCGGCTGTACGGTGCATTTCGTCGACGAGGAGCTGGACCACGGCGTGATCATTCTGCAGCGAGCTGTCCCTATTTTGCCGGGTGACGACGAAGCAACGCTGTCTGCCCGGATCCTCGCCGAGGAACACGTCGCCTATTCCGAAGCCATCGCCCGCGTGCTCTCTGGCGACTACGCCATCGTCGGCCGCCGCTATGGGGCGCGATGAGTCGAGCCTTTCCAGGCCTGCGGGCCAGCCTCGTTTTCGCTGCGATCTTAGCGGCCTCGTTGATCGCCTCCGGATGCAGGCCCAAATTGCCGCCTTCCAAGCCGCTCTCGGAACTGACGCCGCAGGAAGCCAGCGGCTATGCGGTCTTTGAATCTCACTGCTCGCGCTGCCACTATGCGAACAGCGACGAGGGCTATCACGGCCCCGGCCTGCAGGCGCTCTACAAGCAGAAATATCTGCCCAGCGGCGCGCCAGCCAATGACGATCGCGTGATCTCAGCGATCCTGCATGGACGCGGCATGATGCCCGCCTTCGGGAACGACCTAAACAACCAACAGCTAAACGACCTGATCGCTTATCTGCACACTCTATGACCGACGAAAATTTCGACCTCAGCGACTCTGCAAGCGAACCCACGCAACCGGGCAAGAAGCGTCTCCCGTTACCGGGGATGGCAGGAATCGCGGTCTATATGCTTGCGATTTCGGTGGTCATCGCGTTTGGCGCGGTCGGCCATCATATTCCGGCTATCTTTCTCGTAGTCAGCCTGCTCACCGCGTGCGCGAGCTTCGGACTGCTACGCCAACAACGCTGGGGATGGGCGCTCTCACTGGCGGCGACCTTTCTCCTGATGCTCTATCAGTTCTACATTCTTCTGCACCTGCACCAGATACCGGCGGGAGTGATGGGCGCCCTGAACCTGCTCCTCTTTCTCTATCTGATCCGGCCTGAGGTCATAGAGCGGCTGAAGTAGCGCCGGGGTTTAATCGCTACAATGAAAATGTGGCAGCATTCACGGAACTAATCCAGATCGAACCCGTGCGCAAAACCCCTGCTCCAAAGCCGGAATGGCTCAAGGCGCGCGCTCCCGTTGGCGAGAACTATCACGACCTCAAGAAGCTAGCTCGTTCCCTTAATCTGCATACAGTCTGTGAGTCAGCTCACTGCCCGAATATCGGCGAATGCTGGAACCACAAGACGGCGACCTTCATGATGCTGGGCAACACTTGCACCCGGCGATGCGGATTTTGTGCGGTGCCTAAGGGTCGCCCCGACCCAATCGATTTTGACGAACCGCGTCGGGTTGCCGAAGCTGTCTCGTCCTTGGGATTAAAGCACGCGGTCATCACCAGCGTGAACCGTGATGACGATATCGTGGGAGGCGCGCGGGCTTTTGCCATGGTCATCGGGGAAATCCGTCGGCAAGCTCCAGGCTGCCAAGTCGAGGTGCTGATTCCCGATTTTCAGGGCAACGAAGAGGCCATCCGCATCGTCGTCGAGGCGCGGCCTGAAATGCTCAACCACAACACGGAATCGGTGCCTCGGCTCTATCGTGTGGTCCGTTCAGGTGCACGCTACAAGCGGACGCTACGCCTGTTGGAGTTTGCCAAGGAAGTCGATCCGAAAGCGGTGACCAAGTCCGGTGTTATGGTCGGCCTTGGCGAAGAGATGCACGAACTATTGCAGGTCTACCGCGACCTGGCTGCGGTCGGCACCGACGTGCTGACCATCGGGCAATACCTGCGTCCGTCGAAAGACCACCTGCCCATGACCCGGTACTACACTCCGGAAGAGTTCGACTTCATGAAAGAAGAAGCGCTTGGGATGGGTTTTCGCCACGTTGAATCAGGGCCGCTGGTGCGCTCGTCGTTTCACGCGCATGAACAGGCGGCGAGTACTGGGGTGACCCTGCTGAGCTAGGAACTTCGGTCGATCCACTGCTTAGCATTGGCAACGTCCTCAATCTTGCGGTCCATTTGCCAAAGCCACTCGGGTGCAGACCTGCTTTCATGCGAGACACGCTTCGTCGTGCCGGTGATCGAGACGGTGGTATAGTCGGTTCGCTGATCGGTTCCTCGTGAAAAGTACTGTTCACAAAGGCTCCAAAAACCGCCCTTTCGAAACTCCTCAATCAGGGCGCCTGCCTTAGTGGGGTCTACCTTGCTGTGGGCTTCTCCCTGGTGAGCAACATTATATTTTCCATTCCAGGTCACATCGCCATTAGCCGCGATGCGAATCGAATAAACTGGGCAGTGTCCCATACATGGCCCCTTTCGGAACTCGACGAAGTCATCATCGCGAATACTCCCGGCGGGTGCATCGGATTTTGTTGGACAATTATAGGTACCGACAGATTGTCCAAATAAAACACTCACTTGCTCTCCCCGTGCGAGACAAATCGCCATTAGGTAGAGAATTATCGATGCTCTGAATATCGATGCTGCTGTCATAACCGACCCCAGTGAGCAGATCCAACAATTAGAAGGATCATAGCGCC
>CAVUKL010000003.1:0-16282 GCA_963742015.1 uncultured Acidobacteriaceae bacterium | reverse complement strand
TGCAGTCGCGCTGGTGGCGATTGCGATCAGGCCGTATGTAAGTCCGCAAGCCGCGCAGGCCCAATCGGGCCTGCCATACCCCCTCGATATTGAACCGGGCACGCAGATGCTGCGCGCGCCCGATGGCAGCAAGCAGGTCTATGGACGGGTGATGATCGATATGCGGAATGGGAAGGTGTGGGGATTTCCGACTACCGGCACCGACACCTATCCGACTAATGCAATGGATTCGAAGCCGCAAGTCTCACATCCGTTCGTGCTGGGCCGGTTCGCGTTTGAAGACATTGAGAAGGGACAATAGCGGATCGGCAAAAGAGGGCATCGCCATGGCGTTTGAGGTCACCACTCCCACGCTGGAAAGGAGCGGCCGCTGGAGATTCCCGCTCTTGGCCGAAGCTATCGGTGCGGCTTCCTCTGGAAGTTTCGGGCGGAGCAATAACCATCATGGAGACGGTGAACGCGCCCGGCTTCGGGCCGCCGCTGCATCGGCATGCCGAGACAGAGGTCTTTCGGGTGCTGGAAGGCGTTTACCTCTACGAGGTGAATGGGCGGCGCTTCCACGGCAAGGCCGGCGATTTGATCACCGTTCCCGGGGGCTCCGCGCATGCCTTTGTGAATGTGGGCGAACGGCCTGCACGGCAGATGGTGCTGATGCTTCCGGCCATGGATGCAGTGCGTTTCTTCACGGAGCTCGCCCAGGTGCTGGCGAGCGGCCACGCCGACCGTGAGGCGCTGAGCGCTTTTGGCGCGCCGTGGGGTGTGGAGTTCCTGGGTGCGCCGATCAGCGCGACGCTATAACACTCCATCCCAGAGGCGCAATTCCGCTTCGTTTGGCCTTTCTTCGACGCGGCTTGTGACATCCAGAATCATTGTAGGGCGATTGGCGACAGTATATTCGGGCCAGGCGGGCAGGCCGGGCGCGGCAGGAGTTTCGCCTCGGATGAATGCCGCCCAGGCGAGGTGGACCTGCTTGCCGAGCGCCAGCTCCTCGTTGAGGTTGGCGGCGTTGGGATGGGGACTGGCCCAGACGAGGGGTACGTCGAGCGAGTGGTAGGCGAAGCCAGATAGATGTCCGCTGCTCTCGGTGAAGTCGAGGCGATACATGAAGGCGGGCCCCCGCCCTCGACGAGAGCGTCGGCGACGCGGATGGAGGGTATCCAGTATTCCTCGGCGGTGACGGCGCGGATCCGAGCCTGAAATTCCTGCATTTGGGGATATGTCTGTTTGTAGTGTTGGAGGACGGGGGCGAATTTGGCCATCGGGATGTTGCCGAGGTCCTTCGGAGCCGGATCCGTGTTGGGGTGGGGTCCGATGAAGAGGGCGCTCTCGTCGCGGTTGGTGCCGATGAGCAGGCGCTTGCCTTTGCTTGATCCGGCGGCGATCGCTTTGACCGGCATTTGCGGCAGGAGCTCGTCGTCGATCTCTGGGCGGAGGGGAAAGCGTTGCGGCCAGTCGATGAGAAAGTCGTGCTGGGTTGCAATGAGAGCCTCGGGTGGCGCGGTCTTGAGGCTTGCGAGGTCTTGCCCGCTCTGCTTGCGCCACAGTTCGCCGTAGCCACGAGAGACGGCGGCGGAGCCGGCTTTGGACCAGACGCGCTCGGCCCCGCCGCTCTCAGAGATCATCTGGTGGAAGAGCGGCTGCGCCGCGGGAATGCCCATGAGGATGTCGGTGAGTTTGGCGCCGGCAGACTCGCCCCCAATGGTGACGCGCTCGGGATCGCCGCCGAAGGCGGAGATGTTCTTCTGGATCCATTCGAGCGCGGTCATGAGGTCGCGGAGGGCGTTGTTGGCGGAGCCGTTGTATTCGGGGCCGAGCAGCGGGCCAAGGTCGAGGAAGCCCAGAACTCCGAGGCGATACGGTAGGGTGACGGAGATGATGCCCTGGCGGGCGAACTCCGATCCGTCATGGATTGGACCGAAGGCGTGGCCGCTGATGTAGCCTCCGCCGTGGATCCAGACGAAAACCGGGAATGGGCCTTTGCCTTCAGGCGCCCAGATGTTGAGGTACAGGCAGTCTTCGCTATGAACGAAGGGCTGTTCGCCGAAGGCCGTAGCTTCGCGCCACTGCATCGCGGAGGCAGAGAAGCGGGTCGCGTCGCGCTCGCCGATCCAGGGCTTGCTGGCGACCGTGGGGCGAAAGCGGAGGGGTCCGACGGGCGGCTCGGCAAAGGGCACGCCACGGAAGATGTTGACCTTGTCGATGGACTGCCCCCGCAGCGTGCCGCTGGGGGTGTGGACGACGATCGTGTCAGAGGTGGCCAATGCCATCCGACGGCTGGTTTGCCAGCCGAGAGCCGCCAGGGAGGCATTCGCGAGGAAGGTGCGGCGAGAGATGCGGAAGGTGGGTGGGTTCATTGTGGTCAATCAGGTTGGATGACGGCGCTGCATCCATTGTTACTACAGCTCCTGCAGCGGGACGGAGACTTTTGTGAAGAATAGGCGAATCGCCGGACGATGACTTGACACGACGCGGCTTCCCGGCAATCCTAGTGAATTCGCTACAAGAATGCTGGAGGCTGCGTACTGACGCCCCGCTTGAGGAGTCTGAGGCTTTGAAGGTCCGCGTTTTGTACCACGACCGTTGTTTCGATGGAGCCTGCTCGGCCTCGCTGTTTACGCGTTTTCATCGCGAATGCATCGCTGCGGCGGGTGAGTATGAATATCATGGCCTGGTCCATCGCGCGGGCGCTTTATTTCACGAAGAGGATTTTAGCGGCGACGAGAACGCGATCGTCGATTTCAAGTATTCGGCCTCGCCGAAGATTACCTGGTGGTTTGACCATCATCTTAGCGCGTTCCTGAGCCCTGAGGACCATGCGCAGTACCTGCGAGGCCTGGAAGACGGCAGCTTTACGGATCGGCGTTTCTTTGACCCGAACTACACGTCATGCACCAGCTTTATTGCGCACATCGCCGAATCACGCTTCGGATTTGACGCGGCTCCGGTCGCCGATTTGATCCAATGGGCGGACATTGTGGATGGCGCACTCTATGAGAGCGCAGAAGCGGCCGTCGAGATGGCGGCGCCGGCGATGAAGCTGACACTGATCATCGAGTCGAGTCAGGACCCGGAATTTATTCCCCGGTTGATCCCGCTGCTGACTGCAAAATCGCTGGACGAGGTGCTGCGCGAGCCGTTTGTGGCGTGCCAGCTGCCTCCGCTGCTGGATCGGCACCGCGAGGCGATTGAGTTGATTTGCGAGCGCTCGGCGGAGACGGCGGGGACGATCTTCTTCGATATAGCCGACAGGCAACTCGAGGGTTACAACAAGTTCATTCCGTACTATCTCCATCCCGATGCGACTTACTCCATTGGGCTGTCGAAGTCGAGCTTTCGGACGAAAGTTTCGGTGGGCTCGAATCCGTGGACGAAGGCCGATCCGGCGAGGCTGCTGAACCTGGCGAATATCTGCGAACGCTATGGCGGCGGCGGACATGCGCGGGTGGGGGCGATCTCGTTTCCTCCGGACCAGCTTGAGCGGGCGCGTGAGGCGGCGGCGGAGATTGTGGCGGAACTTCGAGCGCATGATCCTTTCGGGTAGGATTGCGCGATGGAGTACTTTCGCCGCCGACGCCAAGCCAAGCTCAACAAAACAACGATAACTGCGTTGTTCGTCATATTGCTGGCCGCGGCATCGGGGCTTGCACAGAGCTGGCAGCTTGGGCCGTTTCTTCGTCCGGCGAGCGGGAATCCGGTGATAACTCCGGATAAGACGGCGATCTTTGACGATCCCATCCTACAGGCTCCGGTTGCGTGGGAGGCGCTGCATACCTTCAATCCTGCGGCAATTGTTCGAGATGGGAAGGTTTACGTTCTGTATCGCGCCGAGGATGATAGCGGCACGATGCAGATTGGCATGCACACTTCGCGCTTGGGTCTGGCGGTGAGCGAGGACGGTATTCACTTCCTGCGTCTGCGCAGGCCGGTGTTTTATCCGGCTGACGATGACCAGAAAAGTCGAGAATGGCCGGGCGGGGTCGAAGACCCTCGAATTGTCGAGGCTCCGGATGGAAGCTATGTGCTCACCTACACGCAGTGGAACCGGCAGACTTACTCGGTCGGTATTGCGACGTCAAAGGATCTGCTGACGTGGAAGAAGCACGGACCGGCTTTTGGCAGTGAGGGCAAGTACGCGAACCTGATGTACAAATCGGCGGGCATCTTGACCCGCCCCGAGCATGGGCGGCTGATTGCCGCGAAGATTCGCGGCATCTACTGGATGTATTGGGGTGAGATTCACATTCATCTGGCGACATCGCCCGATTTGATTCACTGGACTCCAGTAGAGACGCTGGTGCCCGGCAGCCGGGGCGATCCGATTGAATTGCTTTCGGCGAGGCCGGGATATTTTGACAGCAGCTTTCCTGAGACCGGGCCTCCGCCGTTGCTCACCGAGAAGGGCATTGTCCTGATCTACAACGGCAAGAACGCCGAAGAGAATGGCGATCCGGCACTCGGGCCGAATGCGTATGCGGCGGGGCAGGCGCTATTTGCGGCGGACGATCCGACGAAGCTGATTGCGCGGGAGGATAAGCCGTTTTTCTATCCGGAGATGAGCTACGAGAAGACCGGGCAATATGCGGCGGGAACGACCTTTGCCGAAGGGCTGGTCTGGTTTAAGAAGAAATGGTTTCTCTATTACGGGTGCGCGGATTCCTTGGTGGGCGTGGCGATTTCCGATCCGAAGGGGAAGTAGCCGGACCGCGGTGCGGTAGAGATTCTCGACCGAGGATGTTCCTCGGCGGCTGAAGCCGGACACCTTGAATATTCATGTCCCAGTCCAATTCTATTTCCGACTTAGTCTCTGAGCTTGCGACCGTCGCGGGCTTCTCGGCGGCTGGAATTGCGGAGGTGCCGGAGCCGGGTTCGGCGGAGGATTATGCCGAGTTGCGGCAGGTTGAGCCGTGGATTGAAGCTGGTCGCGCCGGCGAGATGGAGTATCTCAAACGGCGCGACGAGTCTGGGCGGTTGCTGCGATCTTCGCTGCGGATCGCGCTGCCGTGGGCGCGCTCAGTGATTGTTTGCGCGGCGAACTATAACTCCGAGGCTGCGAAATCGATCGATCCTGCGCCGCTCGAAAAAGGATGGATCGCGAGATATGCGTGGACCGGGGAGCGATCTCAGAACGGCGGCGTGCGGTCGTCGGATTATCACAAGATCCTGCTGAAGCGCCTAAGGATCGTTGAGTCGAAGCTGAAAGGTGAGTTGGGCGTGTTTGAGTCTCGATGTTATGTCGATACCGGGCCGGTGGTCGAACGAATCTATGCGAAATATGCCGGTATAGGCTGGACGGGGAAGAATACCTGCATCCTTAATCAAAACCTGGGGTCGTGGTTGTTTCTGGGAGTTATCGCGACTTCGCTTGAAGTGCCAGCGACCGTCGCTGAGGTTCCGGTGGATCGGTGCGGAAGCTGCCGGCGTTGCCTCGAAGCTTGTCCGACGGGAGCGCTTACCGCTCCCTACCAAATGGATGCCGGGCTTTGCATCTCGTATCTCACGATTGAGAAGCGAGGCGAGATTCCGGTTGAATTGCGCTCGAAGATCGGCCGGCAGGTCTTTGGCTGCGATATCTGCCAGGATGTTTGTCCATGGAACCGGAAGGCTCCAGTGAGCAGGGATGCAGAGCTTCAGCCGCGCGGAGAGCTAGTGAATCCAGCACTTGAGTGGCTGGCGGAATTAGATGAAGCCGGCTTCGCGCGGACCTTCTTCGGCTCGCCTGTGAAGCGGGCGAAGTTCTCGGGGTTGAGGCGCAATGTCGCGATAGCAATGGGAAATTCGGGACTGGCTGGATTCCTACCCAAGCTGCGCGAATGGCGTGCATGCGATGACAAGACGGTTGCCGATGTCGCAGCATGGGCCATCGCGCAGATCGTCGAGCGGATCAAGGGCGCACAAGGCTAGTTGGTGAGCAAAGCGGACGCGAGTGCCGCTGATCCAAAATTGGTTCTATGAATGATTCCGCTGCACGTTGGCTGCGTTCAGTCCCTTTGGCCCCTGCTGGCATTCGAACTCTACGGCTTCGCCCTCGTTGAGGCTTTTATAGCCGTCTTCCTGAATCGCGGAGAAATGTACAAAGACGTCTTCTCCGGTAGAACGTTGAATGAAGCCATAACCCTTTGCTCCATTGAACCACTTCACCACACCGTGCTCCCTCATTGCGACTCCTTTTAGACTACTTTGTTAACCCGAATTGCCCCTGAAAACAACACGAGCCGCCGGACGCGCCCAAGCCTGGCGCTACGGCAGCTCTGAGAAACCAGTGACGCTTCGCGATCGGTGGAACCAAAAACATCCAATGAAACGGCCTTCCGAAACTTACTTCAGTATCGCCTTACGACGTTACCTATTTTTTATGACAGGAAAGAGCAACGATGGCAAGAAAAATTTAGCGAACCGGGCGACCCGTGTCACAGAAAAACTCAGGGCGCGAAGATTGTCGCAATCGAAGTAACAATTGTGAATAGGTTGCCATGAGCCCGACCTCGACCGATGGGGACTCGTATTAAATCGATACAGTAACCGGGCTCTGATACTATCGGCTCACGGAGTCTCGGACGAGCACAGCAAGCAAAATTGCATCGGACAAGGGTGCCGAGCGTGGTCCCGGCCCAGGGTCGATCTCTCTTGGGGAAGTCTGGGAGCGAATAGCTTCGCTGGCCCGATACCTGACCCAGACCGAAGTGCATACTTATGCATTCAGCGTCGCGGCCAACGCGATTCTTTCGCTGTTTCCCTTCATCGTAATGATGTATACGGTGGCGCGGAAGGTCTTTCATTCGCAGTCAATGGAAGATGTGATTGGCAGCATGGTGCGGTACTTTCTCCCGACCGGCCAGGAATTTGTGGTCAAGAACATGAGCCTGGTGGCGAATGCCCACAGCGGGGTCCGCGTCGCCGCGGTGATCATGCTACTGATCTCGTCGAGCGGCATCTTCTTACCGCTCGAGGTCGCTCTCAACCAGGTCTGGGGTGTGACCAAGAATCGTTCTTACCTGATGAACCAGGTCATCTCGACAGGCTTAGCGCTGATTGTCTGCGCGCTGGCGCTGGGGTCAGTCGCGGTTACCGCTTTTCAGCGGACGTTGCTGACCTGGATATTCTTTGGCCATGTGGACAGTGCAATCTTCCATGTCGTCGCGGAGTGGTTATTGCAGGTCACCGCGGGATTTCTGAGCGTGATGCTCTTCTTTCTTATTTACTGGATTCTGCCGAATCGCCGCTTGCCGTGGCGCGCGGTGCTGCCCAGCGCGCTGGTAACCGGATTGCTGTGGGAACTGGCTAAGCTGCTGTACATGGCGGCATTGCCTTGGCTGGATTTTCGCGGCGTTTACGGTCCATTTGCAACCTCAGTCGGGCTAATGCTGTGGGCCTTCCTGACCGGTCTGCTGCTGCTGGCCGGCGCACATTACTCTGCGACGGGCTACGCGCTGAAGCTGGTGCATCAGGCCGATCTTGAAAAGGACCGGGCGGAAGCGATCGAAGGCGGTGCCCAGCCGTGAGGTCGATTCAGACCGATCGAATGGCGGAGGCTCGGGCGATGAGAAATCGTCTAAACTCAGGTCTACATGTTCCAGCCGATGAAAAAGTTCGAGGCCCTGGCGTACCGTCGATTGGGCCGGGTACCGCCGACGGGCAAGGTCCATCGGCTGGCGTTTTGGCTGCTAATTGTCTACCTGCTTTTAGGAGTGGGGCGGCTGCTGCCGGGCGGCGGTGGCCAGACGATCGCTGCGCTGAGCTTTTTTGTGCTGTGTGGACTGATTGGGTGCTGCATTCCGCTCTTCTGGCAGTGGATTGTGCGGCGGCTGATGTGGAAGGTGAGCAACCGGCTGGTGGTGACGTACCTGCTGGTGGGCCTGACGCCCGTGGTCTTGTTTGTGACCCTGGCGCTTGTCGCGGCGTATATCTTTTCAGGGCAATTTGCCACCTTTGCGGCGAATGCGGAGATCAACCGCGAACTGGCGCAGATCGGGGCCGAGAACCGGGCATTTTCGGCGCACGTCGCCCGCGAGCTGAAGGAGACCCCCAGGCCGAAGACGATCACCATTCCCGAGTTCAACAACGAATCTTCGACGCCCCGGCATGCCAAGCTGGAGGTCGCCGCATTTCTCGATGGGCAGCCGTTGACGCTGGAGACGACGCCCCCGATGCGATCGGGAATGCCGGGGCTGCCACCGTGGTTCAAAGGGAGCTTTCGCGGGATCGTCGTGGGGCGAGGCACGATCTTTCTGCGTGCGGCCGACACGCAGGCGGTGGATGGTCACAAGCTCGTGCTGGTGACCTCGCTACCGATTGAGAAAGAGAACCTTGACCAGATCGCGAGCGGCCTGGGAACGGTGACCCTCGTGCCTGGCCTGGGGCCGGAAGACGACGAGACCGAGCAGAGCGAGCTGGATAAAGGAATCGTAAAGCAGCTTCACAGTCAGTCTCACGAACCCGCTCCGCCCCCCCCGCCGACGCGCTTTCGATTCGAGCCCGCCAAGCCATCGGGGGGTGCGGGGCCGGTCCACCTTGAGATCAACGGCCGCAATGTGTCCAATATTCAGGGTCATCCGGAGTCGATCTCGGGCGGCCAATTGCCACCGAAGACGCATTTCTTCGATGTCACCGTGTCGTTTGTCGCTCCTCTACAGTCGGTTTTTTGGCGAACAGGGCAGGTGCACGAGGCGTTGATCCATGTGAACTCGCGGCCGTCGCTGCTTTACGAGCGGTTGTTCATCACCTCGCTGCAAGTCGCAAGCATCATTCAGGACATACTGATCGGCATCGCTGTCTTCTTCGGGGTGCTGGAGCTGATCGCCTTCATCATGGCGGTGCGGCTTAACCAGACGATCACGAATTCCATCAGCGACCTCTATGTGGCAACCCAGGAGATCGACGAAGGGAACCTGGGTCACCGGATCGCGGTTAAGCGTCAAGACCAGTTGGCGGCGCTGTCGACCTCGTTTAACGAAATGACCGCGTCGCTTGAGGAATTGCTGGAAGAGCAGCGCGAGAAAGAGCGGCTGCAGAACGAACTGGAAATTGCGCACGAGGTTCAGAACAACCTCTTTCCGCGACAGGACGTGGCGTTGTCCATGTTGGAGCTGCATGGGGTCTGTCGTCCGGCGCGGAGTGTTAGCGGAGACTACTACGACTTTCTCGTCTTCGGGCCGTCGACGCTGGGATTGGCGATTGGCGACATCAGCGGCAAGGGAATCTCGGCGGCGCTGCTGATGGCAACACTGCATTCGGCGGTGCGCGCGTACCAGTTTGCCGGCGAGGAGCTGATTACGGTAGGCACCGAAGCGCTGCTGTCGCCCTCCTTCCAGATGGTGAAGAACGGCATTCAGGAGATTAATTGTGGAGAGTTCTTCGAGTCTCCGGGCAAGCTGCTGGCGTTGCTGAATCGCCATCTGTATCGGAGCACGCCTCCGGAGAAATACGCGACGCTCTTTCTCGGGCATTATGAGGGGACGCAGAGCCGGCTGACCTATTCCAACGGAGGGCAGCTGCCGCCGCTGGTGCTCCGCGCCGATCACGGCATTACCCGGCTGGACAAAGGAGGGACCGTCGTCGGCTTGATGGATGCCATGAGCTACGACGAAGGCACGGTGCATCTGCGGCACGGCGACATTGTGATCGCCTACAGCGATGGCGTGACCGAGCCGGAGAATGAGTTTGGCGACTTCGGCGAGGAGCGGCTGCTGGAGGTGGTGGGGCGGAACCGGCATCTGCCGCTGGCTGCGATCTCTGACCTGGTGATGCAGGCGCTGCGCAGCTGGATCGGGACGCAGGAGCAGCCGGACGATATTACGCTGGTGCTGGCGCGGCAGCGGTAGCGCGTTTACCGGACATTCTTTTGCAGCGCTCCGGTGTGGCGTGATATCACATCAGCTATGACTGAGAGCGCGCAACACGACCCGGCAGAGGCGGCGAAGCGCGAAGCGGCGACTTGGGCGGCTTCGCAGGTGGAAGATGGCATGGCGGTTGGGCTGGGTTCGGGCTCGACCTCGGCGCTGGTGATTGAGGAGGTCGGCAAGCGGGTCGCGGCCGGCCTGAAGATCAAGGCGATTGCTACTTCCGAGGCATCGCATAAGCAGGCGCTGGGTTTGGGGATTCCGATTACCGATTTTGCTCATCAATCGCATCTCGATCTGACTATCGATGGCGCGGATGAGGTCCAGGAGGGTTCGCTCTTCCTGATCAAAGGTCATGGCGGTGCGCTGCTTCGGGAGAAACTGGTTGCGATGGCGAGCAGCCGGTTTCTCGTTGCGGTCGATCCGCGCAAGCTGGTGAAGGTGCTGGGATCGGTTTTTACGCTGCCGGTGGAGGTTGTTCCGTTTGGCTGGGAGACGACTTCGAAGCGGGTGCTTGATGCGGGATTCGAGCATGAATTGCGGGTGAAGGACGATGGCTCGCCTTATATCACCGATGGACAACATTACATTCTGCACTGCGATCTGGTGAAGTCAGGATTTACTCCGGAAGCGGCTGCGGAGAAGCTGAAATCGATTGTCGGGGTGGTCGAGCATGGGCTGTTTCTTCACATGGCGAGCAAGGTGGTGATTGGCTCGGTTGGCGGAATTCAGATATTGGAAGCGCCAGTTGGCTAATCTGCCGCGCGCGGGCTGAATTTCCAGATTCGGTCAGAAAGGAAAGGAAAACTCAGATGAGCCTGGCGTATATGATGATCGACTCTCCGGTGGGCAAGTTGAAGCTTGTCGCGAGCGAAACGGGACTGGTCGCCGTACTTTGGGAGAATGACAAGCCGAGCCGTGTTCGTCTGGACGCACTCGTGGAGGATGGAGGACACGCCGTTCTGCTGGAGGCGGAGCGCCAACTTGGCGAGTACTTTGCTGGGAGGCGTAAGACTTTCTCGGTTGCTCTCGATATGAGAGGGACATCGTTCCAAAAGAATGTGTGGGATGCGCTGCTTGCGATACCGTTTGGCGAAACGAGGAGCTATGGGCAGCTGGCGGCGCAATTGGGGAACGCTAAGGCGATGAGGGCGGTCGGTGCTGCGAATGGGAGAAACCCGATCTCGATCATCGTGCCTTGCCATCGTGTGACTGGTTCTTCTGGAAAGCTGACTGGCTTTGCCGGTGGACTTGAGACGAAAGCGCGGTTGCTTGATCTGGAAGCGAAGGTCGCCTGAAGGCCGCTGGTTCTTTGCGGCAGCCCCCCTCCCCCCAGGATTTCCTGGTTAATTCCTTGTTTTCATGGGGTTGGCGCGCTTGATCCGAGCTAGAATCTTTGTTTTGTTCACGGCTTCCTCTAGTTCTTTTGATTCGGTTATTGCGAGGTTTCGCTTTTCGGAGCAGGAGCTTGCGCGCTCTTGGAACATGGTTTCTCTCGCTGTCTGGTGTGTTGCGGGCATAGAAAAGGCGGCTTTCGCCGCCTGACTTATCTGATTTGATCTCTATTCTTAGTAGATCAAGTTGAATAGTTTCATTGCGCCAACTTTGGCAATTTTATATTCTGTTTCTAATGAGTTAGTTGAGGGGATTAGTTGAGTTAGGGGGCTTGACAGGTTTTGAAAGCCGCCCCTGAAAGTTATCGCCAACACCTATCGCGACCCGACATCTCGGACTGACCGAGAATGCAACATTCAGGGGCTGCCGGAAAGGGCCCCACTTCCTGTGTCCGAGTAGCCGGTTTCTCGGCAACTTGCCCAGAGGCATAGGCCGATCGGAGATCGTCAGCAAGTGACTCGGCTGTTGTCGTCCGTTGGCAAATGAGATTTTGAACTGCTCGAACTCGTTACTTAGCGCAGAACAGTGAGGACGTTTGGCGGGGCCTCACAACGAGCGAATGCCCTCCACTCCGGGATAGTCGTTACCTAGCCGAACCTTCACCGCTGAACCCACTCAGTAAAATGCACCCACAAAGGAAAACGGCCCAGAGCAAACATCGCAGGAACCAGGACGAAGATCGCGATTGATCCCCAGGCTGTCGCGCGATGGACCCTGCCGCGCGTCAACAAATCAAAAACGACGATTGAGAGCAAAAATGCATCGATGATTAATCCAGTCATTGGCGGGAACCTTGCCATGATTGGAAAAGGCCACCGGGAAACGGGGGCGAACATCATAACGATCGTCGCCAGCAAGATCAGCCGCTTATGTGTCGCGCCGTCGCGACGAGCGCAGATACCACAGCAGACCAGAAACGCAAACACGGTCATCTCGCCAAGGTCCAGCGCGAGAAACATGCCAGAGGTCAGCCCCGGAGGTGCAAAGTGTCTTCTTGTGGAGTCGACGATCGCCATCACACCGAGCAGGACAATCAGAATGGCCATTATCGCCCCGAAGACTCCCAGCTTTCGATGCAGGCTGACTTTTCCGATCGAAACGAGCGCTGTCTGAGTTGCGAAGAGCACGATCCAACAGGAAAACACAATCCCATGTGCATGGATAATCATGCTCGGTAGATGCGCGTGAATCGTTCCCGCAAGAAAGTAGCTGCGGGCAAAGCCCAGAAATACCGTTCCAAGAATTAGCAACGACGTCCCCGCGAAGAAAAAATCATCAATGTGCTTTCCCCGCCTTGCTTGCCGTGTTGAGATGGCTGTGGTCATAATCCGCTCTCCAGGGCCAGTCATGCGCCCTCATAGGTGTAGGCGCGGATTCAAAGCGAAAACTATCACGACTAGCTCACTCAAGCGGTTATTCTTAGGTGCAGTGAGATGCGGGGGGATTACGGGACTATGCCAGGGAACGACGCCCAGCCACAGATTTCCGGCGACGTTAGTACCCTGCTCCGAGCTTGGAGCGACGGCGAATCGGGCGCGCTCGATAAACTCGCTCCTATTGTTTTTGCGGAGCTTCGTCGCATGGCTCACCGTCAGATGAGCCACGAGCGCGCCGGTCATAGTCTGCAGACCACGGCCCTGGTGAACGAAGCCTACCTGCGCCTAGTCGATTGCACCCGGATGCGATGGGTTGACCGCGCCCATTTCTTTGCGGTCTCGTCTCAACTCATGCGTCGAATCCTGATTGACAACGCTCGTCGCCACAATCTCACCCGCGGGGCCAAGGTCGAGCATGTGCCGATCGAACTGGCGGAAGTGGCCACCGAAGGTCGCCATCCCGATCTGCTCTCGCTCGACGATGCGCTCAGGACTCTGGCGAAGTTGGATCCCCGGAAATCCCAGATCGTCGAGCTTCGCTTCTTTGGCGGATTAACGGTAGAAGAGACCGCCGCTGTCTTGAGGGTTTCTAGAATGACCGTGACACGAAACTGGAACACTGCCAAGGCGTGGCTCTTCCGGGAGCTAAACAGGGGAGCTCAACCGGCGCGAGGGAGCCGCGAAATTTGACAATGATTCCTGAACGCTGGAAGCAAATCGACGATTTACTTCAGGCGACCATTGAGTTACCGGAAGGGGAGCGTATCGCATTCCTGCGACATGCCTGCGGTCATGACTATACGTTACAGGAAGAAGTCGAGTCGCTGATAAATGCTCGCGAGAACGCCGGGAGCTTCCTCGAATGCCCAGCGATGAGCGCTGCAAGTCCTCACTTCGCAAACTCGACGGCTACCACGCAAGTCATCGCAGCAGGCCTTAAGGTAGGGCAGGTAATTTCTCATTACCTGATCGGGGAAAAGATCGGCAGCGGAGGCATGGGCGTCGTCTACAAAGCCGAAGATACGCGACTGCATCGTTCTGTGGCGCTGAAGTTCTTGCCTGAAGAAGTTGCGCACGACAAGCAGGCTCTGGGTAGATTTCAACGGGAAGCCCGCGCGGCTTCAGCTTTGAATCACGCCAGCATCTGCACCGTCTACGACATTGGCGAAGATCAGGGCAAGGCTTTCATTGCCATGGAATTCATCGAGGGTGGGAGCTTGAAGCAGCGCATCGCCGATGGCCCACTGCCGCTCGGCCTGCTGCTTACGCTGAGTCTCGAGATCTGCGACGCGCTTGAAACCGCTCATGGCAAGGGCATCGTACATCGCGACATCAAGCCTGCGAATCTCTTTATCACGCCCAGGAACCACGCCAAGGTCCTCGACTTCGGCCTGGCCAAGATTTCCTCTACGCACCTGCCAGGTGGCGACGACACGAAGGATGACGCCACTGTGCCGGGTACCACAATGGGGACTATCGCTTACATGTCTCCTGAACAGGCGTCGGGCGAAAACATCGATTCCCGCACCGACCTTTTCAGCTTCGGGGCGGTACTTTATGAGATGGCCACTGGACGCCAGGCATTCGAAGGCCAAACAACCGCCATGGTCTTCGACGCGATTCTGCATCGAAACACACCGCAAGCCTCGCTATTGCGTCCGGAACTGCCAGCTCAGCTCGATGAGATCATCTGCAAAGCTTTGGAGAAGGACCGCAGCTTGCGCTACCAGCAGGCGAGCGAACTCCACCGCGACCTGGAAAGTCTGAAGCTTTCTCTCGATTCCGGCCAAACCGAGATCGCAGTGGCGAGCAGCACTTCAACGTTGCGCCCCGTGGCGGCAAAGAAGCCCCGGCGGCTCGCTCTTGCCGCTGGCATCGCCGTCGCCGCACTGTTGGTTCTGGCTTACATCCTCCTGCGCCCGGCAACCAATCCAGGCGTATCCGGCTACTTTCAGGTCACACACGATGGACTCCTGAAAGATGGGGTTACCCTACCCGGGGCGGCGGGGACCGACGCGGCGTTAGTCACCGATGGGCCCCGCATCTATTTCACCGAGGGCGACTCCAACACTTCCCATCTCGCGCAGGTATCATCGGCGGGAGGAGAAACGGCCGTTATACAAACCTCGATAGTCACCCCGCAGTTGTTGGATATATCTCCGGATCGCTCCGCGTTGCTGGTGGCCGATTTCGCCAATAATAATGCGAAGGCTGCTTCGTTATGGTCGGTGCCGGTGCCGGCAGGCACTCCCAGCCCCCTCTCCGGCCTGAGCGCTCGAGATGCAACCTGGTCGCCGGATGGCCGCGAGGTCGAGTATACGAATGGTGAAGATCTCTATCAGGCGCGAAGCGATGGTACCGGGATTAGGAAACTCGTTCACTTGCCAGGCACAGGATGGCGGCCTCGATGGTCTCCAGATGGCAAGGTCCTAAGGCTGACCATCTACGATCCTAAGAATGGGACTCGAACCCTATGGGAGGTCGGTGCGAATGGAGGCGGTCTTCACCCCTTGTTGCCGGGGTGGAATACGCCACCGGCGGAGTGTTGCGGCGACTGGACGCCCGATGGCAAATACTACGTCTTCCAATCCACACGTGGCTATAAGACGGAGATTTGGGCAATCCGCGACAAACATTCCCTGCTGGATTTCTTTCATCGTTCTTCGGAGACGCCGTTTCAAGTGACCTCCGGCCAGCTCAGTTCGCTTTCGCCTGTATTCAGCCCTAATGGGAAAAAACTCTACGTAATGGGTCAGCAGAAGCGAGGTGAAACGGAGAAGTGGGACGCAAAAACGCGACAATGGGTGCAGGCATTCGGCGGGCTTTCGGTAGAAATGCCAAATTCTTCTCCGGATGGACAATGGATGGCTTACGTCCAGTTCCCGGAAGGCACGTTATGGCGAAGCAGGGCTGACGGCAGCGAACGGCTGCAACTGACCTTCGCGCCAATTATCGTTCCCAATCATTTTTGGTCGCCGGACAGCAAATATATCTTTTATTCCGGCTTGAGTAACGATCAACAGGCTGAGAGCTACAGGATATCTGTCGCAGGCGGGAAGCCTGAGACAGTCACCAATGGCCAGCACGGGGAGCTCACGCCGTCCTCGTCACCTGACGGACAATCGGTGGTTTTCAGCTATGCGCCATTTATCGACAGCAACCCGGACACGCTAGGGATCTTCATTCAGAATTTGACAACGCGCGAAAAGCGCAAGATCCCAGGCTCCGATGGATTTTTCGCTCCATCATGGTCGCCGGACGGACGCTACATCGCCGCCAATTCAACCCGATCACCGGCAGTCATGCTCTTTGATGTCCAGACAAGCAATTGGTCCGAACTGGAAAGCGGTACAGGCATTCTGCGCTGGTCCCCGGATAGCAAATTCTTATATTACCTGCAGTATAAGAGTGGGCCGGCAATTGTGCGTGTCCGCATCAGCGATCGCAAGGTAGAACGAGTCGCCAGTCTCGGCGATATCCATTTAACCGGCTTTATGGCGGGCTTGGGCTTCGGACTCGGTTCCGACGGCACACCCATCATTCTCCGCGATAGCGGCACCGAGGAGATCTATTCTCTGGACTGGCACACTGACCAACCGGATCGCTAGTCCATGCTGTTGCCAAATCGCCGAGTCACCCATCGACAGATAAATCAAGTCAACTTGCCGAATAGTC
>CAVUKL010000002.1:0-42091 GCA_963742015.1 uncultured Acidobacteriaceae bacterium | reverse complement strand
GCATTACCGCCAAAACACTTGGTGCGATTCCCGCGGCTGGCGGCTATCTCAGCAACGCATGGGAGGAAACGGCGCCGGAGACTCGGTCCCATTCTCCAGCGCCACTACTGCGTTTTTGAACGCGGGGAACTTCATGTTCGGCGACGCTCCGCGGTCGGCGTTCTTCGGGTTACGCAACCCGTGTGTCTACAACCTGGACCTAAGAACCCAGCGCACATTCAACATCACGCCGGAAAGAGTCAGTTTCGTCTTCCGGGTAGATTGCCAGAATGTGACCACAAGGCGACCTTCGGCGAGCGGCGTGAGCGCCACAGCGCCAGCTTTGGGACGCCAAGCTCGGCACCCAGCAAACGGTACCCGTTTTTTCCAGTTCTCAGGGAGAATCAACTTGTAAGCAACTCCTAAGACTAGAGCAAAAGCAGAAACACTCTAATGTGAAGCCACAAGGCTTGACTCGACGCACTTTCCTCCAGGAATGCCGACATAAGGTTCGCTTGACACGTCACAGTGACTCTCTTTTGCTATAGGGATGCTCTCACACTTCTGATTTTGCATTCCAGTATCAGAGCCAGCCAGGACGACTTCAGGGTGAAATTACATGGCCATCGCAGTATCAAGCTGGTGGGTCATGTAACGCGCGATCCGACGGTCTTGCTCCGGGGCACATGCTGTTGAACTCAGCATCATCGAAAGTTAGATCTCGTTGTAACAATTCTGCTCCCGATGACCATGCAACACGAAGAACTAATTAGGGGCTTTGACGATGTGAGTAATGGGGAAAGGGAGTGCCTCGGTAAACTCACGCCCCGAACCCCTATCGCCATTACACTTGTTTCCTGAAAGCGGCACTACGCCTCCCCAAGGAGCCATGGCAAGTTTCGCAAAGCGATCGCGCCCTTTGAGAGTCTTGTTTCGCGATCAAACTGCCGGAAAAGAGTATCCTTAGAGGATATGAAGAAACAGCGAACTGCTCCGCCGCCATGTAGCGGCTCCCTCACCTCCGTCCAGGGTCACCGGCCGGCGGCAGATGGCAAAACAGGTGTCTGCGGTACATGCGGCTCCAGTGTGCCTTTTACGATCGATGTCTCCGCCCGACCAGTTCCGCGCTTTCATAAGTCTGGGCCTCGGTGAGAGTTTGGCTTATCGGAATTAGCTGCCGCCATTCTCAACAGATCTTCCCGTTTCACCCCTAATGCCCTCAGCGCTCTCAGACTGAGGGCATCGTGGCGTTTGGCGAGTCTCTGGCCGCGTTCGTCGGTGATGAGCGGACAGTGATACCAGGCTGGTTCCGGCAGCCCGAGTGCGCGGCAGACCAATATCTGCCGCGCAGTGGATTTAAGGAGGTCGGCTCCGCGAACGACTTCGGTGATGGCCATCGCAGCGTCGTCGACGGCGACCGCTAGCTGGTAGGCCGGGACTCCATCTTTCCGCCAGACCAGGAAGTCGCCAAAGTCTTCTCCGGCAATAAACCGTTGCGGGCCAAAGTGGCCATCATTGAACTCGATTGCCTCGCCATCCGGGACGCGGAAGCGCCAGTTCACGTCGGCCCGCAGCGAGTCATCGAATTTCGTCGAGACGCCGCCTGAGTCTGGTCGGCAGGTTCCGGGATACAACGGCTCGTCGTCGTGCGGAGCCTGCGCCAATTGCGCGAGATCTTTGCGCGAGCACCGGCAGGGGTAGACGAGTCCGCGATCGACCAGCTTCTGCAGGGCATCGCGGTAGATGGGAGTCCGCGCACTTTGTGTGTAAGGAGCATAAGGGCCGCCGACGTCCGGTCCCTCTTGCCAGCGGATGCCGAGCCAGCGCAGATCTTCGATCGCCGCTTCGGCGAACTCCGTCTTCGATCTTTGCGGGTCAAGGTCTTCCATGCGAAGAACCAAGGTTCCCGCAGCGGCAACCGACCGCTGGTAAGCGGTCCAGAACGTCGCTGCGTGACCGAGATGGAGCAGTCCGGTGGGAGACGGTGCAATACGGCCGCGATAGGGCATTTTTCTGCCAGCGCTATGCGAAGAGCTCATCGATTCGCTTATCGTCACTTGAGTCTTCTCTCCGGCCGCGTCAGGATTTCGCGTGCCATCTCGCAAAACGTGGTCACGATGGTGCGGTCTTCGCCGGAGCGCCAGGCAAGCTCGATGTCGCTCCGGACCCGGACACCACTGAGGCGCACGCAGACAGCGTCGGGCGCGGCGATCTTTTCCACGCAGGCTGGAGCAATGCTTACGCCAAGGCCCGCGCCGACCAGCCGCATCACGGTAAGCCACTGCGGCGCCTCTTGCACGATGCGGGGACGGAATCCATGGTCCTCGCAGATTGAGATGGGCTTGTCGTAGGCCACCCGCCCAGCGGATTGGGGGAAGAACACAAAGGGCTCTTCTCGCAGGGCGAAGGCGGAGATTGTCTTCCGGCCCGCGAGGTGATGGCTGGCCGGCAAAACGGCGACGAAGGGTTCGGAAAAAAGTGTTTCCTCATCGAGCCCCGGAAGCGGCCCGCCATCGCGGAGAAATCCGACATCTACCGTGCCGTCGAGAAGCGACTGCATAATCTGCGATGACATTGCTTCGCGGAGTTGCAGGTCGGCCTTTGGATGCTTGCGGCGATAACGCCCTAGCATCGCCGGTAGTGGCGTCAACATGCCGGAGCCGATGAAGCCGACGCGCAGGGAGCCGATCTCACCGCGGCCGACGCTGCGCGCTTCGGCCAGGTCTTCTCTGACTGTGCGTAATATGCGGCGGGCGCGGTCGAGGAAGACCTCGCCGGCGGCGGTGAGGCGGACTGCACGCGAAGTCCGCGTGAACAGCTGATGGCCGATGATCTCTTCAAGCCTGCGGATCTGCTGCGACAGTGGAGGCTGTGCGAGATGCAACCGCAGGGCGGCGCGGCCAAAGTGCAACTCTTCGGCTACGGCGACGAAGTAGCGCAGGTGGCGCAGCTCGACTCCCTGATCCATATACAAGACATCTTAATTCGGACAAACAAGATATTGGACATATTGTCGATCCGCCTCTAGCTTTTGAGAAGGAGAGACTTTATGCCAGCGTCCAGCCAGGAAAGCGTTCTCGAACCGACCATCTCCGAGTTGCCAATCCATATCCGCCGCTTTCAGCCGGGGGACGAGGCCAGTTTTCTGCGCCTGAATGAGGCGTGGATCGTGAAGTACTTCGTGTTGGAAGCGAAGGACCGCGAGGTCCTGGGCGATCCGGTGAAGTACATCATGAATCCTGGCGGCGAGATTATCTTCGCGACGATCGGCGAGGAAATCGTTGGTTGCTGCGCGCTGATGCCAACGGCTCCGGGCGAATATGAGGTTGCCAAGATGGCAGTGGCTGAGACGTTGCGAGGCCGCGGAATCGGCAGAAAAATCCTTGACGCGGTGATCGCCGAGGCGAAGCGGATTGGCGCATAGCGGCTGTATCTCGAGACCAACAGCAAGCTGCCAAGCGCCACTCACTTATATGAGTCGGTAGGCTTTCGGCATCTTCCGGCCGAGCGGCTAAAGCCCTCTCTTTATGCGCGCGCGGATGTCTTTATGGAGATGTTTCTGTAGTTCCCTGTGCGTGCCGGCTCAGCAGAGCGTCTACCTCGGCGTAGCCCGTGGGGAATTCGATGCAGTCGATCGAGGCTCCGGCGCGCAGTAGAGCTTCGACCGATTCCGGCGAGCGCCGGTTCATCCAATGAGAATCGACGCAGGCTTTGATGGCGAGATTCAAGGGCGTGCGCCCTTTGCCATCGAGGGCACTGACCTTCGCTCCGCGTTCGAGGAGTAGCTTTAGCGTGTCATGGCGGGCGCGCCAGGCCGCAGACGTGGAGCGCAGTGCTCTCCTTAGCGATCTCGAAATATGGGTCGCCTTCCTTGTAGGGAGCCGAGATGTTTACACCGAGGTCGAGCAGTCGTCGAACGCCCTCGGTATTGCCATTGCCGGCGAACTCTGCGAGCAGCGTTCCCCCCTCCGCCAGCAGGGTATTCAGCAGCTGAGGCTCGCGGCTGGCGATGCTGGCAATGGCTTCAGCATCGTTCTTCGCGCAGGCGACGATGAGCTCTTCCACTCCCCGGAGTTCGACCGGAATGCCGCGGCGGTTGAGGGACTCTAGTACATCGCCCCGGCCTCGTCGCGCTGCCATGATGACTCCCGACATGCCCGTCTCGGGGTTCACTATCGTTGGGTCGGCGCCATGGTCGAGCAACAGGTCGATATTCTGGATCGCGTTGTCGCGGCGCAAGGCTTGCAGGAATGCAGTTCGATGCCAGCGGGTCATGCGGTTCGGGTCTGCGCCGTGTTCGAGGAGGTATTTCAAGCCCTCGTAGTCGTGCCAATCGGCCTTGCGCAGTAACAGCGTAGTCATGCTCTCGTCATTGAATTTTCCGCTCTCAACCATCACTTTCATAACCGCGTTGTTATAGGTTTCCGGCACATGATACGGCGTTTCTCCGTCGTTAGGGTCTGCGCCTCGGTCGAGTAGCAGGCGAGTCAGCTCAACATTTCGTGCGAGGCCGGCAGAGCCGTAAATGGCACTTTCCCAGAAGGGCATTAGCTCGTCGTTCGCCTCGTGCCAGCCGGTGTTGGCGCTCGCACCGGCGTCGAGCAGCGCGGTGGCCGCGCGTACAAAGCTGTCGGATCGGGTGCGGTCGAGGCGCAGATATCTCGAAAAGCAGAGATAGGTGAGCGCGTCCCACTCGTGTGGGCCGCCCTTTAGAGTGGCAAGGTTAGGGTTCCTGGTCAGAAAGCGGCGGACGCGGGGTGCGTCGCCGAGCGCCGCGGCGACATAGATGTTGGCGTGGGCGATCTCGGGTTTTTGAGCCAGCAGCGCCTGGGCTGCTTCGAGGGTCCCGGAGCTGTGCCATTCGCCCATCGGGATGCATGCCGCTTCGAGAAAGACAGCGGAGGGATCGTTGGCGAGAAGACTCTTGCGTTTGAAGTTCAGCGCTTCGATGTGGCCCTTAAATTTTGGCCAGCTCTCGAAGCCGTGTTCGCGAGCTATAACCAGCTGTGCGCTGGAGAGCTGGAAAGTGCGGTCTGCGACCTGCTGAGGAGACGACCCGGCGAAAGCGGGATGCCAGGCATGGATGCGATGCAACGCTGCATCTGCAGAGGATCTGTGGGCTTTGACGAGGTCTTTGGCCTGCTTGCGGTACTGCTCCAGGCTGGGATGGGAGGGGACTGGCTTGGTTTCCACACGAAACTCCTTTCAAAGTTGCCTGGAGTCCGCACGCGTCAGGCTGAAAGAAGGTTCGTAGAGCTTGGTTGAATTGGAGGTGGGCACGGCCCTTTCCGCGGACTGGATGCGCCCTTCGCGCTGATCAAAAGCGTAGCTCTCGACCCGCGCGAAGTCAATCCGGGAAGGTTGATCGCGCTAGATATCCAGGTTCTTCACGTCGAGCGCATTGTCTTCGATGAACTTGCGGCGTGCCTCGACGTCCTCGCCCATGAGCGTTGTGAAGATGGTCTCGGTGGCGGCGATGTCTTCCAGCTTGACCGAGAGCAGCGTGCGACGCTCGGGATCCATGGTCGTTTCCCAGAGCTGCGTCGAGGTCATCTCTCCGAGGCCCTTGTAGCGCTGTACCTGATAGTCGCGGCGGCCTTGCTCGATGACGTAGTCAAAGAGTTCCTTCGGGGTCTGCTTGACCACCGGGTCGTGGCTTGCTTTGCCGACGCGTTTTGGCGCGGGTTTGCCGGCCTCGCCCTCGCTGGATGTTTCGGCGCCAGCTTCGATTTCGGTCTCTTCCGGCTCAGGAGCGGTTTGTTTGGTCGCGTACTCGATGCGGAAGGGCGGCGCCAGCAGCTCCTTGATCTGCGAATACTTCGACATCATCTGGCGGTACTCGGGCGTTGAGGCGAGCGTCCAGTTGATGGTGCGCTCGGCACCGTTGTCGTCGGTGAAGCTGATCGACCAGGTCTGGTGCTCCTCCTCATACGAGGGGGCACTGAGTGCTTTGAACTGGAGCGCCTTGCGCTGCGCTGCAAGTTGATCGTGGAGCGCGACAAGCTTCGCCGGCGCTTTCCCGTCCGTGCCTTCGAAGTCGGCGCGGCGGACGAGCTCCAGATGTGCCAGCAGGCTGGTCACCTGCTCGTTGCGAATGCGCTTGTCGACCTTGTCGAAAAGTTCGAGATACTCGCGAAGCTGTCCGATGAAGCGCGTAAGGGCCGCGCCTTCGAGCTTGTGTGCGGTCGGGCCTTCTGCTGCACCCGCTCCGTGGTAAACGACCATGCCGTCCGAGGCGCGCTTCACCATCACGCGGACGAACTCGCGATCGTCCTTGATGTATTGCTCGAACTTGCCCTTCTTGATGCGGTAAAGTGGCGGCTGCGCGATGTAGACATGGCCGCGCTTGATCAGCTCGGTCATGTGGCGGAAGAAGAAGGTCAAGAGCAAGGTGCGGATGTGCGAGCCGTCGACGTCGGCGTCGGTCATCAGGATGATCTTGCCGTAGCGCAGCTTCGACGGATCGAAATCGTCCTTGCCGATCCCCGCGCCGAGCGCGGTGATCATGGCGCGGATTTCCTCGTGGCCGAGCATCTTGTCGTACCGGGCCTTCTCGACGTTGAGAATTTTGCCCTTGAGGGGCAGAATCGCCTGGAAGCGGCGATCGCGGCCCTGGCGTGAGGTTCCGCCCGCCGACTCACCCTCGACGAGGTAGATTTCGCAACGTTCCGGATCGCGTTCGCTGCAGTCGGATAGCTTACCGGGCAGTCCGCCGCCATCAAGCGCGCCTTTGCGGCGGGTGAGGTCGCGGGCCTTGCGCGCTGCTTCGCGGGCGCGGGCTGCTTCGATGGCTTTGTTGATGATCCGCTTGGCGATGGGCGGATTCTGATCGAGGAATCCGCCCAGTTTCTCGTTGACCACCGCCTGGACTATGCCGGCGATGTCGGAGTTCAACTTGCCCTTGGTTTGGCCCTCGAACTGCGGCTGTGAGAGCTTCACGCTGATGACGGCCACCAGACCTTCGCGAACGTCGTCGCCGGAGAGATTTTCCTTCAGGTCTTTGAAGAGGCCTAGCGATTGGCCGGCGTTGTTGATGGTGCGGGTGAGCGCGGTCTTGAAGCCGGAAAGATGAGCGCCGCCGTCGACGGTGTTGATGTTGTTGGCGAAGGTGAAGACGGTCTCGGAGTAGGCGTCGTTGTACTGCATGGCGATGTCGATCTCGACGTTCTCGCGGGTCGCCTCCATCACGATCGGTTTGTCGTGCAGAACCTGCTTGCCCTTGTTGAGCAGCTTGATGAACTCGGCGATGCCGCCGGCGTATCTGAACTCGGCGCGTTTTGCTTCGCCAGTCTTGGCATCGGTGGTGCGTTCGTCGGTCAGGGAGATTTCGAGGCCCTTGTTGAGAAAGGCGAGCTCGCGCAGCCGCTGGGCGAGGGTGTCGTAGTTGTATTCGGTGACGGTGAAGATCGACTTGTCGGGCAGGAAATGAACCTTGGTGCCGCGTTTCTTCGATGTGCCGCTCTGGCGAAGCTTGGCCAGTGGCGCGCCCTTGGCGTAATCCTGCTCGTAGGTGTGGCCGTCGCGCCAGATTTCGACGTCGAAGGATTCACTGAGCGCGTTAACGCAGGAAACGCCGACGCCATGCAGGCCGCCCGAGACCTTGTAGCTCGTATCGTCGAACTTGCCGCCCGCGTGCAGCTTCGTGAGCACAACCTCGACGGCGGTCATCCGCTCGCCGGTAGGCAGAATTTTCTCGTCCACTGGAATGCCGCGGCCGTCGTCGATCACGGTAATGGAATTGTCGACATGGATCGTGACGTCGATCTTTTTTGCGAAGCCTGCGAGGGCTTCGTCGACTGAATTGTCCACGACCTCATAGACCAAGTGGTGCAATCCCATCTCGCCGGTCGACCCAATGTACATAGCCGGACGCAACCGCACCGCCTCGAGACCCTCGAGAATCTTGATGTCGTCGCCGGTGTACGTCCGGGGCGCGGAGCCTTCTCTACCGTTCATGAGCGGAGGAATCTCTACGGACTCGGGAAAGGAAAAATTCGCAGATACGGCTAGCTCTTTGGTGGACATGCAACTCCGATGTGGCAAACCCCTGTCCAGACGCCTTCCGCTATGAAGGCAACTTGCATAAATAACTGAAAGTGAAAGGGTTTACACACTTTGATCTACAGAAATTATAGCACAAAACGGCATCGGTTTCGCGCGGCACAGAGGTCGTTTTTTGGTGCCTAAGGGAGCCGAAGCCGGCGAGCGAGACGACTTTCTGGTAATTACCTCGGTAATTGATCTGGTGCCCGATTTACCAGAAGTCTACGAAGCATTAGCTTTTCTTCCATAAACTTCTTCTTGGAGCCCGGGTTTCTGTCGGAGACCCGACAAATCCAAACGCTGCTCAAGGAGGAGTTTCGAAATGTTAGGAATAGTTCGCAGAATTGCCATCGCTCTCGTCGTCGTGGGGCTGTTTTCCACGGTTCATTTTCAGCCCACGCAGTCCAATGCTTCACTTTCCGCGTCGTCGGCGACCATCCCAGTGCCAGTCTGCCCGCCCAACGATCCCAACGCTTGCCACATCGACCAGTGGTAATTGAGGAGATTCAGCACGAAAACAGTGAAGAAAACGGGGGATTGAGAAGAAAAAATGTAAGTTAGCCCTAAATTTGTTGAGTGTAGCGCCCATTCACGTTATTCTCAGTCCAGTCATTGGATGCCGGGCGGATGGATCTCAACGTATTGAAAGAAGGGTTGTCAGTGGTGGAGCCGGTCCTCCTGGCGGGGACTTGGTGGGCGTTCACCAGAAGCAAGGCGTACGAGCGCCTTCCTGCGTTTGGGGCTTACCTGGCCTGTCGACTGGCAGTGTGTGCTCCGCTGCTCCTCCTGTTGTATGCTGTGCACTTTCATCTAGTAGAGAGGCACTTGGCCTACTCAATTTACTTCTACGTTTATTGGGTGGGATATCTGGTGGGGTCCGGGCTTGCACTGCTCGTGGTTCATGAGATATTCAGTTTCTTGATGCAGCCACTGCCGGCTCTTGGCCGCTATGGATTGATGGCCTTTCGCTGGGTGACGCTGACCTCGGTGCTTATTGCCCTTGTGATGGCGCTCTATCCGACGAATCCAAACCGAATTCCATTGGTCGCAATCACCAGTGGTGCGATGCGCTGCGCGAGCATCCTGGAGCTTTGCCTTCTGGCCTTCGTCGTTGTGTCGATGCAGACCCTGCGTTTATCGGTGCGCAGTTGGGAGTTTGGCGTTTCCATGGGATTGGGTATGATCGCCGCGGCCGACCTCTTCGGTTCGGCATTTGCCTATGGTCATTCGACCTTAGCTTCCGTCGCCGGCTATGGCTCCCAGATCGTGGTCACTCTGGGCGTCGCGGTTTGGATGTCTTACTTCGTTAGACAGAGGCACGAATCGCTGCTTGCCCAGGAGAAGACGTCCTCGTTACGGCGCTGGAATGAGATCGCGGACGCGTTGGGCTATTCCGCTCCGCATGTTGCTCTCACTCCTGCCCCCAGCAACTTTTTCCTGCAGGACGTCGAAAAGGCGGTTGACCGGGTGCTCCAAAAGAATTCAGGCGGCTAGTAGGCCCCGAGCCGGAAGTCCAAAATGTAGATGTGAAAGCCCCCGAGAGGTAGAACTCTCGGGGGCTTTTTGTTTTGAAGCCAGAATGGCGCTTGGAGAATGCCGTTTGTTAGTCCGCAGCGACCGTCTCGGCAGCGATCGGTTCGATGGCGACGTAGCGCCCGGTCTTGCCGCGGTCGATAAACTTCACTCGGCCGGATATCTTGGCGAAAAGTGTGTCGTCGCTTCCGCGACCGACGTTGAGACCGGCCTTGAGCTTAGTTCCACGTTGGCGGACGATGATCGATCCGCCTGTCACAATCTCGCCGCCGAATTTCTTGACGCCGAGCCGCTGTGCGTTTGAGTCGCGGCCATTTTTCGAACTTCCCAGGCCCTTTTTATGTGCCATTTTTCAATCCTCATGCTTCCGGGAGCTCGCTCCCGCTCAGATATCTTGCAAAACTCGCGGGCCTACTTGGCCGCGGCGTAAGTCGCGCCATCGACCTGAATCTCGTTGATGCGGACTTCGGTATAAGCCTGGCGATGCCCCTGCAGCTTCTTGTACTGCTTCTTGCGTTTGTAATGGAAGACCAGGACTTTGGCGCCACGGCCTTCCCCGAGAACGGTGCCAATGACCTTGGCCGCCGCAGGCTGCGTGACCGACCCGGCCTCGCCGGAGATAGCCAGCACTTCGCTGAACTCGACGGTGTTGTTCTCACCTGCCTCGGCCTTTTCGATCTTGAGCACGTCGCCGGGGGCAACACGGTATTGTTTTCCGCCTGTGCGGATGACTGCGTACATAACTTTTCTCCAGCGCTCCTAACTTAGGGTGCGCTCTTCCATCGTCTTCTGGATATCTGGCGCGGACGGCAGAATCCGATGCCTGAATCCGACCCCTTGTTCGAAGGCTAAATGATCAGCGTGCTGCCGGTCTGTCCAGCGAACCGCGCACCTTCTGGAACCTGGGGTGGTATCGGAAAGCCCGAAGACGCCAAGGCACCGGGCAAATGCCGAACTTTTTAAGTCTATCGGTACCACGCACGGCGGTCAATGCTTATCGCCCCGATTGGCCAAGAAATTTGCGACGGGGCCGGAGTTAAGCTAGACTAGAAGTTCTGTGGGTAGGGCGAAACTTGCTCTGCCGGCAAGCCGCGCCGACGGGAACTTTAACGTCGCGCCGCCGAATCTGGCAGCCAGAGCTGCCAAAAGAAAACTAGAAAAATGGAGTAAATCATGGCACAGGTTTGCCAGGTATGCGGCAAGGGTCCGCAATTCGGAAACAACATCTCGCACGCGCACAACATCACCCGCCGCCGCTGGAACGTCAATCTGCGTCCAGTGAAAGCCAAGGTTGAGGGTGGGGCCAAGCGGATTCGCGTCTGCACCAGCTGCATCAAGGCCGGCAAGATCGTTAAGGCGTAGGCGGATCGAGATACTTGATCAGTAGGACGTCGTTGCCCTGCTCGCTGTAGATCAGATCATCTACCAGCTTCTTCGTTAGGAGCACGCCAAATCCGCCGGGGCGAATGCCCATGGAGTCTCGCACTTCCAGGTGCCGTACTGGGTCTTCCGGCGGATTTGAGATTGCGGCGTGCGTCAGCTCTTCCAGTGAAAATCCATCGCCCGGGTCGCGGATCCGGTAGAGAATCATGCGCTTTCCTCGCACGTACGACGCCTCCACCAGGCGTTCGCGATTGAACTTTCCCCCGTATTCCATTGCATTCATCAGGATTTCCTTGAAGGCGAAGCCCATGGATTCGCGCTCCTTGCCGTCCAGGTCGGAAACCTCGTTCATGAATTGAATGAGACGATCGGCTGTTGCCAGTTCGCACCGCGCAATCACCCGCAACCATGCCGAAGTCGCCGAGCTGACCTGGATGCTGTCTTCCCACTCGGTAGAACTTGCCGCGTGGCGGAGGATTTCATCAAACGCAGCTTCGAAATAAGGTTTGGAGAAATAACAGAAGGCGCGCAGGCGCATCGCGGCGATGACATCATCGCGGGTGCTGTCCCGGGTCAAAATGACGACCTTTGTGCTTCCCCGGCGTCGACAGCTTTTGAATCTGTCGCAAAGCATCGACGCTTTCTCTTCCGGAGCTTTCCCGGCTGGTCAGCACCACGTCGGCTGATCGGGACTCGATCGCACGCAACAGTGCTGGAAGGTCGGCGACTCGTTCCATTTGGATGTTGGAAAGCACTTCTTCGACGCGGCGGGCAATGTGCTCATCGCGTCCGCAAACCACCACCCGCTTTGGCCGTTCCTGGATCTCTTCGGGCATCACTGCTCAAATTGCTTCGTTTCACTTCGTCTGCGGAATCTAGCGTCGCACCAGCCACATCAGCCATCCCGCGCCGATTACTGCGGCGACAAAGAGGACAAAGCAGTAAAGGCCGTATTTCACCATCGCCTGCGTGGTCGAGCGCTGGGTGATCCCGAAGACAACCGAAGCAAAAGCAGCAAAGAGCAGCACTGCGGCAAAATGAGAGGGAGCGAAGTTCATGACTTCCTGCCGATCCCGATGTTGTGGGCATCGATAGCGGCGATGAAGTTCAAAAGGCCGGCGACGACCGCAAACTTTGTGCCATAGTCTGCCGTGGCAATCTGCACCGGATTATGCCCGAAGTCAAGCGCGCGGGCAACGATGTATAACAGACCGGCTCCGAGGTCCCCGATAAATCCGAGAATGTTGAGGATCTCCCCGGCATTGGGAGTGTAGAGCTTGCCCTGCATCGCGACGCCGAGCACGAACATTGACGTAATAGAGAGGAAAAGGAGCAGGCCGCGAACCGGGCGCTTGACCAACACATGACCGGCGCCGGGGATTAGCCAACCGAGGGCCAGCGCGGCATAACCGAGAGAGGAAGAGCGAGCAGCCGGCTTCTCGCCGCCCTTTGCTGAAATCTGAACGTTTGTTGCCATTCTCCCTGAATATACAGGAATTTCGACGGGCGATTTGGCAGCCTGGACGGTGCTCCGGCAAGAGCCCAAGCGTGATCCCGGTAGAATGGCGGTATGGAATTCCCTGCAACTCGCATGCGACGGCTTCGCCGCACCGAGGCTCTTCGGTCGCTTGTCCGCGAGACGCGGCTCGAACCAGGCGCGCTGATCTATCCGCTCTTTTTGTGCCCCGGGGAGGGAGTCCGGCGCGAGATCGGCTCTATGCCCGGAGTTTTCAATCTTTCGATCGATGAGACAGTAAAGGAGGCGAGCGAGGCGGCCTCACTCGGAGTTGGCGGCTTGCTGCTCTTTGGGCTTCCTGCGGAGAAAGACGAGCAGGCCAGCGGCGCCTGGGCAGACGACGGGATTGTCCAGCAGGGAATCCGGGCGTTGAAGCGCGAGCGTGGTCTTGACAGCCTGGTGATGATCGCCGACGTCTGTCTTTGCGAATACACCTCGCACGGTCATTGCGGTATTGTGAAGCAGACAGAAGGCGCGGCCGAGGATTACGAGATTGAAAATGACTCCAGCTCGGAGCTGTTGGCCCGGACCGCTCGCTCCCTCGCCGCCGCAGGCGCTGACATTGTTGCTCCCTCTGACATGATGGATGGTCGCGTATCGGCCATTCGCGATGAGCTCGACGACAACGGATTTGAGCAGACGCCGATCCTTTCCTATGCCTCGAAGTTCAGCTCGGCCTTTTACGGGCCGTTCCGCGAGGCGGCCGATTCGGCGCCCCAGTTTGGCGACCGGCGCAGCTATCAGATGGACGGCGCGAACCTTCGCGAGGCCATGCGCGAGATCGAGCTTGACCTCGTCGAGGGCGCCGACATGATCCTGATGAAGCCGGCGATGCCGTATCTCGATGTGATCCACGCCGCACGCGAACGCTTCGATGTTCCGATCGGCGCTTACCAGGTTTCAGGGGAGTATTCAATGTTGCAGGCGGCCTTTGCTCGCGGTTGGCTGGAGCCGCAGCGGGCGATGCTGGAGTCGCTGTTGTCGATTCGGCGCGCGGGGGCTGGGTTTATTGCAACTTACTTTGCGAAGGATGCGGCGAAGGCGCTGGGTTAACCCGACTCGCCCGCTGGGTCGTCTCGCACTTAGACCCGCCCTCCAAGGGCAGTCGTCTGGTCGCCGTCGCGTAAACTAAAATGTTTGGCAATTCCGGGTCGGAATCCCGTGGCCAGCCTATTCATCTAACCATAGACATCCCAGAACGGAGCTCCACTTGGCAGAGACAATTTTTGATGTGGCAATTATCGGCGGTGGCCCAGCCGGGTATACGGCGGCGATTCGCGCCGGGCAATACGGCCTGAAGACGGCGTTGATCAACGACAATGAAAAGCTAGGCGGCACTTGCCTTCTGTGGGGCTGTATTCCGACCAAATCGCTGCTCTTTGACGCCGAGGTTTACGACCATTTCAAGCACGCCAAGGAATACGGCATCGACGTCTCGGGCGAGGTCAAGATCAACTGGCCGGTCGTGCTGCAGCGCAAGAACGACATCATCACCAAGCACGTGAAAGGCCTCAACTTCCTGATGCGGAAGAACAAGGTCACCACCTTCACCGGCTACGGCAAGCTGACCGGCCCGGCCAAAGACGGCATCCACACCGTGGACGTTGAGAGTGACGGGAAGAAGCAGTCCGTTCAGGCGAAAAATATTCTGCTCGCTACCGGCTCCGACGCGAAGATGTTTCCCGGCATGACCGCGGACGACCGCGTCCTGACGAACATTGAGATGCTGTCGATTCCAGAGATACCGAAGTCGATGATCATCATCGGCGCGGGCGCCGTGGGAGTCGAGTTCGGCTCGATCTTCAATAGTTTTGGCAGCGAGATCACCATCGTCGAATATCTGCCGCGTATTGTTCCGGTCGAGGATGAAGAGATCAGCAAGGAGCTTAACCGCAACTTCCGCAAGCGGGGCATCGATTGCAACACCGGGGCGAAGTTCGAGAAGGTCGAGAAGACGGAGACCGGAGTTAAGGTGACTTACTCCACTTCCGACGGCAAGCCGGTCGTGAAGGAAGCGGAAAAGGTGCTGATCGCCGTGGGTCGCGGCCCGCGCACTGAGGGGATCGGCATCGAGAAGACCAAAATCAAGACGGAACGGGGCTTCGTTCTGGTCGACGAGTGGCAACAGACCGAAGAGCCGGGCATCTACGCTATCGGCGATATCGTTGGCGGACTGCCGCAGCTTGCGCATGTCGGCGCGATGGCCGGTATGGTGGCCATCGCAAGAATTGCCGGCAAATATGCCCGGCCTATCAAGCGCAACCACATCCCCGGATGCACCTATACGGAGCCGCAGATCGGCAGCGTCGGTCTCACCGAGGCGCAGGCCAAAGAAAAAGGCCACGAGGTCAAGGTCGGCAAGTTCCCGTTCACGGCGAACTCCAAGGCCTCGATCGTCGGCTCGCATGAGGGATTCATTAAGGTTGTCGCGGACAAGAAATATGGCGAAATTCTTGGTGTGCACATTATCGGGCCGCAGGCGACGGAGTTGATCGCCGAAGCGGTTGTGGCGATGCAGATGGAAGCCACCGTGGAAGACTTGATGTTCACGATTCACGCGCATCCGACGCTTTCGGAAGGAATGCTGGATGCATTTGGGAGCGTGGAGGGGATGGCGATCAACGCGTAGGTTCTCCATGAGCCTGCGCGGACGACTTCATGATTCTCAGTCTCCTCCATCTCGGACGAGTTGCCTATGCGGAGGCTCTGGCTTTACAGCAACAACTCGTTGAGCTGCGGCATCAACAGCGGATTGGGAACACGCTCCTGCTTCTCGAACATCCGCCAGTGCTCACCCTCGGCCGAAACTCGCAGCGCGAGAACGTCCTCGCCAGCGATGAATTCCTCGCTCGTCGCGGAGTCGAAGTCCACGAGATCAATCGTGGCGGAGACGTTACCTACCACGGCCCTGGCCAACTAGTCGGCTATCCGATCGTCGATCTCCGCAGCTTTGCGCCGCGTCTCGGTGCCGTCGACTATGTTCGCAAGCTGGAGGAAGTCCTGATGCGCGCCTGCGCCAGCTATGGCATTGTCACCCACCGAATTCCTAAGCGCACCGGCGTTTGGACGGTGCCCGGAGGGTCTATCTCTGAGAAAAAGATCGCCGCAATCGGCGTGCATATTTCGCGTGGCATCACCTCGCATGGATTTGCCCTCAATGTGACCACCGATCTGCGAGACTTTGACCTAATCGTGCCCTGCGGAATCTCTGATCGCGCCGTAACCAGCATCGAAAACGAAATTGATACCGCGAACCACGTGGTCCCAACCCAGGAGCAGATAGGCAACACCGTGGGTCGCCACTTCGGCTCAGTCTTTGGGCACCAGGTGTTGTGGCGGGAGTCCGTCCACGACCTGGTGAGCGACCTGCAGCCCGATGCCGCTCGCACGACGCCAGTTCAAACCCCGCAAATGACACCCGAAGACACGCCATTGAGCATCCCGAAAGAGCTGAAACGGCTCAGGGGACAAGAAGAAACAGTTCTCGCGTAGACTGAAAGGTTGCCGCGTCGGTGCCGTCAGTTCACTCCCGAAACATGCAAGGGAACCGCCGGGCGTAATCGAATTTGTGAACATTTGCCTGATTGACAACTGGAAGGGAAACCAATGCCGACTGACGTAATCATGCCCCAGATGGGCGAGTCGATCTTTGAAGGAACGATCACCAAGTGGCTGAAAAAGCCGGGCGACCAGGTGCAGCGCGACGAGCCGCTCTTTGAGATTTCGACCGACAAGGTCGACGCCGAGATTCCGTCGCCTGCCGCGGGCACCCTGACTGAGATCAAGGTCGGCGAAGGCACGACCGTCCAGATCAATACTGTCGTTGCCGTGCTCTCTGAAGATGGCGCTGGCGCAGCACCGGCTCCAGTCGCGTCTGCCCCGAAGGCCGAGACACCGAAGACTGCAGATTCCGCCTCGCCCGCGCCGACCGCACCTGCAACAGGCAAGGCGATAGAAGTGGTGATGCCGCAGATGGGCGAGTCGATTTTTGAAGGCACCATCACGAAGTGGCTTAAGAAGGTCGGCGACACTGTTGCACAGGACGAACCGCTATTTGAAATCTCGACAGACAAGGTCGACGCCGAGATTCCTTCGCCAACGGCGGGCACTCTTACTGAGATCAAAGTTGCGGAAGGCGCGACTGTTCAGATCAATACGGTCGTCGCGGTGATCGGCGGATCGGCTGGCGCAGCAACTGCCCCCGCCGCGGCTGCACCGACCGCAGCTGCCAAAGTGGAGGCACCGAAGGCCGCCGCAGTCCCCGCATCGCCTGCAGTTGCGGCGGAGGTCGAAGAGACGGTGGGCGCGGACGGAGTTCGCTCTTCACCGCTGGTGCGTAAGATCGCCAAGGAGAACAATCTCGACCTGAGCAAGGTGAAGGGAACCGGCTCCGCCGGACGCATCACTAAGGAAGATGCCCTCGCCGCTATCGCGCAGCGCGGTTCTGCCCTGCTCCTGCGGTCGCTCCCGCTGCTGCGGCGCCAAAGCCTGCGCCAGCTGCCCCACCCTCAAATGTCGTTCTCGGTGAACTGGTGCCGCTCAGCCGCATGCGCTCGATCATCGCGCAGCGCATGGTCGAGTCGAAGCACACCAGTCCACATGTGCATACCTGCTTCAAGATCGACCTGACCAAGATCGTCAAGCTCCGCGAAAAGGAGAAGAGCAAGTACGAGCAACGGAATGGCGTGAAGCTGACCTACATGCCGTTTATTACTCGCGCTGTGATCAACACGCTGCGCAAGATGCCGATTGTCAACGCGAGCATGGAAGGCGACGCCATCCGGTATCACAAGAACGTCAACATCGGCATCGCGGTCGCATTGGATTGGGGTTTAATCGTCCCGGTCATCAAAGAAGCAGAGGACAAGAGCTTCCTCGGCGTCGCACGAGCAATCGTCGATCTCGCCGAACGCGCGCGCGGCAAGAAGCTCAAGCCTGAGGAAGTAGGTGGCGGTACGTTCACTATCACGAATCCCGGCATCTTTGGCGAACAGTTTGGCACGCCGATCATCAATCAACCGGAGAGCGCGATCCTGGGTGTCGGCGGCCTCTTCAAGGAGCCGACGGTGATCACCGACGAAAGCGGCTCGGACTCGATCGCCGTCCGGAGCATTATTCGCCTGACGCTTGGCTTCGATCACCGCATCGTCGACGGCGCCGATGCCGGCAAGTTCATGCAGGAAGTAAAGAAATACCTGGAGAACTGGAACGAGGATATCGGATAAAGTATCAGCTACTGTGACAAGAGGCGGCGCTTTGCCTACCTCTTGTTTTGTGTAGCAGTTATTGTTACAGAAGTTGCTCCGCCTCGAGCACTCGAGCGATTGCCTCGTCGGGCGTGGCCCCCACAGCCGACAAATGGCCCATTTTTCGGCCCTTACGCGGCTGGTGTTTTTCATAGAGGTGCAGGCGAACTCCTGGCACGCCAAGCACCAAATCGAACCGCGGATTCCCCTTAAGCCAAACATCGCCGAGCAGGTTGGCGATTGCAGCTGGCTGCACCACGCTGACGTCGCCTAGCGGCAGATCGCAGACGGCGCGCACCGCTTGCTCGAATTGGCTGGTAACGCAGGCGCGTTCGCTTGCGTGGTAGCTGTTGTGCGGGCGCGGGGCAAGTTCGTTGATCAGCAGTGATCCCTCTTTAGTTAGGAACATCTCAACCGCGAGCAGGCCCTCAAGGCCCAATTCATCGGCCAATCGCAATGCGAGGTGCTGGGCGCGCTCTTCTAGGTCCGAAGGGATTGATGAGGGAATCACGCTCCAGACGAGGATTTGATTTTCATGATGATTTGCGGCGGAAGGGAAGCTCTTGATCGCTCCGCTGGGCGTGCGGGCCACCATGACCGATATTTCTTTCTCCAGGTCAAGCGCCAACTCGGCGACGCAGGGACCTTCGCCCAGCGCCAGCCATGCTTCTCGGACTTCCGCATCGATCTCACCGAGACGGCCTTCGAAACCGATTTTGGCCTGGCCGCGCCCGTCGTATCCGCCGCGCGCGGTCTTGACAAAACAGCGACCACCTAAGGCTAATGCCGCTTCTTGCAGATCGGCCTGGGTTTGAATAGCGCGATACCTACCAACCGGGAAGCCGTGATCGCGCAGCCAGTCCTTCTGGAGGATGCGGTCCTGAATGATCTGCATCAGTGCACGGCCGGGACGTACCGGAGCATATTGTGCAGCAGCGTCGAGGCACGCAAGAGAGACCTGTTCGATTTCGAGCGTGACCACATCGCTGCCGCGCGCAAGATCGGCCGCGGCATGTACATCGTCCCAGTCGCCCTCGAAGCAAGCGTCGACCACGAAGCGCGCGGGGCATGAGGGATCGGGGTCCATCACATGAATGCGGTAGCCCAGCGAACGAGCGGCCATGGCGGTCATGCGCCCCAGTTGGCCGCCGCCCAAAATTCCAATCGTTGCGCCGGGAAGGATAGCGCTCATTGCGGAAGCTCTTCAGCTAGCACTTCGTCGCGCCGCGAAGTGCGCCAGGCTTTTAGGCGGCCCCGCAGCTCCAGGTCGTGCAGTCCGAGGATTTGAGCAGCAAAGAGCGCTGCATTAGCCGCACCTGGCTTACCGATCGCGAACGTGCCGACCGGAACTCCCTTCGGCATCTGTACGATTGAAAGCAGGGAATCAACGCCGTTCAGCATCGTGGCCGGTACCGGAACGCCGAGCACTGGGATCAACGTCTTCGCCGCGAGCATTCCGGGCAAGTGCGCGGCGCCGCCGGCTCCGGCGATGATGACGCGCAGACCACGGTCCTCGGCTTCCTCGGCATATTGGAAGAGCCAATCGGGCGTGCGATGCGCGGAGACGATGCGTACTTCGTGTGGGACTAGAAACTCCTTGAGCAGATCGGCGGCAGGTTTCAGGACTTCATAGTCGCTCTTGCTGCCCATGACGACGCCGACGAGCGGTTGCGCATCCATTTTGTGATTATATGGGCACGTTTGCCGCCCGGCGGCCTTTATCGCGGCAGGTTCTCCGGCGATAGCGTTGCTATTTGAGCTTTGTCAGTTTGGCGCCAATCGCGTCTTGCGCTTTGGCCGCCAGGGACTGAATCGCCTTTACGATATTGCCCCAGTTGCCAACGGTCATACATACCGGTCGAGACTCCCCCAAGCACAAAACCAATTCCGAATTCCATGTCTTCCTCCTGTTTGCTTCTGTCACCGCTAGTTGTTGGTGGTAGTGGATTGGGCTTTGCGATCGAGGATCGCCGCGCCTCGATTGATGGCATAGAGCGAGCCGCAGACCAGCGTCACATAGCCGCCGACGGCGCCCAGGTCGGGCAGCTTCTTGTCATGGACGACCAGGCCTGTCACCCAGCCCAGTGAGAAGACGACGACCAGCACGATGCAGAAGCGCGAACTTGAAACGCTGCCGTCCGACTCGGACAACATCGAACGAAAAAATGGGCGGCTCCAGTTGTCCACAATGGCTCCTTTCTGGATCGGGTGGATTATTTGTGATGGGTCGCGGCGTAAAAGCCGGCTCCGACGCCCGCCCCCACGCCAAACCATTTCGCCGCGCTCAGCGCGCGATGCCAAATGGAACCCCCCTTGGCAGCGGTCTTCCATTCGTCGCGCTGCTGTGCGGTGAGTTGGAGCTGCTGCTTGCTCTCCTCACCCAGCGTCTGGCAGGTAGCCAGCTTCGCGGCATTCTCTTCGCAAGTGACCTGCGCATCACGGATACTTTTGAAATCGGCCTCAGGGATGACCACAGTCTGGGTCGCGGGGGCATCGGGCAGCGACGGGTCCTTCGGCGCCGCCTGCACTTGTAACGGCACCGGAAGATTGGGCAGAAGGGTGCTTGCATCCCTGACCATCTGGGTGGCCGTCGCAGGTGTCTCCCGCGATCGCTCGAGTGCGGCCAACTTATCGTTGAGCGCGTTTTGAGCGTCTGTCTGTTGTTGTTTCAATCCGTCGATCTGCTTCTGCTGTTGGCCGGTCTGCGCCTCCGCTTTGACCCGTGCATCATGTTCCTGGATCCAACCATAGCCGGCAAAGACCAGAAAGGCGGCGAGCAGAACCGACGGTATCGCTATGGCGAGAATCTCTCCACGCCCCTGAATTGTCATCTCAATCCTCTCTAGTGCTCACGTATGTATCGCACTGCAAATTCCAGCAGCGTGAAGATGACGCCGATAGCGGCAATCGCTCCCTTGGTGTGCTGGATCCCGCGTTCATGCTGGTCCAGGCGTTCTTCCAGCGCGTAGAGCCTTCCCGGTTGACCCGCTCCCATCAGCGATGCCATCTGGTTCTTGAGAACCGCCATATCGCTCTTGACCAGCGAAAGATCGGTAAGCACAGATGCTTCAAAATCAGTCATATCGTCTGCGTATCCTTTCCCCGCTGACTGAATCGATCAATTTGCCATCGTCACGGTTACAAAGGAACATTGATAAACACGGCGCTTGAGAAGCGCGAGTAATTCGGTGGCGTCGAAGCGTCATATTGCCGGATGAAGTACTGTTCAATAGCCGCCTCGCGCGGGATGGTGAAGTTTGCTATCGGGCTGCGCAGCACCAGATCGGCGTCGTTTCCGGGAGCGAAGTACCAATCTCGTCTCCGGACCTCGAATCCGCCTCCGGCTGGCGGGGTGACGCCGGCCGCGATTTGAATCGCCGATCCGGTTACGGACGATATTGTGAGCGCAGCCAGATTCGACAGTACAGTGACCGCCGTCTCTGCCTGTTGCGGCAGCCATGTGTCTTTCGGCACTGTCTTGGAGAGCCTGATCGAAAGCGCCTCTGCCCAGTCGTTGGCAAAAGAGATGGTGTACTTCGTCAGGTCGGGGGTTGAATGGCCGGCCTCGACTGTGACCGCGCGGACCACAAGATTCGCATTGACTCCGGTCGAGACCGCGTTGACAGCCAAGACGTCGCCGGGCCAGATGTCTTGCGGCGACTGCAAGTTGAACCCTGTATATCTTCCTGACCAGGCGGCGGCGCGACTGGTGGCCAGGGCAAGTATGGTGAACGCAGCGTTCTCGCAATCGGCAGAGCTGCGCGCGGCGGGACTCACCACGCTTCCGGTCCATGTTGCCGTACCCGGAATGGACGCGTTACCCTCCGCGGCAATGCTAGCGGCGCTGGCCAGGCGCGCGACCGAACGATGAACCGTCCGATATGTAACCGTGATGGTCTCATTCGCCGCCGGCACCGCAGTTGCATAAAAGCGGAGCGCACCCGTTCGCTCAATCCGAGCGTCGGAGCCTTGTGTCGCAAGGCCCAGTCTGCGCGTGAAGACGGTCCCGCCGGGGTCCTGACTCGTCACCCAGACCGCTCCCGCCTCAGTGACCGTGATGTTGGCAATGCTGCCGACGAGGTTGGTGCTATTGATCGGTGCGAAGGTTGCAAGCGCCGGCGCTGTCGCCAGCGAGCCGTCGTAGAGCACGGTAGAAACGTCGGTCGCGCCGAAGGTCGTGTCCTGCACCTCCATGACCACATTGGCGCTGGATGCAACGGCGCTACCGCCATAGCTGACCTCGCCGCTGTCGCCGATGCCATAGTATGCGGCGAGAACGCGTTGGACTTCTTTGCAGTACGTCCGAATGCGCAACGTGTAGAGATGCCCTGCAATCGGAGCGAAGGTCGTGCCTGCGGCGACACCCTGCAGCATAGGGCCGACGACGGTTGCGCCGGAAACCTGCTGCACCTGAAATCCGGCGAAGCAGCTGCCCACATTGACGGCGCCCTCGTACAGTCCGCATAGAACCCCAGTGGTGGCCGCGCCGAACTGCACGCCGCCAGCCTCAATTACCAAGGCTCCGCCCACTTCAAGCTGGTCGATGGCGATCACGGTTGTATCGCCGTCCACTCCGTTGCCCCCGTTGAAGGTGAGGCCAGCGGAGGTCAGGCTAATGTGCGAGCCCGGGTCGTTCACCTGCCAGAGCACGGGATTGATGCTTGGCCCCTGAAAGAGATCGACGAGCGGCTTAGAGTGTGATGCGGTCGGAAAGTAGGGAAATCTCGTAAGCGTAAAGAGGACGGTCGTGCCGTCGCCCTGAAATATTTCGGTTACGTACGCGGCCGGCTCTTCGGCGCCGCACACTGTGACGTCATTGGCGAGCGTTTTCACCATTGATGCCTGCAAGGCGGAGACCTGGAGCGTACCCGCTGTTTCGCTTAACGTGTGGGTAACGTTGCCAATGGGTGCGAGGGTGACCGTGCCCGAAACCGCAACGTAGGAGGAGCGTGCCATCGATGCCAGCGTGGCGGCATTCTGCGACCAGCTCTGGCCCGCATCGGGCATGAAGTAGCCTAGTTGGGCGGGAGCTCCGTTGGTCTGTATCGCGAGACGCGTGGCATCGACCCGCGAGGTCAGGGTTGTCAGCAGTCGCCCGACGGTCTGGCCGGCAGTGGCGGGGGTCTGCGGCACAGTTTGCCAGTCGAGCAGCACTTCATCGCTAACCGCAGTTGCCAGCAAGAGATAAATTGCGCCAGTCGTCCCCGCTCCGGCCAACTCGCGTGCCGGCTCGGTGGCGAGATATCCCGTAAACAGGACGATGCCGTTATTATCTGTAACAATCACCCTGCCATTTCGCAGTGGCGCGATGAGACTTGTGCTGGCCGTTACCAGCCCGAAAGTGCAGATCGACGGCTCATTTAACTTTCGCTCGATCGTGATTGGTTGCTCGGTGGAAAGCGTGCCCGAGTAGTCGATTGCCCCGTTGCCATCCAGATTATCTATCGTGACCTTCAAGATGAACTCCTTGGTGCTAGATCAAGGTCATGGGGCTGGGCAGGAAGCTGCGGAAGCACAGCACCTGCTCGCCATCATTGGCATCGATGACAGGTAGCGCGCGGAAGCTTGCGTTCAGCGTTACCCATTCGAGCGGCGCGAGCAATGTCTCACTCTCTTCCTGAGCGCCGCCAGTCGGCTGTAGACGCGGGTAGTAGTAGAGGATTCGTTCCCCTTGTTCACCCGGCATCACCAGCAGCGCGGACCACTCCTGAAAAAACGAGCCGCCCTCGCGGTCCACGAATCCTCTGATCACTTGGACCTTCATGTTGCTCGCTGGAACACCAGCCAACAAAGGTTGCGCAAGGGTAAGACCGGTCGAGGTAACTGCGCAGACCAGCGCCACATTGAAGCTGACTCTGCGGACATAATCTGGATCGTTGTTCACGCTGGCAGGGCTATTCACATACGCTGCGCTCACGCCGCTGCCGACATAACCGGTCTGACCTGCATAGTCGGCATCTACTACCACCATCTGACCAGCCTGGAAGCTCGGCAAGCTCGCGGAGGCGATATTGAGTGAGGTCGCAGTCGAGCCGGCCGCCAAAGCCACTGCCGCCGCCCCTTTGCTGCCCGAGCCATTGGCGGCCGCGCCAGCGGCCGGCGCGAGCAGGTTCATGTGCTCCGAACCTGCCGACAATGCCATCGAGAGCTTTCGCCAGGTGAGAAAGCGGAAAGATACCGTCGCGCCAAGCAACTCGCGCATCTGCACCTGCGGAGCGGCCGGGCTGCCTGCATTGAGAACGTTGATGGTGCTCGCTGACTTGCGTGAAAGATTCGTGATCCAGCCGAGGTCGATCCACGGCGCCGGGGGAGCGTCAAGGCTGAACGATCCGTTCACAGACGGGTCGAAGACCGTGGGCGTTTCCGAGGCGCGATTTACCGGCGCAAAATACGCGCGCACTCTTCGCGTGATTGGGGTCGTCGGAGTCGTATATGTAACCGCGGCTGTGCTCATAGCTCTCCCGGCTCCTGGTATGCAAAGACAGTGACCTGGGCGCTTCGCGACAAACGGTCGCGCAACGTGACCGCAGGGGTGAAGTCGGCGGCGCTCCAGAAGACGGGTGTATTCAGTTGCACCGGCGGCGTCTGCGTGTAGTTCATCTTTGGCGCGCAGTTTGGCGACAACAGGCCAAGGACCTCGGCGTCCATCTCTTCGAGCGCCCGGCCGCGGTCGAGTCCCGAGGCAGCCTGCGTGCCGCCGGTGGTGTAGAGGATCTCGCAATCGAGCCGCGCCAGCACCAGGGGAAGATTAATGTCGGTGCTCAGGGCAGTCCAACGCAAGACGAAGACGTCGGAAGGCAGCATGGGCACGACCGCCTCGGCCTCTTCGACCAGGATGCCCGGCCGCTGCACGCCGCGCAGCAGCATCGTGCGGTTAGGGTTCAGCGTAGCAAGTCGATTGCGCAAGGTGACGTAAAACGTGTCCTTCGCGTTCTGCATAGGTCCCTCAAATGTCCTGCGGCAGAGCTTCACGTAACTGCAGACGATACAAATAGGCCTGGCCAAAAGCCTCGGGCGCGGCGATCGCCTCGATCAGGAACGACTTTCCGTTGACCGAGACTCCGGCGGCCTGGGCAAACAGGGCATCTGCCGAGCTCAATTGCAGAGCGCCCACCTGCGCCTCGATCGCCGAGGCCGAAACCATCAGCTCGTATTTTTCCGGCACACCTTCGCTCAACGGAACTCGCACCTTACGAAAGATCGCCGGGCTCAAGGGAAGCTGTTGATAGGTTTGCGTCGTGATGCCTATCTCCGCCGCATCGCCGCCGGCGGAGACCGCCGGTATCTGCAGCGACACGGAAAATCCGCCCAGCGAGCGCAGGAGCGTATCCGCGGCGCGCTGCGCGATCGGGCTATAGTTTCGAACACTCAGGTCCGCGCTCATGTTTTCCTCTCTGTGCCGGCTGCTTTCGCGCTTTTTATCGGCATCTGCCTAACCCAGGCGATTTGCAATGTAAGGCCGAAGCAGCGCGGCTACCTGAGAGTCGATCAACGAGTTGGAAAAGTACTCGAGCTGCAATGTGTCCAACCGTGACGACTTCACATTCAGCGACGGCGTCGCCTGCATGTTCTTTACTATCTGCGCGCAGGCCGACATCACATCGTTGCCGATGGTCGCGAGGCCGGCCGTGTAGGTAACGGCGACCTCGTTGTAAGGCAGCCCCAGGATGTTCATCGGGAAGATCAGCTCTCCGGTGTCGAAGACCCAATCAACGGTCGTTGGGTCGAGGGCCGTCCACGCGCCGGGTAAACCGAAGGCCCAGGCGATCTCCGACTGGATCGGGTAGACCAGGTCGCCGCGACGGGGCCGCGCATAGCGGGCGTTGATGCTCACCAACGGCGAGGTGGCCGGAGCGATCGCCGTCAGCGGCAGGTAGCTCAGCCTCACCGTCTGCGCGCCTTCGTTCAGCCGCATTCGCTCCACATATTGCGTCGGATTCAGGCTCGCCCGGCGACAGTATGACTCCATCAGCGCCGAGGCTGCGGTCACCCAGTCGTCCGTCATGGCCGGGTCGAGGCCAAAGTTTACATAGTCCGTTGGCTGTAGGTATCCCATGCTCGCTCTCTGAACTGCTTGCTGCGTGTCGAATTAAAAGGAAGGCCAGCCCAATGCCGGACTGGCCTTGTCCCCTCCGCGCTCTCGCCAGGAGCACGGCGTCCAGGAAGTTGAGTTCTAGCGGTCGACCAGCACCTGGTAGTGCGCGTAGTTGGCGCCCTTCACTACCACGCCGCCGAATTTGACCGCGACATACTGTGAGGCGAGCGAACCAGGGACGCCAAGCTGGAAGATCCGTGGCGAAGGGTCGCTGAGCCAGTGGTACTCGATCATGTCCTCGGTGACGATGTAAGCGGGCAGCACCGCCGTTCCCGAACCCGGCGTGCCGGTGTAGGGCAGCGCCCACTCCGGAATCAGCGGCAATTCGCCGGCCTGCGTCGAGAGCGCCTTGACCCGGACGCCGCCCGTTACCTCAACCGTCGACAAGACCACGTTGAATTCGGTCTTCATCTCCCGGTCGATCAGATCGAGCAGTACCGGGTTGGCGTAGATGGCCGTCGGGCGGTTGCGATAGCTGGTGTTGGCCACCATCTGCGCAACCGCCGATTTAAGGCCATCTACGATGCTCGCCGTGGTTCCGATGGTGGTCGTCAGGCCGCCGGCCTGAATCTGCCCGATCGCGCCGAAGTACTGCAGCGTGACCGGCGTCGAGAGCGAGGTGTCATTGCCGTTCCACAAAGCAACGTCGTGAGTGTTGAGCACGCCCTCAACGGTGTCAACCAGGTCCTTGGCCTGCAGGTAGGCGAACTGCTTCTGTTGGTTGCCCAGTTCAATATCAAACAGGTTGTAGTTGATCTGCGCGACGATGGCCTTTAACGGCACGCTGCGCTCGACCCGGGTTGGGCTTACTGTCGGTGCGGCAATGGCCCGTGGATTCACGAAGCCCGAGGTGCCCGGGTTGGGAATGGCCGTCTCTTCGAAGAAACGGGACGGATGGCCGGTCGCCGGGACCTGCTTGATCCGTTGCCCGAAGATGCCGCGCCTCTGGCAAATATCGGTGATTTCGGTTTGATAGAACGGCACTTCGATCGCGCCGGGCCCGATGTAGTCTGCGGTCGCATGGATGTCGAAAAAGTTTGCGTTCATAGCTTCTTTCCGCCTGGTGCCAGGCTCGTTCGGGTTGTGTAGCAAACGTCGCTGCCACGGTTACAAAAGGAAGGGCCCCATATCCGGCACGGATGATCTCGGCCGAAATGGAGCCCGGAGGTTCTTGCGAAATGGGCGCTCTAGCCCAGCAACCCGGCGCGCATCAACTGCGACTTGACGGCGATTCGCTGCTCGAGGCTCAGCCCCTGGAGCGCTGCATCGAGCGCTCCACCGTTGACCTGGTCGAGAGTGTCGAGGCCATGCTTCGCCAGCAGGTGCGCCGCGGAGACAGGCAGAGTCTTGCGTCCTGCTGCGACCGGGCCGTTCCCTTGGGCACGCAGTTCCGCGATCTTCAGCTCGGCGGCTTGCAACTTCGCCTCAAGTTCACCAAGACGCGCCGAGGAGTCCGTCTCGACGGTGGCGACCACTTTCGCGACGTCGCCGCCTGCCGATCCAACTCCAGCCGAAAAGCGGGCCTCGATCGCGGCTGCCGCCCGCTCCAGTTGTGCCGCTGCCGCCGTCAGTTGTACAACGCCCTCGGCCAGCGTTGCGCTTGTTTCCACATTTCCCGCTACTGTCTCCAGTTCCATGCCACATCCTCCCCTGTTCCTTTTGCTCGTGCTAAAGAATGCATTACGCCGCGCGGACCCTTCCCCGGCCCGCGAGCAATTCCGCCGCCGGGGCTGCTTTTCTCAGCCGGAACGACGTCTGCTGATACGCCGCCTTGTCGCGAAGCAGGATCGCGGCCCCGGTGAACGTCGCCCGGGTCAGCGTCCACACCGATGCCCGCATATCGGCAACATGGGCGTCAGCGAGTTCATAGGACATCCCCATGCTGCCCGGTAGCCCCTTGCGCATCTGCTCCTCGACCTCAGGAAAATCCCGCCCGAAGAGATAACCGCTCACGCAGAGTTTCGCGCCTTCAATATCCGCCTGGGTGAGAATGCCGCACTTCCGGCGAGCGTCGTGCCCGTCCCATCCGGGCCGGTAGTCCACCGCCATGCCCAACAGCGAGGGCAGCGCCGCCATCGCGGCCGCCCGGGTGAGGATCACCCGGTGACCTCGCGCTCCCGATGGAGCGCGGTCGCTGACTGCATCGACCACCGTCAGGATGCCCTCAAAGGGAATCCTGTTCGGATGCCCCGCCACCCGAGGCATCGTTACTGCCATTGCTTCCAGTATCATGTTTCTCCCCGCTCCAGATGTTGTCGCTCACTCCACGGTTTTCACTCGATGTTCAGCACCGCCGCCGTCTTCTCCTCCACCTCCTCCTGCCTGGTGATCTCAACCGACGGCGCCGGGGCGCTGACCGGTTCCGGCAGCGGCCCCAGTCCGCGCATGGCCCGCACCTCGTTGACCGTCAGTACACCGGCGGTGAGCAGCGCGGTCTGCATCTCGACCTCGGTCATCTCATCGCGGGCGTCGAGCTCGTTGAAGACGAACTCGAACTCCGGCCAGCCCAGCTTCTTGGCGAAGAGATCGCGGGTAAAGTGTTCGGCGACCAGCTTAGCCAGCGGCACCACCGCGCTGCGAAACGCCTCGTCGGCCTGCTCGGTCGCGGTCGATTGGTTGACGTCGCGCTCCAGCCCAAGCAGCATCGGCGGCAGGGAAAAGGCATTGCCCACCATGCGGATGAGGAACTCCTGCCAGTTCAGCCGCAGATCCGCGTCGGTGCCGGCGGCAAAGCGCAGCACCTCTGGCTTCTGCTCGCTCGAGATCAACGGGACTCGCCCGGTGCCTTCGATCTCGTCCTGCCACCAGCGAATGAGCCTCTCGTGCTGCGCCGGGCTGGTCTCGTTCAACCACAGCGCGTACTGCACCACCGAATTGCTCGCCAGCTTGCCGGCAAAGCGATGAGCGCCGAGAAAGCTGTTCACTGTCTCGAAGGCGACCTCGAGCGGGCCGAGACCAAACGGCGTGTAGCTGCGCGGATTGAGCCGGATGTAGATCAGTTCGTCGTCGAGCAGCGGAATCAGCCCCGGGGTCTTTCCGGCCAGCGAATCGCCGCCCAGCGGTGTTATCTGGCCCATGGCCAGTCCGGTGGCCTGGGCATAGCGCGGAGTCGAGGGGCTGCCGTCCCACTTGGCGTTGATCTTGATCGTCGCCCCGTCCACCGGCCACAGCTCGAAGGGCCGCTGCGGGTCGCCGGTGAGCTCCATCTCGATCGCGCCGTACCCGCCCACCAGCGCGTCCTCGAGCACCTGCTCGATCAACGTGCGGAACGAGTCTCCAGAGTTTGGCCCCTCCAACGTCTGGCGAAGAATCGCGCTCCGCTCGTCGGAATTGGTCACTGTCGCCGGCGAATAACCGCGCTTGAGTTTGACCTGCCAATCCAGGCTGGCGATACGGTCCTTGATCACGTTGATCGCCCGGCGTACCAGCGGCGTCTCCGCGAAACGCCGCAAGTTCACCGGCGTCGGCTTGGGCAAGAGGTTCGCCGGAGCCTGGTAGGGGCCCAGGATCGAGGGCAGCGCAACCGTCTTCCTTGGAACCATCGCACCGGTCGCTGGGACAGCATCCGCGGCCGCCTCGACCGTCCTCGTCCACCGCTTCCATAAGCTTTGAATCGACTCTGCTGCGTTCACTCGGAGTACCGGTCCTTTCCCGCACCCTTGCATTGCTCTTTGGAATAATTCACAGCTCCCCCAGCACATTCGGCCAAAAGAAAAGGCATGGCGTATTCGCCATGCCTCGTACACTCTCCTACCCAGCCTTGCTTTTAGACCCTTAAATCACGTCGCGCCGCCTTGGCCATCTCCGGCAGGGACAGCGTCGTAATCACCTGAATCCGATTTTGCTCCATTATTGTCTTGCCCGCGTTGTAAATGGAAAACTGGTCTTCATTCAACTCAAGCGTTCCATCCGCTTCGTTGCGACGAAGCGGATCGACGACTGCGATCAACTCAAGCTCCAAACCTTCCCTTCGCTTTACTCCAACAGCCAACTCTGCCGAGGTAAATGCCAGCACCTTGGCGGGGTCCAGATCGTCGAGCGGGACAGCATGGAACATCCGAATTCGACCGTTTTTGTATCCGCAATCGATTCTCAGATTGTCGGCTCGGCCGATGAAATTTGTTACGGGTATTCGCTTCCACATCAGTTCCCAAACCCCGGCACGCTCGAACTGCGTCCGCATCGCTTCGTAGATCATCTGCCGTCTGCTCTTGCGCGAGGTAGGCTCCCGTTTTCGCGGATACACAAATATTTGCATCAGACTGTCTAATTTGGTTGAAAGATTTTCGGCCGTGCAAGCGGTGGAACGGGTCAGCGTCAAATCGTTGGACCACGAATTGATCATCACCTCGACGAACGGTCTGGCATCCTCTTCTCTTCTTTCTAACGCGTTTTTAATGTCCGCTTCCAACAGTTCCAGCCTTGTAATGTCAGCGTCCGGGTCGAAGCATCGCACGCGCCGCCAATCACGGGTGAAAAGCACTCGCGTTTCGCCTGCACCTCGGCTCTCTGGCGACACCGTCTCGCGCAGCAGGACTCCAATGTTTACGCACTCACTCCGTGCCGGGTCAGCACGATATTGAATGAGAAAAAACTCGCATTGTCGCAAACCCGGCATTCAGCTCGACCTAACTTCGACCGCCAGTTTATGCTCCCTTGAGCGGATTGGCTACATAATCAATCTGCTCGCTCTATTCTCTGGCCACACCGGCGCAAAGACGCCGGAGTCTCTCATCATTTGCCCGGGGTCCGTCCATTTTGGAAACGGCCTCCGATCGCTTTCCCGAAACTCTTCGATCAATTCCCGCACTCGCCCGCGGCGTAGGATGAGTATTTCCACGAGTCGTTCAAGCGCCTCGAGTTCGCCGCTGTACCATTCCGGCGGTATTGTCTCGGCAATGGACCATATTTTTTCCGGCGGGATCGTTTCGATCCGGCCCAGCCAGGGTTCAAAGCTTCCCCATCCGGACACCGCGTGATAGACCGCGTTCCGGCCGAAGATGCCACGAAGCGGCGCGTCGGCGAACCTCCACTCCCCGGCGTTGAAGCAGTAACCCTGGTCGATGAAGGTAGCAACGTACCGCCGCTCTCGGCTCCGCTTCGAGAAAACCGCCTGCCGTCCGTTTGCGTTCCCCGTCCATTTGTCGAGCGCTAGGATCCCTGCGAACTCGTTCAAGTTCCGCACCTCGAGCAGCATCTCTTCGGGCAGATAATCCGTCACCTGCCCGGGCATGAGTCCGCCGACGAACCGTGAGCCGAACTGCAGGCCCGGGCGGCATCGCTCCCGCCCGCGTCCCAGCTCCATGTCCAGTTCACCGGTGTTCTCGATCAGCCACGCGCTGACCTCGATCACTTCGCATCTTGGCACTGTTAATCCCACCGCTTCTGCCAACCGAGTCGCCAACAGTTCGTTCGCCAGCACCCGCAGATGCTGTGGATTGTTCTGGAACTTCACAACGTACAGGTTGTCGTCGGCGCCGAGCATCAAATGGCTCTGTGCGCCGCCGCGCATCCGGCGAACCTGTTGGACCGCGGTGACCGCCAATCCGCCTCCAAGAAGTAAATCCGTTACCGAGCTGCAATGCTGGGGAAGAGTGCCACGATTCTAACTCCATTCTCCGTTTGGGCGCGATACTTTTCCTTTGATCAGCAACTCCTCCCGTGCGCTCAGAGCGATCGCCATTGCCATCACACAGTCGTCGTGCGCACCGGACTGGGCGCCAGTCCGTCCGTTGCGAAGCCGCACAAAGCTCCGGCACTCCTTCAAGAGCCGGCGGCTTTGGAAAATATTAGGCTTCTCCACCAGCGCCGCCGCCAGCTTCCCGATCACTGCCGGACGCGACAGCGAGGAAGTCAGCCAGCCCTCTTGTCCCTCCTGCTCAAGCACTCGCGGATAGCGGCAGACGCTCTTCAGATACGCCAGCACCCCGGAGCCGTGATTGTTGCGTTCGACAACCAGCCAGGCGGTGCCGTACTCGTGCCCCAGCTCGGCGATACGCTGGGCCAACTCGAGCGTCCCCAGTCTGGCCTGCAGCTCGGCGCACTGCAGGCCGGTCGCCATATCGAGCACCTGGGCGGCCGAATAGTCTCCTTCCGAACCGCCGCCCGACGGATCCACCGCCACCAGATAGCCGTGCCCGGAAACCGGCGGATTCCACACCAGAAACTCTCCGCCGTCCCGACGGATCGGAGCTTCGTCCAGAGACTTAAGCCTCGCATCCAGCATTGCCAGATCAAAAACGCAGGCACCGCTGGCGAGAAAACACGCGTCTGCGTCCTCGGCATACTCCTGACGCGCCAGCCCGCGAAATCCTGCCTCCATGCGCCGTCGGAAGCCGATCTGGCGGCCGCTCAGTCCATGGTTCGCGACAAGTTCGCGCTCCTCGTCCGTCCAGTCTGCTTCCCCCACTTCCTCGGTGGCATATTCCGGCTCCCACCACCACGGGAAAAAATGCCCGACCAGGTTCTCTCCCCCAGCCACGGTCACCGCCCTTTGCCATTCCTCGAAAAAGCAACCGTCGGCCCCATTGGGGGTCGACTCCAGCACCAGCTCCCCGGTGGCCGGCAACGCCGCGCGAAGTCCCGCCAACGTCTCCTGTGCGTCGCCCGGCCAGCGTGCTACCTCCGAGCAGTGCAGGTTCTGGATGGTCGCCCCGCGTCCCGCGTTCCGATCCCCCGCTGTCTCGACGCGGTATTCGCTGTCCAGCGCCGGAAAGACGATCTGCCGCACGCTCGCCCGGCCCGTCCGCAGCACCCCATAGCGCCAAGGCGGAGGCAACCGCCGCAGAAAGCGGTGGACGCAGCGGAATATCCCCTCAGCTGCCGCCTGAGTATGCGCCACCTGCACCGTCAGAGTGCCCGGCTGGGTGATCGTCTTCAGGAAAAACCGGCCCGCTACCCAGGTGCTGATGCCCATCTGACGCGCCTTGAGAACGATGTTCGACTGGCCCCGTCTGCGCTCATACTCAAGCTGCGCTCGGTTCGGTGTGAGCCTCACCTGCTTCCCCCGACGGTCGCGTACCCACAGCAGGGCCCCCGCCAGAAAAGCTCCCATCGTCGACGGGAATGGGTCTGGCGCCGGGCCATCCAGGATCTTCCCTAGCCCAGCCAACTCCTCGACTGATCCACCCCCGAACCAAAATCCGCGCATCATCGCAGGCCGCCTCCTTACGCCAAAACAAGCTGCCCTAATGGTTCCGTTTAGAACACCTGGATCCACGCATAGGTTCCCGCCGTCGCCGTCTGCACGCAGACCTGCTCGTGGTCCGGAGTCCCCTGCACATACCACTGCAGCGCCCGGTTCCCGGCGTTGCAGGCCGGTTGAGTTGCCGTCCCCGGGACGATCTGCAGGCTCGGCACCACAACCTGCGCCTGCAGCGCGGTCGCTCCGGTCTTGGTCGGCGTGAAGGTCAGCGTCGAGACCGGATTCGACCCCGAGGCCAGCGATTGCTTCACTATCCAGTCGCTCGATTGCGATTGCGTCCCGTCCCAGTAAGTTGCGTTCAGATCCCATCCTGGGGAGTTATAGTTTAGCGACGCCGTCGCCGCAGTGTTGTAACTCAACTTAAAGCTAGGCTGGAAGGTACTATAGAAGCCAACCGGCGCGTAGAAGTTAAGATTCTCGTAGGTCGGAGCTCCTGACGAGCTACCACCGACGACCACCTCCCACGGATCGTTGACCGGAGCGATGTCATTCCAGAACGAATCCGAGAAGTAAAGGGGCTGCGAAAAGTAGTTATTCGTCGAAGTCGCCCGATTGGTCGCATTCAAATAGACCGGTTCGCCAAATAACGTCTGCGAAGTTCCAGAGCAAGCCCGGTCGGCCATCACAGTTACCCCGGAGGGAAGAGCCGAGGTCACCGGCCCATATTGGTTCCAGAACTGGACGTATCCCGATGGCACATTGGTCAGGCACTGCATCGACCCGATGATCTTGGCATTGAAAGCATTCGGCGAAATGTAATACCCCGCCGACATCGGATAAGCTGTCGCGTTGTTCCAGGTGAAGGTAGTCCCAAAGATTCCGGTCCCGCCCTCGACGTCGAAACAGTACTGATAGAGCGAATCACACTCCGTTCCGTAATAGGCGTTGCCATAGTCGGAGACTCCGATCGGTGAGCCGTTCGGATGGAAGTGATAGAAGACGTTGTCTCCTTCAAGGACTTCGATGGCTGCCGTCGTTCCCACTCCGCCCGTCGCAACGTCGTAAAGCGTGCTGTCCGTGAAATTGCCAAAGACGATGCCGTAAGCCGCCGGCGGCAGACTCGATACCATCACCGTAATCGTCCCACTACAATTTGATCCTGTGGTGACAGGGTTCACGGCTGTCACCACTCCGCCGACTACCGTCACCGTCGCGGTCGGCATCACCTCGCATGGATTTTTGCTGTACCCATATCCCAGCAGATAGACCTGATTGTTCGCCCCGTACCCGCTGCCGCCGTTGGTGACGGTGTAACTTGTCACCGAGCCTCCGACAATGTTCGCAGTCACGGACGCAAAGTTCGGCAGCGGATTGCCTGTGATGTATACATTGCTGACCGGAGTCTGATACACCTGCCCATTGTTGCCGTTGGCGGGAGTATCGCCGATCTTCATGAAGTGATCAGTGCCATTCGCCCCCGAGCAGTTGATGTTCTCGATCTTCGACTCATTGACCCCGAAGATGTCCATGCACGAAGGCGCGTTCTGATTGGCGTTTACCCGGAAGTCCCGCAGCAACAGGCGACCAAGGTTTCCATTGATCGCGTCAGCGTGATAGATGACCGAATTGGTGATTGCACAGATCTGCGAGATGATGGTCTGCTCCTGGCTTGCCCCCTGGATCGACAAAGTGCCGAAGTAGCCATTGAGCGAGGGGAGGAGAATGCCGGAGCAGGTGGTGTAAGTTCCCGAACCCAGAATCAGCTTTGCTCCGGCATTGTTCGCGGTGATCCATGCGTCGGCGGTCGCCGCCGCACAGTCGAGTTGTGTTGTATAGGTTGTACTACCGACGACACACCCGGCGGTAGGGTATCCATCGGCATAAAAGACCTTATTGATCTGGCCCGAAGTCACTGTTCCCGAAGTCAGTTGCGCCGCGCTTACGCTCCCACTCGCAGTTAATGTGTCGGTCGTCGTGCCGCCGGTGACCGTTGCCCCACCTGTCACGCTCATTCCGCCTGCAAAGTTCCCGCTGCCCACGGTCGAGAGGTTGCCATTGCCGTTCACGCTGAACTTCGTCGTCCACGTGGAGCTTGAGGGATTCCACAGATGCAGCCCTATACCCGCACTCGTCCCCGTGTAGTTCGGCCCCCCCAGGAATTGAAAGCGATACAGCGGGTGACAAAAAGCCGAGCAGCCTTGCGGCACAATCCCCAGGTTTGTAGAGGGCGCCGCGCTGAGCACATACGCTGTGCCGATCGGGATCGTCGCGCTGTTTTGCAGGTTCTCATTCCCCGACGGTCCAATGTAGATATTCCATCCCGTTGCGAGACCGGCCGCATCCACCGGCGGCGAGGGTACAGAGAACTCCTGGCCTCCCGACACCGTGACCATGACGCTTGGGGACACGATACCAACGCCGCCTGCGTAGGTATAAGCGGCCCGCACGCTGTAGATGCCGGCGGGAAGCGTCCCGCCTGACGAGACCGTCGGCGTGCCGGGGACCGCCGCATACGGTTGGTCCATCAGATCGTACTCGCTCGCAATCTGGTCTCCCACGCTCGTATGCGCAGCGCTTTCGTATACTGCGATCGTCTGCTTGTAGATGTTGCCGTTCGTCGAGCTCGTCCGCTTGTTCCCGTTGTCCATCAACCCGAAATTCGGCTGATGGCCATTCGGATAGGTTGGCAGCGCCACCAGCGCGCCTCCGGTCACATTTTGAATCGACGCACCATAGGGAACGCTGTAACCTTCACCGGAAGAAGGCCCGCCTGCCATGCCATCCAATGTCAGCGCGAGATTGCTATGCACAGCTACCAGGCCTTGGCCGGATATGCCACCGCTGAACATACGCAGGTTGGACAGGCCCATCGCCACCGATGGGCCTGTGTAGGAGTCTCCCGGGCTGCCGTGTTGCTGCACCCATCGACCGTCGGGAACATAGCCGCCGATGATCTCCGCGCAGGTATTGACCCCGCTGTTGTCACAATTTCGAGTCAAATTCGCCCCAGCTGCTCCCAATTGGGAAAACGCATCCTGAGCGTTGACATGAGAGTTGGCGACCTTGAACAACGTAATGCCGCTGCCGACAATCTCGACCAGCGCCCCGGCCGGCCAGGCGATTACCGTGGTCCCGCCTTGTCCCCTGCCACCGACGCCCAGGTACATGTTTCCGTCGCCGGCAAAACCAGCCACAGCGATCAACTCATATGTGCCCCGCGTTATGCCGCCTCCAAGGGACGAGGCCGCAGTGCTTCCCCACAGGAAATCCGGGGGAATTATGACAAAACTGTTATCGGCCGGTTGTGTCGTCGCCACATCTCCGGGCGACGTGTAGTAGTAGGGCATCCACGCAGTGCTCTGTACCGCGACCGATAAGCTCGATAGAGTCATCGCCGCGGTCGTGGTTGTCCACTCCGGTACTCCGCCGGCGATCACGCCCGCATTCACATATCCATCTTCAAAGTAGAAGTGATCCACCGTGGTTGTCTCTGAGACGAAAGTCTTGAATCCGCTCATCATCTGCAGAGGTTTGATCGAGCCTCCGTAAAACCCCTCATTTGTTCCCCCCGTGCTATAGATAGCGCCGTGCGGGTCGGGCGCGATTGGCCCCGAGGTTGGATACACGCCATTCACGCAATTCACGTTGTAGCAGTAGTTATCTGCCGTCAGCCCGGGGTACATCACCCTGGTGTTGTAGAAGTAGCTTTCATTGATCGCTCCGGCAAGAATCAAGGGCCAGCGCGTCATCATGATCGTCAAGTCGCGGACATCGAGCCGCTCACTACCGCCATTGATCTGGATGCCTCGCCCCCCGCCGTTAAACAGGCGTAGGTTCTGCAGGCTGTAACTCACGATCGCATCCATCTCGAGAAGCGTCCCAGTCGAGTTGTGACCGCTGCCCTCAATCGTCAGGTCATATATGCCGCCTTCGCAACCGCCCAGCAGCGACGTAGCGCAGCGAGTCACGGTGATCGCGTTGGCCGTAGGGCTGGTTTGCTGAATGATCGAACTCTCTCTCGACATGCCACGCAGCGTAATGTTCTCTGGAATGCGTAGTTCTCCGCTGATCTTGCAGGTCCCGGTCGGAATGCGAACGACTTGAGTTCCTTGCTGAAAGGTCTCCGAGGCTTCTGCATTCACCGCCGCCGCGATCGCCGCCTGCAGTGCTGTCGTATCGTCCGCGCCCGTAGTGCCGTTCCAATTGCATAAGGCGCCGTAGGGGGCGCTCCCGGCGTAGATCTCTGTGTTGAGATTCGCCGCAAATGTGGTGGGCATCATTCCTGCCGGGACCCGCGCCGTTGTGTCCAGAGGCGCTACGCCGCTGGCAACCCCAACTTTATTCGCTGGCAGCGCTGCGTTGGCCGTCGCCTGGGCCGCGTTTGCCGCTGCGAGCGCGGTCGACGAGTTGCCCGCGTTGGCATCGACATACCCTTTCGTTGCGGCCTGCAACGCTGCCGTCGGATCGGCTGCCAGCGTCAGCGGTCCATTCAGACTGCCTCCGGAGAGCGGCAGGAACGACCCTACGGAATCATCTACATAATGTTTGTCCGCTGCCTGCTGCGCCGAAGTCGGATCGCCGCTGAGGAGCAGCGATCCCGTCATCGTTCCTCCGGTCGTCGGCAGATAACTGCCTGTGATCGAGGAGATGGCCGTGTCTACATACTGCTTGCTGACCGCCTGAATGGCCACTGTAGCGGGAACCAGCTCGGACCGAATCTCTGCGATCGTGGTGCTCGCCGCGACCGGGACGATCCAGTACTCCTTGTTTACCGTTCCATCGTTCAGGTGATACACGGCAGTGTAGTAAGTGCCGCCCGGCAAAGCTCCGGCATTCGGGGCGAGGCTCAGCTCCACCGACCCATTCGCCGCGATGGTAACAGTCGTGCTCCCTGCTGCCACAGCGGCATTCGCGGCGGTCGTAAAAGCCGGCCAGCTCACGATCAGGGTCCCGCTCGCCGGCGTTCCGTCTGCGCGATAGACCGTGTCCTGAACTGTCGTAGTAGAAAGCGTTTGTCCGCCAGCCATTGAGATTCCACCGGCCAGGATCAGCAGAGTTGCAAGGTACCGGAAGATCAAGACAAGCCCCAGCCTTGGAAAGGAGTCTCGTTGTCCCTCGCTCTTTACGTCGAACTCCGCCGTCGAATAAGTCGTCATTGTGCTTTCGCTCCGCATTGGCCGCCTGGCCGCGTTGAGTCACTGCATGGTGCGGCTTCGATTTCACTACTCTTGTTGACCGGATCTGTATCGCCCGGCGTCACCGCATCCCGATGCCTTTTCAGTTCTGCCAGTAGCAACTCCGCTAGTGTCAGCTCGCCGTTGTTTTGAACCTGACGCAGAAGTTCCTCTTTAACCCGCGCCGATCTCGAACAAATACTTTGTATGCGGAAGGCTTCCCTCAACAGCCTTGTCGACGATCGTTTCCAGGATGCTCGCAAACTTCTCAGTGAGTACCCTCTTAGTGTGGCTGGAAAAATCAGTCACTGGTCTACTCTCGGTTGACGTTGTGGAAGGCGCTGATCCGGCCTTTGAGTTACGACCAGATCGTGCCGTCGTCTTCGCGGGAGTCTCCCGGTCGATCTTCATTCCGCCGATATCTCCTGACTCGTTGGGCCTCAAAAGAAAAAGGAGACGCGGTCAGCGCCTCCTTCAGTTGTTTACTCACTCTCTATACTCAGAATACCAAGCTAGACGCTTTCACTACGCCAACTTTTTATATTTTTTATCTCTAACCAATTCATCGACTTACACCAAGTTAGCCTCTTGTCCCCCCTTGACAACAAATTCCAGGTGCTAAGTTCAGAAGCTCATGCTCTAAGAAGATCTCGGTCAATTTATCGATCGCCTCTGCATACTTTCTTACGATTGAGCGCAGGCTATGGCCTGTCAATGCTGCCGTTTCGCTCTGAGAATACTCCTGCAATGCCACACGGGCGACAACTTCCTGTGACAATTTATCCAGGTGCTTCAGGCATTTCTCAACGTCGAGGACGAAATTCACCGTATCTTCGAAACTGGCTCGTTGGCGGCTCGAAACCTTGCCTCGGAAGATGCAGTTGCCCAGAATGGAGGGTGTTCGCCCCATCTCCAACGACATCTGCATGTATTGACGGAGGAGCGCTTCAGTGTGCTTTCGATAGAACGCCAGGGTTTCAATCGGTTCAGTTCGGATGGCTGCGGGCAAGACTTTGGGCAACGCTGCCGCCCAAACGCTGGACAACACAGGCGCTGCACTCATCGTCCACCCCCTGCCGGCATCTGGAAAATCTCCCCGGATGCGACTGGGCGTTTGCGCCGTCCTCCTGGTTGGCTCCGCTGCCGCGGCAGGGGAAACTCTCCCAGCTTAACCGTGCATACTTTGCAGTAAACCTGAACCGCTCCCGCTGCCCGATACCAAAGAGAGCCGCAGCCTTCGCAAACTTTCAAATCGACAAAAACTTGCATTGTGTTTGCCTCATTAGAGTATGTGTGCACGCGGGTCGGTCATCGTGTCCTCCACCCGCGGGATAGAGGGAGTTCATGGCCGCGCGCGTTGGCTCTGGCGGCGCAACTGTGCGATGCGGATTGGCTCCCGGTCTCTGTCGTCGTCAAGGTGGCTAAGGATTCGTGATGTGGGAAAAGAGACTTGCTTCGAGGGAAACGTTCGTCTCGTCCGATCTTCAATGACATTCCGGGCTCCCCGGTCCGCAGCTCAAAACCACAAAAATCGCGCGCCCGCAGCGGAAAAGTCCGTTCCGGGCATGCGACTGCCCGATGGAAGATTATTCCGTGAACGGCTGCTTGCGGTTGTAAGAGTGCGAAGGTGAAACTGAATTTATCTTTCGGGAAACTTCAGGTCAATAAATCCGCTCCGGACTTTACCTTGAATCGACGTCCCGGCGGGACTAGTTGCGGTTTTAATAGGAAACAATCGCAGTTTCATTTTCTTTAAGCTACGGGTATCCAGTCGCTGACTTAGCTCAAAGTTAATCGCGGGCCCAATGAACTTTTCGCAACTTCATGAACGGGTTCGGGCCGAGGTGCTCCGCCGCATACAAAACGGAAGCCTTAACGCCACCTTGCTGGCACACCAGGTGAATTGCTCAGCAGCGCACATCTCGAATTTCCTCAGGCGGCGCCGAAGACTCAGCATCGACGCACTGGACAAAGTGCTTCAGGCTCAGTCCCTCACTATCGCCGAGTTATACTCTGAGGGCCGCTATCCGCCCTTTCTCGGGGGGCGTCCGGCTGCGGCCCTGTCCTTCGACTCCGTACCTCTGATCGAGCCGTTGATTGCCGCTTCGAGCATCCGCATCCCCTCAGGTTCGATCATTGACGTGGTGAAGGTTCCCGGCCAACTACTCGGCAGCCTTCGCGATAAATGCTCGGCTGAGCGGCGCAGATGGGACAGGTTCGTCGCGGTCCAGATGTGGGAGGAGGAAGCGGCGCTCATGCAGCCGCTGCTGCCCATGAACACAATCGTGCTGATCGATCGCCACTACAACTCAACCTTCGCGTATCTCCCAGGCAGGCCTACGATCTACGCCGTTCGCATTGCTAACCGGTTGCGATTTCGCCTAGTCGCGCTGCTCGATCGGCACCTAGTCTTGCGCACTCGCAATCCCGAGCACGTACCCGAATTGCTCGCGCTCACCCCCGGGCAGACTTCCGCAGACATCATCGTGGGCCGGGTTTTCCGGACAATCGTGGATCACTAATTCGTGAGCTGATTGAGCACGGGGACTTCAGAGTCACTTCTTCTTTCGCACGCGCTGTTGTTCTCATCCGAAGCGATCGTGCCCATCAGCTTCCGCACGTCGGGATATTTCTCTGGAGTTTTCGACGCGGCCCAGTCAACGGCGGTCCTTAACAGGCACGACTCTCTGAACTTTGGTAGCATCCAACCGGAGGATGTACATGGAACAGGCCCAGAATTCGCCCAGTGGAAGCCGCCGCAGCGAAGACATCGCCCTTGATTTGCTGAAGTTTGTCTCATCGGTAGCAGGCGTCGGCCGCTCGACCGCCCCCTCAACCGGCTTTACCGCGCCAACCGCACCCAAACAGGAAGACCAGATCGCCCAACTTTTAGAGCTCTACACCCGCTGCGTTCGCGCAGTCGAGGGTAAGGTTTAACTGCTGCCTTGTCTTCGCCAAGCCCTTTTTTCCAGCAACCCAGGCTCCGCGTAGCGGTCTTCGGCGCCGGCGCCTTTGGCAGGAACCACCTTCGCGTCTACCGCGAGTTGGAGACGGCTGGCCATCCTGTCACTCTGGCTGCGGTAGTCGATGCGGACCCTGCTCATGCCGGTCGCGCAGCCGACGAATGGCAAATCCCGGCATATTCTTCGGTCGGCGAATTCCTCGCCACCGGGTCGCAGGTGGATGCTGCCTCGATCTGCGTCCCGACCTCAGCGCACTTCTCGGTTGCCTCGAAATTGTTAGAGAAGGGAATTGACCTGCTCATCGAAAAGCCGATCGCCGCCTCGGTCGAAGAGGCCGATCAGTTGATATCGACCGCGGATCACGTCGGACGGATTCTTCAAGTCGGTCATCTCGAGCGCTTCAATCCAGCAGTGACCGCGGTCGAGCCCTTGCTAAACACCCCAATGTTCTTCGAGGCCCACCGGCTCAGCGTCTTCACACCTCGCGCTCTCGATGTCGACGTCGTCCTGGACCTGATGATCCACGACCTCGACATCGTCCTGAAGCTGGCAAACTCGCCTGTCCGCGAGGTTCGGGCCGTCGGATTGCCGATCCTCTCGAAGAAGGTCGACATTGCCAACGTCCGCCTCGAATTCGAATCCGGCAGCGTCGCAAACTTCACTGCCAGCCGCGTCAGCACCGAACTTGTCAGAAAACTACGCTTCTTCCAGCCCCATCAGTATGTGTCGATCGATTACGCTCGCAAGGATCTGCTCATCATCGACGTCGCTGCCGACGGAAAACCCATGCCTGGCCTCAGCTTCACGAAGCCGCCAATCGAAGCCGGTGAACCATTGCGTTTGGAGATCGAGGCATTTCTCGACTGCGTCCGCAGTCGCCGGATCCCCAGGGTTTCCGGGATTGATGGCCGCGCGGCCCTCGCGGTGGCGCTGAAAATCAATGCTGCCATCGCCGATCACGCCCGCGATGCTGGCCTCGACCGCTTTCGAACCTAAGTCCGAGCTGGCCTTGCAG
>CAVUKL010000001.1:0-248972 GCA_963742015.1 uncultured Acidobacteriaceae bacterium | reverse complement strand
AATTACCGGAGCGTGGCCGACTTAGCGTGAAGCGAGAAGCACAACCGGCGACGAGGGCGCCTGAACGAAGCCGCCGACGCGGCGGAAAGCCTCAAAACTAAAGCGCCGATCCCATGCGCTGTCCTTCGCTGGGCTGCTGACCACAAGGTAATTGCCGAGTGGGCGACGATCCACTCGGAACCTTAACAAAGCCGATCCGGGTCGCGCATTCAATGCTTTAGTTATAGCCAACTGGAGACTATTTCCGGTGGGCAAATGAATCGTTGTCGGCGGCCACCGGACGACTGATCATGATGGAAACGGCATCGCTCTTGGTAACGAATGCCCATCGACGACGCTTGCTAGCGAGTCGCGACAAGGGAGTGCCCAGTCTTTCAACGGAACCTTCCGGCGACAGTTCGCGTATCCCCCTGCAAGAATCTGGTCAAACAGAGGCCGAACATGGACAACGTGCGTCGGGATCTTCGTTACGCGGTGCGAGCCCTTCTTAGGGCTCCCGGTTTTTCAATCATCGTCGTCATTTCCATCGCGTTGGGGTTTGCGGCCAACGCCACGGTCTTCAGCGTCGCAAATGGGCTGCTGTGGGGTCTGCTGCCTGTCAAAGACCCAGGACGGATGGTCATGTTCTCGGAGGGCCAATCCTTTTCCTATCTCAACTACATCGACTACCGCGATCAAACCAGCGACATCTTCGAGGGTGGAGTTGCAGCACATTTTCCTCTCATTCCGGCGAGCATCGGCGGCAAGGGAGAACCCGAGCGCGTGTGGGGCCAGTCTGTCAGCGGCAACTTCTTCTCCATTCTTGAAGTTCCCATGGCGATTGGCCGTCCCATCGTTCCAGAGGATGACCAGGTCTCAAGTCGCAACCATGTGGTCGTGCTCAGCAACAGTCTCTGGCGGCGTCGATTTGGCGCCGACGCGAACATTCTGAATCGCGATGTAGCGCTAAACGGGCAGCACTACACGGTGGTGGGGATTGCGCCCGCCGGTTTCTACGGGGTCGATCGCGGCATAGCTTCCGATTTCTGGGTGCCGCTTGCCCTGTCAGAAGAGATCATGCCCGATCTGTCCACAGACGGGAACATGAGGACCAAGCGGGACAATCAGTGGTTGATGCTTGACGCCCGACTCAGACCGGGAATGAGCCGCGCCAGAGCGGAGATCCTGCTCAACGTTGTCAAGAAGCGGATCGACGACACCTATTTCAAGGACGAAAAGCACCACGACAGGGTGACACTGCAAACTGCGGGCGGACTCATAGCGGGCTCAGCCACGCCTGCATTCACTCTGATGGCTGTCTTGATGGTGGTGGTCGGATTGGTTTTGCTGGTCGCTTGCGCCAATGTTGCGAACCTGCTGCTGGCTCGCGCCGTGGGCCGTCAAAAGGAAATAGCGATTCGCCTTGCACTGGGGGCAGGGCGTCGTCAGCTCATCCGGCAATTGCTTTTCGAAAGCTTTCTGCTGGCGCTGACTGGAGCGGGCGTTGGCTTCCTGCTGGCCGCAGGGGCTGCTCGTGCGATCTCCAATTTTCAACTGCCGCTGCCGTTCCCGGTAGTCTTCGATTTCAACGTCGACAAGCGCGTGGCGCTGTTCACTCTCGGCCTGTCGCTGATCACGGCTCTGCTGTTCGGGCTGGTTCCGGCGCTGCGCGCTTCGCGGCCTGACCTGTTGGGAGCGCTGAAGGACGGCCCGGTGCTATTTGGACGCATGGGACGTTCGCACCTTCGGAATATGCTGGTGATTGTGCAGGTCTCGCTCTCGCTCGTGCTTCTCGCCACTGCTGGGCTCTTCCTGCGGAGCCTCGGCAACGCCTCTTCCATCGACATTGGATTCAAACCCGACAACATGCTGATGATGACGATGGACCCCAAGCTCCAAAGCTACTCGCACGATAAGACTGTCCAATTCCTGACCCAAGTTCGAGAACGCGTTTCGGCACTGCCCGGAGTTCGTTCGGTCAGTTTTGTGGGTGTGGTACCGCTCAGCCTCGGTGGGTCCAACAACAACTTCGAAGTAGAAGCCACAAAAAATCATCCGAAACTGAGCGTCAATGCTGACGATAACAACGTAGGCAGCGGATACTTCAAAACGATGAGCATTCCGTTGCTGCGCGGCCGGGACTTCGTTCCGCAGGCCGACGACCAGCACGCAGCCATCATCAACGAAGCGATGGCATCCCATCTGTTTCCCGGCCAGGACCCGATCGGGCGAGTGATTCACCAGGACAAGGAACAGTACACCGTGATCGGCGTGGCTCGGGACTCGAAATTGCGCACGATTGGCGAGAAGCCGAAGGATGCCGTGTTTCTCTTTCTCAACGCTGCTCCTGAAAAGGCCAACAGCTTTTTCGGAACAACCATCATCGTAAAAACATTCGTGAATCCCCTGGTAATGACACAATCGGTGCGTCGAACAAATTGCCGCACTCGATCCGAATATGGCGGTGTTCAACGTCGAAACAATGCAAGGGCACGTCGACAAATCACTGCTGCTGCCGCGCATCTCTGCGCTGCTGCTTGGAATCTTCGGCGTAGTCGGCCTTACGCTCGCGGCCATCGGTCTCTACGGTGTCATGAGCTATTCGGTTCGTTGCCGTACTCGTGAAATCGGTATCCGCATGGCATTGGGCGCGAAACCGCGCGAAGTTCTCAGGATGATACTGCGACAGGGTCTCACCCTGTCCGCTATAGGTCTCGCGATTGGGCTCGCTATCGCCTTGGTCGTTGGGCGGTTTGCCGCCAGCGTACTGTACGGTACGAGCGGTTCGGATCTACTGACATTCATCGTGGTTTCGGTCGTCCTGGTGGCTACAGCGGCGGTCGCCATTATGATTCCCGCGCTACGAGCAGCCCACGTCGAGCCAACCGTCGCGCTGCGATACGAGTAGGACTCAAGTGCATTATTTGCACGCAGGCTGTCTATTACGCATTTCATATTGCATCTCTTGCTTCAAGTCCGATCTCTCCATCGCGTCAGAAGCTAGGGCAGGCTTTCTTGCTGGGAGCGGGTATTCTGTACACTATTCGCCGACAGCTGGAACTGCAGATCCTTCCCCTTCGCGATGCTCGGGTCAGGATGACACTTGTTCGAATAATGGCAATTGTTTGGGTGGGGAGTCGTGATCTCACTCAAGCCAACGGATGGCTTCCACCCCAGCGACGAGACCCGTCGCCGGGGACCCGGTTCGCGAACCTGGGGCACCCGGCACAGCGGGATCAAGCTAGAGATCGTGCGACGCGGAAGCCGATTATGTCGGCTCGAATGGATCCCGTGGCTCTCATGCGGGCAGCGGACCGCAGCACGGGGGCGCTGTCTCGCCAGCCGCCACCGCGGACGACGCGCATCGAGCTGTGTCCATCTAGTGCTGGCCTGCCATCCTGCGGGGTCGAGTCGTAGGAATCGTGCCATAGGTCGGCGGTCCATTCGCGAACGTTGCCGTGCATGTCGTAGAGACCGAAGCCGTTGGGGGGATAAGCGCCAACCGAAACGGGGCCGGAGGTCAGCGCGAAAGCCGCTCTTGTCGAGTCAATCGTATCGCCGCAGCAGTACCGCGTCAGCGAACCAGCGCGGCACACATACTCCCATTCCGCTTCGGAGGGGATGCGGTAGCTCTGATGGGACACGGACGAGAGGCGGTCGACGAATGCATGAGCTTCGTCGCAGGAGATATTTGTGACCGGAATATCCTCCCCTTGAACGGAAGGTGCGGCGGCCGGCGCGGGCGGCAGGGACGGCGCGCGGAAGCGGTCGAACCATCTGCGCGTGACAGCAGGTGGAGGGGGCGCCGACAAAGGCGCGCCGGCCAGCTTCACGTATTCGGAAATCAGGACTGGGAAGACGCCGATCGCGAACGACGCCGGTATATCGACGCGCTTTTGCGGCATTTCATAGGAGGCTCGATCCGGATCGTCGGAGGTGGTTCCGAGCAGAAACAAACCCTTAGGCACGATGCGCATGACCGGCATCTGCTCACCGTCGCGAAAGAGGGTGCCCGGCGGGGTATGCGGGTTGATAAAAGCGCCGTCATAGATGGGCTCGCCTGAGGAAGGCAGACTGCCGATGCTATCGCGATAGACATTGGGCGCACCTGCTGAAACCAGACCGCCCGGCAGGTTGGCGTTGCCCGGCTTGGTCGAGATCAGATCGGTGATCCAGGTGAGAAGCTTGCGCCATTGCCGGTTGTCGCGGTCGCCCCTCCAGCCGTGTAGATTCACGGTCTGATTGAGCGTGAAGGCAATCGGAATCGTGCATGGCTCGATGAGGGCCGGGACGAGTTTGCCGCGGTCCTTGCCATAGTGGGCTTCGGTACGCACCCAATCTGAGGTGACCGAGCGCGGCGACCAAAGCACAACAACGGTCGAGGCTTCGGAGATCGCCTGCTCGATCTCGGTGTCCCAAGACTGCCGCGGTGTGATGCCGTCATCCCACCAGACCGAGATTCCGCTCTCGCGCAGCGCTTCGACGATGGGGCGGACGATGTCGCTGTCTTCTCGTTTATAACTGACGAATACGTCGGCCAAGGGTGGATCCTCGCGATTCTTGTTGCGCCAGCAGGAGAATTTTGCTATTTTCCGATAACTCTTGTAGCTTGGCAACCCGGAGGCTGAACGGTGCCAGAGCCTTTGCAAGCCATCACCGATGACGCATTCCTGGCCCTAGAGCATCCTCTTCAGCCGAGGCGCTTCGCGCTTGCCTTATTTTTCGCCCTGATTCTGTTCCCTCTCATTGCGGTCGGCCTGGCCGCCGGCACCATCGTCCTCATCGTTCCGCTTATCGCGTTCTTATTTTGGATGAGCGCAAGGGTTTTATTTGCCAATTATTTGTGTAACTGCATCCTGGTGTCGGAATTGAATTATCCTCGCATCCACGGCATCGGCGAAGAGCTCAAGGCGGCCATCGGGTTCAACAAGACGGTCAATGTCTTTGTCTACGAACAAGGCAATTTCAACGCGTACCTGATCAAGTTCTTTTTCTACCGGCGGGCGGTGTTCCTCAACTCGGAGCTTCTCGAAGCAGGGGTCACGGATGACGAGTTGCGATGGCTCATCGGCAGGTTCATCGGATATTTGCGGGCGCGCAAGCAAGCCGGGTTCTGGGGCTGGACGATTCGCGCCGCGCAGTATCTGCTGATTTTCAGCCCTTTCCTCCTCCCTTACGAGCGCGCGCTCGTTTATACCGGCGACCGGATCGCCCTGGCGGTCATCCATGGCGATATATCCAGCGCCATCTCGGCCATGCAGAAGCTATTCGTGGGGCGGCAACTTGGCTACTCGGTCAATCCCAACGGAATTGTCGATCAGCGACGTCTCGTGAAAGGTTCCTTCTTTGCGTTCCTCGCTCGCCTGGGGATGGCCTTTCCGCACATGACGACGCGGTACGTCGATTTGATCGAGTTCGCGAAAGAGAGATTTCCGGCGCAGTTTGAGCGGTTCGAGGCGGAGAACCCTGGTTTGCCGGCTGACCTGCGGGAGCTGGCCGCCCTTCCGAAGGCGAACGTCGCCCGACGCCCCCGCAGGGACCCGGTGTGGGCGAGCCTCATCGGAGCCGTAGTTGTTGTGGGAGTACCCTCAGTCTTGATCACCAGGACAGTCATCAACCAGTATTTCCCCGTTCACGATACGCAAATTTCGCCGACGGAGCTCAGTGCACTAACCACCGCTCCTCCGCCCCCGCCACCGCCGCCGCCGCCGATGCCCAAGTCCAACGCTGAAACCTCCACGGCTGAGGGGGGCGCTTTCGTCTCTTCTGCTGGACGCTTCAGCGTGCTCTTTCCTGGAGATCCCACGCAAGATTCGAGTCGAGTTACGCTTTCCGGCAGTGATTCTGTAATCCTCCATCAGTTTCACTTCGCGGACGGCGGTACGACCTACCTGGTGATTTACAACGACTATCCGGCAAAATATGTCGCTGCGGAGCCGCAGGCGATTCTGGAGAGTATTCGCGATGCGTCGGCAGAGAAGGCAACTCTGATCAGCGATGAGGCGATCGATTTGAATGGTGTGCCCGGACGGGCTTTCAAGTTTACCGACAAAGACGGAATGACCTATGTTACGCGCGACTTCCTCGACGGTCCACGCCTATACCAGGTAATGGTCACTGTCGGCGCAAACTCCACAGCAACCCCTGAAGATTTTCTGGACTCGTTCCGCATCCAGTGAGCTTGCCCCTGGATCTCGCTCATCGACGAAGACCTGCCGCTGGGGGCCCCGGTTCGCAAACCTGGGGCACCCGGCTTTGCCAAACCTGGGAACACGGATTGGTGGCTTGGGCGGGGTGACTACTGTGGCTGTTCTGCTATTCGCGTGGGCGCGAGCCACTGGAACAGGAGCGTGGCGGCGAAGGCTCCGGCGATTTGGGCGGCGATGAATGGGGCTACATCGTGAGGACGGATTCCGGCGAAGGTGTTGGTCATGGAGCGGGCGATCGTGACTGCGGGGTTTGCGAATGAGGTCGATGCGGTGAACCAGTAGGCGGCGGTGATGTAGGTTCCGACAGCGTAGGGAACTGCGGTGGGGCGTTGCCGGGCGCATCCCCAGATGACGGCGAGCAGGCCGAAGGTGGCGACGAATTCGCTGAAGACCTGCGGGGGGCCGGTGCGGGGGTGAGTGGAGGCCGAGAGCCAGGACAAGCCGAACATGATGTGGGTGGCGACGACGCCGGCGATGCCGCCTGCGAGTTGAGCGGCGATGTAGACGAGGAGTCTCGCGCCAGGCGATTCCTCCCTGCCATGCGTCAGCAAGGGTAACGGCCGGGTTGAGGTGCGCGCCGGAGATTGGGCCGAAGGCGAGGATGATGGCGATGAGGCGCGGCCCCGGTTGCGATGGTGTTGACGAGCAGAGCAAGTGCGACGTTGCCGGCGGCGAGGCGCTCGCCCATGATGCCGGAGCCGACGACGGCGGCGAGCAGGAAGAGGGTTCCGGTAAACTCCGCGACGGTGCGGCGGAGGAGCGTGGGCCTCATTGTTTGCCGATCTCGTCGAGCTTCCTCTTGATGGCGAGGCCGTCGAGCGATGAGAGCGGGAGCGCGGTGAAGAGGCCGATGCGGCGGTCGAGCGTGGAGAAGGCGTCGCGGTAGGCGCGTTCGATCTCCTCGGGTGCGCCTGTGACGGCGGCGGGGTCGGCGACTCCCCAGTGAGCGGTGGTGGGTTGGCCGGGCCAGAAGGGACATTGCTCTTTGGCGGCGTTGTCGCAGACGGTGAATACGAAATCCATTTGCGGTGCGCTGGGTGCGGCGAACTCGTCCCAGGATTTGCTGCGCAAGCCTGCGGTGGAGATTCCTGAGAGCTCCAATTGCCTGAGCGCTTCGGGCCGGACCAGGCCGGATGGATGGCTTCCGGCGCTGTATGCGGTGAATATACCTTTGCCGCGATGGTTCAGGATTGCCTCGGCGAGGATGGAGCGGGCGGAGTTGCCGGTGCAGAGGAAGAGCACGTTATAGTGGGCGGGCATGGCGGTCAGGCTTTCTTTTCGTTGGCCTGGGTGGAGCTGGATGGAGCTGGTTTGGTGGCGCGAATGAAGGCGCTCAGGAATTTGCCCTCGACCTGAGGAGCAATTTCGTCGACGTTGACGCCGGCTTCTTCGAGGAATTGACGTGCGTCTTCGACGTTGTAGGTCCTGGTCGGTTCGATCTCGATGTCGATGAAGCCGGAGGCGATGAGTTTGGCGCGGTAGTTCGATTCTTCGAGAGCGCCGGCGATGCAGCCGACCCATAGCAACATGCTGCGCCGCACCGCTTCGGGGACTTCGCCGCGCACGATTACGTCGGAGACGGCAAAGCGGCCGCCGGGACGGAGCACGCGAAATGCTTCGCGAATAACGCGGTCTTTGTCAGAAGAAAGGTTGATAACGCAGTTGGAAATGACAACGTCGATGGAGTTATCGGGCAGCGGGATGTTCTCAATTTCGCCTTTGAGGAATTCGACGTTTTCAATGCCGGCCTGGAGTTGGTTGGCCCGGGCGAGGGCGAGCATCTCGTCGGTCATGTCGAGGCCATAGGCTTTTCCAGCCGGACCGACGCGACGGGCTGAGAGCAGGACGTCGATGCCGCCGCCGGAGCCGAGATCGAGGACGGTTTGGCCAGGCTGAAGGTCAACGAGCGCAGTGGGATTGCCGCAGCCGAGCGAGGCGAGTACGGCATTCTCAGGGAGCAGGCTTTTCTCGCCGGAGCTGTAGAGGTCGCAGGTGATGGGGTCGCAGCAGCGCAGACCCGGTTCACAGCACGAAGCGACGCTGCCGGATTGCGCCACTCCGCGGGCCGCGTTGCCGTATTTCTCTCTGACTGCGTCTTTGATTTCGGCTGCGGGGCTCATTGGATCTCCTCGTCGTATATGTTAAGGCGAATGTATTCTTCCCGCAACATATCTGTCAAGGCGTATATTATAAATGCATGAGCCGGAAGACCAAGTCGATGGATCTGGTGCCGCTGTTTGCAGCGCTTGCCGATCCGACGCGCTTGCGGCTGTTGAACCTGATCGCGGGGCGAGAGGTTTGCGTCTGCTACCTGGTCGAGATTCTGCGGCAGAGCCAACCGAAGATCTCGCGGCATCTTGCTTACCTGCGGAAGGCGGGTGTTGTTTCCGCACGGCGAGAAGGGAAGTGGATGCACTACAGCATTGCGCGACCTAAGGACGCCGTGGCGGCATCGATTCTCGAGGCGGCGCTTGACTCGCTCAGGTTGGACGCGGAGATGCAGGCCGACCTCGCCCGGCTGAGCCATGCCTGCTGTGAGCCTGAGCGTTTCGTGACGCTATTGGGTGCTCCGGTACCGATTGGGTTGGCGCGGGGCTAGAGGGTTCCAGATTTTTGGGCTTGGAGAGGGAACCGCAGAGCCTTCGCTGCGCTCAGGATGACACTTGTTCGGGGAGTGGCGATTATTCGGGTGGGTGTAGTGGTGATCCCGTTCAAGCCAACGGGTGGCGTGAACGGGGCACCAGGCTAGCCTCTCTATTCGCGGTCGAAGACCTGGATGTTGGGTTTGGTTCGGCCGGGGATGGTGGTTGTCATGGTGAGGGTTTTGTTGTCGGGGGAGAGCTCGATCTGGACGGTGTCGAAGAGCTTGCCGTTCATCTTGTCGGTCATCTGAAGAGTTTGCGCGTTTACTCGACTTATCGAGGACGTGTAGCCTGTGGGCGCGTTTGGGCCTGAGCCGGGATAGTCCTTGCCGTCGAATTTCACGCTCTTAACCATCGAGGAGCCGGGATAAATAATGGATAGGCCGTCGTCCTGACTGGGCTTGATCTGGAGCTCGTAAGAGGAGTTGACGTCCTCGGTGGTGCTCTCCCAGGTGCCGGGAAATCCAGTGCTGCCGGCGGTTCGCGTGTAAATGTAGTGCAGGTTGGTGGTGGTGCCGTCGGGGCGATAGCCGGTGAAGTTGTCGGTGAGGGTGGTGCCGTCGGGGGAGAGCTTCCAGAGGCCGATGATGGTGACGCGGCCGTTGGATTTGCGGACGACCTTCCAGCTGTCGGGAGCTTCGATAGTGAGGGAGATGGTTGTGCCGAAGAGGCCGGGCTGGTCGCTGCCGTCGGCGACGATGGTCTCGACGTTGTCCCCGGAGAAGATGAGGTTGTACTTGTTGGGGCCGACGGCCTGGACCTTCATCTCGTCGGTGAGCGTGCTTCGGGAGGGGTTGAGTTTCCATTTGCCGACGAAAGAATCGATGGTGGAATCGGGCGCGGGGTCGGCGATCGCATGCAGGGCGCCGGTTAGCAGAGAGATAGCCAGGAACAGTTGGACGATGTGTTTTGGCATGCGGTTCCTCCGGAAATCGAGATGCCTCGGCATGATGCAAGCACGACGGTGGCCAATCGGGAGATGGCCTGGGGCGGAGCGAGGAGGTTTTCGGGAAAAGCAGGAATCTGCAGGCTGGGCGCGGGTCAGGTAGTTTTGAGTTCGGCGGGTTTTGAGGTTGAGCGCTGGGGGTTTGTTCAGTTTTGGGCGGCGTGTGGGTGATTTCGGACACTGCGGATTTGTGTCTGCCCTATTGTGTTGCAAATCACTGAAGGGCGTTGCTGATTGGACTAGGGTTGGTTCAATGGAGGTGGTACGCCATGACTACTCTGAGTCTTCCCGCGGTTTCGTTTCGTGAGCTACTGGTTGCGTCCGATCTTTCTCCGGCTTCGGAGAAGGCGCTTGGCTATGCCAAGGCGATCGCGATGCGCCATGGATCGCACATTCTGGTGTTGCATGTAAGCAAACCTATCGCCCGAATCCCCATTCCCGAAGGAGGATGGGTGGAGGACGACTCTTGGCAGTTGATCGAGGCAGAGGTGGAGGCCGAGGGGCTGGCGCTTCGAGCAGAGGGCTTTCACGGCGAGGCGATCAACGTGCATGGGCCAGTGGAGGAAGAGGTGCGACTGATCGCCGAGGCGCACCACTCGGACCTGATGATTCTGGGCAGCCATGGCCGGGAGGGTCTGGCGCGGTTTGTAATTGGGTCGAAGTCGGAGGCGCTGATTCGGCATGCGATCTGCCCGGTGCTGACGATCGGGCCGGCGGCTCCGGTTGCGCCTGCCGGCGAGTGGGCGCCGAAGACGATTCTTTGCGGCATCAGCCTGGACGAGCATTCGGCGCAGGTCGCGGCCTACGGCTACTCGTTGGCGACGCAGTTTGGGGCGAAGTTTACGCTGCTCCACGTGCATGACATGGCCAAACCGCCGGACGCGGACAGCTTTGTCAGGTTTGAGGAGGAGTTTGAGGCATCGTTGCCGAGAGGCACCATGGTGAAGCCGTCGGTGCACAGCCTGCTATACGGCGGCACGGCGGGGACGAGCCTGGTGGATGTGGCGAAGGAGCGGGGCGCCGACCTGATTCTGCTGGGAGTCGGTCACGCGAACCTCGTGAGCGAGCACCTGGGTATGGGAGTCTTGCCTGCCGTGCTGGCCGAGGCGCCTTGCCCGGTGATGACCGTCAGAGCGGTGGCGGGGCGGATTGCGGAGCGAAGCCCCGAGTTCGTGATCGGGGATTGATCGACGTAGCCCTTTCCGAAGTAGCGCGAGTGAGCCGCGGTTGAGCCGGCCGCCATGAAATGAAGTAGACTTTCGATGGCGGCTGCGGCTCAATCTGAGCGAAGACCAAAGGGGCCATAACCATGCTTCGATCTCTCAAGATACGGTCTTATGTGCTGGCGATCCAGGGCGTGATGATCGTGGGGTTGGGCGTGGTTTTTCTCTACCTGCGCGCCAATATGGCGGAGGAGGTCTTCGACATCGTCGACGTGGGCGTGGCGATTTTTCTGACCGTGGCAGCGCTGATAGTTGGTGCCCTGGCGGACTGGATTGCGGCGCTGGGCGAGGGCGTGGAGCATTTCCGGCGCTTCGCTTTTTACCTGTTGTGCGGCTTCGGGCTGCTGATGAGCGGCGCCTTTCTGACTTACTCCCATTACCGGACGCTGGCGCTCATGCTCAGCTTTGCCGGGATTCATGCGCTGGTCTACGCGATGTCGGTATTTTCCTTCGAGTTGAGCCATCTTCACCGGGCACACCACCGCATCTTGTTGTTTGTGTCGGGTGGAGTTTCGCTGGTGTTTGCGATCGTGATGATTGCCTTTGCGACCTCGAACGACGATAAGACGGCTACCTTGCTTATCGGCGCTTATCTGTGTTTTGTTGGGGCGCGCATGCTGCATCAGTCGTGGCGCCTGCATGAGGTCTTTCGGCACCTTGCGGAGCACCGGGAGGGCCACCCGGTAGCGGGCAGCTGACCAACCGGAGGGCCCGCGTGCAAGACGGGTCCTCAGCCTGGTATCGAGTTGTTGCAACTGCCGCTATCCCTAGTGGTGTTCGCCGCCGCCGTGAGGTGCGCCTCCGCCGTGGGGTGCGCCTCCGCCGTGCTCATAACCGCCGCTGTGTTCGGGGGCGGGGCTGTGATTGGCTTCGCCTACGTGGCCTTGTCCGTCCCGGGCTTCATTTGGGTGAAAATTAGTAAAGGGCTTCGATCCGTGCTCCGGCAACGGGCCGTGATAACCATGGCGGGGATCGTAGCGGTTATCGACGTGGCCGTAGAAGCCGTGCGGGCCGTGAAACCAGGGGCCGGCTCCGATAAAAATCCCACCAATGAACCAGTCTGGCCCGTAGTAGCCGTAAGGGGCGCAGTCGTAGGGCGGATAGTCAAAGTAACCATAGGGGCATATCGGCGCGGGTCCGATGGTGACGGCAACCTGGGCCGGTGCGACGGAGGCTGCACAGAGAACCGCCGCGACGAGGGCAACAAAAGCAAGGGATTTACGGTGAAGCATGTATCCTTCCTTCCTGACTTCTTATTTAGAAGCCTTCAGGAAGGGCGGGAGTTGTTCTCCAGCGCAGGCTAGTTGCCGTATTCTGGGCAGGCTGTGTTTGTGAGGGTGAATTGAAACAACTTTTGCCGATCGAAGAGATTGCGGCCAAGCTGGGTCTCTCCGATCAGATGTATGAGAAGCGCGGCCCGGTTAGCGCAAAGCTTAGCCTGGATCTGCTGAATGCAACTCCGGCAAGCGGTCGTTTGGGTAAGGTGATCCTGGTGACGGCGACGACGCCGACGACTTCGGGTGAAGGGAAGACGGTCACCTCGATTGGGCTGGTGCAGGGATTGGAGAAGATTGGCAAGCGGGCGATCATTACATCGCGCGAGCCTTCGCTGGGGCCGGTCTTTGGCATGAAAGGCGGCGCGGCTGGGGGCGGGCGTTCGCAGGTTGAGCCGGCGGAGAAGATCAATCTTCACTTCCATGGCGACTTTCATGCGATTACGTCTGCGCATAATTTGCTGGCGGCGCTGATTGACTCGCATTTGTTTCATGGCAACGAGCTGGATCTGGATCCGGCTGCGATTAGCTGGCCGCGGGCGCTGGATATGAACGATCGCGCGCTGCGGAACATTGTGGTGAGCGTGACGGCTCCGGAAAAGGCGCAGCGGGATGGCAGCAATCGCGCAACGGGATTCGTGATTACTGCGGCGTCGGAGATTATGGCGATTCTGGCGCTGGCGAAGGACCGCATCGATCTGCGCGCGCGGTTGGCGCGGATCATTGTTGGTTCGAACCGGGCTGGCGAGGCGGTGTGGGCGGCGCAGCTGGGTGCGGTGGGGCCGATGATGGCGCTGCTGAGCGAGGCGCTGCTGCCGAACCTGGTGCAGACGACGGAGGGGACTCCGGCGCTGGTGCATTGCGGGCCATTTGCGAATATTGCGCATGGGACGAGTTCGGTGATCTCGCAGGAGATGGGGCGGCGGCTGGCGGATTATGTGGTGAACGAGACAGGATTCGCCTCAGACCTTGGATTTGAGAAGTATCTCGATCTGGTGATGCCTTCATCGGGAATCAAGCCTTCGGTGGCTGTGCTGGTTTCGACGGTGCAGAGCCTGCGCAATCAGGGTGAGGGCGATCTGGAGCGCGGGCTGAAGAACCTTGAGAAGCATATGAGCATCGTGCGGGGGTTTCGTCTGCCGGTGGTGGTCGCGATCAACCGTTTTCCGAAGGATACCGAGGCGGAGTTGGATGTGCTGAAGCAGTTTTGCGAGGCGGGCGGCGCCGCGTTTGCATTGTCGGAGGCGTTTGCAAAGGGCGGGGAAGGAGCGGCGGCGCTGGCGGCGAAGGTAGTTGAGGTGCTGGATGCGAATCCCGATGTTGATCCGGTTTCGACTTATGACGAGGGCGACTCTGCTTTGGAGAAGATCACCAAAGTGGCTCGATCGGTCTATGGCGCGGATGGGATTGTGTTGAGCGAACGCGCGCAGGAGAATCTCGCGCGGCTGGAGCGTTGGGGGTTTGGGAATTTTCCGGTGTGCATTGCCAAGACGCAGTATTCGCTGTCGGATGATCCGAAGCTGAGCGGCGCGCCGACAGGTTGGACGCTTCGGGTGAGCGATATTTCACTTTCGGCGGGAGCGGGTTTTCTGGTGGTGACCTCGGGGGCGATGATGCTGATGCCTGGGTTGCCGAAGGCTTCGCGGGCTTTGGATATCGATGTGGATGCGAGTGGGGAGATTGTGGGGATGAGTTAGGGGGCGCATGAAATTCCCACGTCTCAAAGGTGAGATGCAAAGGTGAGATGCGAAGCACCTCAAGGGCGCGTGCCGCGCGAGGCTATGGAACCGCTGTAGGGCGCGATGCGTAGGTTGCTCAGAGGTGATCGTGGACGACTCTTCAAGAGGTTCGATCAGCAGCAACGGCGAGGTAGACCCAGAGGATCCGACGTGGTTGAAGACGGTTTCGCTCCTTGTAGGGCTTTTGGCGGGCGCCGTCGCGTTCCTGCCTTTTGCGTTTGGTACTTCGCCCTGGGACGCTGTAACGCTGCGGGTCCCGGGCAACCAGGGTAACTGGTGGCACTTTCTTGCCGGCGCTCCATTCTTTCTGGCTTATCCGGTGATTTGGCTTCGGCTGCGCTCGCTGTTTCTTAGCCAAACCTCAACGCCAATTGGACGACGCCTGATCTGGGGTATCGTCGGCCTATCAATTACCGGGACGGCATTGGTCGAGCTCCCATTTCTATTGCATCTGGCTGGTACCAGCGAATGGCAAAGGCTCTCGGTGCTGAGTTTGGGTTTCGGCGTGGTCATTGCCAGCGCTGTTGTACTGCTCTTACGGAGCCGCCTCATTCCGCCGGCTCGGGCGTGCCTTGCTGGTCTTTACACGGCTTATCTCGCTAACGCGGCGCTGTGTCTCGTCGTCTACAGCGGCGCGCCGGGGAGTACATGGTCGAGATCAGGCTGGCTGGTATCGATGTTCATCGTCTGGCCGATCGTCTTCGAGCTTATCTGGATCTTCCTTCGGACTTTCCGGACGCGAGGGACCGCAAGTTTATCTTCGCAATGATTAGCAACGGGTCGTCGTTCATCGCCAGAGCGGTTCAGCATCAAGCGGCGTGGATCGCGGTGACTTTGCTGTCTCGCAGGGCCCTGATATCGCGCATGGGCGGCTGGCCGAAGAAGCGGCTGTATTCCCGGCTGAACTGGCTTACGCTCTCGTAGCCGACTTCGTAGGCAGCTCCAGTGGCATCCATCCCATCCATCAGCATGCGCTGCCTTGCCATCTGGAGCCGGAGCTGCTTCTGGTATTGCAGGGGGCTCATGGCGGTCAATGCACGGAACTGATGGTGCAGCGTTGACACTCCCATCCGCGCGACGGTTGCGAGGTGCTCCATGTGGAGCGGCTTGGCGTAGTTGGCGCGGAGCCAGGCGATCGCCCGTGCGGTTCTATTGCTGAGATCGCCCGCGGTTGCGATGGCGCGGAGGCGTTCCCCTTGCGGGGTGCGGAGGATGCGGTAGACGATTTCGCGCTGGATCAATGGGCTGAGAAAGGGGATGTCTTCGGGAGTGTTGAGGAGCTCGATGAGCCGAGAAGACGCGTCGAGCAGACCTACCGTCGTCTCGCCAACAGCCAGGCCGCGAGGCCGAACGGATGTTTCGGCTTCCGGCAATTCTTCACGGCTAACGACCTCGCGCACGATCTGCATATCCAGCTTGAGGAAGATGGAGAGCAGAGGCACTTGCTCCGAGGCTTCGATGATTTGGCTTTCGGCGGGGACATCGATCGAGGAAAGGAGGAAGGACGATCCGTCGCAGAAGTAGACGACGCCTCCGAGATTGACGCGCTTTCTCCCTTGAAGAAAAACAGACAGGCTGGGCTCGTAGGTCGCCAGAAAACATGGTGTGGGAGCCGATCGACGGTAGAGGGACAGGCCGGGGACGGGGGTTGGAGTTTCCCCGTGCGATGGCGCGAGAGCGGCGACCTTCGAGGCGAGCTCCTTGCGCATCTGGATTACGGCGCCATTCGATTCCTTTGGCTTCCCGGTTTGTCTCGCCATGGCATTCCTCTTGCTCTTAAGCCTAACGCTGGAGGGTCGGAGTTGTGCACAAAATTCAATATTCAGACAGGATCAGGCAAAGAATCGGCAGGATCGGGAAAGCGCCCGTCGTCTGCCTCTCCATAACATTCAGATGGGACGAGGTGTTCGGCATCCAAAGACTAACGACAATGCAGAAGCGCGACGTTAGGAACCGGCGATCTTAAAGTATCTGCAGTCGCCGGATCGAGATGCCCACTTTGCTTGTCACCTTCGACGCACCTCGCGTATACCTTCAACCGGGAGATCGAGTAAAACCAATGTACAACGCAAAAGCCTATTCCGTTAGCAGCGCGACATCGCCGTTTTCTTCCGCGACAATCGCGCGGCGCGAACCCACCGAACACGATGTGCAGATCGAGATTCTCTTCTGCGGCATCTGCCACTCCGACCTGCACCAGGCCCGCAATGAGTGGAAAGATATTATGCCGACCGTATATCCCTGCGTTCCGGGCCATGAGATTGTGGGGCGGGTAACGAAGGTCGGCTCGGCGGTCACGAAGTTCAAGGCCGGCGATCTAGGCGCGGTTGGTTGTTTGGTTGATTCCGACCGGACCTGCGCCGAGTGCCAGGCCGGCCTCGAACAGTTCTGCCCGAACATCACGCTTACCTATAACTTTCCGGACAAGCACACCGGCGGCGTGACTTATGGCGGGTACTCCGAGAGCATTGTGGTGGATGAGCGCTTTGTGCTCAGCGTTCCTACAAACCTCGATCTTGCCGGAACCGCGCCGCTGTTGTGCGCGGGAATCACCACGTATTCGCCAATGCGCCACTGGGGTGTGACCAAAGGCAAGAAGGTTGGCATCGTCGGTCTTGGCGGATTGGGCCACATGGGCGTCAAATTTGCGCACGCACTTGGTGCGCAGACGGTGGTCTTCACCACGTCGCCAGGGAAGAAAGACGATGCCCTCCGGCTTGGCGCCGATGAGGTCGTCATTTCCCGCAATGCCAATGAAATGGCGAAGCATGCGGGCAGCTTTGATTTCATTCTCGACGCCGTCTCCGCCGATCATGACATTAACGCCTACATCCAACTGCTGCGCCGTGATGGCAACCTTGTCATGGTGGGCGCACCGGAGAAGCCATTGCCGGTTGCGGTTTTTGGGCTGCTCTTTGGGCGGCGGAGTTTGTCGGGTTCTCCGATCGGCGGCCTTCCCGAGACTCAGGAGATGCTCGATTTCTGCGGGAAGAACAACATCACCTCTGACGTTGAAGTCATCCCCATCCAGAAGGTCAATGAAGCTTATGAGCGGCTGTTGAAGTCCGATGTGAAGTATCGCTTCTCGATCGATATGGCTTCGCTGAAGTCGGAGTAGCCGTTGAACGCTACCGCCTCGCTTCGCGGCGGGGTGTAGCGTTCATGAGGAGTCCCTGAGAGTCACAGGAGAAATCAATGCAAAAACGCAAGTTGGGAAAGAGTGGTCTTGAAGTATCCGCGCTTGGCCTCGGTTGCATGGGCCTGAGCTTTTCTTACAAACCGTTCCCCGAGAAGCATGAGGTGATCGCCCTTTTGCGCGCGGCTGTGGAGCGCGGCGTCACTTTCTTTGATACGGCGGAAGTTTACGGGCCTTTCACCAATGAGGAGCTTGTTGGCGAAGCGCTTGAGCCCTTCCGCGGCCAGGTTGTGATTGCTACCAAGTTTGGGTTTGATATTAATCCTGACGGCAGTCGCGGCCCGAAGGGAACCAATAGCTCGCCTGAAAAAATCAAGCAGGCCGTGGAAGGCTCTCTCAAGCGTTTGAAGATCGATGTGATCGATCTTTACTATCAGCATCGCGTCGACCCGAACGTGCCCATTGAGGACACGGCTGGGGCGGTCAAAGATCTGATTGCGGCAGGGAAAGTGAAGCACTTCGGGTTATCGGAGGCTGGAGCGCAGACGATTCGCCGCGCTCATGCTGTGCAGCCGGTGGCAGCGCTGCAGAGCGAGTATTCGCTCTGGCATCGCAAACCGGAAGCCGAGATCGTCCCGCTGCTTGAAGAACTCGGCATCGGATTTGTGCCCTATAGCCCGCTTGGCAAAGGCTTCCTTACCGGGAAGATTGACGAGAGCACCAAGTTCGACAGCACTGACATTCGCAGTACGATTCCGCGGTTCACTCCGGATGCGATGAAGGCAAACCAGGCGCTCGTCGATCTGCTTGGCAAGATTGGCGCGGAGAAGGGCGCGACCCCAGCGCAGATTGCGCTTGCCTGGCTGCTTGCGCAGAAGCCGTGGATTGTGCCCATCCCTGGCACTACGAAGCTTCATCGCCTCGATGAGAATCTTGGCGCTGTGTCGCTTGCGCTGTCTGCGGACGACCTGCGTGAGATCGACGATGCCGCGGCGAAGATTCAGGTGGTGGGAGAGCGTTATCCGGAACACATCGAGAAGATGACTGGGCTTTAGGCTGTGGGCGCAGTCGAAGCCAACTGTCTGGAGAGAGGAAAGTTGAAAGCTCTGCGATATGTCGCTCTTGGTGTGGTTGTTGCGATCGCCGGTCTCGTTCACGCTCAGTCGGCGAAGAAGCAGGTCGGAGACCGCGAGAAGCTGATCGGGGCGTGGCATCTGGCGCACATTGATGTTCCGGAACCAGACGGAAAGCCGATGCCCATGCCTCAGCCGGTAGGGATGCTGATCTATACGCGGGATGGCCATGTGTCGGTGCAGCTGATGTATCCCAAGTCGGCGAATGCTCAATCCAATGAGTACGTTCAGGATGGGTATGAGGCTTCCTTTGGGAGCTATGACGTCAATGAGGCGACGCATACGTTGACCCATCATGTGCAGGGATCGATTACGCGCGACCTGCTTGTCGGCAAGGACCTTCCTCGCATCTACCAATTAACCGCGGACGGCCACCTGATCATTCATTCGGCTCGCGCGGATGAGCACTGGTCTGTTACCTGGGAGCACTATTAAGCCGGCCGCGCGATCAACGCGTGGCGTGTTGAGCCCGGGATCGAGACACAACCTGACAGAGAAATGAGCTCTCGTTATGAACATATCTTTCGAAAACCAAGTTGCCCTCGTTACAGGCGCTGCTTCGGGATTGGGACTTGCAACTGCGAAGGCGTTCGCCGAGGCCGGTGCTGCTGTGGTGCTGGCGGATTGGGATGAGAAGGAAGTGCAGTCCGCAGCTAAGGGACTCTCCGATCGAGGTCACAAAACACTGGCTGTCCGCTGCGACGTTTCAGATGACGCGCAGGTAGAGGCGATGATGAACCAGACTGTGTCCACTTTCGGAAGGCTTGATGCTGCCTATAACAATGCCGGCGTTCAGGGTGTTCTGGCGGAGACTGCCGATTCTCCGCGCGAGGACTACGACCGAGTGATGGGTGTGAACCTGCGCGGCGTATGGAGCTGCATGAAGTTTGAACTGCGGAAGATGCGCGAACAAGGCAGCGGCGCTATCGTCAACTGCTCTTCGCTTGGAGGTCTTGTCGGCGGCAACCAACGTGGGACTTACCATGCTGCGAAGCATGGAGTCATTGGATTTACCAAGAGCGCTGCTCTCGAATATGCGACTCGCGGTATTCGTGTGAATGCCATTTGCCCGGGGATGATCCACACGCCGATGTTTGACAAGATGATTGCTGAAGGCCAGGGAGAAGAGTTGAATGCGATGCTGAAGGCCAATGTGCCGATGGGACGGATGGGGCGGCCTGAGGAGATCGCCGATGCCGTGCTTTGGCTTTGTAGTTCAGCCGCCAGTTACGTTACCGGCCAGTCGATCTCTGTCGATGGCGGCTACGTGATGCGGTGACAGAAACGCGGTGGGTTGAGGCGTTGCCGTTGAAGGGAGAATCCAGAATGAGCAAGTGGTCTAGAGACGAACTGCGCAAGATCGCGGAGGCGCGATGATCTGCACATCGCGCCGTTCCGAGAGGACGGAGTCACCTATGGCACTCCGACGTGGATTTGGTCGGTCGCCGTCGATGATGCACTCTATGTGCGTGGATACAACGGGCAAAGCTCTCGCTGGTATCAGGCTGCGGTGCGGCAGAAGGCGGGGCGAATCATCGCCGCGGGCATGACGAAAGAGGTCGCGTTTGAGACTGTCGATGGCGCGAACAATGACAACATACAGGACCGCATCGACGATGCCTACCGGGCGAAGTACCATAACAGTCCGTACGTCAAGCCGATGATCGGCTCACACGCGCGTGCCGCTACGGTCAAGATCATGCCGGCTGACACCAGCGCTTGATCGAACGAACTGCGGACAAATCACATCACAATATGCAGTAATCAGGGGACAGAGCACATGGATATCAAGAGAGCGGGTACGCAACCTTCTGCAAAGGGACCTTCTGACTGGTTTACGGGGACTGTTCGTATCGATCCGCTGTTTCAGGCACCTGACCCGGCATTTGTTCAGGGCGCGAGCGTAACGTTCGAACCGGGCGCGCGGACGGCGTGGCATACGCACCCGCTTGGCCAGACGCTGATTGTTACGGCGGGCTGCGGCCGGGCGCAGCGTGAGGGAGGCCCGATTGAAGAGATCCGGCCTGGCGATGTGGTGTGGTTCTCGCCGGGTGAGAAGCATTGGCACGGGGCCGCGCCGACAACAGCAATGACGCACATTGCGATCCAGGAGAAGCTCGATGGAAAGGTTGTCGACTGGATGGAGCAGGTGAGCGACGAGCAATACCGGAAGGAATAAAACCATGATGCTGATGCGTGGATTGCCAAAGGCTTCGCAGATTCACGAGATCTGCGAAGGCTCGCACACGTCATGGACGCCGCCAGTAGCGACGCTCCATAATAAGAATATCCATGGAGCATACAGTCGAACAAACCGGGCTTGAAGTCCTCGATTTGAGGTGCGATGCCGCGTTTGCGACACGGAATCTGCAGACGCGGGACATCGGAATGCAGTTGGCCGGACTTCAGCGGCTGTCTCGAGCATTGCTGGAGGAGCCCGACACGATCCTGCAGGAGCTGGTTAATGCCGCGATTGATCTCTGTGGGGCCGATAGCGCAGGAATTAGTATCGAGAAAGAAGACGGGAGCGACCAGGAGTTCTACCACTGGATAGCTACGGCTGGGGAATATTCCGGCTTCCTGAACGCGATCCTGCCGCGCTACCCAAGTGCGTGCGGTGTCTGTTTAGAGCGTGGACACGCGCAGCACTTTACGGTCAGGAAGAAATTCTTCGATATCCTTGGCGTCGAGGCGCCGCTGGTAACGGATGGCATTCTGCTTCCGTGGAAGACTGAAGACACGCGCGGCACGATTTTCGTTATGGCCCATGGCCGAACTCAAGCCTTTGACGAGAATGATGCACGCCTGATGACCATGCTGGCTGACTTCGCGGCGATGGGCTACAAACAACAGAAGCAGCAAGCCCGGCTGATTGCACAGGCGCGGGTAGCGGCTGCTGCCATGATGGCAAACAAACTTGCCCACGAAATAAACAATCCTTTGCAAAGCCTGACAAACGCCGCTTACCTTATCGCTGAAGGCGGCGCGGGACTCGACCCGAAGGTGTTGGGGCGTGAACTATCGAACGACATTCATCGGCTTTCAAGGCTGGTGAAAAAGCTCCTTTCTTTGCCCTTCGAGGCTGCGCGCCCGGACTAGGGCGGGTCTAAGGTTGTCCCGCCTCTCCAAGGCCTCCTCCAAGTGTGTTGGTTAAGCCCTCTTCCTAGGCTTGGTTTTATTGGACATCGCTGAAAGCGCAGGTCTTTCCAATCCCCCTTCGGCTTCGCTCGGGATCCGGTCGAGATGACAAATCTAAGGGAACGCTTCGACCGGTTCCTGGGTCGTCCGGACGAAACCCATGCCAGCGCGAGATTGCCGTTCAGGATTGCATCGTCGATTTCCTGGGTGCTAATAGACGATCAGTTGATATTCGGCGGCTTTCAGGTTTCCCGAGAAGTCCCACGTTGCTGTTTCCAGTGTCGAGGTACCATCTTTGAGGAGCTGCAAGTAGGTGCCAAACGCGTCGATGAGCTGGGTCGAGTAGAATCGGTCGTCCACTTCGAAGTTGAAGGTGAGCGTAAAGATTCCGGTCTGTATCTCTGCCAAACTGATGCCGCATGGCGGCGTAGTGGCGGCCGCTCCGGCGAGGGTGGAGTTAAAGCATTCGTCGATGCTCGGCGTAGAGAAGAACGGGTTAACTTCGACCATGGCCTTGACCCAGCCGCCCGCGGTACGCGCCTGTTGCACGTTGCTGTCAGTGACCATGCCATAGCTGGAGCCGGTACCAAAGACGCCGGTGCCACCGGTGCCGTAGACCCCAACTCCTCCTGCGTTATTGACTCCGGCGACGCCGGAGGCGCCTGCGCTGCTCGTCACACCGTGAACGCCGTCTGAGCCGCCGTTGCTGCCAGTGCTCTGTCCCCAAACACCGATATTGCCCTGGCCATAGACGCCATTGCCGCCGGTGCTGACGCCCTCCATTCCGAGGTTGGCGGTGATCGCTCCCGCGACAAAGCTGCCGGTCGCATCGCGCTTGACGATGGCGTTAGCCGTGGCGGCGTTTGTGGGCGCCACTGTCCAGTTCAGGCCGAGGGTGCCAGCGCCGGTTACCGGTGAGCCGGTCACCTTAAAGTCCGAGGAAGGAGCGCTTAGCGCTACGCTGGTAACTTTTCCGGTTCCGGGGAAGGTCTGTCCGGGAGCGAAGGTGATCGTGCCGTTGGTGTTGAAGGAAAAGCCGGTTTTGGTGGCCCCGGCGCTGGTGGTCGAGGACAGCAGATTCAGCGTGGCCGAAGGTGCCGCGGTGTTGTTGCCGGTCACAGCCGCCTGCCATTCGAAGCGCGGATTCACGGCGGCTTTGCTGGTCGAGTTATACGCTGAGGTGTACAACTTGAGCAGTGCGGAGCTGAAGCCAGCCGCGGCGGTTGCCGTACCTGTGGGAGCCAGCTCCAACATGCCGTCGACGGTCTCGCCACCATTCGCGCTCAGTGCGCCTGAGATGAGCGCGGTCCCATTCACATCCAGGGTCGAGGTGGGCGTCGTCGTTCCGATACCAACATCGGCGCCAAGAACGAAGAGCGGTGAGTCGACGATGGTACTCGCTCCTGAGAATTCGGCGACGTGACCGGAGATTCCGCCAGTTGTGGTGACAGTGGTGACACCATCTGGAGTAATGGCGGCACTAACTACGTTTGTGGCCGCCTTGCTCCCGGCCAGAGCATAAGCTGAGGCTGGCAAACCGCCCAGGGTCGCTGCATCGGCTGCCTTCAGTGCATAAGGGACACTTACCAACAGGACGCGAGGTTGTGGTTGCTCACCAGCGATCTGGACTTCGAGCCAACGGGCTTCACCGCTGGCGAAGAGGTCTATCGGAATACCGTTGGAGAGGCTTGCGCCCAGTTGGACTTTGTATTGGCCGGCGCGGTCCGGGGTCACGGTTTGGGTCTCGGCGAAGAGAGGCTCGCCGCCTTGTTCACCTTTGTAAATCAGGAAGGTGACGATCTTTTCGCCGGTCAGGGCGTTGCCTCGGCTGTCGAGCGCCGTCCCGGAGTACGGAATCATCGGTGGTACCGCGGTCGCGGCCGAAGCGGCCATTGGGGTGGGCGTAGTTGGGGCGGACGGCATTGTCTGCGCCGCCGCCCAGGGGAGCTCAAGGATTGAGCAGAGCGTGAACAACCATACTTTCGTTTCGAATTTCATCGCGTTTTCTCCTCGATCGGAAAATCTGTGGCCGACCCCAAGTTCCATCTATGAATTTTGAAAACGTTCCTTGACGCAGGGACAGCATTGGACATGCAGGCGGGAGCCTTCAAGCGGTAAAGCGAAGAGCTGCAATCGTTTCCGCGACTTGCCGTCTAATGCAGTCTTTTGCCGTGCCTTTGCAGAGTGGCGAAGCTACAATTTGGGTTGCCGTGTTCCTCGCAACCGCGGAACACGATCAGGAGAGCGCGATGGGCGAACCATCCCTCGTTATGCCGCCATCCGAGAAACTGCCTGAAGTCCGGCTGGATTCGTGGAAGGAGATCGCGGCATACCTCAAACGCGACGTTACGACTGTCCAGCGCTGGGAGAAGCGGGAGGGAATGCCGGTTCATCGGCATCTCCACGAGAAGCGCGGGTCTGTCTACGCGTTGGCCGAAGAGCTTGATGCCTGGATTCAGAGCCGCAAGCCGACCATCGATGAACCCGAAACATCGTCCGAGGCAGAAATGCCTCAGGCAGTTCCGATCGGTCCCGAAACTATGGCCCCGCGGAGGGCTCGCCGGTGGTTGGCTCTGGCCGCCATCCTTTGTGTCTGCCTCGCGGCTTCTGCCTGGCTCGTGTTCCGGCATCGCGCGACGGTTACCGCTCAGCCCAGGATCCGGTCGATCGCCGTTTTGCCTTTGCGGAATTTGTCGGGAGATCCGGCGCAGGAATATCTTGCCGACGGCATCACCGAGGCGGTCATCGGACGCCTTGCGAACATCCACGACCTGCATGTGACGTCTCACACGTCGGTGATGCGCTTCAAAGATACACAGATCTCCATACCGGAGATCGCCCGAACCCTCGGCGTGGATGCTGTCGTCGAGGGGTCCGTCATAAAGGAGGGCGACCGCATTCGCGTCACGGCCCAGCTGATTCGGGGCGCAACGGACACGCATTTCTGGTCCGAAACCTATGACCGCGAAATGCGCGATGCGCTTACCCTGGAGAGCGAATTAGCGCAATCCATCGCGGAAAAGGTGGAAGTAACGGTCACCGGTGAAGAACACCAACGGCTTGCCGCGGCACGTCTCGTTGCGCCTGAAGTCTACGAGAGCTATCTGAAAGGCAGGTTCGCCCTGGGTGAGAAGAAGAGAGCGAAGGTTGAGGAAAGCATCCCTTATTTCGAGGACGCTCTGAATAGAGACGCCACATTTGCACCAGCATACCTGGGCCTTGCAGAGGCCTATACCATCCTCGGAACGGTCGCAGCCGGGGTTCCTCCGCAAGCAACTCGGCCGAAGGTTATGAGCTTCGCTCGAAAGGCGCTTGCACTCGATCCGGGTCTTGTTGAGGCGCATGTCATGCTCGCAAATGTCCTGCAGGAGGAGTGGCACTGGACTGAAGCAGAAGCGGAATACAGGCGCGCCCTCGAATTGAATCCGAACAACGCTGAGGCCAACTCGTGGTTTGCACTCTGGCTGCTTTGCCAGGGACGTACGGACGAAGCTGTGGCCCGGATCGAGCACGCTCGGGCGCTGGATCCATTTGAAGTTTCCAGTGGCATCGTATCCGTATCGTGGATCCTCTTCCAGGCACACCGGTACGATGATGCCATTCGCGAGTCAAGCAACGAATTGGCCCTAAACCGGGACAATGGGGGCGCCCTTACCGGCCTGGGATTTGCGCTGATCGCCGACAACAAGCCGTCAGACGCAATCCCTGTATTGGAAAAGGCCGTCTCGCTTACCTCAGGGAGTCCAGCTGCAACCGGCATACTAATCCGAGCCTATGCCCACGCCGGCCGGCGCGGCGATGCACTGCGGCTCCTCGCGGAACTCAAACGGCGCGCGAAGGCAGGCTACATACCAGCGGGCGCATTTGTGAACGCTTATCTTGGCCTAGGCGACAACGAACAGGCCTTCTACTGGCTCGAACAAGCCTACAAGGAGCAATCGAATATCCTGCAGTTCGTCAAGACCCATCCATATTTCGATCCGATCCGCGGCGACCCGCGATTCGCTGATTTGGTTCGCCGCGTCGGGCTTGGGTAACTCCGACAGATCGAGGAGCCTGCGCTGCCTACGGTTCCGCTACGCCAGCGCGAGGTTGACGTTTTGGATGGCTTCGTCGATTTCCTGGGTGTTTTTGTAGCCTACTGTTACGGTGTCGACTTTGGCGTTTTGAAAGGCGAACTTCATGGCGGCCTGGCGGTCGGCGTGGTCGAAGGCTCCTTCGCCGGCGAGCTTCATGCTGATGACGCCCATGCCTTCTTTCTTGACCTGGTGGATGTGGGTGACGACTTCGGGGACGTCGCCACGGCCGGGGCCGTCGGCGATCTCGGTGTCCATGCGGGTGCCGTTGTGGTTGCAGCGGATCATGGCGACCTCGAGCCACTTGTCGCCAGGAACCTGGCGCAGAGCGGGTAGGCCGTGAACGGAGGCTCCGCGGGCGATGACCACCTTTTTCTGCTGAGCTTCCTGGATGCCGTCAGCCCAGCGCAGGGAGTCGGTGGGCCAAGTGGGCGTGTGCTGCCAGTGGAGGAGCATGATGTCGAAGTATTCGGTCTGGGCGAGCTTGCGGAGCTCGTCGATCTTGACCTGCGGGTCGACGTCGCCGTGGGTGGTGATCTTGGACATCAGACGATAGCTGTCGCGGGGAATTCCCTGAAGGGCGATGCCGAGCATGCGGTGCATGTCGCCGTAGGTTTCGGCGGTCTCGAAGAAGCGGACGCCGTTGTCGTAGGCGTAGCGGACAGTCTTGGTGAAGGCTTCCTGGCCGAGGCTGCGCTGCACGGCTCCGCTCATGCTGCCGGTGCCGAAGGCGAGTCGGGTGACCTTGACTCCGGAATCGCCGAGGGTTATCCAGTCGGTCGCGGACTTCTTCGCTGCAGTTGCCTGAAGAGCCTGGAGCGAGAGGGCTCCGGTAGAGGCGAGGGCTCCGGCGGCCAGGCCGGTTCTGACGAATGCGCGTCTGGATAAGTGGGCCATGGTCGTCCCTCCGATGGGTCGAATACTGCCGCGTACTAAGGCCTAACTTTTTCGTCCCGCCATTCCGGCGGATTGCTATATGGACGTAATGGTACCGCAAAGGGACGCTGGTAAACCGTTAAATTTGGGGGCGCCTGGACGGCCATCGCTGGAACCGCAGATCCTTCACTGCGCGCCTAACCACCCCAGCGAGCAAACGTCGCTCGCCGGGGATCCCGGCACTGCGGCGCTCCGTTCAGGATGACACAGCTGATAACTCGGGGCAAGGTCCGCTAGAAGCGGATGACGGGGCCGGTTGCGGCACTCCAGTTGCTTTTATTGGTGTATTCGTCCTTCGATAGCCAGCTGAGGAATGGAGGTTTGCCGATGCCGGGGGGGTCTTCGATGTCGCTCTTGTAGCGGACGATGGTGTCGGCGACGGAGGTGCGGATGGCCACGGTTTTGCTGAGCTTGTAGTCGTTGGAGAACTCGAGGGTGACGGCGGCGCGTTCGTTGTCGACCTGGGGATGCATGTATGTGTTGTGGCGGACATTGAGGACCAGCGGCATCTGGATCTCGGAGGTCACGATAGTCGGCCGCACCACAAAGGAGATGTTGTTAACGGGGCCGTCGTGCATGAAGCGGAGGCCGGAGCCGAAGGTGGCAGTGGAGCCGATTTCGGTGGTTCCTTTCTGCAATAGACCGGGCTGGCTGGTTGCGGCGAAACTGGCAGCAAGCCAGGGGGTGATGGCGTAGTCGAAGGCGATTCCAAAGCCGCCGTTGCTGAAGCACATGGTGCAGGGCTGGTTGGGGCTGCCCATCGGCATGGTGTGGTAGAAGGGCGAGATGGCGAAGCGGCGGAAGCGTCCGGCCTCGGCGATTTGCTCGTCGCTGGGCTGAGGATGGACGAGGAGCGAGTTTTCGAGTTCAGGGTCGTGCTGAAAGTCGCGATACCAGGGCAGCTGGAGGCGCATGAGATTCGCAAAGGTGCGGCTGGGGTTGAGCGCGCCGCGCATAAAGGCCAGTCCGAGATTGAAGCGGTCTCCGCCCTGGAAGTGATCGCTGACGTAGCGGTCGAGGGTGTCCTCGGCAAGCATCCAGAGGAAGCCGACGGTGGGAGTGATGGTGAAATCTACCCAGCCGGTGTTGTTGGTGTAGTGCCAGCCGGGGTGCCATTCCACACATTTGGGGTCTTTGCACTTGATGGGGTAGGTCCAGCCGCCCTCATTGCCGATGCCGGCCTCGCCGAGGAAGCTGATTTCGGAGTGAGTGCTGTAGATGGCTGACCAGATGAAGGCCTGGAAGCGGCTCTTCCAGTAGAGCGGGTTGGAGCTGATCTCGAGCTGGCGGCCGACAGGGTCGTTCTGGATCCAGATGAAGTCGGCGACCGAGCCTTGCAGGGGATGGCCGACGTAGTTGACGAGGAAGTCGTCACCGTCGTTCCAGCGCCGCATATTGAACTGCTTGGTCGAGGCGAAATAGTCGTGCCAGAAGGGCTTCTTGGCCAGCATGAGGCGGATCTGGTCGTCGCTGGCGGCGCGGAAGCTGTTTTCGACGACATTGAAGAAGAGCGACTGGGCGAGTAACCCGCGCCAGTTGTAGGGGCCGGCGTCGACGCGGTAATTCGGATCGCTGGGGTCGACGATGGGCACTTCTCTGCCGTTGAGGTCGACTTCGCGAGGCATCATCCGCTGTAGAGCGTCGGAGGCGTCGACCACATTCACGCCGAAGACGGAGAGACTGCCGAAGTCGGCGTTTTCGTCGGCCACCGAAAGATTCGGATCGAAGGGTTGGGGGCCGTTCTGTTGGGCGGCGGCTTGAGTCGGTTGCGGCGGCGGCGGATTCTGCTGGCCCCACATGTCATCGGCAGGCTTGTGGAAGGAAAGCTCCATGGCCGGGAGGGTGAGATCGAGCAAAAGTTCGCCGTTGGCAGAGAGATGCGGAAGCGGCTCGTCGGGGAGGCTCGCCGGGTCGGGCATGGAGTTGTCAGCACGAGCGATATCTGGACGGACGATGTCAGCGCGGACGGGGAAGAGCAGCTCTGCCTCGTGGAGACGGAAACTTGGCTTGAAATCGGCGATCTCTGTTCCTGAATCGCGACCGGATTGCCCCAAACCGACTCTGACCAGACCGGCCAGCAGGAGGAGGACCGACACCCGGCGCCAACGAACTGAACTGCGTTTCAAGTTCGTTGGCATTCTGCCCCCTTTTGAGATGGTGCAGCGGAAGCGGCGGGTGTTTCACCATTTCCGTCAAAACGCGCCAGTGAGACGATAGCGTCCCGTTTCGGGACTGTGAAAAGTATACTTCTGCGGCCTGCGGTAAAAGCAATTGTTATTACTACCAATGACCTGTATGGTGCCGGCGCGTCGTTTCAGCTTGCGTGGGAACCAGCCCGTTGTCAATAGAGTCGAGACATGAGAACTACGGGAGTAACAGGGAGGGCGACGGCGACACCGACGGTCTGGCTCGAGACCGATTTGCATCTGGCCGGGCGAGCGGAGATGATGGCTGCGACCTTGCTCATGCTCGTGCTCTCCCGGTGCTTTCTGTATGGTTCCCGAAAGAAAATGCGAAAGCCGGAACATCGGGCTCGCTTTCGGCATCGAATTCGTCAACGTATTGAGACTCCATAGCTGGTGACTAAGAAATGGCTGATCCAGAGCAGTTTGACGCGATTGTGATTGGGAGCGGGCAGGGCGGGAATCCGCTGGCGAGGGCGCTGGCCAAGGCGGGCAAGCGGACTGCGATGGTCGAGCGCGAGCATATCGGCGGGACGTGCGTGAATGAGGGCTGCACTCCGACGAAGACCATGGTGGCGAGCGGGCGAGTGGCCTACCTGGCGCGACGCGGCGGCGACTTTGGGGTGAATTGCGGGCCGGTCGCGATCGACATGGTGAAGATTCGAGAGCGGAAGCGCGCCATCGTGAAGAGCTTTCGCGAGGGCAATGAGCGCGGGCTGAAAGAGACGGATTGCGACGCCATCATCATGGGGGAGGCTTCGTTTGTCGGGCCAAAGCTGGTGCGGGTGGTCTGTAATCGAGACGAAAAAGGCGGGGGCGGCGAACGGCTTTTGGCCGCAGAGTGGATCTTCCTGAATACGGGACTACGGTCGGCAATTCCGAAGATCGACGGGCTGGCCGATGTTCCTTACCTCGATAATCGTTCGGTGATGGAGCTGGGTGAAGTTCCGCGGCATTTGGTAGTGGTGGGCGGTGGATATGTCGGGCTGGAGTTTGGCCAGCTGTTTCGACGGCTGGGGAGCGAAGTGACGATCATCCAGTCGGGGCCGAAACTATTGACGCGCGAGGATGACGACATTGCCGACGAGGTGCGGAAGATCCTGGAGGAGGATGGGATCGAGGTCTTGCTGAACGCCTCCGCTCAAAGTGTTCGGCGCGAGGGTGATGGGGTTGCGGTCACGGTGAAGGCCGCCGGGGGCGAGCGCGTAGTTTCGGGTTCGCATTTGCTGCTGGCGGTGGGCCGGATTCCGAATAGCGACACGCTGAATCTTGCGGCGGCGGGGATTGAGGCTGATCAGCATGGGTTCATTCGCGTGAATGAATATCTAGAAACGAATGTGCCTGGCATCTACGTGATCGGCGACGTGAAGGGTGGGCCCGGCGTTTACCCATATTTCGTATGACGACCATCGGGTGCTGAAAGCCAACTTGCTCGAAGGGAAACGGGTCAGCATTGCGGGGCGGATGGTGCCGGCGACGGTGTTTATCGATCCGCAGCTGGGGCGGATTGGATTGACGGAGCAGGAGGCGCGGGCGCAGGGGAAGAAGATCCGCGTGGCGAAGATGCCGGCAACCTGGATCGCGCGGGCGCTGGAGAGCGACGAGTCGCGCGGTCTGCTCAAGGTCATAGTCGACGCGGAGACGGAGCAGATACTTGGGGCGGCGATGCTGACGGTTGAGGGCGGCGAGATGGCCTCGATGATTCAAATCGCCATGATGGGCAAGCTGCCATATACTGCTTTGCGGGACGCGATCTGGTCTCATCCCACTTGGTCGGAGGCGCTGAACAATGTTTTCTTCAAGTTTGAGGATTGATTTGGAGATCGCGCGGGCAAAGGAAGCACGAGGCATGTTGAAGCCGTTACATGGATACAGGCGGGTGGTCGTCGAGGGGATCGTGCCGGAGGTCGATTCCGGGCGCTTTCCGATCAAGCGGATCGTGGGCGACGTGGTCGAGGTGGAGGCCGACGTCTTTGGCGATGGGCACGACCATGTGATTGCGCGGCTGCTCTTCAAGCGCGAAGGCGACGAGAGCTGGGAGTACGTGTACATGACGGCGCTAGGCAACGACCGGTGGCGGGGTGAGTTTCCGGTGACCGAGCTTGGGCGCTATGTGTATACCGTTGCGGGCGGGATCGACCGCTATGAGACCTGGCAGAGCGACCTGGCTAAACGAATCGAGGCCGGGCAGGATGTTGCTGTGGAGTTGCTGCATGGGGCGGCGATTCTGGAGCATGTCGCAGGACTTGCCAAGGGAGTTGATGCGGCGAGGCTGACGGCTTGGGCCGACATGTTGAAGACTGCGAATAAGGACGTGACGAGCCGGACGCTGGCGCTATCGGCTGAGGTGCTGGAGCTGGTGAGGGCTTATCCCGATGAGGCGCTGGAGACGATCTACGACCGCGAGCTGGTGGTGACGGTCGATCGCGAGAAGGCGCGGTTCTCGAGCTGGTATGAGATGTTTCCGCGTTCGCAGGCGGCTGAGGCGGGGGTGCATGGCACCTTTGCCGATTGCGAGGCGCGGCTGCCGTACGTGAAAGAGCTTGGCTTCGACGTGCTTTATTTTCCGCCGATTCATCCGATCGGGACGGCCTTTCGCAAGGGCAAGAACAATACCGTGACGGCGGAGCCGGGCGATGTGGGTAGTCCGTGGGCGATTGGGGCGAAGGAGGGTGGTCATACCGCGATCCTCAGGGAACTGGGGACGCTTGCAGATTTCAAGCATCTGATTGCGGCGGCGAAGACATTCGAGATTGAGATTGCGATGGACATCGCGTTTCAGTGTTCGCCGGACCATCCGTGGGTAACGGAGCATCCGGACTGGTTTAAGCAGCGGGCGGACGGGACGATTCAGTATGCGGAGAACCCGCCGAAGAAATATCAGGACATTTATCCGCTGGATTTTGAGGGCCGCGACTGGCGCGGGCTTTGGGACGCGCTGCGCGATGTCTTTCTGTATTGGGCGGCGCAGGGGGTGCGGATTTTCCGGGTGGATAATCCGCATACCAAGGCGTTTCCTTTCTGGGAGTGGGCGATTCCGGAGATCAAGCGGGAATATCCAGACGTGATTTTGTTGTCGGAGGCGTTTACGCGGCCGCGGGTGACGCAGCGGCTGGCGAAGGCGGGATTCACGCAGGCGTATACCTACTTCACCTGGCGGAATACGAAGGAGGAGTTGGCGGCGTATCTGGAGGAGCTGACCGAGTATCCGGTGAACCAATATTTTGGGCCGAACTTCTGGCCGAATACTCCGGACATTTTGCCGGCGAGCCTGAAGAGCGGCGGCAAGCCGGCGTTTCTGGCGAGGCTGGTGATGGCGGCGACGATGACTTCGAACTATGGCATCTACGGAGGGGCCTTTGAGCTGATGCAGGACATCCCGTTCAAGCCGGGCAGCGAAGAATATCTGAACTCAGAGAAGTATGAGATCAAACATTGGGACCTGGATTCGCCGGCGAGCTTGAAGGGGTATATCGCGCTAGTGAATACGATCCGGCGCGAGAACAAAGCACTGCGGGGGATGGAGGGGATTCGCTTTCATCCGACCGATAATGCTTATCTACTTTGCTACAGCAAGGCGACGAAGGATTTTGCCAACAGAATTCTGGTGGTGGTGAATCTGGATCCGTTCAATACGCAGGCGGGGTTTGTGACGCTGGATTTGGCCGGGCTTGGTTTGGCCGCTGATGCGAGTTTTGAGGTGCATGATTTGCTGACGGACAACAAGTATCCGTGGTCGGGGGCGAGGAATTATGTGGAGTTGAGGCCGGCGGAGTTGCCGGCGCATATCTTCAAGATTTGAGATGTCGAGTTTCCCCGAAGAGGCTGAAGGCACTTGACTCTCGACCCATACGACTTGGCTGAAGCCATGTCACTTCGCAAGCCGATGCGCAGTCTGGGCCTGCCTCTTTCCAAGAAACAGTCGTTCGGGTTGCGCCCCTTGTTCCGTGGCGCAGCTCTAAGTTAGTATTGGGCGGCGTTCGCGACCATTGTTGCGGTCGCCCTTGAAAGACTTATGTCCTACATCCTTGCGTTAGATCAAGGCACTACCAGTTCGCGTGCGATTCTCTTTGATGGCGACGGCGTTGCCGAAGCGAAGGCACAGCACGAGTTTCCTCAAATCTTTCCGAAACCGGGATGGGTCGAGCACGATCCCTTCGCGATCCTGACTTCGCAACTCACCGCCGCAATCGAGGCGCTGGGCAAGCTGCAGTTGAGGCCACGCGATGTCGCCGGCGTGGGCATTACCAATCAGCGTGAGACCACGATTGTTTGGGACCGCGAATCGGGCAAGCCGGTTTATAACGCGATCGTGTGGCAGGACCGCCGGACTGCGGCGCTTTGCCAACAGCTGGTGAAGGACGGGGCGGAGGCCATTTTCCGCGCGAAGACTGGACTCTTGCTGGATCCCTATTTTTCCGCGACCAAAATTGCGTGGATATTGGAGAACGTTGCGGGCACGCGCGAAAAAGCCGAGGCAGGCAAGCTGGCCTTTGGCACCGTCGATAGCTGGCTGATCTGGAACCTGACCAGTGGGCGCAAGCATGTGACGGACTACACGAACGCCTCGCGGACGATGGTCTTCAACATTGTTGAGGGCAGGTGGGACGAGGAGTTGCTGCGGCTGCTGAAGATTCCGGCGAGCATGATGCCAGAGGTGGTGTGGTCGAGTGAGACGATTGGCGAGGTGACAACTACTCTGGGATTGGGCTCGGTAAATCTGGCGGGGATTGCCGGTGACCAGCAGGCGGCGCTGTTTGGGCAGCTTTGTATTAATCCTGGCGACGCGAAAAATACTTATGGCACGGGCTGTTTCCTGCTGCAGAACATTGGGGACAAGTTTGTGCAGTCGGAGCACCGGCTGGTGACGACGCTGGCGTGCAGCCTAGACAAGAAGCTGCAATATGCGCTCGAAGGAAGCGTCTTTGTTGGCGGCGCGGTGGTGCAGTGGCTGCGCGATAACCTGGGGATCATTCACAAGTCGGAAGAGGTTGAGGCGTTGGCGGCGACGGTGCCGGATACGGACGGAGTGGTGTTGGTACCTGCCTTTACTGGGCTGGGCGCGCCGCACTGGGACCCTTATGCGAGCGGGCTGCTGATCGGGATCAATCGGAATACGAAGCCGGGACATATTGCGCGCGCCGCGCTTGAGAGCATTGCATTGCAGGTGGTCGATGTGGTCGAGGCGATGGACGCGGATTCGAAGGAGCCGTTCAAAGAACTCCGCGTGGATGGCGGCGCGTCGAGCAACGATCTGCTGATGCAGTTCCAGTCGGACTTGCTGCGGATTCCGGTGGTGAGGCCGGCGGCGATTGAGACGACGGCTTTAGGCGCGGCGTATCTGGCGGGTTTGGCGACGGGGTTCTGGGGTAGTCCGCAGGAGATTTGGGGGAAGCGTAAGGGGGATGTGCGGTTTGAGCCGAAGATGGATGAGGCGAAGGCGGAGCATATTCGCGAGCGATGGAATGAGGCGGTTGGGCGGGCGAAGCATTGGACGGAACACTAGGGACTAGTGACCAGGTTAGAGCGTCATGTTTGTAGGCTGGTGGATTTGCGAAGATCGCTGACACCGCAGGTCCTTCGCTTCGCTCAGGATGACATTTTTTGTATAACGAGCGCAGTGGCAGGATGACAATTTCATTCCAACGGTCGCAATGGTCGGCGGGAGCGAGAAGGAACGATGAATCGGAATGAGATGTTGGGCAGGTTGAAGGCGCATAGCCATCCCTGGGACATGGTGATTATCGGTGGCGGCGCGACGGGGATGGGGATTGCCGTCGATGGCGCGACGCGTGGGCTTGATGTGCTGCTGCTGGAGCGGGAAGATTTTGGCAAAGCGACTTCGAGCCGGAGCACAAAGCTGGTTCATGGCGGCGTGCGGTATTTGGAGCAGGGGAATATTTCGCTGGTGATGGAGGCGCTGAAAGAGCGCGGGCTGCTGCGGCAGAATGCGCCTCACCTTGTTCATGACCTGGCGTTTGTGGTGCCGAATTACTCGTGGTGGGAGACGCCCTTTTACGGCATCGGCATGAAGATTTATGACATGCTGGCGGGGCAGTATGGATTTGGGCGGTCGCGGATTTTGTCGCTGGACGAGACGCTTGAAAAACTGCCGAACCTGCAACGCGATGGTTTGCGCGGCGGTGTTGTTTACTACGATGGGCAGTTCGATGACAGCCGGTTGCTGATTCATCTCGCGCAGACGGCGGTGGATCATGGGGCGACGCTGCTGAATTACGCTCCGGCGATTCAGTTGACGAAAGACGATGGCGGTTATCTGACTGGGGTGAGGGCGGAAGACAGCGAGAGCGGGCAGAAGTTTACGATTCAGGCGAAGGTCGTTGTCAATGCGGCGGGGATATTTGCGGACGAGATCCGGCATATGGCCGACGCGGAAGCAAAGAAGATGATCGCGCCTAGCCAGGGAATCCATCTGGTGTTTGAAGGATCGTTCCTGCGCGCCAACGCCGCGATCATGGTGCCGCATACCAGCGATGGGCGGGTGCTGTTTGCGATTCCATGGCATGGGCATACGGTGGTTGGGACGACGGACACGGAGATTGACGGGCCGTCGTACGATCCGCTGCCATTTGAGGATGAGATCGAGTTTGTGCTGGATACGGCGGGGCAGTATTTGAGCCGGCCTCCGTCACGGAGCGATGTGCTGAGCGTGTATGTCGGGATTCGGCCGCTGGTGAAGGCGGCCGGCGCGGATAAGGGTTCGACCTCGGCGCTGTCGCGGGATCATACGATTCACGTCGATCAATCGGGCTTGCTGACCATTGTTGGGGGCAAGTGGACGACGTATCGGCATATGGCTGAGGACTGCGTGAACCATGCGATAACGCTGGGCAATCTGGCTGATAAGGATTGCGTGACGAAGAACCTTAGAATTCATGGCTATCTCGAAGGCGTTGATAGCCTGGACTCGTTCGGGGTTTATGGCTCGGACATTGAGGCGATTCGCGCGATCGCGGCGAGTGATGCGAAGCTAGGTGAGTTGCTGCATCCGGCGCTGCCTTATATCGGCGCGGAAGTGGTGTGGGCGGTGCGCGAGGAGATGGCGCGGACGCTGGACGATGTGCTTTCGCGGCGGCTGCGGGCTTTGTTCCTGAATGCGAAGGCGGCGAGTGAGATGGCTCCGGCGGTGGCGCGGATTATGGCTGGGGAGTTGGGACTTGGACACGATTGGATCGAGGCTGAGGTGGCGAGTTTCCAGAAGTTTGCGAAGAAGTATCAGATAGTTTGAGCATCGGGTAGGATTTCAAGTTCCGGCAAGGCCCTCCGCGGCTAAAGCCGCTTCAGCTTGATGAGATTTATGGCACGGCTGAAGCCGTGCCCCTTCAGGAGCAAGGATGAGATCGCCCTTCTTTGGTGAGTTCATGGGAACTCTGGTGTTGATATTGCTGGGCGACGGGGTGGTTGCCGGGGTCTTGCTCAAGCGCTCGAAGGCGGAGAACAGCGGCTGGATGGTGATTACCACCGCCTGGGGATTCGCGGTGCTGTGCGGGATTCTGGTCTCGAACCTCTGCGGGAGCGCGGATGCGCATTTGAATCCGGCGATTACGCTGGCGATGGCGGCGCAGTCGGGAGATTTCTCAAAGCTCGTTCCGTATATCAGCGCGCAGATATTGGGCGCATTTGTCGGCGCGGCGCTGGTTTGGCTGTTCTATTTGCCACATTGGAAGATCACCGAAGACTCCGAGGCGAAACGCGGGGTTTTCTGCACCATTCCGGCGATCCGGAATTATCCCGCGAATTTCTTCTGCGAAGTGCTTGCGACGTTTGTGCTGGTAATCGTGGTCGGGGCGATCAGTTCGAAGCTGGTATTGAGCCAAGGCGCAGCGCCGGGGTTTGCTCCCTGGCTGGTGGGTGCGTTGGTTTGGGGTATCGGCCTTTCGCTGGGCGGGACGACGGGGTATGCGATTAATCCGGCGCGGGATTTTGGCCCGAGGCTGGCGCATGCGGTGTTGCCGATTGCGGGCAAGGGCGGGTCGGACTGGAGCTATGCGTGGGTGCCAATTCTGGGGCCGGCTGTAGGGGGCGTGTTGACTGGGCTCTTCCTGCGCTGGCTGGGCGCGTGAGAGAGCAGGGCAATGAGCTTAGCGCACAGAGTACGGAACCCATGGTGCGGGATTGAGCTTTTCGACCAAAATATGCTGCCTATTCTGCCCCCTTGTTCGGTTGTTCTTCATCTAAGCGGGAATGAACTTCGCACATAATGAACTTCAGGAGCTGCCGACGTGAGCAACGAGATATCTGACGCATTGGTTTTTTTTGGAGCAACGGGCGATCTCGCCTACAAACAGATCTTTCCGTCCCTGCAGGCGCTGGCGAAGAAGGACGAACTGAACTGCCCGGTAATCGGCGTCGCCAAGGCGGGCTGGAACCTGGACCAGTTCAGGGCGAGAGCCAAGGACAGCGTGGAGAAGCATGGCGGCCTCGATCCGGAGGGTTTTGCCAAGCTGGATGCGCGGCTGTGCTACGTCGACGGCGACTACAACGATCCAGCGACCTTTACGCAGGTAAGGAAGCTGCTGGGTGACGCGAAGCATCCGATCCACTACCTGGCGATTCCGCCGAGCTTGTTCGGGAAGGTGCTAGAGCAGCTGAAGACATCAGGATGCGCAGAGGGCGGCCGGGTCGTAATTGAGAAGCCATTTGGCCGCGACCTGAAGTCGGCGCAGGCGCTAAGCGAGATCGTGCATGACGTGTTCGATGAAGACCATGTCTTCCGCATCGACCATTATCTGGGCAAGAATGCGGTGCAGAATGTGATCTTCTTCCGCTTCGCCAATACCTTCCTGGAGCCGATCTGGAGGAGGCAATTCATCGAGAGCGTCCAGATCACGATGGCCGAAGAGTTCGCGTTGCAAGGCCGTGGGTCTTTCTACGACGATGTGGGGACGGTGCGCGACGTGGTGCAGAACCACCTCATGCAGGTGCTGAGCAACGTGGCGATGGAGCCCCCACCTGGTTTGGGGCTGGAGGCGTTACGCGACGAACGGGTGAAGGTGCTGAAGAGCGTTGCTCCGATCAAACCTGAGGACATGGTGCGCGGGCAGTTTGCTGGCTATCACGATGTGCCAGGGGTCAAGGCGGGATCCGATACCGAAACCTTTGTGGCGCTGCGGCTGAAAATCCACTCGTGGCGCTGGCAGGGTGTGCCGTTTTATATTCGCTCGGGCAAGTCGTTGCCGATCACGGCAACTGAGGTCGTGGCAAGGCTCCATCAGCCTCCGGATATCTTTCCAAAGTATCCTCCGCTGGCTAACTATGTACGCTTCCGGTTGAGCCCTGTGCCTTGCATCGCCTTTGGCACCTCGATCAAAGAGGCCGGGGAAGATTTGACTGGTTGCCCTGTCGAACTCGCGGCGCATCAGGAGTGCGGCACCGAGACGCTGATGCCCTATCAAGAACTGATCCGCGATGCGATGAACGGCAATCAGACCTGGTTTGCGCGACAGGACTATGTGGAGGAAGCGTGGCGGATTTTGGAGCCGGTGCTGAATAATCCTCCTCCGGTGCAGGTCTATGAGCCGGGCACGTGGGGGCCCGAGACGGCGGCAAAGCTGACTGCGGAACAGGGCGGTTGGTCGGACCCGAAATCAGACACGAAATGAGCTTTGCCTCGGATCCGCGGAAGATGCTGGGCTTCGATCCGGCTGAGCATCTTCCCCAGGACATCTACAAGCTAATGGTCGGCTGCGTGGTGCCGCGGCCGATCGCTTTCGTTTCCTCGATCGACGCAGAGGGAATCTATAACCTTGCTCCGTTCAGCTATTTCTCGGCGGTTTGCTCGAAGCCGCCGACCGTTTTGTTTTGCCCAGGGATTCGTACGACGACGGGCAGATCGAAAGATACGCTGCGAAACGTTGTAGCGACGAAGGAGTTTGTGGTCAACATCGTCTCGGAGGAGATCGTTGCCGAGATGAACCAGACATCGGCCGAAGTTGGGCCGGAGGTGGATGAGTTTGAGCTTGCCGGCCTGACTCCGCTGGCGAGCGAGACGGTGAAGGCGCCGCGAGTGGCGGAGAGTCCGGTGCAGATGGAGTGCCGGCTGCGGGAAGTGGTGACGATCAGCGCGGAGCCGGGTGGGGGAAGCATTGTGATCGGCGAAGTGCTGCGCTTTCATGTGCGGGAAGACCTTTTCGATAACTACCGAATCGATCCGGGAAAGCTGAAGGCGGTGGGACGCATGGGCGGCACGACGTATACGCGGACGCGCGACCGATTCGATCTCGAGCGTCCGAAGTAAGAGGGCGTAGTCGCGACTATTGACCTGTAGCGCGGGCGGTCGAGTCGGCGAGTTTTCGGCGCAGATCGGTGGCGACGAGCTTGCTGAATTCTGCGGCAGCGAGCGGGGTGAGATGATAGTGGTCCTCGCGGAATTTTGTGAGGGGCCATTCGCGCTCGGCGACGGGCTGAATAATGGGAATTCCCAGGCTCTCGGCGGCTGACTTTAGTGCGGGCTCCGATTTTTCATCCTCCATCTGGTTGGTGGGGGAAAGCATCAGGATGAGCTGGGTATGCGAGCCGCATTCGGCGGCGAGGATGGCGAGCTTCTCCTTATAAATAGCCTCAAGTGGCACGCCGTCGACGGGGCCGCAGTTGCGGCTGATCCCGTCCACTGGTAGACCATGGCTTCATAACCGGGAATGAATTTTCTGACGTAGATGCGGAGCGTATTTCGCAGCGAGTAGAAGGTGCTGTAATGCTCCAGCAGAAGTTCGGTGAGTTGCGTCAGGTTAAGCCGCTGCTCGCGTTGGTAGGCAAATATCTCGCGCGTGCTCCAAATGAGGGAGACGGGCACGGGTGTCGCTGCGGGGCCGCGAAGAAACTGGCTGGGGCTGATGCTGAAGACGACCACGTCGGGCTGGCTGCCGCGTGCGAAGAGTGCGTGCAATCCGTAGCGCCAATCGTAGTAGGTTGAGCCGGGAATGCCGGCGGTGTGAACAAGGAAGCTGGGGCCGAGACTCTGCTGTAACTCTGCTTGCGAGAGGTCGTCGAAGATGAGCGAGTTGCCGGCGAAGAGGAGCTGGCGGTAGTCCGATGACTGGCGAATGAGCAGGGCGTTTCGCACGCCGTCTTCCACCTGCAACGTGGCCATTCGGCGATCGTGCATGAGGCGGGCAAGATATTCGATGGAGACCAGGGTCGCGAGCAAGAGGCAGACCAGGGTCGTTAGCTTCGCTTTGGGCGATGGACTTGAGGCTTTTATCCTTTCAGGTTGCATAGCACCTATCTTTGACGATCAAAATTGGAAGTAGACAAACGGCGCGGGTTCATAGGCTGCGCCGAAGGCGATGAGCAGCAGCGTTGCCGCTGCCGCGCTCAATTGCCAGGCTACAGCTGCGTGCTGGGTGGGATACTCCTCGGCGCTTCGCTCCATGTAGAGATCGATTGCCATGAGAGGCAGAGAAAAGATGGCGAGGTAGAGGAACGCCGTGGCGTAGCTACTGCTCCAGTGCCAGTCGACCATGGCCGCCAGCATTGAAACCGAGGCCCTGAGGGTTGAGGCGCGGAAGAAGATCCATGCGAAGCAGACCATGTGGAAGATGGCGAGGCGTTTAAGCCATCGCATCGGCGCCGACCGAGGAGCCTGCGGGTTGAGCTTACGCTCGACGGCGAGGACGCTTCCGTGCAGGCCGCCCCATAAGACGAAGTTCCAGCTGGCGCCATGCCAGAGACCGCCGATGAGCATGGTGAGCAGGAGATTGATGTAGGTTCTCGGAATAGAGAGGCGGTTTCCGCCGAGCGGCACGTAGAGATAATCGCGCAGCCAGGTGCTCAGGCTGATGTGCCAGCGGCGCCAGAAGTCCTGCAGGCTGGTGGCGAGGTAAGGCTGGCGGAAGTTGACCATGAAGTGGAAGCCGAGCAGCTGAGCGCTGCCGCGAGCAATGTCGCTGTAGCCGCTGAAATCCCCGTAGATTTGGAAGGCGAAGGCGTAGGCGCCGATCAGCGTGACCCAGCCGCTGTGGCCCATGCGTCCATCGAAGGCGGCGTTGGCGAGCTGGGCGCAGCTGTCGGCGATGACGCATTTGCGAAAGAGTCCCGAGAGAATGAGCATGCAGCCGTCGAAGGCCTTTTCGGGGTCGAAGCGGCGGTCTTGCTGTACCTGAGGCAGCAGATGGCCGGGTCGTTGGATCGGGCCGGCGATCAGGTGCGGGAAGAAGCTGATGAAGAGGGCGTATTCGAGCAGGGAACTGGCGGGCTCGAGCCTGCGCTGGAAGACATCGACGATGTAGGCGACCTCCTGAAAGGTATAGAAGGAGATCGCCGGCGGAAGGATCACCTTCCAGAGCGTGTGCGGAAGTTGATGAACGCCGGCGACGCCTGCTAGCCCGGCGAAGGAGTCAACGAAGAAGTTGAAGTACTTGAAATAGCCGAGGAAGCAGAAGTTCAGGGCCAGTGAGCCGGCGAGGAAGATGCGCCTGGTTCGCAGGCTAGTCGAAGTATGCAGGCGCCGCGCGGCCCAGTAGTCCACGGAAGTCGAAGCGGCCATCAGAAGAAGGAAGCGCCAGTCCCACCAGGCATAAAAGAAGTAACTGGCCGCAAGGAGCAGGAGGTTTTGGCTGCGACGGCTGAGCCTCCAGTAGATGGCCGCGACCATCGCCAAAAAGACGAAGTAAATGGAGCTATCCAGCGACATAGGTACGCCTGGTAGTTAGTTTGGGAGTGGTGGGGCTGAGTATAGAGCAGAAGTACAGTTGGTGTCATGTGCCGGAGATTGTCTCTGTAGGCTTTTTCTTGGGGGAAAGCCTGCCAGGCCGGGCGCTTCGCATTACAGTAACTTGTACTTCTGCTGTAGACCCATTTTGGAACTAAAGACAAAAATTCGTGAAGAAATAAGCCGATTGACCTTACGAGTTAGTTGACATACCTAAGAGCGTGGCGCTAGGCTCCTCTCAAGTTTCCTGAAAATGCAGGTCGCGGTTGCCCTTCCATCTGCTCGCATTCGTGTGAGCTGCTCGAAGGGATGACGATGGTGCTTGGCATCCTCGACTGCGCTCGCGGTACGTCGAGTACGTAGGTGGCAGGTGCTCGCTGTGTCTTCCCGCAAGGTTGCGGGAGTTTCGGGGGCACTTTGAGTAGCTTGACGAAGCAGCGTAGCGCGATGGCCGAGCGTCCTCTAACGCTTGGTGACCTGCGGCATATCTTTCGGCGGCGGCGCAGAGTGATCGTCGGGTGTGTGGCGATTTGCTTTTCGATCGCGGCGCTGGTTTGCCTGATGAGCACGCGGCGCTATCAGGCGGTCGGCGAGATACAGGTACAGAAGGAAAGCGCGGACACTCTCGGCCTGGACAATATGATGGGCGGCGCAGAGGGAGCGTCGGATGCGCTCGATGCCAGCATTACCTTGCAGACCCAGGCCGACCTGCTGCAATCGGACACGCTTGCTTTGAGGGTTATCCAGGATCTGGGGCTGGAGCGGACGGAGGACTTTGAACCGCGGCGCGACCCGATGGGTTGGCTGCTGACGCTGGCGTCCGCCGATGGGGCCACGGAGAGCAACGAAGTATCGATCGAGCGATCGCCGCGGCGAAGGACACGAGCGTTGAAGATCTTTGGCTCTCATTTGACGGTCAAAGTGATCTCCGGAACGAGGCTGATTGAGATACGGTTTCTCAGCGCCGATGCGAAGCTGGCTGCGGCAGTAGTCAACGACTTAATGAAGGGTCTGGTCGAGTACACCTTTCAGACCCGCTACACGGCAACCAATGAGGCATCGGCGTGGCTAACAGGGCAGCTGTCTGACCTGAAGAAGCAGGCCGAAGCGCTGCAGGGAAAGGTGATCGCGCTGCAGCGGCAGTCTGGTGTCGTGAGCCTGGGAGTGCAGGACGCACAGGGCCGCGACGAGGCTTACAGCGTGGTGGTCGATCGTCTGCAACAGGCCACAGCGACTTTGTCGCAGGCGACTTCCAATCGGATATTGAAAGGCGCCGTCGACAAGATCGTGCAGTCGGGCGATGCGGAGTTGATCTCCGGGCTCAGCGCGAACGGAATCGTGAGCGGTTCGCCGACGATGACGACGTCGCTGGGGCTCATTCAAACACTGCGGTTGCAGGAGGCGGCTCTACAGGGTCAGATCGCGCAAGACGAGGCGAAGTATGGAACGTCGTACCCGCGGCTTCAAGAGGCGAAGGCCAGCTTTGACGGCATTGAGCGAGCACTTCATGCCGAGGTGCGCCGCGTTGCGGAGCGGTCGAGCAACGATTACAAGGTGGCGCGGCGGGCGGAGGAGGAATCGCGGCGGGAGTTTGCGCAGGAAAAACGCGAGGCCGACCGACTCAACGACAAGGCGATCGAATATGCGATCGTTCGGCAGGAAGCCGAGGAGAGTCGCGGCCTATATGAAGACCTGCTGAAACGGCTTAAGGAAGCCGGGGTTCTGCAAGGGCTGCGTTCGTCGAATATAACGGTGGTCGATCCGGGCAGGACTCCGTTCCGGCCAAAGCAGCCGAATGTTCCGCTGTACTTGGGACTTTCGCTCGGGGCGGGGCTGTTTCTAGGCGCTTGCGGCGCGTTGGTTACGGACTCGATCGACGACAAGATACAAAGTGTGGAAGAGATCGAGCGGGACCTCAAGATGGTGCCGCTCGGGATATTGCCGCATCTGGGTGAACCGCAGTGGTATGGACGCCATCGCCGCGTGCAGACACTGATTCGCAAAAGCCTGCCGCCTGGCGCCGAGCGGTTGGCGATCTTTGAACATCCCAATTCGCCGTATACCGAGGCGCTGCGCGCGCTGCGGACGGCGCTGCTGCTGGCTAAGAGCTCTACGCCGCCGCAGTTATTGTTGGTTACCAGCTCCGTGGCCGGCGAGGGGAAGAGCGTTCTCAGCGCGAACCTCGCGGCGGTGCTCGCCCAGGGCGGCAAGCGGGTCCTGTTGGTAGATGCGGACCTGCGCAAACCGACACTCGCAGATCGGATGGGGCTGCATAGTGCGACCGGCCTCAGCCAGTTCCTCACTGACGATCATTTGCTCGAGGACATTGTCGAGCTGCCTTCGCTGCCCAGGATGCACATGCTGACGTCGGGGCCGATCCCGCCTTATCCGGCAGAGTTGCTCGGTTCGGCGCGGATGGAAGAGGCGATGGCGCGTTGGCGCGAATCCTATGACTTCATCGTGCTTGATAGTCCTCCGGTCTTGCTTGTTACGGATCCGGTGGTACTGGCAAGTCTCGCGGACGCCACCTTGCTGGTGGCCCGCTACGGGTTGACGAACCGGCTCTCTCTTGCGCGGGCGCATCTGACCGTCCGCGAACAATCGACCCAGGACCGCATTGGGATTGTGCTCAACGGAGTCTCGCAAGGGTCGTCTTTCCACTACGAATATTACGGATATTCGGGCGCCACCCCATATCCGGGATTGAGGAGGGGGCATCATGCCGACAGCTGAGAGTGAAACCATCGCTGCGCCCGGAGGAACTCAATGCCGAAGATGAGCGATATGCCGGCGGTCTGGTCGGAGCGCCACCCGGCGACGGCGACATTGCCGATGGTGCAGGCTGCCAGCGAAGTGTTGCCTCGGGTCAGTGTCGTGATCCCGACGCGAGGGCGCCCTGAACTTGCAGAGCGGGCGGTGCGGAGTGTGCTGGCCCAGAGCTTTGAGGATTTCGAGATGGTCGTCGTGGTTGACGGGCCGGATCAGGAGACCGTCGACGCCTTGCGGCGGTTTCGCGACGAGCGGCTGCACATCGTTCATCTGGGTGAAAATGTCGGCGGTTCTGAGGCGCGCAATATCGGCGTGCGTTTCGCACGAAGCGAGTGGATCGCGCTGCTCGACGATGACGACGAATGGTACCCAGACAAGCTGGAGAAGCAATGGGCGCTGGCAATTTCGATGACGGGCAAGTACGCGTTTGTAGGCAGCCAGTTCCTCGAACGCACAAAGGACGCCGAACGAGTGCTCCCTGGACGAATGCCTGAAAAGGGCGAAGCTTTCAGCGAGTATCTTTTCGCGCGACGCGGTTGGCGGTCGGGGGAAGGTTTTCTGCAGACCTCAACATGGTTTGTATCGCGCGACTCTCATGCGCAAGGTGCCGTTTACGCGGGACCTGAAGCGTTGCCAGGACCTCGACTGGCTGCTGCACGCGACCGCGCTGCCCGAGTTCGAAATGCGTGTGGTGCCGGAAGTTCTGGCAGTCTTCCATCACGACGAGAGCCGAACTCGGGTGAGTCGCTCGCCAGACTGGAGATTTCTGTATTCGTGGGTGTTGGCTAACAAGAGATACCTCACGCCACGGGCGTTCTCGTTTTTTGTGGCGACTTTCTGCGTGCCCAGCGCGGCAACACAGCAGGAAGGCGTGAAGACCTTCCTTTTTCTGTTGCGCTCTTGCGTTGTGAATGGCGCGGCGAGCGGAAAGTGTTTGCTGCTATTTCTCATGTGTTGGTGGATGCCGGAGTCTCGGCGACGCAGCATTCGGGCCAAGTATGACCAGCTCCGCGGCGGGGCCGCGCGCAGGCGCTCGGTGTCCGATCGCCCTCCCGTGCCGCGCAAGGCAGTCATATGATCGCTATCTCGCATTGGCACGGCCGGGGGCAGGATCGAGCGGCTGACGATTTCTGTTTGGAATTGCCGGAGGAAGTGTGCTCTGAGGTTCCGGTCACCCGCCTGGCGGTCACTTACCTCCTGCTGGTGCCGCTCGCGTTGTTTGCGGTCCATGGAGGCTTTTCGTTTGAGCACTCCTCGTGGAACAGCGACCTGGGGGCCTTTGGCGGAAAGATGGCGGTCGTTACCACGGATGCCGAGGCAATGCGCGATCGCCTGCAAACAGCAGTGAGTTTGTCGCTTTGTCTGGCGGCGATGGCCGCCTATGTACGCAATGTTGCCGGATTCGTGCAAACCATGCCGTTGATGGTTCTGCTGCCGATCTACGCGATGGGTTCGGCGCTGTGGTCGCAGGGGCCAGGAACGAGTCTCCGCAGCGGATTTTCGCTGTTGGTGACGACGCTCTTCGCCTTCTATCTGGCAGAGAGGTTCAGCGAGCGACAGCAGATGGAATTGCTGACACTGGTTGGGGCATGCGTAGGGATGGGGAGCGTGATCGCGGCGCTTGGTTGGCCGGAGTTTGGGATTGACCATCAGTTGCATGAGGGCGCGTGGCAGGGACTCTTTACACAGAAAAATGCATGCGCCGAGGCAACGCTGTTTCTGCTCACTCCGGCTTTCGCGTTGCCGGCCATCGGCCGATACGGACAGATGTTGCGGGCACTCTATCTCGTTCTGGGATTGGTCATCATTTTCATGACACAGTCGAGGACCGGCTGGTCGATCGCTTTGATTTACTTTGGATTTGCCGGCAGCCTTCGCGTGCTACGAAGGTTCGGGCGGAAAGACCTTTTGCCCTTGACGACGCTTCTCTTCGTATCCGCGGGAGCGATGGTGGTCGCAGTTCTAGCCTATCCATTGCTGGTTCTTTCGATGATCGGGCGCTCAGGGAGCTTTTCTGGGCGGGCGCAGATTTGGGGAGCGATCGTTGCCTCGATTCTTCGGCGTCCACTCGGTGGGTATGGCTTCGATGCGTTCTGGTCGATGCTAAACGGTGAAGCCACTAGGGTCTTCTCGGCCACGGGTTGGGTGGTCACGAGTGCCCACAGCGGCTTTCTCAATGTCGCTCTTGAGTTGGGTCTGGTTGGGCTGGCGCTGGTCCTTTTCACTCTGGTCCAGGCTTGCCGGCACGCTATGGCGGCGTTTCGACCGGGACATTCGGGATATATCGATTGGTGTATAGGGATCGTTTTCCTGACCGTACTCTACAACCTCGATGAGCGTACGTTGATGGCTCCCCAGTATCTTCCATGGATTCTCTATATCGTAGCTTGCGTTGGCCTGCGGAAGGCAGCGTTTCGAGAAGGTCATGCTGGGATGGAGTCTCGCGCGATAGAGGCGACGCCGTGAACGGGCGAGTCTTGCATTTGTTGACGGAGACGGACTCATTCTCCGACATCCACGGCGCGGCGTTGCAGCGATGGGTGGCCAACGTTCTGCGATTTGAAGAAGAGCCGGCAATCGTCGCCTGTGCGCGTGCCGATTCCAGTTGGGGCCTGGATCATGTGAGATCGTTGGTCCTGCCGGGGCTCTGGGCTTACAGCCAAATCAGGGGGCGATATCGACTACCGTGGAGCCTGCGCCGACGCATGTTGCGGAGGATATTAAAGCCCGCGCTGGCCATGCTCAAGACGGATTCGGTTATCTGGGTACACAACCGACCCGACTACGCCGCTGCGATCGAGCCCGAAGTGCGAGCGGCGGGAGCGAGGCTGGTCGTTCACCTGCATAACTCGCTGCTGACTTCATTTCCTCGCATGATCAAAGGCCCGCTGCGGGCCGACCGGTTTGTATTTTGCAGCGAATACCTGGAAAGGGAAGCAAGACGCCTTCACCATGAGGTTGACCGAACGTCCGTGATTTATAACGGGGCGGACGAGCGGCGGTTCTTTCCGGACAAGGAGTGGAACGACTGCTCCGCTGAACGGCGCGCGCCGGTGGTGCTCTTTGCGGGACGCCTGGTTCCGGAAAAGGGAGCGCATATCTTTGTCGAGGCGATGTGGCTGTTGCTGGCTCGAGGTATTCGCGCGCGAGGGCGGCTGCTGGGCGCTACCGGGTTCGGCTCGACCAATTCCGGGACGGCGTACTCGCGGTCGATCAGGAGGAACGCGCCGCCGAATGTTGAGTTCGGCGGATACCGGCCTCCCTCGGCCCTCGCGGAAGAATTCAGGAGAGCAGATATCTTCTGTTCGCCTTCGGTATGGGAAGAACCATTCGGCCTGGTGAATGTCGAGGCGATGGCTAGCGGACTCCCGGTAGTTTCGACTCGCGGCGGCGGCGTGCCGGAAGTCTTTGCCGAGGGCGGGGGCGTTCTGGTGGAACGGGGATCGGCGACGGAGTTGGCGTCGGCGCTAGAGGGTCTGATCCGGAATCGCGCGCGACGGCGCGAGCTCGCGATGGAAGGCTACGCCTCGTTTCAGCGGAACTTTACCTGGAAGACGGCGCATCGCCGCTATCGAGAGGTACTTGCGGCTCTTGATCGAATGCCGAGTAGCGACATTTCAGAAGGATTGACGACTTCAAGATATGGCGATCTGCACGAGGAGGCTTCATGCCCGATTTCTCTTTAATTCTCGCAACGTCGGGGCGTACGACGGAGCTGCATCGCTTCTTCTCATCGCTTGAGGTGGCGGGCGGGAATTGCGAATGTCTTGTCGTCGATCAAAATTCCGACGAGCGGTTATTGCCGATACTGGCTGCCTGGAAGGGAAGGCTCCCGATCAAACACCTGAAGTCGCCGCCTGGGTTATCGCGTGCCAGGAACGTTGGGTTGGCGGCAGCGACCGGAGAGATAGTGGCGTTTCCCGACGACGATTGCTGGTATTCGCCGGGCCTGCTGGAGGAGGTGAGGTCGTTCTTCTCGACTCAGTCCGAATACAACATGCTCAGCGCTGGAGTGCGCGACGAAACAGGGACACCGAGCGGAAACCGCTGGGTGCGCGACTGCTGCGATCTGGGTACTGCGAACTTGTTTCGCACGTCGGTGGGGATGGCTCTGTTCGTTCGCCGCGACCGTGCGGAATCGTTTCGGTTCGATGAATCGCTGGGTGTCGGAGCAGGGACGCGGTTTGCTTCGGGCGAAGACACTGACTATGTCTTTCGCCTGCTGCAGGCGGGATTGAAGGGCAGGTTCGATCGCCGATTGACGGTCTTTCATCCGCGGCGGGATATGTTGAGCGGCGGCGCGAATGCAGCGCGGGCTTACAGCTATGGCTGTGGCATGGGGCGGGTGATCCGCAAGCAGGCCAAGCTCCCACTGTTGCCGGCTTTTGTCGCCTTTGACCTGGTGCGCCTGACGTACAGCCTTGTGCGTGGGCGCACTGGTCCGGCGAAGTTGTGCGCCGTGCATGGGCGGGGCATTTTCTCGGGGTTTATGGCCGCGAAGTGAACGGAAAAGCTGAGATGCGAGTGGCGATCACCTACCATTATTCGCTCTCGTTTGGAGGCTCTGAGCGCGTACTGGAGGAGCTGGCGAAGATGTACCCGCAGGCCGAGTTCTTCGCGCTGTTTGTGGATCCGGAGTTCGTTCCTGAGACGCTTCGGGGAAGAAAGATCACCTCTTCCTTTCTTGACCGGATTCCAGGCGGTAAGCGCGTTTATCGTCAACTACTGCCTCTTTATCCGTTGGCGGTCGAGTGTCTTGATCTTTCGGGATATGAACTGGTGATCAGCGCCGACGGCGCTGCGACTAAGGGCGTGCTGACCGATCAGCATACGGTGCATCTTTGTTATTGCCATAGTCCGCCGCGTTCGTATTGGGACCAGTACGCGGCCAACCGGCGGGCGATGCCACGATTTCTTCGCGCGGCCTTTGCCCCCGTTTCGCAGTACATGCGGCAGTGGGACTTTGCGGCGGCACAGCGTGTCGATGGCTTCATTGCTAATTCGAAGTATGTCGCCGAGCGGGTGCGTAAGTATTATCGGCGCGAAAGTACGGTCATCTACCCGCCAGTCGATGTGAGTGGCGCGAGCTGCGCTGAGCGGCCTGGGGAGTTTTATCTGTCGGTGGGACGACTAGTCGCCAGCAAGCGGGTCGATCTGGCGATCGAGGCGTGCAACCGGCTGGGGCGGAGACTTGAGATTGCAGGGAACGGGGCCGGAAGAGCCTCGGCTGCGGGCTTTGGCAGGTCCGACGATCGATTTCCTTGGCAGACTGAGTGAGGCTGAGCTGAAGTGGAAGTATGCAGAGGTGCCGTGCGCTGCTGTTTGCGGCGGATGAGGACTTTGGTCTGGTTTCGGTGGAGGCGCAAGCGCATGGACGTCCTGTGATCGCCTACGGACACGGTGGGTCCCTGGAGACGGTGCGCGGCGTGTGGGCGGGGGATGTTGAGGCTCACCAGCCGGAGATTCGCGGCGGCCCGCGCACGGGGATTTTCTTTCGCGAGCAATCGTCGGCTTCGCTGGTGGAGGCAGTGATGCGGTTTGAAGATGTGGAGGGGAGCTTCGATCCGCGAGCGATTCAGTGCCACGCCAGCCGCTTCGATACTCAAGTCTTTATCCGCGAGGTGAGTAAGTATGTGGACGAGCAAATCGAGGCGCGTCATCGGGCGCTCGCGGGCTGCGGTAATAAATAGAGCGATCACTGGCTATGGCGGGTTCGACGTTTTGTGCTTCGTCAAATATTCCTCGTATGAACCTGGGCCGTGGTTCAGACCAGCTTTTGATACTTCCGCGGGGCGACCTGCGAGTAGCTGCCGAGAACAAGCTCTTTTACTTCCGACCAATCCACTGTAGCAAGATCAAGGCGCAAGCCGACCCAGCCCCTGGGGCCGATATAGGCGGGGAGGTAGAATTTCCGCGGGTTCCCCTCGACCAACCTGTTGTTGTCATCGGGCAGAACCTTGCAGCAGACGCTGACGATGCCGTCCCCGTGATGATTGTTGAGGTAATACGCAAACACTTTTTTCGCCACGAGAAAGCCGGCGTGGTCTCCTTTGTCTTCGCGCATCGTGGCGGGGAGTGCCAGGCAAATCTCGGAGAGTGTGAGCAGTCGATCCCGGGTCTTAGCTTTTGCAACCATGTGCCGCGGCCTCGGCAAGATTGGAGTGTCGCGCCAAATTGCATCCGTTGTCCAGTCGGCCTGATTCGGGCCGTTTGAGGAAGCGTTGAGGGAAGTACCATTATGGATGCAAACGTCGTCAATTGTTGCGGGGCTCGAGTTCGGTTTGAGGTGTTTTGTGCGTGGTTCTTGGCAGGTGAGCGGGAGATTTCGGTGGGTGTTGGTGACCGCGCTCATGATGGCATCGGGGCAACTGTCGTTTGCTCAGACGTTGGCCGCGAGTCGCGCCATTCCTTCGGGGATTCCACGCGGCGGTTCTCCGGCAATCAGCAGTTCCTTGGCGCCCGCGAGTGGCAGCGATGTACAGGGCGCGACGGAAGATTTGGACATCTGCCACGTCCATCAAGTGAAGAGCCTTCCGGGAAGCCATCAGTTTGGAAGCGAATTTATTGTTGCGATGGCCAGCGATCCCGATCCGAATGCCAAGGAGCCGAACGCGGTTTGGGCGCTGACAGCAGACCTTAGCAAGCAGGTCCCTGTGGCAGACCGGGCCATGTATATCTCGAAGTCGAGCGATGGCGGAGTGAGTTGGACTGAGATTGCACGAGTAGAGTCCGACTATTTCGATGCGAAGATTGGCGAAGGCTTGCGCAATGGATTAGGCGTCTCTCCGGGTGGAAGCGATCTTGTGTTCACGACACAGCGCGGGGCGTTTCAGGTGCTGCCCGGTTCGGGCCCCTCCGATGCGACGGTGAAATATATTGCGGGGCCGCGCGTTCCTCGTCCGCGACCGAGATTGAGCAAGCCTAAGAAGCCGGGCGACCCGATCATGGCCGGCGTGGTGCTTATCACTGGCGACGGAAGGCATATGGTGGTTGGTTATGGGTACTTCGATCTGAATCCGAGGATTCTTAACTATCACAAAGATGAGAGCGGCTCGTGGGTCGAAGAAAGATCGCTGCCGAATCTTCCGAGCAATCTGGACATCCTCTCTATGCAATACGATGATTCGCACAGTGCAAAGCCGGGCTCGCTCTATCTAGGCACGGGAGATCAGGCCTATCGCCTCAACTTCCAAACGATGAGGTGGAACCGCATTGCCGGGGTCGGGGACGATTCGGCGATCCATGCGATGAGCATCGTTGGTGGACCTCATCTAGCTGCGTGCTGGGGGGTTTATAACCCGCTCAGCGCGGACGCGGTGAAGCGGGTGACCGATGCCAGGTTTTTGCTGCATCGCGGAAAGGATGAGGTTGGGCCCAACATTCGCGCTTATGGGATCGAGGTTGACCCAGCCAGGCCGAACCGCGAGGTCGTGACTTCGATCACCGGCGTGTATACGAGTGAAGATAGCGGGAAGACGTGGAGGCGGCTCAATGACCTTCCCGACGGAGAATACCGGTCCTCGCATTTCAATGCCGATGGGAGCGTTATTCTGTCTGGCATTCCGGGAACATTCCTGGCGAATCCATTCTCGGACGCATGCTCGCCCCGGCTTCAGACTCGGGAGCGATAGACTCACGATCCCTCTGACAGTGTCGCGCTAACCTGTCATCAATGGTGGTGCAGTTTGAGGTCCTTGGGGCTGGCGATGAAGTTCCCGGCCAAGTAGACTGAGTGCATGGGAAGCAAAGACAAGGGAAAGAAAGAAACCAAGAAGCCGCCGAAGCCAAAGGCAAAAGCAGCGCCACACGTCCACATGCCTGTTCGCAAGGTCGAGGACTTCAGCCAAGCCCATGTGCGAATTGTCAAAGACTCGACTGAGAATTAGGACTCTGGCTGCCTCGTTCTGCCAAACAGGCGTTTTGAGTGCTCATGGAATGTCCGCTTCGCGTCTTAAGGGAAAGTGTGTTCGAACACAGCGGTAGGAATGATGCCGTGTCCTTCGCGCTGAAGGCATCTCCTGCGCGGCGATAATCCACCAAAAATTCATTGACCCAAAAACCTGATACAGATCAATGCTTCGGTCCGCCAGGCGACTACACTCCCTACCAGTAGAACCTCGAAACCAAAGGGATTTGGGCGTCCCCGACGCCCATCTTTTCAAATTGTGCCACTACCCCGTCATCAGGACGCTTGGCAAGCGTTGCGGAGCACGTGTATATTGCGGCATCTAGAGGAAGATCGGAGTCACTCTGCTTTTTGTTCTAGTGAGACGGTGCTTCACTTGATAGGCGGTGGGAGCGGTGAAGACTACGTTTCTCCTTCCAGCAGAAGAGCGCGACGTTGCAGGAGCCAACGATGACTGTGGACGATCCGGTATCTATGGTATTAGGCAGAAAAAACAGTAGTGAGGTATGGTCTGTGTCTCCGCTGGCGACCGTCTATTCCGCGTTGAAGATGATGGCGGACAAGGATGTCGGCGGGCTCCTGGTGCTGGAAAACGACCAACTCGTGGGCGTTGTTTCTGAGCGAGACTACGCTCGAAAAGTCATTCTTCTGGGACGAGGTTCGAAGGAAACTCAAGTACGCGAGATCATGACCTCATCGCCGATCACCATCGGCCCGGAGTGTACCGTCGATGAAGCCATGCGGCTCATCGTGACGAACCGTATTCGGCACCTTCCAGTGGTTCGCGGTGGAAAAATTCTTGGCATGATTTCAATCGGAGACCTGGTGAACTGGATCGCTTTTGTGCAGGAGGAAAGGATCCAACACCTCGAGAGCTATATCCAGGGAAATTATCCTTCCTAAGCCTGGCTTCAGGGTTTCCGTTGCCAGACGCAAGCCTTCAGCTTTTCAGTTGTGGGAAGGCAGTAATGCGGAGCTTGGCGGCTGCGTAGGGGACGAGACTGATTTTCTGGAGCGGTTCGTCGCTGGAGACAGGACTGACGGGCACTGGGTCGGCGACTCCGTCGACGGCGCGCCAGGATGGCAGTTGGCGGGCTTCCACCTCGACTTTTATTGAGGTCGCCTTGGCCGCAAATGGAGTTGCGCCGACTGGCGACTCTACGATTGGCAGCTTGTCGACGTTGCCTGCATTCACGGCGAGAGCGTAGTTCCAGCCCGAGGCAGGGAAGACCTGCCAGTCGGCGGTCATGCCTCGGTCGCGGAGCTTGACCCATGACTCGGCGATGGGATACGAGAGCACGAGAGGGCCGCGTTCGATGGAGATGGAGTCGTTGAATCCACGGGTGAGCCTTGGAGGCATGGGGAACTCAAGCTCGACGATGTCGCCGTTTTTCCAGATGCGTTCGATGGTCGCGAAGCCGGCTGCTTCGGGTGCGGGCTGGGAGTTGCCGTTGACGCGGAGCGACGAATTTGGCGCCCAGCCGGGAATTCGGAGCTTGAGCGGAAATTGCAGGGGAGACGCTGGATTGACGGTGATTCTGACTTTGCCGCGAAACGGGTAGTCGGTCTCTTCGAGCAGACGGATTCTCGTCTCGCCGATCACGGTATCAACTTCGCATGGGGAGTAGGCGGCGGCGGCGAGGCCGTTGTCGGCTGGAGGCCATCCATAGGCTCGCGGCAAATTTGGGCCAGCCTTGATTGAAGTTTGCGGTGCAGCAGCCGAAGTTGGGTTCGAGGCCGAAGAGGTTGGATTCGGGGCCGTCGGTGGTCCAGGGTTTATGGTGCAGGCTGCACTCGACCTGGTTGGGTTCCTGGTTGTACTGGTGGGCCCACATATCGTCGGTGATGGCGCCGGGGAGCGCGTTGAAGGCGATCTTCTCGAGGCGGTCGCCGAGGCTCGCGTCGCCGAGGATGGCCAGCGATTGCTCGAGCGAAAACATAGTCTCGACGACGGTGCAGAGTTCCGAGCCCTGGGAGGGATTTCGTCCGGCGAAGTGTTCATCGCAGGAGAACATGCCGTTGGGGAGACCGTGGTATTTATCGAGCGCGGCGAGCATGGTGTGGACGCCTTCGCGATCGGCGGGCTTGCCGGAGATGAGCCACCAGATGGCCGCAGCCTTGATTGCCTGGCCGTTGTTCACTCCGTGGGTGGAGAGAGCGACGTCGCCGAGGCCCTGACCTTCGTTGAGCTTGATGAATTCGGGAGTGATGCGCTGGGTGTATCGGAAGTCAGCGTATTGCGCCTGCCAGTCGTGGCCTTGCTGGTGAAGAAGCCGGACGAGATCGAGGAGCTTCGGGTCTCCGGTGCGGTTGTAGAGCCAGATGACGGCGAGCGCGTTGTCTTGCCAGCGGAATTTTCCCCAATCGCGCAGAGGACGCGCGGGCAGCGCTTCGAGCTGATGGGCAAAATAGCGATTGAGGACGGGGATGACGCGCGGATCGCCGGTGGCTTCCTGGTATTGCTCGAGGACCTTGAGCATGACCATGCGCGGCCACCAATCGTTGTTGCTGGCGGGGCCGATCATGCCGTCGGTGGCCTGGTGGGTGAGAGTCCAATCGATGTATTTTTGCGCTTTGGTTTTGAGACGAGCATCGTCGAGCAGGTAGGCGAGCGGGACGAGACCGTCGAGGAAGTATGGGCCGCGTTCCCAGGATTCTCCGATGCCACCGAGCCAGCCGCTGTTGGGGCCTACTTCGGCCCAGGTTTCGTCGAGGTGTCCGCTGAGGCCGTTGGCTTGAATTTGCAGTTGATCGCGAAGCCAGCCGGTGGGACGCACTGTGCCGAGCGGGAGGGGATAGAAGGCGTTCGGTTGCAAAGGGGCGCGATTCTTAATCGCCTCATTCTGGACGGAGTTGCCTGATTCGGCCAGAGCGATGGATCGCGCGATCGGCAGGGAGGCGAGTGTGGCGGCTCCAGCGCCTTTGAGGAAACGGCGACGGCTGGCGTGAATCGAAGGCGACATCTTCAGAGAAAATCCTCATCGCCAGATTACTCAGTTGGGCCGCATGAGGCCAGCGGCTGTAGCTCGGAGCGGAAGCTAATCCGCAGCCGGCTTCGCCGGAGGCTGTGCCTCGCGTGACTCGTCCGGCTGCATTTCCGCCTGGGCGAACGCCGGCGGAAGGGACTGTCTGCTGATCGAAGGGTCGATGCTGCGCAGATGGAGGTCGCGCTGGGGGAAGGGAATCTCGATGCCGGCCTCGGCGAGGGCGCGGGCAATCGCGACGGTGACGTCGCTCTTGAGCTGGAACCAGGCGTCCTGGCTTTCTGACCAGAAGCGCAACTCAAAGTTGAGCGCGCTGTCGCCGAAGCCTATGAAGAAAGCTACCGGGCCGGGATTGGTCAAAACGCTCTCGTGCGCGGCGGCTTCAGCGACGAGCAGGCGGAGGACGAGTTGGGGATCGGTGCCGTAGGCAACGCCGACTGCGATCTCGACGCGGCGCTGTTGCGAGGAGAGCGTCCAGTTAATGACCTGGGTGGAGACGAGGTTGCTGTTGGGCACGATGACCTCGGCTCCCTGAGCGGTGACGATGGTGCTGGAGCGCGCGCCGATCCTCCTGACGGTGCCCACCATGCCGGTGAGTTCGATGACGTCGTCGACGCGGATGGGCCGCTCGAAGAGCAGGATAAGTCCGGAGGCGAAGTTTTTTACGATGTCCTGAAGGCCGAAGCCGACGCCGACGCCCACCGCGCCGGTGATAATGGTGAACTTGTTGAGATCGACACCGGCGGCAGAGACAGCAGCGAGCAGGACAAGCACGCTGAGGATGTAATAGGTGACTTTGGAGGCCGCGTAGGGCATTCCGCGCTGGAGGGGGAATTTAGAGACGAGCACGCTACGGACTACGGAGCTAAAGGCCTTGGCGAGAGCGAATCCGACGATGAGGATAGCTACAACGGTGAGAATGTTGCCAAGCGTGAATTGGATCTTCCCCAGCCCGATAGGGTAGTCGAGAACAGTGGTTGCCGTGGAACGCATCGAGTCCTGAAGCAGGAAGACGTAAATTTGAGAGCGGCTCCACCACAAACCCACCCCGATGAGGATGAAGATGCGCCTGCCCCATAGCAGGATCGCGGCGTGCAGATCGGGCGACAGGGAACTGAGCCAGGGGCTCTCGAGCAAGACGGCAAGAGCGAGCAGGGCGACCCGAACGACAAAATATGCGGCCGTGGCAAAGAAGGCGCTGATCAGGGTGCCGATGCCGAGCACGCGCGACAAAGAGATAAAGCCGAAGATGTTGGCGAGCAGAGCGATCGTCAGGAGCGATAGGCCGGCGTAGAACGCAATCCGAAGGACCAGTCCCGACCATTTCGATAAGGGAACTTGCCGCGTCATGGCCGGCCGCGCGAGCCACGCAAACCCGATCAGGACGGCAAACATAAGAAGGGTGAGCATGAGGCGCCGCATGCCGCTCCCAAGTGGTAAAGCCGCACGCAGTATCTCCAGAAAGTTGAGGACCATCAGCAGGTAAACGGATGACCGCAACTTGTCCTGAACCAGGAGCGGCGTGAGTCGCACCATGAGTCCCATCCAGAGGAGATAGAGGATCGAACCGACGCTCAGTGGTGCAGACTGCAGCAGCGGCATGCTCAGGAGCATTGCCACGAGGAGCCCAATGGTCAGGGGATGTCCGAATACTTCGTAGACCTCGGCGGGAAGCCCAGGTCTCGAATTCAGATAGCCTCTCAGTCGAAAAGAAGCGGCCACGGCGAGGCCAAAGAGGATAGGAAGAAAGATCAGCGCGGGGCCCTGGGCCCGCAGGAACTCCTCGGCGGTAATGAACTCCTGATTGGCGGAGCGGCGAAGCAGGACCTCTCCGCGCTGGCTGGCGTCGACGAGCGCGCCACGGGACCATAACGGCGGGGCGTCCCGGTCAAAGATGCTGCCGCGAAAACGGTTCTCGGCGTCGGTAAGTCTTACGAGCGTATCGGAGACTTTGCGGCCGGTCTCAGAGAGCTCGTTCTGCTGGGTGAGCAGCTGATTGAGTTGGGTCTGGGCGCGAAGACGGAGATCTCGTATCGCATTGAGCTCATGCTGCACGCGGGCCGCAACGACCTCGATACCCTCGGTATCGTGAATGGATTCCTGAGTTGCCTGCCAGATCTCCAGTTCGTGGGTGAGTTGGGTAATCTGATCCTGCAGCTGAGCCGCGCGTTCCGTGAGCAGCTTGCGCTGTTCGGCGGAGAGGCGGCTTAAGGCCCGCCAATAGACGAGCTCTTCGCGGATCTGCACGATATCGGGACCGCCGTCGAGAAAGCTATCGACCTGATTTGCGCGCTGAGCGATCTCCGAAGCCTGGCTGGTGATGGCGGAACTGGGCCTGTTTTCGTCGCTCTCGGAGGTGAGGCCACGCGATATCTCCTCCAGTTGGAGATCCAGCGCTTCGGCCTGATCGGCGATCTGGGGCAGGGGGATCGGTTGAGGCTGCGGGGTAGTCGGCGTGGGCGACACCGCCGGTGGCGGTGCGGGAGCCGAGCTGGTCGGCGGCACCACGCTGGGGAGCTTGATTTGCGCGCGAACCAACGCGGGCAGTGAGAGACACAGGAGCAGGACAAATGCGGCGACGGCCTTGGTCGCGGACACGGCGCGGAAGAGAACGCCGTGTCTCGTTTTGCGGAATCGGTTGCCTGGCTTCATCAGAGCGGGAGACTTCCCCTTCGTTCCATTTCATCTTAACGACTGAGGACGGGAACCGTTGAGCCATCCCTCCGTCTCGATTGTTAGTTTTGCCAGTGTTCTGAGCCGATACTCCTCAGTAATATGGGCCCCATCCGTCCCAGGGCGAGAACGTGGCAACTTTGCGCTCTCTCCACTTTCACCGGGCAGGAGAGAGGCGAGTCATGAGAGGAAGATATTTAGCAATGCTGCCGATCGCAGCCCTGGTATTTGGGATGATTGGCTGTACCTCAAAGCAGCAGGAATCCGGCGCAGCCGCACCGGGTCTTGAGGAAGCCATAAGCACGGCGACGGACGCCTATATCTATGGCTACCCGCTAGTGACCATGGATATGACACGCAAGCAATTCACTAACGTGGTTGCGCCCGACGCGGCACACGCGCCTATGGGGCAGATTCTTAAGTTCCGGACCTATCCGGCTGTCGATAATCATGCCGTCACCGCTCCCAACGCCGATACCCTTTACACAAACGCCTGGCTCGATGTTTCGAAAGAGCCGTGGATACTCAGCGTTCCCAACATGGGAGATCGCTACTACCTACTGCCGCTGCTGGACGGATGGACCGACGTCTTCCAGGTGCCCGGCAAACGCACCACCGGCGATAAGCCGCAGACGTACGCCATCACAGGACCGGGATGGTCGGGTACGCTGCCCGCAGGCGTGACCGAGTACAAGTCGCCAACTGCGATGGTGTGGCTCCTCGGTCGGATTTACTGCACCGGCACTCCCGCCGACTACGCTGCGGTACATGCCCTGCAGGATAAATTTTCTCTCGTTCCTCTCAGCTCCTACGGCAAGCCGTACACTCCCCCGGCGGGCACGGTCGATCCGAGCGTTGATATGAAAGCAGGCATTCGCGATCAGGTGGACGCCATGGACATCACGACATACTTCAACTACCTGGCGCAGCTGATGAAGACGAATCCGCCGTCGGCTGACGACGCGCCGCTGGTGGCAAAGATGGCGACAATTGGTCTAGTCCCCGGGCAGGATTTTGATCCGAGCAAGCTCGGGGCATTCGACAAAGAGGCGATGAAGGCAGTGCCGAAACTGGCTCAGGCGAAGGTCATCGAGTTCGGCAAGAAGGTAGAACCTGTGAACGGGTGGTTAGTCTTGCACAAGACAGGTCTCTATGGCACCGATTATCTGGATCGTGCGTTCATCACCGCCATCGGTCTCGGCGCCAATCGGCCCCAGGATGCGATTTATCCCACCGGCCAGAAGGACGGGAGCGGCAATGAGTTCGACGCCTCCTCGAACAAGTATGTCATTCACTTCGATAAGGGCCAGTTCCCGCCAGTCAACGGTTTCTGGTCGCTCACCATGTACGATGCGAAGTATTTCTTCGTGCCGAATGCGCTCAATCGGTACACGCTGAGCCAACGGAATAAGTTCGTCACTAACGCAGATGGCTCCGTCGATCTATATTTACAGGCCGAGTCCCCCGGTAAGGATAAGGAGGCCAATTGGCTGCCTGCTCCCAAGGCGAAGTTCATTCCGATGATGCGCTTGTACTGGCCGAAGGAAACTCCTCCGTCGATCATTGATGGATCCTGGAATCCACCTGCTATCAAGCAAGTTCAGTAGAGGAGGCAGATTCGCGGCGGCCGGAATGGTTCATTCTGGCCGTTTGTTTTTTCCTTGCCGAGTAGACCGCCAAGCGCTGGGCGGTGTCTGACTGTTATTGGTAAAACTGCCAGTTATTCGGCCTGAAGCGATCTGCTAGTCTTCTCGCGACATTCTGAAGCTGCCGCAAATGAAGACGAATCCTGATGGGTCGCTCACTTTGTACATCCAGAAGGACTCGCCGGCCAAGGATAAGGAATCCAACTGGCTGCCACCGCCGGATGGCCCGATCTATCTGGTGATCCGGCTGTATTGGCCGAAAGAGGCGCCGCCTTCGATTCTGCCTGCTGGGAAGGGAACCTGGCAGCCGCCAGGCGTGGTCGCGACTTCGTAGTCTGCAGCACGATTTTCAGACAGGGAAGGGCGGGGGAGGATGAACTCAATCGTAATCAGTTTAATAATCTTTACGTGCGTCTTTGCGGCGGCGCTGGTCGGCATGGTTGTCCGGGTTCCCGAGGAACATCTCGGATCGGACGCAAAGGACGTCGTGAGACTTGCCACTGGGCTGGTTGCGACCATGGCCTCGATTATTCTCGGGATGCTGGTCTCTTCGGCAAAGTCCTCCTATGATGCTCGCAAGAACGATGTCGCGGAGCTGTCCTATGAAGTTCTCGCTATCGACCAGGTATTAGCAAGGTTCGGCCCGGATGCCAATGGGCTGCGCGGCGAACTTCGCCAGACTGTGGAGTTTGGCATTTCCCGGGTGTGGCCAAAGGAGGCTTCGCAGCGGGCCGAACTCAAGCCGTCGGACCGCTCCCAGACTCTTGTCGACGAGCTTGAGTCGCTTTCGCCGAAGGACGATCGACAGGCCGCGGCCAAGGCACAGGGCACCGCTATGGTTGTCGCCTTGCGGCAGACGCAATGGCTACTGTTCCTCAAGACGGAGCAGAACGCGGTGCCGCTTCCCCTGCTGGTGGCGCTGGTCGCATGGATGGCTGCGATCTTTCTCAGCTTTGGTCTTTTTGCCGCGCCCAACTCCACGACAGTTGCGACCCTGGCCGTTAGCGCGCTGGCAGTTTCGGCCGCGATCTTCCTCATTCTGGAGATGTATACGCCATTCAGCGGAGTGCTGAGGATTTCCCCAGCACCGATTCTCGAGGCGCTTAGGCAGATGGGACGCTGAGCGCGGGTCGTGCCAGCTAGAGATGGTAAGCTGTCGAAGCATGAAGGTCATCATCAACGGGCAGGAACGGGAGTTTCCGGAACTGGCATCATCGGTCAGGTTAGGCGAGCTGCTGGAAGCGCTGGAACTGAAGAGCGACAGGGTTGCAGTGGAATATAACGGTTCCATTGTGGCGCGCGGGGAGTGGGCGAGCGCGACGGTACATTCCGGAGACAAGTTGGAGATTGTTCATTTTGTGGGCGGCGGTCGCTGGTGAGACGCGACGACCGGCCATTTTCGATCCTCCTGGCAGCAATCACCGTGTCGGTCGGCTTCCTGGCTTGTCTTCCGGCATTCGCGCAGGATGTATCGACTGACCCTCCCCTTGAGCTCTCCGGCAAACCCACATTCGTAGTCAAGGAGTTCAAGCCGGGCGACGATTTGAAGATCGTTGCTTACGGCGACATGCGCTTTACCAATCCGTCGAACACCGCTGACACAAATCCCCGGGTCCGGAAGTGGCTGGCGGAAAGAATTGCGCAAGAGAAGCCGGATGCGTTGTTTGTCTCCGGTGATCTGCCCTTTCGCGGCTCACTGAACGAGGACTGGGACGTTTACCGGCGCGAGACCGACGCCGTGGACTTCCGCTCATTTGCGCGTCTATCCGACGATCGGGAACCATGAACTTGTTCCCTGGGAGAAGGGTGGATTTGCAAACTATTTTGCGGAGTTTCCGTGGCTGGGAAATCGCCGGTGGTATTCGGTGCAGATTGGCAGCGTCTATTTGATCGCGCTTGATTCGAACGGGGGTTATGCGGAGAAGACTTTCGATCCGGGCGCACCCCAGCGCAGGTGGTTAGAATCGCAACTCGAACATTTGCCACCTGAGGTGAACTTTGTTTTTTTCCTCACCCATATGCCGCTGCTCAATGACATTCAGAGCGAAGTGATCGCCGATCTTCCGAGCGCAGCCGAACTTACGCTGCGGCGCTATCTCGAGGGGCAGGCCCCGCGTTTCCATGCGAAATTCATCGTGGTTTCGGGGCATGTGCACAACTACGAGCGGTTTGAACATGGCAGCATCAGCTATATCGTGAGCGGCGGCGGTGGCGCGAAGCCTTATCCGGTTTTTGCACGAAATCCTGAGGACCTTTACCAGGACAAGGCGTATCCGAATTTCAACTATCTGGTCTTTATGGTGCATGCCAAGCAGGCAGATGCGACGATGTATCGGGTAGCAGACCCCAAGGCAGCGTCCTTGACTACGGAAATCAAGGAGCGGTTTACGCTGACGGCGAAATGAGCATCGGGCCGGCCTTGCTCCGGTTGCTCAAGTTTGCGGCGAGGAGGCTTTGTCAATGATCGTTGAGATGCGGACCTATAAGACCAAGCCAGGCTGCCGGGCGAAGTTCCTGGAGATCTTTCGCAGCATGTCGATTCCGTCTCACGAAGAGATCGGGATGACGATCCTTGGGCCGTTTCTCTCTGTCGAAGATCCGGAGACGTTCTTCTTTATGCGGGGCTTTCCCGACCTTGCTTCGCGCGAGCCGATGAAGGCGAAGTTCTATGAAAGCGAGTTGTGGAAGAGGGAACTGGAGGGTCTGCTCATGCCGATGCTTGAGAGGTATGAGGTGGTCGTGGTGGAAGACCCCGATCACCTCATCCAATGGAACGCTGGCGATTCGGCGAGATCTCAAAAAGGTTAGGCAGGCCTTGCGCCAAATCTCTGCGCGCCTCGGGCCTTTGCTTTGGCCGCTTCTTCTTCGCGGCTTCGAGGCGGCGCAGTGGTTTCGAGTGAGCGGAGAAGACGGGTCGAGATCTCAGCTACTTCATCGACTGCCGCTGAAAACATCTCTTCGTTCGCTTTTGACGGCTTGTTGAAGCCACTGATCTTTCGCACATACTGAAGCGATGCGGCCCGGACCTCCTCGGGAGTCACTGGAGGATCGAAGTTGAAGAGCATTTTGATGTTGCGGCACATTGCGGGCCCTCACTCTGTTGGAATTCGCAGGCGTTCTCAGAGTTTATTTTAATTGCCGCTCGGCGTTGGGCGCTGGTGAATGATCATCCAGGAGGTGCCGAACTTGTCGCGCAGCATGCTGAAGCGGTGTGCGAAAAAGGTCTCCTCCATGGGCATGAATATCTGGCCGCCGTCGGCGAGCAGGGCGTGGATGCGTTCTGCCTCGAGGGTGCTGTCGACCGAGAGTGAAAGATAGACGCTGCGCATCGGCTGAAAGCGTTCGGGCGGAACGTCGTTCGCCATGATTTCGGTTTCTCCGATGCTCATGCGGGCATAGAGGATGGCGTCTTTCCATTCTGCCGGCGTTTGATTCGGGCCTGGCTGTTCGCCGTGAGTCATCATCATCGTGATCTTTCCTCCGAGATGCTGCTCATAATACTGGAAGGCTTCTTTGCAGTTGCCGCCGTAGTTGAGGTAGGTATGGAGTTTCATTTTTCCTTTCGCGAGAAGAGAGACGAGCCACAGGAAGGCTTGACAACATACGTTGATATCAACATTATTAAGCTATGTCAAGGGTCGCGGATGTTCCTTATGAGACAACCCTTCTGGTGCGGGATTGCTGCCTTTGCCTGCATGTGCAGCGCGCGGCGCGAGCTTTAGGACGCCGCTTCGATGAGGCGCTGCGGCCGTTTGGTCTAACGAATGGGCAGTTCTCGTTGCTGATGTCATTGAATCGACCCAAGCCAGCGGGAATGGGTTCGGTCGCATCATTGCTGGCGATGGACAGGACGACCTTGACCGCCGCGCTCAAGCCATTGGAGCGACGCGGCCTGGTGAAGATCACAGCCGATCCGGAAGACCGGCGGAGCAGGCTGTTGATCTTGACGCCGAAGGGGACGCGGCTGCTTTCCTCGGCTATGCCGATCTGGGAGAGTACGCATCGGGAGTTGGAGGCGCTGCTTGGCGGCGACGAGCCGGCGCGATTGCGGAAGAACCTGCAGGCACTCCTGTAAATCGGCTGCTATTGGGATCATTTAGCGAAAAGATCGGTATAGACGGCACGAAGCAGGATGGCGACGGCTTTTGCTCCGGGATCGGGATGGCCGAGGACGCGGTCGCCTAGGTAGCTTGAACGCCCCAGGCGCGGCTTCATGTTGGCAGTGGCTTCCGCGCCGCCTTCCGCCATCTCCACGGCGGCGAGAAGGGCTTCGCGGGGCGGCAGATTGCTTGCGGCCAGCTTGAGAATTTGTGCAAATGGATCGAGAGCATCGAGCATAGTGCGATCGCCGGGCTTTGCTCCGCCGAGTTCACTGATTGCCTTGCTGCCTTGCGTGAGAGCTTCGGCCCACTGCGAGATTCCAATGGCGGCGGAGCCTTCGAGAACCGTGCTGCAGCGCAAGAGGAGCACTCCATAGAGCGGGCCAGAAGAGCCTCCAAGTTCCTGCCTCACTGTGTGGGCGAGCGCTCTCAGCGTCGCGGAGACATCGTTAAGTGGATAGGTCGTCAGGTTTCCGAGTAGGACCCTGGCGGCACGTTCCATGCTGACCCCGAGGTCGCCGTCGCCGGTGATGCGGTCCATCTCGGTGAGCTCATCTGTGGCGGCGATCAGCGCCTGGCAGGCTGCCTCGATGGCCCGACTCATTTTGAGGCCCGAGGCAGAGACCGTGGCCTGCGGAGAAATCACCTGTGGCGGCTTTCTCGTCTGCGGATTCAAGGTGGCAGGAAGTTCCGATTGCCCTAACCGCTTCACAGAAGGATTTGGCCATGCTGGCGCAGCGGTCGAAGCATCGAGCCAGCGCAGGCGATCATCGTCAACTCCGAGCAGGGAGATGGAGATTCCAGCCATGTCCAGCGAGGTGAGAAAACCTCCCGCATAGATGCGCTCGACGGCCAGCCCTTTGCTTTGAAGAAAAGGGACGGCGTGGCGCGCGATGATTGCGAGCTCCATCGGCGTAGTTGCGCCAAGGTTGTTGATCATGACGGCGACTCGGTCGTCGGGGCCGAAGTTTCCATGTTGCAGAATCTGCGTGAGCAGCGTTTCGGTCAGCTCATCTGCTGGTTGAAGTTTTGTTCGCTGTGCACCGGGCTCGCCGTGAATGCCGAGGCCGAGCTCCATCTCATCGTCGGCCAATTCAAAGCTTGGCTTACCGACGGAAGGCGACGTTCCGGCTGAGAACGAGACGCCCATTGTGGCGAGGGATTGGACGGCAGCTTTACCGAGCGCCGCTACTTCGGCAAGAGTTTTTCCTTCGGCTGCCGTCGCGCCGACAAGCTTGTGAATGAAGATCGTTCCGGCGAGGCCACGTGCGCCGGTCCTGTGCTCGGTGCCTTTGAGGGCGACGTCGTCATCGACCAACAACATTTCTACCGTGATACCTTCGGCGCGGGCCATCTCGGCAGCGAGGCCGAAGTTCAGGCGGTCGCCGGTGTAGTTCTTAACTACGAGAAGAGCGCCAGGCGCACCAGCCGCTGCCTTGATTGCCGCGAAGACCGCGTCACTGCTGGGCGAGGTGAAGACTTCACCTGCGACGGCCGCGCTTAGCATCCCTGAGCCGACGTAGCCTGCGTGGGCAGGTTCGTGTCCGCTTCCCCCGCCGGAGATGATCGCGACCTGTTGCTCTCGAAGCTGCTCGGCATCGGCCCGGACGATCACTTTTTGACCGGCCAGACGAGAGGCTCCTGGATTCAGCAGAAGCAGGCCGTCGAGCATCTCTTCGACGACATCTTCGGGGCGGTTGATGAACTTCTTCATTGGCGCGACCGAGGTATGACGAAAGTGTACCGCGTTCGCCACGACCGCCTCTGTCTAACCTTTCACCGCGGCTTTGATGATCGGTGGCGCTGCGATTGCGCTCTTGATCCTGGGATCGGATGCGATGGTTTGGAGGAGCGATTCACTCATGCGATCGTCGGTCTCGGAGGCTTGCTTAATGAGCACTGGGTACCTTGCCCAGAACTGCAATCCACCGTCGACTAGCTGCAGGTTGGATTGAATATCCGGCGTCTGAATACTTGAGTCCATCCATGATTCCAGCTGACGATGCTGTAGCTCGATCTGTTGGCGATATCCGTCATAGACTCTTTCGACGGACTTAGCCATTGCCTGGACGGCGGGTCGGTAGTCCACATCGGGAGCGAGCTTCACGGTCAGCTCATGCCAGAGATACTCGGTACCCGGCAACTGTTTGTAGAGGGGTGTGGTGGCCTGAAAAAGTACGGCGTTGGAGAAGACGGCAACTCGACCAGAGGGGTAGAGATCGGTGCCGCTGCCGGCTAGTTCGTGCACGTAGAAGCGGACCAGGCCGACTTCAGCGACATCTCCGGTGACTCCGGCGATGGTGATACGGTCGCCGACGCGCACTCCGTAGCGGCCGATGATGAAGAAATATGCGACCACCGAGAGAAGGATCGTCTGCAGGCCGACAGCAAGTCCGGCTACTATGAAGCCGGCAAAGGTGGCGAGGGAACTGAACTGTGTGACCAGCCCGAAGATCATCACCAGGCCGCTGAGAAAGCCGATGGCCAGACGACGAACGACGAGGAGCTGGCGTCTGCGTCTGATGTCGTGCACATATTTCGTAGTGGCGCGACGCCAAAGCTCGCCGAGGACAAAGATTGCCAGGAGCGCGATGGCGATCCCAGCAACGCGCAACAGCAGCGAGCGCAGGATCGAGGTGTATTCGTCATCGACCGCACGGGCCCACGCCTGCAGATTTGCCTGACACTGATCGAGGGCCATCATCTCCTGGCTGAGCGGGACGGAGGCGGCCGAGATTGCCTTGAATTTCGCAGTCAAAGCGTCGAAGTCCTTGCGGGTCGCGGCGAGAGCCTGGGCGTCTTCGGCGGCCGTAGCCCTGGACGGCGCGCTCGGGGAGGGTTTCGTTCCCGGCGCAAGCGCGGCCGGCGCGGCGACTTGCTGAGTCAGAGTCTCCCCTTGGGCAATGGTTTTCTTGAGCGTATCGACAAGCGGGGTGTGAAGGTCGGACGCCTGCTGGCGCAGGGCTTTCGCCTGCTTGGCGAGGTCCTCGATCGATCCGCGAGTGCCCAACAGAGAAAACAACACTTGGGCCTGGCTGGTAACGCCCGCGCTTCTCGCCGCACTCAGGCTTTCGAGCGTCGGCGAAACGGTAACTGGTTTTCCGGTGGCGAGACCGGGCGCGGAGTTCTCTAACTGGCCGATCTGCGCGGCGAATCCGGTCTTGCCGGAGATTCCAGACATACCGGAGATCTTGCCGATGGCGTCGCTGATTGCTGTTTGCAGCTCGAGTTCGCCTTGAACCTGCTCGCGCTGTTGTTGAAGGGCGGCAATGTCACGCGCTCGCGCGGTGTCCAATTGCTTTCCGAGGGCCTCGTCCTGGGCTTTGAGCTGGACGATGCGTTGGGCGACACTATCGCGCGTTGCCTGCAGTTTTTGTGCCTGGGTCTGAGCTCCTGGTATTGTCTGATCGGCCGGAGACGGCTGGGCCATCAGCGTAGCTTCAACCTTTGCCGATTGGAAGGCGAATCCGGCGATCTGGGTAGCCAGCGCCGCAGCCTGGTCGCGATAGATCAAGTCGCTCGGCTCACCGACCTTCTGGATGGGCGCGTCGGCGACGTGGTAGAAGCGGAGAACCGCGTTCAGGTGGGCAACGATAGCCTTTTTGCGATCGGCGGCGGAGCCAGCCTGATCTTCGGTAGGCGCGGGCGTGGCGGGGGATGTTGATTGCGGGATGGGTTGGGAGGGCTGGGTTGACGGCTTCGCGGATGTCTTTGGCGAGGAGGGGGTCGCAGTTGGGGCCGGGGTTTGTTGCGTGTGCGAGGCGTTTGGTCCGGCGAGGAGGAATAGCCCTATCAGGAGGGCTGTAATAGTACGAACGCTTTCGGGCCTGGTTGGTTCCTGGCGTGCTTGATTGCGGAGCCGATCTGTCATGGTGTTAAGAGTTTGGATTCGGGTTAAAGGTTAGTTGTTCGACGGGTGGATTTGAACGATAAATCCGGAATGAGGCCTCTATCGCTGTCCGGGTTTCACTCTTCTGGCGATCACTAAAGCTCCGGCGAAGATGCCGACGGCGGGGATTCCGAGGAGGGGAATTGCGAGGCGGAGTGCCTTGCGGGTTTGCGGAGTGCTGCCTGCGGTGGCGTCGCGGCAGAGGGCGCAGCCTTGGGCTTTGGCCGAGGATGGCGCGGCTAAAGCTATGGTGAAAACAAGAGCGAAGAAGGATGCGGCAACGGGTCTCGATTTCATTGCGAGAAGGCGAGCAGGCCGAAGAGAAATAGCCAGAAGGCGCCCATGGTATGCCAGTACCAGGCGGTGCAGTCGACGGCGATCTGGCGGTATTCGATGCGCTTGAGGATGCGGAGGGACAACAGCGCGAAGCCGATCGCCAAGAGCCCCAGTACGAGATGGAAGGCGTGTGTGCCGGTGATGAGGTAGAAGAAATTGCTGTTGGGGTTAGTCGAGTAGAAGAAGCCTTGGGCGTAAAGCTGTTTCCATGCAAGCCATTGTCCGGTTACGAAGAGCATGCCGAGAATCCCAGTGGCGACCAGCCACGGAGTTGCGCGGCGGACGGTCGGTTTGCCAAGGCCGAACCATTCTTCCATGACGTCGATCTCGCGGAAGAGCTGGCGGCGGCCGATTTCGGCGGTGAGGCTCGAGAGCACCAGAACTGCGGTGTTGAGCCAGAGGATCGGCGGGAGCGCCATGGGGTGCCAGTCGGAGATGTAGTTATTGGCGCCGTCGATGTGGCCGGAGGCCTGGCGCACGTAAAAGGCGCTGACCAGGGCAACAAAAAACATGAAATCGCCGGCAAGGGCGAAGCCAACTGCGAGGCGATAACGATTGAGGAGTTCGCGCGGGCCGCGCCGTCCGGGTTGACGGTTCTCCCAGTTGTCGCCCTCGCCGCCACCACCGGTGGGACGCCGGTCGACGGGCGGTTTCCCGCCGATTCCGGTATCTCTGCGTTCCGGTTCGATCTGCGTGGAACGGGTGAACGTGGCGGGCATCGCGACTCCGTTGACTAAGAGCTTACTCCGGTTTGGTGTTGGGATGACACTGCATTATAAAGTCCAATCCATTGGGTCGAAGACCATATTCATATGGCCCTCGATAAACCCTGCGCTCTGATTGCGATGCGCGGGGCTGGGAGGGGGATGTGGAAATTTCCCGTGAATTTTCGAGAGTAGGCGCCCATTCCATAGTAGTGGCCTGCCAGGGATTGGCGCAGGCACGACGGCCCCGGAAGGCGCTCCATAGCAGATTGGCCAGAAAGAGAAATTGGGCCGCTGCAAGAATGATGGCGAAGTAAGTAATGTGCATCTGCAGCGGCAACAGCGCCTGGAGTGATGGCGTGGTTCCGGCGAGTTGGGAATAATGGCGCGGCTGGCCGGCCAATCCCGCGATGTGCATTGGGAGGAATGTGGCGTAGGCGGCAACGAGGGTGATCCAGAAGTGGAGCTTGCCGAGGGTCTCGTTCATCAGCCTTCCGGTCATCAGGGGATACCAATAATAGACTCCGGCGAAGATGGAAAAGGTTCCCAGCCATGGCCATGATGAGATGAAAATGAGCCACGACGAAATAGGTGTTGTGGAGATAGGTGTCGAGCACCGGCTGGGCGAGGATGGGGCCGGTCAGGCCTCCGGCTATGAAGAGCGAGACGAAGCCCATCGCGAAGAGCATTGGAGTGGTGAGGCGCAGCCCTCCTCCCCATACAGTGCCAAGCCAGCTGAGGACCTTTGCTGAACTCGGGACCGCGATGGCCATGGTTGTCAGGGCGAAGGCGGTTCCGGCGTAGGGATTCATTCCGCTGACAAACATGTGGTGACCCCAGACGACCAGGCCGAGCAAGCCGATGAGCACCGTCGTTGCGGACATCATCGGTAACCCAAGGACGGGGCGACGGCTGAAGTTGGCCAGCAGCGATGAGGTGATGCCCATTCCGGGAAGGACGGCGATGTAAACCTCAGGGTGTCCGAAAAACCAGAAGAGATGCAGCCATAGCAGGGGCGAGCCGTCGCCGTGGGAGCGGATGTGTCCCGCGACGAGGTCGCCCATGGGCAGAAAAAAGCTCGTGCCGAAGTGGCGGTCGGAGAAGAGCAGCAGCAGCGCAGCGAGCAGGACGCTGAACGAGACCAACACGAGCAGCGACGCGACCAGCCATGACCAGACGGTCAGCGGCATGCGAGTGAGGGTCATGCCCTCGCAGCGTTCACCTACGATGGTGGCGAGGATGTTGACCGAGCCGATCCATGAGGCGATGCAGAAGATGGTGAGGCTGCCGAGCCACATGTCCATGCCGAGCGCCTGGCCGGGGCCGGCGGAGGCGATGGCGCTGAGCGGAGGATAGCTGGTCCAGCCGGAGATGGGTGCTCCTCCGGGAACGATGAAAGCGGCGAGCAGGACCGCGAGCGCGAGGGCTGTTAGCCAGAAAGAGAGTGCATTCATCGTCGGCAGGGCCATGCGGCTCGAGCCGATTTGCTCGGGCAGGACGAGATTCGCGAAGCCGCTCAGCGGCGCGGTGGTGAGGACGAAGAAGACCATCAAAGTGCCGTGCATGGTGACGAGGGCGAGGTAGTCTTCTGGCTTGACCTGGCCGAAGAAGGGAAGCGCGAGATCGGGCCAGACGAGGTGGATTCGCATGACCAGAGAGAGAATGGTGCCAGCTGCGACGGCGATGAGCGAGAGCAGGAGGTATTGGATTCCGATGATGCGGTGGTTGGTAGAGATGAGCCAGGGAAGCGGGTTGCGTTTCGTCGTTGGCTGCTTCTTGCCTGGCGCGAGCGCGTCGAGCTTTTCCGCCCATTGTTGTGCGTCGATCCTTGGCCCGGCACCCGAATCCGCACTCATGATCCGCCACCGGTTGCGGTTTCTTCGGCGAGACGCTTTTGTTGGCGTTCGCTGAGCCAGGCTTGAATTCTGCTTCAGGCACGACGCGGAGTTTGGCTTCCATGTGTCCGTGGCCGAGGCCGCAGACCTGGGAGCAGAGGATTGGATATTTGCCGGCTGTTGTCGGAGTGAAGTGAACGTGCAGAGTGAGACCGGGGACGGCGTTCTGCTTGAGTCTCATGCCGGGGATGAAGAGTCCGTGAATGACGTCGTGGGCGCGCAGACGAATATCGACTTCGCGGCCGGCGGGGAGAACAAGTTCGCTGCTGACGATGTCGTCGTTGCCTTGTGGGTCTTTGGGATCGAGACCGAGGGGATTGCCTGCTCCGGCGTTGACGAGCTGCGGTTGGGTTGTGCCGAATGTTGCGTCCTGACCGGGGTAGCGGAAGTACCACTGGAACTGTACGCCGACGACTTCGACCTGCATGGCGGTTGGCGAGGGTCCCTCGAAGCGATTTGCGGCCCAGAGTTCTTGCGCGGTGATCGCCATCCAGATGTAGAGGCCGCAGAGTGCGATGAGGGGAAACAACTCGGCGCGAAGGAATCTGGGCAGGCTTGCTTCGCGACGGCGTTTGAGGAATGTGATTCCGAGGAGAAGGTGGGCGAGCAGAAAGAGAACCGCGATGATGATGAGGTTGGTCTTCATCAGCCGGTCGAGGGCGAGGCCGTGGAGCGCACCGTTGGCCGGCATCCAGAGCGGCGATGACCAAATTGTCGCGGCGAGCAATTTCAGAACCCCGAAGATATCTTAAGCGCTCGCGATTTCCCTTCGCGAACTGCTTCCGCGGTTCGTCTCGGCGGCCTTGACGTCCCGCACAAGGTCTACAAACAGCCGATGCACGCGGCGGTCTTCCGAGAGTTCGGGATGGAAGGTTGCTGCCATGAGATTTCCCTGGCGCACGAGGACGGGGAAGCCGTCGCGATCGGCGAGGACTTCGGCCTCTTTTCCTACGCGCGTGATGCGCGGTGCGCGGATGTAGACCATCTCAAGTGGGCCGCCGGGCAGGGAAGTCTCGTGGGTGATGATTGCGCTGTCGATCTGGCGGCCGTAGGCGTTGCGTTCGACCGTCGCATCGAAGAGGCCGAGGCTAGCTTGCGGAGGATGCAGGACTTCTTTGGCGAGCAGGATGCATCCGGCACAGGTGCCGAAGGTAGGTTTGGTTTCGGCGAAGGCCTTGAGCGAGTCGAGAAAGCCGCCACGCTCGAGGAACCTCAGCATGGTGGTCGACTCGCCGCCGGGAATGATGAGGCCGTCAAGGTTGCTCAGCTCTTCTGGGGTGCGCACTAAGACGGGCTCGGCTCCGGCCTCATTCAGAGCAGCGGCGTGGGCAGCGTAGTCGCCCTGAATTGCGAGGACGCCGATGAGCGGGCGTATTTCATTCGGCCCTGCAGAGCCGTCGATCGCTCCCAATTACCAGCCCCGCGTTTGCAATAACTGCGACTCTTCGATGGCAGCGATGGCGAGGCCCTTCATTGTGCCGGTTACTTCTTCGCTGGCTTCGGCAAGAATCTTCGGGTTGTCGAAGTGGGTCGTGGCAATCACGATGGCCTTGGCGCGGGAGACGGCTTCGGCGCGCTCGTGGGCATCACCCTCGACATCGAGCGGCGTGGCGCGTTCCTTCATGAAGATTCCGGAGCCGACGAAGACTGCCTCGGCGCCGAGTTGCATCATGAGGGCCGCGTCGGCGGGAGTGGCGATGCCGCCGGCGGAGAAGTTCGGCACAGGGAGCTTGCCGGTCTTCGCGACCATGCGGACTAGTTCGTAGGGGGCGCGATGCTCTTTGGCCGCGGCATAAAGTTCTTCTTCACTTAGTACGGTCAACGCCTTCATTTCTTTGACGATCTGGCGCATGTGCTTGACCGCGTGGACGACGTCGCCGGTGCCCGCTTCGCCCTTGGTGCGGATCATGGCTGCGCCTTCGGCGATGCGGCGCAGGGCCTCGCCGAGGTCGCGCGCTCCGCAGACGAAGGGAGTGGTGAAGGCGTGCTTATCGATGTGGTGGGCTTCGTCGGCGGGGGTCAACACTTCGGACTCGTCGATGAAGTCGACGCCGAGATACTGCAGGATCTGCGCCTCGGCGAAGTGGCCGATGCGGGCCTTGGCCATGACGGGGATCGAGACGGTTTCGATGATCTGCTTGATCAGTTTGGGATTGGCCATGCGGGCAACACCGCCCTCGGCGCGGATCATCGCGGGCACGCGCTCGAGGGCCATCACCGCGACTGCGCCCGCCTCTTCGGCGATGCGCGCCTGCTCGACGTTCATCACGTCCATGATGACGCCGCCCTTGAGCATCTCGGCGAGGCCGAGTTTCAGCCTGAGGTGGTTTGCTCCAGTGTAGCTGCCGTTGGTACCGTTCTTTCCCGCTTCGACCATGTCTTTCTTCTCCTGTTTGCGCAGGCCACGCCGGCCGCGTCCGATCCTTTTAATCTGTCTTTACCAGTTTACCAGCGCTGGCGAGATCGGCACCGATTATGATTTGGGCGGAGGCCGTTGGTTCGCTCGCCGCAACAATGACCTCACAGTACTCATGGCAGTGAAAGGAAACGCATGTCATCTTCGGCTCAAGTGCCTGCAGCCAATCGCGCGCCGATCGAGATATTGATAAGCCCATTCACCCGGTTTGCAAAGATGGAAGCGGCGGGCGGCATTCTGCTGCTGATTGCCACGGTGATCGCCCTGGTGTGGGCTAATTCGCCTTGGGAGGAGAGCTACCACGGCATTTGGCACACGACCTTCACTCTGGGTGCTGGCAACTATGTTCTTTCGTGGAGCAGGCATGTCTGGATCAACGACGGGCTGATGGCCATTTTCTTCTTCCTGGTTGGTCTGGAGATCAAGCGCGAGGTCCTGATCGGGGAGCTTTCGTCGCTGAAGCAGGCGGCGTTTCCATTCATGGCCGCCCTGGGCGGGTCGATTGTTCCTGCGCTCCTGTATCTGGCTTTGAATCACAGCGACATTCACGCGCGGGGATGGGGCATCCCGATGGCTACCGATATCGCCTTTGCGCTAGGTGTGCTGGCATTGCTGGGCAACAAGGTGCCGACCTCGCTCAAGGTCTTTGTCGCCGCTCTGGCGATTGTGGACGACATCTTCGGCGTGCTGGTGATTGCGCTCTTTTATACCGCTCACATTTCTTATGTCAGCCTTTTGCTGGGATTGCTGGGAGTGGGTGTCTCCTTTCTGGCGAACTGGGCAGGTGTGCGGCAACCGGCGGTGTATGCATTTATCGGGGTGTTTGTTTGGTTTGCCGTGTTGCAGTCTGGGGTTCACGCGACGATTGCCGGAGTGCTGCTGGCGTTTTCGATCCCGGTCAAGAGTTCGATCGATAAAGAGAATTTTCTGAGCAAGTGCCGGCGGCTGTTGGATCGGATTGATCGCTCCGACCCGAATTCAGCCGAATGCCATGCCTTAATTCATACGCTGGAGAGCCAATGCGAGAAGGTGGACACGCCGCTGCACCGCATCGAGCACTCGCTGGCGCCCTGGGTGAGCTTTGTGATCATGCCGATCTTTGCTTTCTCGAATGCGGGAGTGCATGTTCTCGGCAAGATCGAGGCTTCGGTGCATAATCCGGTGACGCTCGGCGTGATACTGGGGTTATTGCTTGGTAAGCCGCTGGGGATTATGAGTTTTGCCTGGCTGGCGTATAAGACGAAGCTGGGAGCTCCGCCAGCCGGGGTCGAGTGGCGGCAGATCTTCGGGGCGAGCTGGCTGTGCGGCATTGGTTTCACGATGTCGCTGTTCATCGCCGGGCTGGCGCTGGAGTCCGATCAGATTATTGACATGGCGAAGATTGGCACGCTGGCTGCATCGTTGACGGCAGGGGTCATTGGCAGCCTGGTTTTACTAGGCGCTTACCGGCGCGTCTCGCCAACCGCCTAAACGTAAGAACTAGAACGGTTCGAAGAACGGGAAATATTCGAAGAGTTCGGAGGGTGTTGGCACATTGATCAGAGCGATACGCGAGGGCTGGTCCTCGATGGATCGGCGAGGCGTCAAGCCGGCTCCTCTCGCCCTGCGCGCAATTTTCTGCTGGGTTCCTCAGCCGTTTGCTATCGTCTACTGGCAACGCCTTTTTGGTTCGGTGCGTGGCGAGTTCTATTTTGCTCATCACGCGCGGCGCGCCCCAAAGGAAATGGCGGCGCTTGCCGCGGACGTAAGTGAGTTGCTCGATGATGTGCACGCACCCTGTCTCGACAGGCTCTACGCTGCAATCAATCGGGCAGCAGTCCAATCACACCGCAAGGGTTGTGCTTGTTCCGCAAGGGTGAGGCATGAAGAATCTCTTTGAAGCGGCGACCGTGGAAGAGGTCAGCTGCGAATCGCGCGTCTGCGGCCGGATAGCGAGAGGCTGTGGGGCAAGATGACGCCGGCCCAGGCAATGGCGCATTGTTCCATGAGCATGGAGTGGGCGGTTGGGGACAAGACTCCGCCACGGATGTTTGTAGGGCGGATTCTTGGAGCATTCGTGAAGCCGATGGTGTTCAAAGATGACGCACCGATTCGCCGGAATTCGCCGACGTCGCCGGATCTTGTGGTAAAGGATGACCGCGACCTCGCCGCCGAACGGGAGCGCTTGCACGGATTGATTGTGCGGTTTTCCGGAGCTGGGCCGAAAGGATGCACTACGCGCCCGCATAGCTTCTTTGGTCGGCTTACGCCGGAGGAGTGGGCAATCCTGACGTATAAACACCTGGACCATCATCTGCGGCAGTTTGGAGTCTAGGCCCGGCGGACTGAGGCCAACTCCGGCTTTGCGGTTGGGCGGTTCTGCTTCATGCGGCGCGGGCCCTCGCTGTATACTCAGGTCTGTTATGGGGCAATCATTCACTGGATCTGCGGCGCCGGGCAAGACGTTCTATATCGAAACTTTCGGCTGCCAGATGAATGCCCACGACTCGGAAAAAGTCATCGGGACACTGGAGCACGAGGGCTATGCCCAGGTGCAGGTCGAGGAAGAAGCAGACCTGATCCTCTACAACACTTGCTCGATTCGCGACAAGGCGGAGCAAAAGGTCTTCAACCGGCTGAACGATTACAAGAAACTGCACAAGCAGGGAAAGCGCTTTGGTGTGCTCGGCTGCGTTGCGCAGCAGGAGGGCGAACGCATCTTTGAGCGTGCGCCGTATGTCTCGCTCGTGTCGGGGTCAGCTTCCTACCGGAAGCTGCCGGAGATGCTGGCGAGGCTCGAGGCGGGTGAGAACCGGATTACGGGGCTGGACGACAGGCAAACGGACGAGACCTTTGAGACCGAGTTCACCGCGCGCAGTCGAACCCTTATCGGGGCTACATCACTATCATTGAGGGTTGCGACAAGTTTTGCGCTTACTGTGTGGTTCCGTATACGCGAGGCAAGGAGCGCAGCCGCACGTCAACCTCGGTGCTCGCCGAGGCGCGGCGGATGGCGGAGAGTGGCTATACCGAGATTCAGCTGCTTGGGCAAAATGTGAATTCGTATCGCGATCCGGAAGGGAAGCGAAGCTTCGCGGAGTTGCTGGCGGCGGTAGGCGAGTTGGAGGGGATTCGCCGCGTTCGCTTTACGACCTCGCATCCGCGCGACTTTACTCCGGACATCGTCCAGGCGATCGATGCTGTTCCGGAGCTTTGCGACCATGTTCATCTTCCGGTGCAAAGTGGATCTTCTGGCGTGCTTGCGCGGATGAACCGGGAATACACGCGGGAGCAGTACCTTGAACGGGTCTCCTGGGTGAAGGCGGCGAAGCGGCCGATCAGCATGACGACGGACATTATTGTTGGGTTTCCCGGGGAGACTGCAGGGGATTTCATCGAGACGATGGACCTGCTGGCGGAGGTCCAATATGACGCCGTGTTTGCGTTCAAATATTCGCCGCGACCGAATACACCAGCGATCCACATGGCGGATTCCATTCCGGAAGAAGAGAAGTCGCAGCGGCTGCAATCGCTGCTTGATCGCCAGCGAGAGATTCAGAGAATCAATTACAACAAGCAGATAGGCGATATTTATGAGGCTGCGGTTGAGGGTCATAACCAGCAACGCGGACAGGTGATTGGGCGAACGAGCCAGAACAAGACACTGAACTTCACCACGGCGAGCCCGATTCTGCCAGCGCCCGGAAGTTATGTGCCGGTTCGGGTGACGGCGGCGTTTCCGAATAGCCTGGTTGGTGAAGCAGTACAAGTTTAATCATTTCTGGCGAGTCATCGACCTCGGTCGAAGGGAGGGCGCTATGGAGATCGAAATGAAGATTCGCGGTCTAATGGTCGACCAGGCGACGAATGCGCCGATCGTGCTCCTGAAGGACGTCTCCAGCGATATTTTGTTGCCAATCTGGGTTGGGGTGCCGGAGTTCAACGCGATCATCGTTGAAGTTGAGCGGGCGTCGCTGCCGCGGCCGATGACTCATGATCTGCTAAAGAACCTCATCCATGGATTGAATGCGGAAGTTCAACGTGTTGTTGTTACTGAGCTTAGAGACGATACATTCTTTGCCGTCATTTGGATGGAGCAGAATGGCGAGTTGGTGACGCTGGATGCTAGGCCTTCGGACGCGATTGCGCTTGCGCTGCGCGCGGATTGCCCGATCTTCGTGCACGAGGACGTGCTGAAGGCGGCCAAGGTGGTTCCGAATACGGCTGACTCGAGATCGGCAGAGGAGCTTCAACGCTGGCTGGAAAACCTTAACGATGAGGACATGGGCCGTTACAAGATGTAGAGAGTATAGGGAAATTGCCCCGCAGTGGTTTAGTTAACAGAATATCTGTTATCGGACGTAAGCAGTATTAGCGCTGGAAACCTCAGGTTGCAGTTGTTGCCTGAACCCAACCCCAGAATTCCTGCCTTCAAACACGCGGCTGAACTTTTCCGACCTTGCCCGAGGAGATGCCGTTTCAAACGGGTCATGCAAGATGCCTTGCCAGCCTCGATTTTCTGCTCCATTCCAGCAATACCAGCGTCGCGATGAAGACCAATGCGATGGTGAGGCCGATCCAGACGCCGAAGACTCCTAGCTTTCCGCTGAAACAGAGCCAGTAGCCGAGCGGCAGGCCGATGACCCAATAGCCGATGAAGTTCAGGACCATTGGCGCCTTGGTATAGCCCAGGCCGCGGAGCGCTCCTGTGGTCGCTGTTTGGATGCCGTCGAATATCTGGAAGGCCGCAGCTAGGGCCAGAAGCGGTACGCCGATGGCCAGGACATGAGGATCGGGACTGTAGATCCAGACAATCTGGCGCGGAAAGACGGTCAGCATAACCGCCATGAGGGCCATGAATGCGACGGCCACGCCGATGGCAAGGTATCCGGTTCGGCGGGCGCGGGCGGGATTCTGGGCGCCGATATTGTGTCCGACGGCTACAGCTGCAGCGGCTGAGATTCCCAGTGGCACCATGTAGGTAACACTTGCAATATTGAGCGCAATTTGATGAGCTGCAAGACTATCGGCGCTCAGCTTTGCGGCGATGACAGTGGCACCGCCAAAGGCGCCGATCTCAAAGATCATCTGCGTGGCAGCGGGACCGCCAAGCCGGAGAATAGCGAGAATCCGCTTCTTACTTGGCAAGGGGAACTTGGCCAGGAAAGATCCTCCGCCCTTACGCTCATGCCAGACGGCAACCGCAACGAGAAATCCTGCCATATAAGCGCGGGCCAAGACCGTTGAGAGCGCGGAGCCGCGAACGCCCATCTCGGGCAGGCCAAACTTCCCGTAAATGAGGAGCCAGTTCCCTACCAGGTTGACGAGATTCGCGGTGACCAGCGCGAAGGTGACCGGCTTCACAATATGCATACCTTGCAGGTAACGGCGGAAGCAAGCGTATGTGAGTAGCCAGGGCGTGCCCCAATTCAAGAGGCGCAGATAGTCGGCCGTTTGCGAGGCGACGGCGGGATTGGTTCCCCAGCGTGGCAGCAGCGCCGGAATCCATTGCACGATGAGCATGACCGGCACGCTGAATAGAAGAGCGATGTAGATGCCCTGCATGACCCATTCGCGACAATCGGCATGGTCACCGCGGCCGTAGGCCTGCGAGACGAGCGTGTCCAGGCCGAGCAGGAGCCCGGCGCCGAAGAGCGCAGGAATGTAATAGAGCGAGCTGCTGAGGCCGACCGCGCCGATCGCCTCGGGACTGAGCCGGCCGACCATAATGGTGTCGACAACCGACATTAACATCCAGGCGAGCTCGGAGAGGACGACGGGGATGGCGAGCCGAAGTAACGCGCGCAACTCGCCACGGAAGTCCCATCGGCCAGGGCCGCCGACTTTCTCCTGATCGAGTTGTTCCACCTTCCGGAGTTGCGGCGGCATCGTGCCTCTCAGTATCTCTTCTGGCGCAGCTTGTGTACACCTTTCGGCGGCGGCGGAATACAATTTGCAGGTCGAGTTGGGAGGACGGATTTCTCGTCTCGCTTTGGGAAGGTTTCTCTGGGAAATGGACCATCCATACCGCGCCGACGAGACCGCTTGATCGGCGCAACGCAACCTTGTGTCTTGCCTCGGCTGGCGGTTGTAGTGTGGATTGCTGGGACCATAATTGGTCGTGCGCAGCAGGTCCCGCAGCCTTTGCCGGACGCGGGCATCGATCTTCAAGCCACGTATGCGCGGCTGCTGACGGCTATTAACAAGATCCCCATTTTTGATAATCATGGCCACCCGGGGTTTGCAGACGATACAGATGTGGACGCGATGACCTCGACGCCGGACGGCAGTGTTCCCTATCGGCTGCGGACCGGAAATCCTGAGTTGATCGCGGCATCGAAAGATCTTTTCGGCTATCCGTATGACGATGCGGCCTCCGAACATCTGCAGTGGCTGGCTAAGAAGAAGGCCGAGTTGCGGCAACAGGAGATGGGCTATACGTACTTCGATGGCATTCTCGACCGGCTTAATATCGAGACAGCGGTCGCCAACCGGGTGAGGATGGGGCCTTATCTTGACCCGAAACGTTTTCGTTGGGTTTTCTTTGTCGATTCGCTGCTCTTCCCTTTTAGCAATCAGAGTTTCATTGCGAGGAATGGCGATCTGGCGCTTTATGTGCCGATGCAAGAGAAGAAGCTGCATTATGAACTGGCACAGGAAGGTTTGGTTTCACTGCCGGCCAACCTTAACGACTACCTGCTGTTCGTTCGCCACCTGCTCGAGGACAACCAGCGCCAAGGCGGCGTGGGGATCAAGTTTGAGATTGGATATTTCCGGACGCTGCATTTTGACGATCCTCCCGAAGCGACGGCCGCGGCGGTTTATGCGAAGTACCGGACTGGTGGAGTTCCGACCGACGCCGAGTATAAAGACTTTCAGGATTATCTTTTTCGCTATTTGATTGGCGAGGCAGGAAAGATGCACTTGCCGGTGCAGATTCACACGGCGGTCGGCACCGGGGACTTCTACAACGTTACCGGCAGCACGGCGGTGAATCTTGAAAATGTCTTGCGCGATCCGCGCTATGACAAGACGACGTTTGTGCTGCTGCATGGGGGTTATCCATTTCAGGAGCAGGCGATCTGGCTGACGACGCGGAAGAACGTCTATCTCGATTCTTCGCTGATGGAGCTGTATCTCTATCCTGCCGATTTCAAGACGGCGCTGCGACACTGGCTGCTGCTATTTCCAGACAAGGTGGTCTTCGGCTCGGACGCCTTCCCTTTCAGCGATTCGGTCGGCGCGGAGGAGAGCTACTGGATGGCGGTGCGGACGGCACGGACTTCGCTCGCGGCAGCGCTGGCCGAAATGGTGGTGAACCATGAGATCACCGAAGACCAGGCATTAGGTTTCGCTCATGGATATTTACATGACAATGCGGCAGCTTTGTATTCCCATTGACGGCAGTCGATGGTTGTTGTCGTGTTCGGGTTATGATTTCTGGGAGAGAAAACGTTTTCGGGATTATATGTGGAGGAGAATATAACCATGGCGACGAGGAAGAGCCGACGCGAGTTCCTGAAGACTGGCGCGGCGGCGACAGCCGGAGTGATGGTCTCACGCGGCGGACGTGCATTGAGCGCCGTCGCAGCTTCCGTTTCCGGTCGCACCGCGCTGGACCAGTTCAACTATGCGGACGTGCAACTCCTGGATGGCCCGATGCTGGAGCAGTTCAAGCAGAACCATGCGCTGTTTCTCAACCTGAATGAAGACAGCCTGCTGAAGCCGTTTCGGCAGCTGGCCGGACAGGCTGCGCCGGGAGAGGATATGGGCGGATGGTATTCTCCGTCGCCGGCTTTTGATCCGCCGAAGAACATGACGGGATATATTCCCGGACACAGCTTTGGGCAGTACCTTTCGGGCCTTGCGCGCGCGTATGCAGTGACCGGCGATCAGGCGACGCAGGCTAAGATCCATCGCCTGGTAACTGGATTTCGCGGCGACGATTACGCCCAAGTTTTATCAGGGCTATTGCATTCCCTGTTATACGTTCGACAAGACGAATTGTGGATTGATCGATGCGCACCAATTTGGTGGCGACCCGGATGCGCTTGCCGTGTTAAACCATGCAACCGACGCAGTGATGCCGTGGCTTCCCCCCAAGGCGCTTAATCGCGAAGAGATGATGGCGCGGCCGCATCCGAATATTTCCTACACCTGGGACGAGAGCTACACGCTGCCGGAGAATTTCTATCTTGCGTATCAACGCGGGGCCGGCGCGCGTTTTCATCAACTGGCCGTTCGCTTCCTCGAGGACGATACCTACTTCAATCCGCTCGCCGAGAACGAGAACGTGCTGCCGGGGCAGCATGCTTACAGTCACGTGAATGCCCTGTGCTCGGCGATGCAGGCTTACCTAATGGATGGGAGCCAGAAGCATCTTCGCGCGGCGAAGAATGGCTTCCAATTTGTGGTCGATCAGAGTTTTGCGACCGGGGGATGGGGGCCGAACGAGACCTTTCAGAAGCCGGGTTCGGATGGTCTGGCGAAGTCGCTGACGACGACGCACAGCAGTTTTGAAACTCCCTGCGGCGCTTATGGACACTTCAAGATCGCGCGCTACCTTATGCGCGTGACGGGCGATAGCAAGTACGGCGACAGCATGGAGACGGTACTCTACAACACGATCCTGGGCGCGAAACCGATTCGCCCGGACGGCGTGAGCTTCTACTACTCGGACTACAACATGAATGCGGTGAAGTCGGACTATGAGCAGAAGTGGCCGTGCTGCTCGGGGACATTTCCGCAGCTGACGGCGGATTATGGGATCAGTTCTTACTTCCGCAATCAGAAGGGCGTTTATGTGAACCTTTATGTGCCGTCTCGAGTGAGCTGGCGGCAAGGTAACGCGCGGGTGACGTTGACCCAGGAAACGCAATATCCAGCGGTGGGTGTGAGCAGCATGAAGCTCGCGATGGATCGGCCGGAACGCTTTGTTGTGGCGCTGCGGATTCCGTCGTGGGCGGGTAAAGGGACCAGCGTCGCAGTGAACAGGAAAATCCGCCGACGTCGTACTCAAACCGGGGAGTTGGGCGGAGCTGGATCGTTCCTGGAGGGATGGCGATCGTGTGGAATTCTCGCTCGATATGCCGCTGCGTTTCGCTCCGCTGGACGCGCAGCATTCCAATCTGGTCGCGCTCGTCCGCGGGTCCGGTGACGCTCTTCGCCATTGATCCAGGATCAGCGATGATGACTCAGAAACAACTCCTCGCCGCGCAACAGGCAAGTTCTGAATCGGCGGACTGGATCGTCGAGACGGACCGGGGGAAGGTTACGATGAGACCCTTCTCGGATATCACGACCGAGCGTTATCGGCTCTATCAGCAGGTGTAGCTCTCGTTGGCTCCGGCGCGACTAGAATGGACTGAGCCATGAGCACCGCGACTCCAGAACTAACCTCTCCATCCGCCGAACTTCGATTAGGCCGACCCGAACTCATCCTTACTAACGCATTCGTTGGCGGTGAACGCGTCTCTGCCGCGAGCGGCCAGACGCTTGCGGTGAAGAACCCCGCGACGGGCGTGTTGATTGCTACCGTTCCCGATTGCGGAACGGTCGAGGCGCGGGCCGCTGTTGACGCGGCTTCGGCGGCCTTTCCGGATTGGAAGGCGCGAACTGCAAAGGAGCGTTCGGCGGTGCTGAAGCGGTGGTTTGCGCTGATGATCGAGAACCAAGAAGATCTGGCAAAGCTGATTTCGATGGAGCAGGGCAAACCGTTGACCGAGAGCCGGGGTGAGATTGCTTACTCGGCAGGGTACGTTGAATGGTTTGCGGAAGAGGCGAAGCGGGCGTATGGCGAGGTCATTCCCGAGCCGGTGCGTGGACGCAAGCTGATAGTTGTGAAGGAGCCGGTCGGGGTGGTCGCGACGATCACGCCGTGGAATTTCCCGCTGGCGATGCTGGCGCGCAAAGTGGCTCCGGCGCTCGCGGCAGGATGCACGGTGGTCTCGAAGCCGGATGCGGCGACTCCGCTGTCGGCGCTTGCCTTCGCGGCTCTCGGCGCGCAAGCGGGATTGCCTGCGGGAGTATTCAACGTTGTCACTGCCGGGCGAGCGCGTGACGCCGAAGTGGTTGGCGAATGGATGCAGTCTTCGGTGGTGCGGAAGGTCTCGTTTACCGGGTCGACGGCGGTAGGCAAGCACCTGATGCGCCAGAGCGCGGACACGTTGAAGAAGCTTTCGTTAGAACTGGGCGGCAATGCTCCGTTTCTTGTATTTGATGATGCGGCTCTGGATGCTGCCGTCGCGGGCGCGATCGCAGCTAAGTTTCGCAACTCAGGACAGACTTGCGTCTGTGCGAATCGGATTCTGGTGCAGGATAGCGTGTACGACGCTTTCGCAGAGAAGCTGGCGGCGGCCGCGGCGAAGCTCCGAGTTGCGCCTGCTTCGCAGCCGGATGCTGAGCAGGGGCCGCTGATTCATGAACGGGCTTTGGCGAAGGTGGAAGACCATCTTGAGGATGCTCTCGCTCATGGGGCGCGAGTCTTAACCGGTGGCCATCGGCATTTGCTGGGTCATAACTTCTTCGAGCCGACGGTGCTGGCCGATGTGACTCCGGCGATGAAGATTGCACGTGAAGAGACCTTTGGGCCGATTGCGCCGCTGTTTCGGTTTCGCGATGAGGCCGAGGCGCTGGCGATGGCTAATGATTCTCCATTTGGGCTCGCGGCTTATTTCTATGCACGCGATATCGGGCGTATCTGGCGGATTGCCGCCGGCTTGCAGGCGGGGATGGTGGGCATCAACGAAGGGATTATCTCGACGGAGGTTGCTCCTTTTGGCGGTGTGAAGGAGTCGGGGTTTGGGCGCGAGGGCGCGCGGCAAGGTTTGGATGAATATTTGAACTTGAAATACCTTTGCATGGGTGGATTGGGTTCGTGAAGAACGATCGATGCGAATCATGACCCAGGAAGCCGGGATGGGGGCGCCGCGTGTGGAAGTGATCGAGGCAACGCGGCAGCAGGAGCAGGTCCTAGCGAATCTGCTGGAGTTATATGTGCATGACTTCAGCGAGTTCCTTGATTTGGAAATTGGCGAGGACGGCAGGTTTGGCTATCCCTCGCTCCCGCTCTATTGGTCAGAGCAGGGCCGTTATCCATTTCTGATCCGGGCTGATAGCAGGCTGGCGGGATTTGCCTTTGTAACGAAAGGATCGGAGTTTTCTAATGGGGACACGGTCTGGAACATGGCTGAATTTTTCGTTCTTCGCGGTGATCGCGGACGCGGAGTTGGCACTCTCGCGGCGCATGAGGTTTGGAGGCGGTTTCCAGGAGCTTGGGAGGTTCGAGTAATGCAGAGGAATTCACTGGCACGGCACTTTTGGTCGCGAGCCATCTCGACCTTTGCGGGAGAAGCGATTCAGCCTGTTCTCATTGAGAAGAATGGTGAACCCTGGGATGTGTTTTTATTTTGGTCTAAGCAGGTCGAGGCTTCGGACAGCCACAGAGAGGACTCTAACTGATGAAGTGGGTCCGCCTCTCTGCTCTCTCACTTTTGTTTCTTTTATTTGTAACCGTCGCAGTTCCACAAACCGCAACGCCCGCGCCTGTGCCGCTTTGGCCGCAGGGTGCGCCGGGGGCTTTGGGTGATGCGAGTCCGGGCGATCAGCCGAGGATCACTCCCTTCCCTGCTCCGAAGATGCCTGGACATGAGACGCATACGGCGGTCCTGATTCTGCCTGGTGGCTCGTATGCACATCTGGCGACCGACCATGAGGGCGTGCAGGTGGCGAGGTGGCTGAATAACCTGGGCGTCTCCGCGTTCATGCTGGAGTACCGGTTGGGGCCGAAGTATCACCATCCGATCGAGATGAATGACGCCAAGCGGGGGTTGCGCTGGGTGAGGAGCCATGCGGCGGAGTATGGCTACGATCGCAACCGGGTTGGGGTTTGGGGATTTTCGGCGGGGGGACATCTGGCTTCGACGCTGGGGACGCATTTCGATGTGGGCGATCCGGCTGCTGCCGATCCCATCGACCGGCTGAGCAGCCGACCGGATTTTATGATTTTGACCTATCCGGTGATTGGGCCGATTGGGCCAGCGTCGGTTGGCTCATTCGATAACCTGTTGGGAAAGAATGCCGATCCGGCTTTGGTCGAAGAGCTCACCAACGATCATCATGTGACGGCGCAGACTCCGATGACCTTTCTGGTTGCAGCGGATGATGACAAAGCCGTCTTTCCGGAAAACAGCGTGAATTTCTACCTTGCCTTGCGCAAGGCGGGTGTGCCGGCGGAGATGCATATCTACCTGCATGGCGGGCATGGCTTTGGGCTGGCGCCGTTGGATCCGGTTCTTTCTTCGTGGACGGGACGGCTGGCGGATTGGCTCCGGGTGAATGGGTGGCTGGCGACGAACTAACCAACGCTTATTCAACTCAAGGTAATCGCATCACAAGCTTGACGTGGAGGCGACCGTGAAATGGTTCTGGTCGACCATTTTATGGGTCAGATGAAGATATTTTCGCGAAAAGTGTTCCTTATTGAACAGACCTGTTCGATACCTATCGGATAACACTAGAAGTTGCAGGAGAGTGTGGCAGGACAGGAATAATGCCGGCTCCAGCTCTGGAGATGGGGGATGCCTGCGGCGTCCTCGGTTTTTGCATCGTGCTTGTTTTTTGGATTTTACCTCACGATCGACCGCCAATGCTGAACTCACACTAGCTCGCTGTTGCTATCTTGTACTCGAAGCATCGGCATTGGCGCGAGCGGAAGTATCGTCAGCATTTGCGTTGTGCAGAGAGGTTCGGTCTCTTCCCGATGCCAAATCAGGCGCCTTCTGAAGTCCTGTTGATTGACCGCGATACAGACATCGCGGGGCAGGTTCGTCTAGCGTTAGGAGAGCCCGTCGACAGCGGGTTCCACCTGCAATGCGTCCGTTTACTGTGCGAAGGTCTGGAAAGAATACGGGCTGGAGGGATCGCCGCGGTTCTTCTGAGATTGTCGCTGGCCGATAGCAAAGGCGTCGCCACCTTCGACAAGCTGTTTCTCGAAGCGCCTACAATCCCCATTCTCATTGTGGGCGAAGATGCTGAGGAGAGCCTCGCCCTGGAGGCGGTGGCGCGAGGCGCGCGCGACTATTTGCCGACGAGCCGCCTCGATAGTTATACGCTGACCCGCGCATTGAAGCACGCGATCACATTCCGCTCTTTTGAGGACCTGTTGTTTTTGGAAAGAGACCGCGCGCAGGTGACCCTCAATTCGATTGGGGACGCGGTGCTCTGCACCGACATTTCCGGCAACGTCACCTATCTCAATCTGGTTGCAGAGACGATGACTGGATGGACCCGCAAGGAAGCCATAGGCCAGCCTCTCGCAGGCGTCTTCCACATTGTGGACGGCCAGACCAGGAAAACTGCCCGAGATCCGATGGAAATGGCAGTTGCTCAAAACCGGACAGTGAGTTTGACCGATAACTGCATCCTGATTCGCCGCGACGGATACGAAGCGCCGATCGAAGACTCTGCCGCTCCGATCCACGATCGGAACGGCAAGATCATCGGGGCGGTAATCGTATTTCACGATGTCAGCGCGGCCCGGTCGATGACGAAGCAGATGACGCACTCTGCGCAACACGATTCCCTCACCAACCTTCCCAACCGCCTCCTGCTCAACGACAGGATCTCGCAAGCAATTGCCTTGGCCCACCGGCAGCGGAAGCAACTTGCCATCATTTTTCTGGACATCGACAACTTCAAATATGTCAACGATTCCCTAGGACATGCCATGGGCGACAAGCTGCTCCAATCGGTTTCAAGCCGGCTGGTGGCGACGCTCCGCGGGTCGGACACGGTGAGTCGCCACGGCGGCGATGAATTTATCATGCTGGTTACCAATATCAACGGCAATCAAGACGCTGCCGCCAGCGCGAAGAGAATATTGCAGGCCCTCAGCGCACCTCATGCGATTGGAGACGCTGCTGTGCGCATCTCCGCGAGCATGGGTATCAGCATGTACCCCAATGATGCCACAGACACGGAGACGCTTATCCACCATGCGGATACAGCGATGTACCAGGCCAAGGAAGAGGGTCGAGATACCTACCGATTTTTCAAACCTGAGATGAGTCTGAGAGCGCTGGAGCGGCGGGTCTTCGAATCCAGTATGCGACGCGCCCTTGAAGAGGATGAGTTCTCATTGCACTACCAGCCCAGGGTCAATCTGAGAAGCGGAGCAATTACCGGCGTGGAAGCCCTGGTGCGCTGGCAGGAGCCGGGCGGACCGCTTATCCCACCGGCAAGTTTTGTCCCAATGGCCGAGAATTCGGGCCTGATTGGCTCAATTGACCGCTGGGTGTTACGCGAGGCCTGCCGGCAATCGCGGGAATGGCAAGATTCCGGCCTGCCGCCGATTCCGATTTCTGTGAATGTTTCCGCTGTTGAGTTTCACAACGAAGCTTTCGTTGAGGGTGTCCGAGCGGCGCTCGATGAAACCGGGTTGGGCGCGCAAGGACTCGAGTTTGAGCTTACCGAGGGCGTCCTCATGCACGACGTCGACGGGACCACAGCGATTCTGCAGGAGCTGAAAGCATTGGGTGTGGGGCTGGCGGTCGACGACTTTGGAACCGGGTTTTCCAGCCTGAGCTATCTGCACCAATTCCCTTTCGATATCTTGAAGATCGATCGTTCCTTCATCAGTCAGATCACGCTCGACCCAAATGACTCGCGCATTCTCGATGCGATCCTCGGGATAGGAAAGAGCCTTGAACTGCTAGTCGTCGCTGAAGGCATCGAGACCTTGGAACAAAAGATGTACCTTCGAGGCCATGATTGCGCAGAAGGTCAGGGGTATTTCTTCAGCGTTCCTCTGCCACCGGAGGGATTTGCTCAATTCATAAACAACAGCATTGTTGGGGAATGTGAGGAATCTGCGAGCGCCACGGCAACATGATCCGTCCGAGATGCATATCTACCTGCATGGCGGGCATGGCTTTGGGTTGGCGCCGTTCGATCCGATTCTTTCTTCGTGGACGGGACGGCTGGCGGATTGGCTGCGAGTAAACGGATGGCTGGGGACAAATTGATCTTCGTCGGAGGGCCAGGCTATGAGCAAACCTAAGCAGACGGTCGACGCTCGGTTGAAAGTGTGTTTCGCCGCACTCTCAAAGCCCGCTCAACGAGCACTGATTGCGAACGGAATCTTTTCAGAGAACGACCTCGCCAAATGGACGCTTGCTAATGTTAAGAAGATGCACGGTATCGGGCCCTCTGCGGTGCCAATTCTCAATCATGCCTTGGCCGAGGCGGGACTTAAATTCCGATCCTGATCTGGCTATACTGCGGTCATGAATGTGTCGGGTGCTTCGACGGTTTTTCAGGTGAAGGAGCTGGCAAACTCTCTTCGCTTCTATTGCGATGTGCTTGGCTTTCATAAGGACTTTGAGTTTGGCCCTTATGCAGGTGTGCATCTTGGCGAATGCCATCTTCACTTGTGCGCGCACACAACCTGGAAGAGGCCGCTCGGCGGCGGGGCGGTCGTTGTGTTTTCCGACGAGGTCGATGCCTATTGGGCAGCGGTTAAAGATCGCGGGGCCGAGATTGCGCTTGAGCCGACGGACGAGCCTTATGGGATGCGCGACTTTGTGGTGAGAGATCCGGATGGCAATGTGTTGACGTTCGGTTGTCCGTTGCCGGAGGGGGCCGGGTCGACGGCGAAGTGAGGCTTGGGTCGGCGCCTAATTGAGTGGCCTGCTAACGGGCTGCTTTCGCTGAGTTCTGCTTCACTCTGAGCTTCACAATTCCCTCGATGAGGTCGTACGGAATCGGCTGATCGAGTGGGAATTGAAGATTGCCCTTCGCTCCTGCATAGCATGAGATTGCTTTCTCCAATTTTGCATCGCCCCGGACTGGTGGGTAAAGTCCGATGTGCTTCTTGAAGGCTGCGAAGTACACCAAGATGCCGTTCAGCCTGAAGGCCGGCATTCTGTAGCTGATGGTCTCCTCCGCGGCAGGCGCGGCGTTCCTGATCGTCAGCCGGATTTTTTCGAGGATCACCTGGACGTCGGGCGAAAACGATTCTATGTATTCGTCGATGTTTGCGTGCGGCGCGCGACTGGTAAGCGTATTGCCTCCTGAGAAGTCCAAGCTTACAAAGAATGGTACGACTGGCAGCGGTAGTCGGGAGAACGAAGACATTTGGGAAGAACAAAGGCCCCCGGCGAACCGGAGGCCTTTTGCAATTTAGACCAGACTTCTTACTTCACCTTGAGGTAGATCATGACGAAGGTGAACAGTGTGAGGGATTCGATGAAGGCGAGGCCGAGCACCAGCAGGAGCTGGATACCGGCGCGAGCTCCGGGGTTGCGGGCGAGCGCCTCGGTGGCCGAGGCGGTTGCCTTGCCCTGGCCGAGTCCGCAGAGACCTGCGGCGATGGCGATGCCAACGCCGGCGCCGATGGGCACCAGGCTGACAGCTCCGCCGCCTTCTGTCCCCTGGGCGAATGCCGGCATCGCGAAGAAGAGCGCCGACAAGGTCATGAGTAGATATTGCAGCTTACGCATTCGAGTTTCTCCTGCTTCCATAAGAATTGCCGTCAGTGGGTGGTTGACGCTCACCGTGCTGGCGCCCTCACGCTAAACGGCGCTTCAGTTCCCGGAGTGGAAGCCGACTCCGGCTGAAGAGCTTGATATTACCCGAGCCCGAAGCCCGGGGTTTCCATCATGAAGCGTAAACTGGCTAGCTTCTAGTCCGGCAACTCTTCATGGGCGGTTGCCTCGGCGAGGTAGATGAAGGCTAGAAGCATCCACACGTAGGCTTGGATCATAGCGACGCCGAAGTGCAGTCCGAGAAAGACGATGGGCAACAGCAAAGGAAGAATCGAAAAGAACACCAGGGTCAACAGGTCGCTGGCCAGCATGTTGGCGTAGAGACGAACGGTGAGCGACATGTTGCGGGCGAGGTGGGAGATGATTTCGACGGGGAGCATCAGCGGGGCGATCCACCACACTGGGCCGACGAAGTGTTTGAAGTAGCCGACCGGGCCCTGAGCGCGGACTCCATAGTAGTTGTAGTAGAGAAAAGTCAACATCGCCAGGCCGAGCGGGACAAAGGGCTTGGCAGTGGGCGTCTCGAGGCCGGGCAACAGGCCGACGCAATTGCAGAGCACAATAAAGACAAAAAGCATCGTGACAAAGGGCAAATGGGGCTCATGGCCGTGCCCAAGAATTGCCTCGCCTTGCGAGCCGACGAACTCATGGATCATCTCCGCGAGCGACTGCACGGGATTGGGATGCTCTACGTTGAGCGTGAGCCGGACGATAACGAAAAAGGCAAGCAGGCAAGAGGCGACGATCAGCTGCAGCGTGACCACGTCTGCGAAAGGCGCGCCGGGTGTTTGAGGATGGATACCGATAGCCGTCATGATGGCGGTGACCGGGGCGCCGAGGAGCGAGTTCAGCAGCTGAGTGATCGAATGGATGAATTCGTGCAGCATAAGTATGAAATGTTCCGCGGTGCTTCAGTTTCGAGTTAACAGAACGGCTTCGATCGAGAGCGCAACCATGGCCAGAGCCAGTCCCGCGACGATCGCATAAACCGCACCATGCAAACACCTTAGACTAACATAGAGAACCGCACCGGCGATTAACAGGCGAAGCAGAAACATGGCGATCACAAAGCCGGTCGAACGTGGCGAGCGCTGATTGTCGAGTTTGGCGTTGACGACGCGGATGAGCCGCCGAGATTCATAGATGCCGCCGGCGGAGATGGCCGCTCCGACGAGGAAAAGCGCGGCGGATTGCCAGCCGGAGGCGATCCAGATAATCGGCGTGCCGATCAGCGCCAGAATGCCGACGTTCCGGACTGCCCGGAATAGGGCGGCGCTCAGGTCGGCGTCGGTAAAGGTCAGGAGCGGATTCTCTTCCGGCATCAGGATTTCTTGCTTTTGGGTTTGCCTGCGGCGAGGGCCATGCGCACCGCCTCGAGCATCCCGGCGATCATGCCGAGGACGAGGCCGACGACGGTGATCCAGGTCTGGTGGAACCAGCGGTCGAGCAGTGATCCGAAAAACCAGCCGATGAGGACTGCGATGGGAAGGACCAACGCAATCTGGATGAGGCGTTCGGCCTGGACGAGGGAGTGGGCCAGGGGTTTTTCGGGTTTGGGGTCCGGGTTGGGTGGGTTGAAGGGCATGGCTCGTCGCCTTTTTAGTCTAACGGCGCGAGGCTAGTCCAGGCGAACCACGCCTTAGCAGTCCTTCCGTGTAAGCTCACTTCGAGGAGCCACACAGGCAATGAATATCGAGATCTCAAAGGAGGCACGCACCAGTGCCATTGCTTCACTCCGCCGCTATTTTGAAGAGAATATGTCCGAACCCATCGGCGAACTTCCGGCTGGCCTGCTGCTCAACTTCTTCATCGAGGAGATCGGACCAGTGATTTACAACGGCGCCATAGCCGATGCTCAAGCGCGCCTGCAGCAGCGGGTCGCCGACCTGAATGGAGAGCTTTACGCCGACGAATTTCAATATTGGATCAGGGCATACGACAAAAAAAAGAGCCGCAAATAGGCGCACCGCTAGCCTGGCCCGACGATTGAGCAGGCGCTTACGCGGACAAAGCCTCGCTATACTGATAACCAGATACGAGTAACAATCGAGGCAAGTGAGTGTTTGAATCGGATTTTGAGCGTGGGCTGTTTGCGCTGCGCCAGGAAAAACTGAAGCAGATTGCCGCCCTTGGGCAGCAGACTTATCCCAACCAATACATTGCGACGCACACCATCCCGGAGATTCGGGCGAAGTATGGTGAGGCTACCGCTGAGGCGCTTGAAGCGGAGAGAGTGAATGTCTCGGTCGCGGGGCGGCTGATGGCGATTCGCGGCCAGGGCAAGGCTGGGTTTGCGCATTTGCAGCAGAATGGCGAGCGGCTGCAGATTTATGTCCGCCAGGACGCGGTTGGCGAGCAGGGATTTCAGCTCTATAAGCTGCTCGATCTGGGCGATCACATTGGCGTGACCGGGTATCTCTTTCGCACGCGCACCGGCGAGCTGAGCGTTCATGTCGAGACGATCACGTTTCTGGCGAAGGCGATGCTGGCGCTGCCGGAGAAGTACCACGGCCTCTCCGATACCGAGTTGCGCTACCGGCAGCGGTATGTCGATCTCTTCATGAACACCGATGTTCGCGAGGTCTTTGTGAAGCGGGCGGCGGTGCTGCGGGCTTTGCGGAAGTTCTTTGACGAGCGCGGCTATATCGAGGTTGAGACGCCGATGATGCAGCCGATCGCGGGTGGCGCGGCGGCGAAGCCTTTTACGACTCATCACAATGCGCTCGATCTGGATTTGTTCCTGCGCATCGCGCCGGAGCTTTATCTCAAGCGGCTGGTGGTTGGCGGGTTGGACCGGGTCTATGAGATCAATCGGAATTTTCGGAATGAGGGGATCTCGACGCAGCATAATCCTGAGTTCACGATGCTGGAGTTTTATCAGGCTTATGCGAACTATCACGACTTGATGGATTTGACGGAAGAGATTGTGAAGTTTGTGGCGATGGAAGTGAATGGGACTACGGTTACGAGCTTCAATGATGTCGAGATCGACCTGGGGACGTGGAAGAGATACTCGATGCGCGAGGCGATCATCAAGTGGTGGCCCCAGACAGGGATGTTGCAAAACCCAGATGCAAGTAGCTTTGCTAGTCGAAGCTCGTTCCTCGCTTTGTTATTCGCGAATGCACCTTTGGGTCAGAGCGTCCCTGAAAGCGAAGATCGTATAGAGAATCAAGCATTCTTCTTGGGCGCTCGGTGCAATGAAGCAGCGGAGCGAATTGTAGACGGAGAACACTACGGCAAAGTCATCTCTGACCTGTTCGAGAGCGTTGCGATACTGACTGGAGATCACCTTTTCCAGCCAACCATCATCTACGACTTCCCTCTCGCGGTTTCTCCGCTCTCGAAGGTCAAACCGGATGAGCCGGATTGGGTGGAGCGGTTTGAGTTTTATATTGGTGGATTTGAGGTCGGCAATGCCTTCAGCGAGTTGAACGATCCTGAAGATCAGCGCAGGCGCTTTGAGGCGCAGATCACCGAGCGCGAACGCGGCGACGATGAGGCCCACCAGATGGATGAGGACTATGTGCGGGCGCTGGCTTATGGATTGCCTCCGACGGGCGGCGAAGGGATTGGCATCGACCGGCTGACGATGATTCTGACCGGGTCGAAGTCGATTCGGGATGTGATTTTGTTTCCGCTGATGCGGCCCGGTACTGGGTGAAAGTGAAGTAACGGATATCGAGGAGTTCGATCCGATGCCGTGAAGCGGTTATTGAGACGTATGGTTCCATCCCACCCTAAACGACAAGAACCTCGGCCTCGTCTAGGGCCGGGGTGCCTGTGGCATCTTAGGGAATCTCCTGGGGGCTTCTATTGACGATCCCTTGTGACGTTGTCTCGCAACCAAGGGACAAGGTTTTCGAACCGGAATTGGTTTCTCCTGTAGAGGCCTGAGATAAAGGCGTACGCCGCCCTTGAATCGGCAGAGACGCGTGCCCCATTTATGGCGAGGAAGGTATAAGTGGCGGCGAATGCCGTCCGCTTATTGCCGTCCACGAATGGGTGGTTTTGCGCGAGGCTCTCCCACAGGGCGGCCGCTTCTTCGATCACGTCGGAATAATAGCCCGTCTGCGGACGATAGATTGCCGCCTCCAGCAGCCCTGGGTCGCGGACTCCGTGACTGCCGCCGTATCGCTCGATCTGGTCGACGTGCATGGCAAGGACCTCGACGACGGTAAGATAGACGGTCACTCCGCGAGCTTCTTATAAAGCTCCGCATACTGCTCGTGGCTAGCGAGGTATGCAGCCATTACCTGCGCGCGCGGAGTGCCATTCTTCCGTTTCTCTATAAGGTCGGCGAGCGCCTCGTCGACGAGCGCCTGAATCTGTCGCCCTTCCTTCTCAGCGAGGGCGCGGACGGATGTCAGAATCTTTGAATTGACTTGAGTCGCGAATTTCTCCCGCACTTGAGACATATGCATCTCCTAGCGCATCAGGATACATCATGATATGTCATGACGCGTTCTCGAGCAGTTATTCACCCAGCATGAAGCGCTGAATCGCAGTGGCGCGCCCCGTGCCGCCGTCGCAGGTGATTAATGTGGCGCACATTCGGGCGTCGTTGCGGGCGGCTTCGAATTTGCCGGGCATTCCGGTGAGGAACCTGGCGAGCACCAGCTCTTTTTCGACGCCGATGACGCTGTCGTAGGGGCCGCTCATGCCGACGTCGGTCTGGTAGGCGGTGCCTCCGGGCAGGATGCGCTCGTCGGCGGTGGGAATATGGGTATGGGTGCCGAGAAGCGCGGTCACGCGTCCGTCGAGATACCAGCCCATCGCGACCTTCTCCGAGGTCGCCTCGCCGTGAAAGTCGACCAGGATGGTTTTCGCTTTGATCTGTTTGAGCACGGCGTCGATGGTGCGGAAGGGATCTTCGGGGGTATTCATGAAGACTTTGCCCTGAAGATTTACGACGGCGTAGCTCTGGCCGTTGGGCAGTTCCCCTTCGTAGAATCCGTAACCGGGAGCCGCGGGGGCGTAGTTTGCCGGTCTCACGACGCGGCGTGGACGTTCATGGCTGTCGGCGGGAACGGACTGCATGTATTCGATGATTTCTTTTTTGTCCCAGACGTGGTTGCCGGTGGTGAGCACGTGGGCGCCGAGGTCAAAGAGTTCGTCTGCCGTGGCGGGAGTTACGCCGAAGCCTCCGGCGGAGTTTTCGGCATTGATCACGACAAGATCGACATGGTGCTGGCTGATCAGAGAGGCGAGATGTTCGCCGACGATGCGCCGGCCCGGGCTGCCAAAGACATCTCCCACGAAAAGAATTTGCAATCAATCACTCCCCTGCTTGCTTGTTACAAATTGATGAATGCATGAGACTCTCAATAGCCTCATACACTCGCGGGACAAAGTTGCGAATAGGTAGAATTCACAGTTTTGAATCGGCGGGCGATGTGTTAGCGTGACCGCATGGCCGTGAACACCCGATTCTGCACTGGAATCCATACTTTAGTCCTGCTCGCCGCGGACCCCGATGTTCAGCAGACTTCGGACGAGATAGCGCGCAAGCTGAATACCAATCCAGTCGTCATTCGTAGAGTACTATCATTGCTTCGGCAGGCGGGGCTCGTGAGCAGCCAGAAAGGCCCGAGCGGCGGTTCCAGGCTGGCCAAGCCGGGCAAGGCGATCAAGCTTGGCGACATCTACCGCGCACTTGAACCGGTTTCGATCTTCCACGGCTCGAACCTCACGGGCGACCACGCGGCCAAGGTGGATGGGGCCCTTGAAAAGATCTACCGCGACGCCCAGGAGGCGCTGGAAGCGGAGCTGGACGGAACCACGCTCAACCAGCTGGCGAAAAAATCGGAGAAGAAGAAGAAATAACGATGCTGGCCTACACCGCGCGGTCTCCATCGCCGAAGGGGTCTTAAGAGTTGTCGTTTCCCAGCCTCAGCCGGGCATTCACCGCCGGCGTGATTTCCCACCAGATCAGAACTTTACCGTGTGGCAACAAATCGGTGTGTCCGCGCGACTTATTTCCACAAATTACGTCCCAGTGGATTGGAAGCCTCCGTGATTGCGGGGGTATATTGGGGCGGGGCGATGTCGAACCTAACGATAACGATCGGGGTACGGTGGCGTCTCAATACTGTTTAGCTATCTATCAACAAAGACGAGGCGCAATGCAAAGGTCTTTTGGTCGTATCTCACGATATTCCATCGCGGTGTTGTCTGTCGCTGTTCTGGGTCTCTCGGCTTTGGGGCAAAGCCTGGTGCAGGACCGGATTGTGCAGCCGGTCGACGACTCGCAGCGCATCACACTTGTCGGTAACGTCCATCCGCTGGCCAATGCCAAGTACGACCTGGGCGCGGCCCCGGTATCCCAGCCGATGAACCACGTAGAGCTGATTCTGCAGCGCAGCGCGGCGCAGGAGGCGGCGCTGGACAACTTTCTGGCATCGGTGCAGAACAGGAATTCTCCCAATTATCACAAGTGGCTCACTCCGGAGCAGTTCGGCAAGCTCTACGGCCCTTCTGACGACGACGTTGCCAAGCTGACCACCTGGCTTGGGGGCAAGGGATTTACGGTCAACGAGGTCGCGCCGGGTCGTACGCACATCGATTTTTCGGGTTCGGTCGGGCAGGTCCAAAGCGCCTTCAGCACTTCGATCCATTCTTTCAATGCAAACGGAGTCCAGTTCCTTGCCAATACGAGCAACCCGCAGATTCCGGCAGCATTTGGTCCAGTGGTAGCTGGGGTAGCTCATCTGAACACCGTTCCCTTGAAGCCAGCGCATGTAAAGGGCTTTGCGGCGAAATACAATCCGGCGACGCAACGGATTGTTCCGATCACTTCAACCAACGGTTTGCACCCCAATCTCACCGAGCAGGATGAAGACGGAAATAATTATCTCGTGGCGGTACCCGCCGATGTCGCTACGATCTACGACACGCCAAATTCGAAGTACAACGCCAGCGCCAGCAGCAGCACTACCTACGACGGCACCGGCGTGATTATCGGTATTGCCGGGCAATCTTCCATTGAAACCTCCATCGTGGCCAACTATCGCACTCTCTTCATTGGAGACGCCAAGGTACCTACCGTTTTCAACCCCGATAATGTAGGCGATGTACCCGGCGACGACACTGAATCCTATCTGGACAATGAACTCGCCGGCAGCATGGCGCCCGGTGCGTCGCTCTACTTCTATACCGAGCCGGAGGCCGATGGGGGCGTTTTCTACGCGGCGCAACTAGCCATTGAGGCCAACGCGGTGGACATCCTCAGCATCAGCTACGGCGACTGCGAATCTGATCAGGGCAACTCGGCGAATGCGGCGATCAATGCATCATGGCAGCAGGCGGTGGCGCAAGGCATCACTGTCCTGGTATCAACCGGAGACACGGGTTCGGCAGGGTGCGACGTTGCCCAGGATTCCGAGGGGAACAATATCACTGAGGCCTCGGGCGGCCTGGCCGTGAATGGCCTGGCTTCAACGCCATACAACGTCGCCGTGGGCGGCACCGATTACGATGTTCTGGCCAACAACTTCGGAACCTACGTCAGCACGCCCAGCAATGGAGGCAGCGCCAGCACCTTCTACCGCACAGCCAAGAGCTACATCCCCGAAGATTCCTGGAACGACTCGCCGATCACAAATGCGACGGTCGCTCAAAACGTTCCCCTGGCTTCGAACCCCAACTTCGCAGCGAACGCGAACATCTCCGGCGGCGCTGGCGGAAAGAGCAGTTGCATAGTGCAGACCGGCAGCGGCGTTGACGGCGGCGGCGGTTACGCTCCCCCCGCCTCATGCAGTTCCGGATACCCCAAGCCCTCCTGGCAGACGGGAACCGGCGTGCCGAATGACAGCGTTCGCGACGTTCCCGACGTCTCCTTGCTGGCGGGCGATGGCTCCTACGCCGCGCTTTGGGCGGTTTGCGATAACACGTCCGACGGTCAGGGCGGCACCCTGGACTGCGTTCTTGCTACCAACGGAGACTTTGAAAACGATGCGGTGGGGGGCACCTCGACGGCGACCCCGGCCTGGGCAAGCATTCTGGCCCTGGCCCGGCAGAAGACTGGCGGACGCCTCGGTCAGGCGGCGCAGACCTTGTACACCTTGTTTAATGGAAGTAGCAGCGCCACGATCTTTCATGATGTGACCACGGGCAACAACTCCGTGCCTTGCACTCAAAGCACGCTGAATGCCGCCAGCTGCTTGGAAAATACGGCAGGCTACTTCTTCGAAAGCGGCTATAACACCAACGCCGGTTATGATCTGGCAACGGGCATCGGAAGCGTGGATGTTACAGCTCTGGTGAACGGGTGGTCATCTTCCTCTACCCTGATAACCCCCACCCTAACGCTCACACCCTCCGCAACGACGATCACGACGGCCGAGGCCTTGACGGTCGCGGTGACCGTCGCCGGACCGAGTGGCAGCGCAACGCCGACCGGTAGCGTAACCCTGACCGCCGGAACCTATACCTCGGCCGCTGCGACGCTGACCAGTGGAGCCGCAAGCATCACGGTTCCTGCCGGAACTTTTGCGGCTGGATCTTATACCGTCCAGGTTACATATACCCCGGATACAACTTCGAGCGGTGTCTACTTTTCAGGAAGCGCCTCTACCGCGCTAACCGTCACCCAAGGCGCGGCTCCCGGTTTCACCATTGCCGGATCAGCTATTAACGTCTTGCCGGGCGCTTCGGGAAGCACGATGCTCTCGGTAACACCCAGCGGCGGTTTCACAGGAGGAATCAACCTGACCTGCTCTGTGAGTGGGCCTAGCGGCGCAGCGTCGGTTCCGACCTGCTCCCTCAGCCCGGCCCTGGTCACAATTACGGGCACCGCGGCCGCGACCACAACACTGAATATCGTGACAACCGCTACAACCACTGCGGGCACTTATACAGTCACCGTCAACGGCGCCGATGTGGCCACTGGCAAGGTGACCGGAACAGTTCCAATCTCATTGTCTGTGGGCGTGCCGAGCATCTCCTTGGCCGCCCAAGGGGTCTTGATCACCCTGCCGCTTGCAACTTCGAGCACGGGTACTGTGACCGTGACCCCTGGAGGCGGGTTTACTGGGGCGGTCAACCTCACTTGCGCGATCACCACGCCCGCCGGGGCAACTTGTTCGTTATCCCCGACCCCAGTCACCATCTCAGGCAGCGCTGCAGCGACAAGCACGCTGACTGTGACTATCGCCAGCACGACCCCGACCGGAAATTACACATTTACCGTCAACGCGGCGGACGCCGCGACGGGCAAGATCACGGCTTCGGCTAGCCCAGTGTTAACGGTAGGCGGTACACCGGTAACAGACGCCATCACCCTTGGCAGTCCGACTGCTGCGACGGTCAGCAGCCCGGGCCAGTCGGGAACCTCAACCTTCAGCGTCACCACCAACTACGCGCCTGCGACGATCAACTTCAGCTGTGTGCTGGCAACTGCTCCAAGCGGGGCGAATACGTCCTACAACCCCGGCTGTACCCTGCCAGCGGTGACTGTCAGTAAAGCCGGGACAGCGGCAACTGCGACGGCAACGTTTAGTACCACGGCCTCGACCAGCGGCGCGCTCACATATCCCAAGACGCAGCAGAAGACGGATCGTTGGTATGAGGCTGCGGGTGGCGCAGCGTTGGCTTGCGTTCTCTTCTTTGGAATACCGGCGCGACGGCGCGGTTGGAGGTCAATGCTTGGGCTTTTGGTCTTCCTTGTCACCATGGCCGGGGTTGGCTGCGGAGGGGGCGGCGGCAATAGCGGAGGCGGCGGCTCGACTGGCACGACAACCGGAACCTACACCTTCACTGTGACTGGCACCGACTCGGTCACGTCATCGATCACGAGCACTGCAACAGTAACGGTGACGGTGCAGTAGGCAGGCCAAAAAAGGCCGCGCTCCTTCATTCGGGGCGCGGCCATTCTGCTGGGGTATATGGACACTCTTTGCAACGTTGCTCTTTTCGTGACGCGTATGGCCTCACGCTTCAACCGAGCAAATGAACTATAGCCACTACCACTAGAACTTCACGGTCGGTACGGTTTTGGCGCCTTCGCTGGCGGCGAAGTAGGCGTTGTCGGGTTGGAAGCCGGCGATTCCGGCCCAGATGCTGTTGGGGAATTGGCGGATGAAGGTGTTATAGGCCTGCAGCGCCTGGTTATAGCGATTCCGCGCGACAGAGATTCGGTTCTCTGAGCCTTCCAGCTGGTCCTGCAGGGCGAGGAAGTTCTGGTTGGATTTCAGCTCGGGATAGTTCTCGGACAGCGCGAGCAGCCTGCCAAATGCGCTATCGAGCTTGCCGTTAGCCTCGATCTTGCTTTGCGGGTCGCGGGCGTTGAGCAGTCCGGCGCGGGCATTGGCGATGTCTCCGAAGACGGTCTCTTCATGGGTCGCAAAGCCTTTGACGGTAGCGACAAGGTTGGGAACCAGGTCGGCGCGGCGCTGCAGCTGGACGTCAACCTGTGACCAAGCCGCCTTCTTGGTCTCGTCGAGCGAGACCATCTGGTTCTTGGCGCTGACGTAACTGCCGAAGACCATCAACAGGACGACCACAATAACGGCTACGATTCCCAATCCAACTACGAGTCCACGCTTCATTCGAAAACTCCCTTTCTTGAAAACAGGCCTAGAGGCCCTCTGAGCTAACTTCCATTCTTGGGGTTAAAGCCCTACACTTCGATCAAATTTCGACGGTAACGTCCCTGCCCGGATTGCAGCCTAATCTTACCAGTCTCCTGAGGCCCCGCCGCCGCCGGAGCTTCCGCCGCCAAAGCCGCCAAAGCCTCCGCCGCCGCCGTCACCGCCGCCAAAACCGCCTCCCCCGCCGCCTCGAAAGCCTCCGCCGAGGAACATGCCGAGCAGAAAGCCGATCGTGCCGGATGGGGCGAAGCGGGCGAGAAGGAAGAAGATGACGAGGAGAACCGCGCCGCCGATGAGCAGTTGGCCGAGACTGATCTGCTTGACTTCATGCTGGGGCGGCCCGCGGCGTGGCGCGGCCTGCAGATCGACTCCGGCATCATCGGCAATGACCTGCGCAACCTGAACTACGGCGGAAGAGATGGCGGCGTTGTAGTTCCCTGCCTGGAGCTGCGGAACGATGGAACGGCCGATGACGCCGACCTTGCTGTCGGGCAGAATTCCCTCGAGGCCATAGCCGGTCTCGATGCGACGCTTGCGGTCTTGAATGGCGAAGACCAGGATGACGCCGCGATCGGTTCCCTTAGCACCGACCTTCCATTTGTCTTCGAGGGCGGTGGTGAAGTTTTCAATAGGCTCGCCGTCGAGGGACTTTACCGTGACCACGGCAATCTGCGCGTGGGCCTGGAGATCGACTTGCCGACAGAGCGCGTTTAAACCTTGAATGGTTTGCGGAGAGAGGACTCCGGCGAAGTCGCTGACGTAGTTGGTGGGCTGAGGAAGGTCCTGCACCCGCTCGGCGCGGAGGAACGGGGCGGCGATGACGAGAAACAGAGCGGCAATGACAGCGCGAATCGAGCGGACTTGCATCAGCTCGATTGTACTCATTCGCCGGGAGCGAGAGATCAACCTAAAGGCGATGATCAAAGAGGGTGCTCACCGGCACCCCCTTTGATTAATTCAGCGTTGTGGTGGCGGCAGGATTTGCTACTTCATGCCGCCGTTGGATGCCATTGTGCTGGTCTTCTGGTTGATCTGCTCGGCCATTTGCAGATGCTGGCTGATAATCCCGGCTCCCTGGTTGGCGGCATTTTTCACCGCGAGGTTGGAACCCTGATCGGCTTCGGAGCGGAAGTCGGTCAGGTCGTCCTTGTGGTCTTTGACCATGTCTTTCATGTAGGCCTTGTCGAAATCGTCACCGTTGAGCGCCTGAAGTTTGGCGATCGTTGCCTTGTCCTTCTTCGAGGGGCCGTCGGGAATCTTGACGCCAATCTGCTGCGCGATCGGCTTCAACTGGTCGCCCATTTTGGTGTGGTCATCGACCATTCTCTGGGCAAACTGCTTCACATCCGCATTGCTGCTTTTCTGCAAGGCCAGCTGGCCGAGTTGGACCTCTGCTATGCCGCCCTGGAGCGCGTCCTTCAGGAAGATACGGTCTTCAGGACTGGTCTGCCCGGCGGGAACCGCATTGATGCCATTGGGCGTGGTGTTCATATTGTTGGTGGTGGGGCTCTGAGGATTATTCAGTCCAGTCTGGCTGGGCTGAGACGGAGGTTGTGCCTGCCCGATCGCGACGCGGCTGCCCAGCAGGAGAGCTACTGCAACGAGGCCGGAAGATATTCGATTGGAAAATGTCATGGTACCGACTCCTCATAATGATTAGATGCCGGTTTGGTGAGGCGGAGAAGCCCGTTCGCGAGACGTAATACACTCACGAAAGGACGCATGACGTCACCCTCCTATGTATTGGAATGCCGCGAAGTTTCGCGGGAGTTGCCCGCGCCGGAGCGGAAACTGCTGCTCGACAACATTAGCTTTGGCGTGGCCAAGGCTGAGGTGCTGGCGGTGCTGGGACCGAGCGGCGCGGGAAAAAGTTCGCTGCTGCGCCTACTGAACCGGCTCGATGAACCTACCACTGGACTTGTGCTGCTGGATGGCGCCGACTACCGAATCCTGTCTCCGCAAACTCTGCGGCGGCGGGTGGGAATGATCATGCAGAGGGCCTATTTGTTCCCAGGCACTGTGGCGGAGAATGTTCGCTTTGGGCCTCTGCAACAGGGCCGCGCGATGGCCGACGCGGAGATTGCGTCACTGTTGGAGCAGGTGGGACTGGCTGGCTACGCGGAGCGCGATGTGAAGACTCTTTCCGGCGGCGAGGCGCAGCGAGTTGCGATTACGCGCGCGCTGGCAAATAATCCGGAGGTTCTGCTGCTGGATGAACCAACCTCGGCGCTCGATGAGGTCGCCAAGCAGGGAGTGGAGATGCTGCTGGAGTCGCTGATTCGCATGCGCGGGCTAACGTGCGTCTGGGTGACGCATGACGCGGCGCAGGCGGGGCGGATGGCGGATTCGGTGCTGCTGCTGGAGCGCGGCAAGGTGGCAGCTTTTGGCCCGGCCACCGAAGTGTTGCGGTCACGGCAGGTTGCGTTGCAAATCCAGAGTGGCGAGGTCGCGAATGGTTGAGCACTTCTTTTCTTCGCAACTTGCGAGGGGCGCGGCGGAATGCGCGATCGCGGCGCTGCTCTCTTTCCTGGTGCTGTTGTTGATCCGGCGGCGCGGCGTGAATCTATTGGGCGAGTTGCCGCTGGCGCAGTTGCGCGGGATCGTGCAGATTCTCGCAGTGGGCGCGATTCTTGAGTGGCTATTGCACGGGCCGCAGTGGACTTCGCTGTTGGTATTGGCCGGGATGATGCTGGCTGCGGCGACCATTGTGCGGCGGCGGGCGAAGCGGATTCCGAGGGCTTACACGCTGGCACTGATCTCGATCTTCTTCGGTGCGGGAACGGTGCTGGCGATTATGGTGGCTCTGGGCGTGATTCCGCTGAAGGTCGCGATGGTCGTGCCCGTTGGCAGTATGGTTATCGCGATGACGATGAATATGCAGTCGATTTTTCTGGACCGGTTTAGCGGCGAAGTGATGAGCCATGTTGGTGAGATCGAATCGGCTCTGGCGCTGGGCGCGACTCCCGATGTGGCTGTGGGCAGCTACTTGCGGGCCGCTTATCGCGCGAGCATGATTCCTTCTCTGGATAACGTGAAGTCGCTGGGGATTGTTTGGATTCCAGGGATTATGGCGGGGATGGTCCTTTCAGGGGCTTCGCCGGTGTATGCGGCGCTCTATCAATTCGTTGTGCTGACGACGATCTTTTCGGCGGCGGCTCTGACCTGCCTGGTGAGCAGCTATCTGGTGACGGGGCGTGTGTTTACGGCGGACCAGCAGTTGTTGCTGCGGTGAGCCACCCAGGTTAGTTGCTGCGATATCCTGAATATTGACCATGACTGAGACTTCCCTGCTGCAGATTGCCCCTCCTATTGCCCGCGTTGAGCACAACGAAACAACCCTTCACAATCACACTCTGGTCGATGACTATGCGTGGCTTCGCGAGAAGACCAGCCCCGATGTGATTGCGTATCTTGAGGCGGAGAACGCCTACACCGATGCGGTGATGAAGCCGACGGAGGCGCTGCAGAAGACGCTTTACGACGAGATGGTGAGCCACATCAAGGAGACGGACGAGTCAGTTCCCTTTCGGGATGGCGGTTATTTCTACTATTCGCGCACCGAGCAGTCGCTGCAGTATCCGATCTATTGCCGCAAGAAAGGCTCGGTCGAGGCACCGGAAGAGATCATTCTCGATGTGAACAAGCTGGCCGAGGGCGAGGCCTTCATGGCGATCGGTGGATTTTCGGTGTCCGATGACGGGAACCTGCTGGCCTATTCGACGGATACGACGGGCTTTCGGCAATACACGCTGCATGTGAAAGACCTGCGCACCGGTGAGTTGCTTGCGGAGCGGGTGGAGCGGGTGGGTTCGATCGATTGGGCGAACGATAATTTGACGATCTTCTATACCGTCGAGGACGAGGAGCAGAAGCGGCAGTATCAGCTCTATCGCCACACTCTGGGCGCCCCGCATGAGCAGGATGTACTCGTTTATGAGGAGGAGGACGAGCGCTTTAACATTGGCGCCGGCAAGACTCGGGACGGCAAATATCTGTTGCTGGAGACGGCCAGTCATACGACAAGCGAGCAGAGTTTCCTGTCGGCGGATGATCCGACGGGCCTGTGGACGCTGATTGCGGCGCGGCAGGACGAGCATGAGTATTACGCCGATCACCGGAATGGGCTATTTTTCATTCGCACCAACGATCGGGGGCGAAATTTTCGGCTGGTGACCGCGCCCGCCGCGTCGCCCTCTCGGGATAACTGGAGCGAGGTTATCGCACATCGTCCGGAGGTGATGCTGGAAGATGTCGATCTGTTTGCTTCTTTCTATGTGGCCTGCGAACGAGCGGATGGTCTGCCGCGGTTGCGGGTTGCGCGGTTCGTTGGGGAGGGTGTTGAAGCAGGGCCGGGAGTTGATATCGGATTTCCTGAGCCGGTCTACAGCGCGCATCCGCACACCAATCGCGAATTTGTCACGACGAAGTTCCGCTACAGCTATCAGTCACTCGTGACTCCCGGGTCGGTCTATGAGTATGACGTTGAGACTGGTGATTCAGCGCTGCTCAAGCAGCAGGAGGTTCCGGGCGGTTTCGATCGAGCGCTATATGCATCGGAGCGGTTGTTTGCGACGGCAGAGGATGGCGTCAAAGATTCCGGTGTCGCTCGTGTATCGCAAAGATATGAAGGCGAAACGGAACGAATCCGCTGCATGTCTATGGCTATGGTTCGTATGGCTACTCGCTGCCGATTGGCTTCAATAGCAACCGGCTGAGCCTGCTCGACCGCGGATTTGTGATGGCTTATGCGCACATTCGCGGCGGCGGCGATATGGGCAAACCTTGGCACGATGCTGGGCGCCTGATGGAGAAGAAGAATACCTTCACGGATTTTGTGGCTGCGACGGAAGAGCTGCTGGCTCGCGGCTATAGTGATCCGAAGCGTGTCTCGGCTGAGGGCGGAAGCGCGGGAGGGCTGTTGATGGGCGCGGTGGTGAACCTTCGTCCTGATCTGTATCGCGCCATCGTCAGTCATGTGCCGTTCGTCGATGTGATGAATACGATGCTGGACGCTTCTCTGCCGCTGACTGTTCCTGAATACGAGGAATGGGGTAACCCGAATGTGCCCGAAGCGTTTGAGTACATGTTGAGTTATTCGCCTTACGATAACTTGACGGCAGGTAGCTATCCCGCGATGTTAGTGAAGACTTCTCTCAACGATAGCCAGGTGATGTACTGGGAGCCGGCAAAGTATGTCGCCAAGCTGCGGACTTTGAAGACCGACGACTCGGTCTTGCTGCTGCACACCAATATGAGCGCGGGGCATGGCGGGGCTTCAGGGCGGTATGACTATTTGAAAGAGATTGCTTTCGACTATGCGTTCCTGCTGAAAGAATTGGGCGCGCAGGAATTGTAGTTCCCCGGAACTCATGCTTCGAAACGACACCGGGGCACGTTCGCGGCTTACCTTGGCCTCGGAATAATACCGTCGTTCTGATCGTAGAGAGCGGGTGGAGAAATAAGCCCGTTATGCAACTCCTGTTTATCCAGGTCTGAGGTCTGGGTAATCACGAAAAGGAGTCGGCCATGCTCCATTGATCGTCTCTGGTCATAAACAAACGTTCCGACAAATGTGCCATAGGCAGTATTTCCCGACAACGGGCTTGCGCCATCGAACTCCGCCAGGAGCCAGCCGCAAGACCTTGTGAAGGTTAAGGAATCGGCCGCGGACTCGTTTAGCCAGAACTGGTGATAGTCCCACCAAATCTGTGCTCGAAGCTCGATCAGCTCCCCCTGAAACTTCAGGGGGGCGTTCTTGAGATCACAGACTGTGGCCCTTATCGGGCGCTTCTGGGCATTCTGAGCAGCGGCGCGGCAATTGATCGGTTGCAGCGGGGTAACTAAGAACATGATGGCTAAGAGTGCGGACCCGCCGACCTCACGCACTTGGACATTCGCCATCTATCCATTATGCGACTTAGGCCTCGCTGCGGGTGCGGGTCAGATCCATCAGGGTCCGGTGGGTGCCTACTGCCTCGGGTCCGTCGCCTTCCTCTGGGCTGAGCTGGGTGTATTTTCCTTCGGCGTCGAGGACCCAGGCCTGCCGCTTGTCGCGCAGGCAGATGTCGAGGAACTCCCAGAGCCGCTTCTTGGGGCCGTGAGCGAAGATCGGGGTTACAACTTCAACACGCTTGGAGAGATTGCGGTACATCCAGTCGGCGGAGCCGATGAAGAACTCTCCATCGACCGGATGCTTCTTGCCATTGGCGAAGTAGAAGACACGCGAATGCTCCAGAAATCGCCCGATGATGGAGCGGATGCGGATATTTTCGGTGTACCCTGGAACGCCGGGACGCAGGCAGCAGAATCCGCGAATGATCAGATCGATGGAGACGCCTGCCTGGGATGCCGCCACCAAGGCATTAATGATGTCGGGATCTTCGAGCTGGTTCATTTTGGCGACGATGCGTGCGTGTTTGCCGGCTTTCTGATGCTCGACTTCGCGCTCGATCAATTTGAGCAGCCGCGGGCGCATGGTCGACGGGGCAACCAGCAACGAGGTGCAGCCGGGAGCGCGAGAATGGCCGGTGAGGTAGTGGAAGAGGCTTACCACGTCTTTAGTGAGCCGCGGGTCACAGGTCAGGATGCCGAAGTCGGCGTAGAGCTTGGCGGTCTTGACGTGGTAGTTGCCGGTGCCGATGTGCGCGTAGCACTTCAAACCGCCGGCCTCTTTGCGGACGACCAGGGCAGTTTTGGCGTGGGTCTTGAGTCCGGCGATGCCGAAGGTGACGTGAGCGCCAACGCGCTCCAGTTCCGCCGCCCAGTGCAGGTTACGCTCCTCGTCGAAGCGGGCCTTGATCTCCATAACGCAGGCGACCTGCTTACCTTGCTCGGCGGCGCGGATCAGCGATTTGACGAAGGGCGTATCGTCGCCGATGCGGTAGGCGGTCATCTTGATCGGACACGGTCTGCGGGTCGTCGGCGGCGGAGCTGATGAAATGCTCGACGCTGGCGTCGAAGCTCTCGTAGGGATGATGGACGAGGATGTCTCCAGCCTGGATCGTGCCGAACAGGGCCGCATGGGTGTCTGGAAGAGCTAACGGCTGTAACGGAGCTCCACGGGGCGTCGTGCAGCGCGGGAAGCGGCAGACCCAACAGTTCGAAGAGCGTCGTGTAGTCGACCTCTTCCGGCATATCGTAGAGGTCGTCTGTAGAAAGTTCAAAGCGCTTGCGCAGGATTTCCTTGATCTCGGGATCGGCGCCGGGGCCGAACTCGAGACGAACGACGGGCTCGTAGCGACGTTGTCGAACCTGCTCGAGGACCAGCTCGCGAATTCCGATCGTTTCGTCGTCTTCGAGCTCGACGTCGGCGTCGCGGGTAATCCTGACGATCGACATCCCCTTGATCTTCATGCCGCTGTAGAGCTTGCCGACGTTGCCGCGGATAACCTCGTAGAGCGGAACAAGAAGCTTTTGGCCGGATTCGAGGCCGGTGCCGAGCGCGACCCACTGTTTCAAGACCGTAGGAACTTTCAGCCGGGCATACATGGAGTCGCCGCGCTCTGGATCGTGGAGCCTGAAGACCAAGGAGGTCGAGAGGTTCGACAAGAACGGGAACGGATGTTCTGGATCGACGACCAGCGGGGTAAGCGCGGCAGAGATATTGTCTGTCGAAATGCTCGCTGGCCTCTTCCTGCTGCTCGTGTGTTAGATCGTCCCAGCGCCGGAGAAAAACCCCGCTGGCGGCCAGACCGGGGACGATCGTCTCGCGGTAGCACTCCGCCTGCTGCGCGAGCAAAGGCAGCAGCTTTTCGCGGAGCTCCTGGAAGCGCGCCCTTTGCGCCGCACCCTGGGCCTGGCAGAGAATCGCCACCCGCTTCATGACGAACTCGTCGAGGTTCGAGGTAAAGATGGCGAGGAACTTGGCGCGCTCGAGGAGAGGAGTACGGTCGTCAAGGGCCTCAGCGAGGACGCGTTGGTTGAAATCGAGCCAGCTCAGGTCGCGATCCATCCAAATCGCCGACTGATCCTCCGATAGCGTGGCATTCAAAACTCCGTTATCGCCGATCGATGCCAGAACGGCAGTAGCCATCGCTTCTATCTCCCTTGAATACGGCGTTTCCAGTTTGGCTTAGCGACACCCATTCTATGAGGTGAAGTTGGCTGGATTGTTAAGAAGCTGTTTCATTCGGGAGCCGGTATTTGCTTCTTTGTGGGCGCCGGATCATCGAATGTGAGGAAGAAAGAAGAGTGAATTCATGGCAGGTTTGAAGCTTTCGGTCCTGGACCAATCTCCGGTTTCGGCCGGGTCGACGCCGGGTGAGGCGTTGCAAAATACAATCGACCTGGCGCAGGCGGCGGATGAGCTAGGCTTTCATCGCTACTGGATCGCCGAACATCACGGAATGGACGTGCTCGCGAGTCCCGCGCCGGAGGTGTTGTTGGCGCGGGTTGGCGGGGAGACCTCGCGAATTCGGCTGGGTTCAGGTGGGATTATGCTGCCGCATTATTCGGCATTCAAGGTCGCGGAGACGTTTCGGGTGCTGCATGCGTTGTATCCGGGGCGGATCGATCTGGGAGTCGGGCGCGCGCCGGGTGGGAGTCCGCTGGAGTCGTATGCACTGCGGCGCAACCGTGAGCTGAATCCGGATGATTTTCCGGCGCAGCTTTCGGAGCTGCTGGCTTTTCTTCACAAGGACTTCCCTGCAGACCATCGCTTCCAGAAGATTCGACTGGCGCCGGACATGACCGGCGCGCCCGAAGTCTGGCTGTTGGGATCGAGCCTGTGGAGCGCAGAGACCGCGGCGCAGTTTGGTCTCCCGTATAACTTCGCTCATTTCATCGATCCAAACCAGACGCGTAAGGCGATCCAGCATTATCGGGAGAGTTTTCGACCAGCTGGGTTCGGCGAATATCCGCATGCGATGCTCGCTCTCGGCGTGATCTGCGCAGAGACGGAAGCCGAGGCGGAACGGCTGGCGAGCAGTGCGAGGCTGCTCTTCCGGAGGATTCGGCAAGGAAACACTGCGCCGGTGGCTGCTCCTGATGACGCGATTGCCGAGCTGGCGACAATTCCCGATGCGATCTTCGCGCAGTGGTTTCCAGAGGGGGGCGAGTGGCCGCGATATGTCGTGGGAACTCCGGAGAGCGTGCGACGGAAGCTATCGGCGATGGCTGAGGCGTTGGGGATCGACGAGATCATGGTGGTGACGATTGTCTATGACCATGCCGCGCGGGTGCGGTCTTATGAGTTGTTGGCGGAAGCGTTTGATCTAAGACCGACGCTTGGGACGGTAGCGGCTGATCTACGGCCAGTGTAGTTCTTGATTCGACGAACTCTGTCTCGCGCCGGCTTTCGGAATCGACGCGGGAAGCATCTCACTTGTGTATGTCGCTGCCACCATTCACGGCGAAGAGCGCGTTGACCTACCTTGTGGGAGTTGCGGCGGCCCTGATCACAATCATCCTCCTCGCGATGATGCTTATGCATGCCAAGCCGCGTCAGCAGCTTGAACCGTCAAGTACCAGTCAAGGCTCGGCGCAATAGAGGGCTGCCGGACTCAATTGGCGCCGGCGCGGTCTTCAAAGGCGGGGCCCGATGGGTCGGGGATGATTCCCATTTCGATATAAATGGGCCGCATGACAGCGCGAAGTGCAGGCCGCTGGGTTGCGAACCATGCTGCGCCTAGCAGGCAGCAGGCTCCGGTGAACATGACCGCGTGGGGCGCGCCGAAGCGGTGGGCAAGTGCTCCGGCAAGCAGGCTGCCGAAGGGCGCCATCCCGACAAACGCAACTGTGTAGTAACTCATGACGCGGCCGCGCTTGTCCTCTGGAACCAGAGTCTGGATCACAGTGTTGCTGGCGGCAAGGCCCTGCATCATGCCGAAGCCGACGAAGAGCATGAGGAAGAGCGAGAGGGCGACGTTGTGAGAGAGCCCAAATAGGATGAGGCCGGCGCCGAAGACGATTGCCGAAATCTGAATCATGGAGACCAGGCCGCGAACGCTCTTCCGTACGGCGAGCGAGGCGGCCGAGACCAGAGCGCCGACGCCGGACGCTCCCATCAGATAACCGAGCGTGTGCGGGCCCCCGTGAAGCACCTGGGAGGCGAAGATCGGCATGAGCACGACGAACGGCATTCCCATGAGGCTGATGATGGCGAAGAGGGTGAGAATTGTTCGGATGGGGACGAAGTTCGAGACGTAGGTCCAGCCTTCGCGGAGTTGTTCGAGCATGGAGGCCGTCTCCCGCTTGATCGGCGCGACAGTCACTCGCATCATGAGCAGTGAGGCGATGACGGCCAGGTAGCTGACGCCATCGATGGCGAAGCAGTAGCCCTCCCCGAATGCTGCGATCACGAGGCCGGCGAGCGCCGGACCGATGAGACGCGCCAGATTGACCATTGAGGAGTTGAGGGCGATGGCGTTGCCAAGGTCTTGCTTGTCCTCAACCATCTGGATAAGGAATGCCTGGCGTCCGGGCATATCAAAGGCGTTGATCAACCCCTGCATCACGCTCAGGGCGATGATCTCCTGGATGTTGACGACCTTGGCGATAGTGAGGGCTGCAAGCGCGAGCGACTGAACGGCGGCGAGCGCCTGGGTCCAGACCAGCAGGTTACGGCGGTTGAGACGGTCGACGAGGACTCCGGCAAAAGGTGCGAGGAGAAAGGTGGGGATCTGGCCGGCGAAGCCGACGACGCCGAGCAGCAGAGCGGAGCCGGTGAGCCGGTAGACCAGCCAGCTGGTGGCGATGCGGGTCATCCAGGTGCCGATGAGCGAGATACTTTGTCCGCTGACGAAGAGGCGGAAGTTGCGATGACGCAGAGCGCGCCATGCGTGGGCGAACCGGCTCTCTTTCGCTAGTGCGGATTGTTCTGCCTCGGTTGGCACTCGATGGGCGGTCCTGGTTGAAGAATACCTCGCTACAACGAGCTTCGGGCCTGTGGCTTCGGCGAGTCTTCCGATCTAGTGGAACTACTAATGATTAGAGGCCACTGCTTCGGCTGGGGATGCTGAGAAGTCGTCGTCTCATGCGAGATCGCTGGAAGCACAGATTTCTCCGCCCGCTGCGGTATGTCGGATTGACAGGCGTAAGACGTCCGGTTAACTGGCGAGGGCGTTAATTAATTCCTGGTCATCCGCAATGGGCGGCTGGCAGGCATTGTTTCGACAGACGACGGCCAGCGGTGGCAAGCGGCTGTGGATTCCAGGCAGCGACGGCAGCGTTTCGGCGAGTACTGGCGGCAGATTTTCCGCTGCCACATGATCGGGCTTGAGGCGGATGATACTTTTGTTAACCGCGTAGCCCGCAGTTGCGGTTGCTTCGAGTGCCAGGGCCGCATCGCCGTCGTGCCCGATTACCACGACCTGGGTCGGCGGAAGCAGATACTGCTCAAGTGCGAGGCCGTAGGTCCCGGCGTAGAGACCGAAGTGCTCGACGATTCCGGCGAAGTTTTCGAGCGTGTCCTCGGCTTTTTCGCGGAGGTCTTTGCGCCCGCTGAGGTGTTCGAGGCGCAGGAGTGCAATGGCAGCAGCGGGATTTCCGGCGGGAGTGGGCGTGTCCTGCAGCGGCTTGCGACGGGCGGAAAGCGCACCGAGTACCTTGCCTTCGGCCGGAAGCTCGGCGTCGAAGAATGCGCCTCCAACAGAGTCGTAGAAGCGCGCGACCATGGCATCGGCGATCGACGCGGCGGTTTTGTAATAGTGCAGCTCTCCGGTCGTTTCCCAGGCGTCAATGCAGGCTTCGATGGTGAAGGCATGGTCGTCGAGAACTCCGGCGATGGGCTGCTTCACAGGCTCTCCGTCGGCGTACGAGATGACGTGGGCGAGTCCGGCGGTTTCGCTCCAGCCTTCGGCAAGGATGCGATCGAGGGTCTTGAGCGCGAAATCGATCGGCGCGGCGAGATGTAGCACCCGTCCCGCATGAAGATAGGCGGAGATGGCCATCGCGTTCCACGAGGTGTAGACCGTCTTGTCAATAAAGGGCGCGGTCCGCTCCAGGCGAGCGGCGAAGAGCTTGGCTTTTGAGGCGACGAGCAGGGTCTCGACTTCGGCCAGGTCGAGGTTGAGTCGTTTGGCTGTATCTTCGAGCGAATACTTCACATGCAGCACGTTCTTTTGCGGGTTGTGATGCATGTCGCCGACCGGGCCGATGTCGTAGTAAAGTTCGGCCATGCGCAACTCTTCGGGCGTCAACACTGCGGCCGCTTCGGCGCGGGTCCAGGTGAAGTAATCGCCGTCGTCGTCGAGGTTGATATCGGCGTCCTGCGAGGCGTAGAAGCCGCCGCGTTCACGGTCGCTGAGTTCCGCGTCCATCCATCGGATGATGTCTTGGGCGACGCGGGCGAACTTGGGATCGACCCAGCTCTGGTAAGCGTGGGCGTAGTTCTTGAGCAGGCCGGCGTTGTCATAGAGCATCTTCTCGAAGTGCGGCACGACCCAGCGCTCATCGACCGAGTAACGATGAAATCCTCCGGCGAGCTGGTCGTAGACACCTCCGTGGGCCATTTTTTCGAGGGTGACGACGGCGGTGTTCTTCGCTGCGTCATTGCCGTTGCGGACGGCGGTGTCGATGAGCAGATCGATGGCCGAGGGATGAGGGAATTTGGGCTGCGATCCAAAGCCTCCGTTGTGAGGGTCGAATTGCGAGACGGCATGCTGAACGAGCTTGTCGACCAGGCCCAAGCTGAGTTGGCCTGAGCGGCCGGCGAAGGTCTCACCGTGTTCGATGGCGGCCATGACGCTGCCCGCAGTTTCGGCAACCTCGTCGCGCTTGGTCTTCCAGACGTCAGCCATAGTGCGAAGAACGCGGGCGAAGCTGGGTCGCCCATAGCGCTCTTCGGGCGGGAAATAGGTGCCTCCGAAGAATGGCTTTCCGTCGGGGGTGAGCACAGCGGTGAGCGGCCAACCACCCTGGCCAGCTATCGATTGCACTGCGGCCTGGTAGCGGCTGTCGACATCGGGACGCTCATCGCGATCGACCTTGATGGCAATGAAGTTCTCGTTGACGACCTCGGCCAGCGCCGGATCTTCGTAAGATTCGCGGTCCATCACATGACACCAGTGGCACCAAACCGCGCCAATGTCGAGCAGGATGGGCTTGTCTTCGATGGCGGCTTTGGCAAAGGCTTCTTCGCTCCACTCGTGCCATCGCACCGGCTGATGCATCGCCGAGCGAAGGTAGGCGGACGAGGCGTTGCTGAGGGCGTTTGCGGATTCGGCCGCGACGGGGCGAGTGGTAGATTCAATGCTCATTCACTCAAGTTTACGCTGTGAGCGGCTATTGCCCCGACGTCCTCATCGAGAGCTTTCGAAGGGTGTTTCCGATTCGGGTGAGTGCGTGTCGTGGGGGTGGTGCGCGGTTCTTGGGCTCGAATTATGAGTTTTCGCCCCTCGAAGCAATCAGACGAAGGTAGACAGCGGCTGACACGGTTGCGTAGACGACGAGCACAAGCGAGTAAAGTGTGAACATCCTGACGGCGAGGTGGTAATACGGCAGCAGGGCCTTCCAGGCTTCGAACTCAACCAGGACTGCTATCCAACTAAGGGTCGCAGCAAGGGCGAGCGAGCTAAAGCGATGGCGGAGCAACCAGTCCTCGGGAACGAGCATTATGACTGGGACAAGACCGAAGAGCCAGCCTCCAGCGGCGATTCCCAGGCACCACAAACCCCAGACCAGCGTACCCTCGGCAAGAGACAGGCGCAGAACCGCAGGACCGCCGAAGGCACTTGCCCGAATCTTGACGAATTGCATGGGCAAGGTTGCAACCATCGCTGCCGCCCAACCAAACAAGACCGCAATCAGCGAGGGCACGATTCGACTGCCCAGATGGCGCAGCCTCATTGCAACAGACGGAGCGCCACCGTCGTGTACAAATCGATCGCTTCAAGGAGTTCTTTCTTGGCCAGACGCTCGTGCGGCGTGTGGGCTACATGAATTGAACCAGGACCGAGCAAGAGAGGCTCGCCCCAGTTCGTGAGAGCCGGAATGTCGGTCGTAAAGGCCGCGACCATGGTTTCGAGGCCCTCGATCTTTCTCATGCGGACAAAGGGAATCTCCAGCGTGAAGTCGACGGTGGCCAGGCCGGAAACGGCGCGCTCGATTGCCGCGCGGACCTCATCGGAAGGCCCAACCAGCCGCACGAGCGCATGCGCCTCAGCGGTGTCGGCGATGACGTTTGGCGCGTGGCCGCCGTGGATAATCCCGATATTGAGTGTGCCGGGGCCGACATCTTCGACGAACGGCAGTTTAAGCGCGAGGACGTTTTCGAGCGCGTGGATGAGCTTATGGATGGCGCTGTCACCGAGTTCGGGATAAGCGGAGTGGCCCATCTTGCCGGTGGCACGGAAGGTGGCTCGCAGAGCGCCCTTGGATGCGAGCGCGAGGCGATTGTCGGTCGGTTCGCCGTTGATGAGGAAGCGGCTGCCCTTGGGATTTTCGTTGGCAAGCCGCGCGCCGGCCGAGTCGCGCTCCTCGCCGACGACGAAGAGCAGCCCGACCTTTACTCCCGGTTCGCGCAAACGCAAGGCTGCTGCGATCTGGGCTGCGATGATGCCCTTGGCGTCGCAGCTGCCGCGGCCGTAGATGAACTCGTCATCTTCGCTGCTGGGGACGAACGGCGGGACGGTGTCCATGTGCGTGGAAAAAACGAGGTCGGGTTGAATACCCTGCTCACAGGCGTAAAGATTGAAGCGTTCTCCGCTGCACCGGCTGTCGCTAGGCTGAGGAACGGGAGTGCGCTCCACGGCGAAGCCGAGGCCTTGCAAATAACCTTCCAGCCAGAGACCGACAGCGCCTTCGTTGTAGGTGATCGATTCGATGTCGATCAGGCTACGGGTGAGATGGACTGGATCGAGGCTCATTGAAACCCAGAATACATTGCGGCCGCCACTACAATAGAAGCGGACCTATGAATCCGATCGCTCCCGGCAATTCACTTCCGCCTGCATCGACGCCGTCGATCCGCAGCATTGAAGACTTGCGTGGGCCTGCGGGGACGCTTGAGGCGCTTCTCAATGCCGGCCGGCCCGACGCGGCGTTTGCCGCATTGGTAGCGCATCCCCACCCGCTGGGCGGCGGCACCATGCATAACAAAGTTGTCTATCACGCGATGAAGGCGCTGGGGTCGTTTGGCTTTCCGGTGTTGCGGTTCAACTTTCGCGGGACGGGGTTGAGCGCGGGCGAACATGATCATGGACGCGGCGAGCGCGATGACGTTCGTGCGGCGCTGAATTGGCTCGATCGCGAGTTTCACCTGCCTATCCTGTTTGCGGGTTTCTCTTTTGGAGCGAATGTTGGCCTGCGCGCCTGTTGTGGAGATGAGCGGGTGAATGGGTTGATTGCGCTCGGCATTCCGGTTCACGCCGAGGGGCGCGATTATCATTACGAGTTTCTCTCCAGGTGCCTTGCTCCCAAGCTCTTTGTGAGCGGCGATCGCGACCCATATGGACCGGCGCCTCAGGTTGAGGCAGTGGTGAGGTCCGCTCCGGCTCCGGCTGAGTTAGTCTGGATAGCGGACGCGGACCATTTCTTCGTCGGCAAGCTGGACGCGATGCAAAATGCGATCAAGCAATGGGTCGGTGCGCACTTCGCGCCTTTGCCAGACGAATAAATTGAGGCGATCAGTCTCCAGGAAGGTTCGATTTGGCTAAACCACTTCCCGAAGTAGCGCTCGACATCTTCACGACCGCGCTCGAGGAATGTAACGTTCCGGCGGCCTTTGACCGCCATTTGCACTTTGAAGAGCACAAACTGGTGCTGCATCCGTCGCCAGTGCTCAAACCGGATGTCGTCGATCTGGAGAAGTTCAAGAAGATTCTGGTGATTGCCTTTGGCAAGGCGGCGCTGACGATGACCGACGCGCTGCTCGAGCGATTGCCGCAAAAGCTGAATGTCCACGGGGTCTGCTCCGCGCCGAAGACTCCGAAAGAGCATACTCGACAGATTCGTTATTTTGCCGGCGGCCATCCGCTGCCGAACAAAGATTCGTTTGCGGCGGCAAGGGCGACGCTCAGCCTGCTGAAGACGGCGCGCGAAGATACCTTCATCTTTTTCCTGATCAGCGGCGGGGGCTCGGCGATGCATGAGCTTCCGCTGAACAAGCACATCTCGCTCGAAGACACCATCGGCTTTCATGAAGCGCTGGTGGCATCGGGCGCGACGATCACCGAGATCAACACGGTTCGCAAATACTTCTCCGCAGTGAAAGGCGGCCGATTGGCGCTGGCCGCGCCGATGGCGGAAAAGCTGACTCTGCTGCTGGCGGATGTTCCGCTGAAGGACCGCGTGGCGGTAGCGTCTTCGCCGACACTGCCCGATGAGTCGACGCCGGCGGAGTGTGCCGAGATTCTGGCGCGCTACCGGCTGCTGGAGATGTTTCCGTTCAAGGTGCGGGAGTATTTTGCGATGCTTGGCATGGACTCGGCCACCAGCAAGCCGTCTCTAAAAGAGCCACGCACCGCGCAGGCTTCCAATTCCGGCTTGAAGGCGCGACTGTCTCTGGGCAAGAAAAAGACGGCTCTCGATTCTGCAGCGGCATTTGGACGATCGCACTTCGATACCTTGCTCTCGAACCACGACTTTGTGAACGCAGCCCACGAGCGCGCAGAGGCCCTGGGGTTCAAAGTTGTGGTCGATAACAGTTGCGACGACTGGGATTATGCGAAGGCTGCGAGATATCTGCTCGATCGCTTTCACGCGCTGCGCCGCGAACATCCGCGACTCTGCCTGCTCTCGAGTGGCGAGGTGACCGTTCGGCTTGGACCTGACCATGGCTGCGGCGGACGGAATCAACAGTTGGTGCTTACGGCTGCTCTGGATTTGGCCGAATATGAAGGCGAGAATCTGGCGTTGCTCAGCGCCGGGTCGGACGGAATCGACGGGGACAGCCCGGCGGCTGGGGCGATCGCCGATCCGACTACGATCGCCCGCGCGCGGAGTTACCACTTCAATCCCGAAGAGACGCTGACAAAGTTTGATAGCTGTTCGCTCTTTACAGCCCTCGGCGACACGATTGTGACTGGGCCTACAGGAAACAATCTGCGGGACCTGCGGGTGCTGCTGGCGGTGCGCGAAGGATGAAGATGTCAAGGATGACTGCTTCGGTAGTGACTCTCGCGCTGCTCTGTTGCGTTGCTCGAGCGGAGAACAGTGCAGGTTCGGCGTCGGCCGCTGCCTCTACGGCACCACAACTCGTCATCATCGACACGGATATCGGCGATGACATCGACGATGTACTCGCGGTTGGGCTTGCGCTTTCCAGTCCGGAACTCAAGATCCTCGGTATCACCTCGGCTTGGGGAGACACTGAACTCCGTGCCCGGATGCTCGACCGGCTTCTCTGCGAGACTGGCCGCACCGATATTCCTGTCGCTGTAGGCATCGAGAAGCATGGCCCCGGGCAGAGCGGATTCTGGCAGGCGGCCTGGGCGGAGCGTCAGCCGTCAAAGCATCATGAGGGCGCGGTTGATTTTCTGCTCGAGCAGATCAAACTGCATCCTGGCGAGATTACCCTTATCGGCATCGCTCCGGAGACGAATCTTGCCGCCGCGCTCGCAAAAGATCCGGTGACGTTCAAGAAGTTGAAGCGGATTGTGATTATGGGCGGCTCGGTTCGTCGCGGATACGGCGACCTGGGATATGCGCCCGACCACGGGCCGAATGCCGAGTACAACATCGCGATGGATATCCCGGCCGCGCAGGCGGTCTTTACGTCGGGCGTTCCGCTATATGTGATGCCCCTCGACTCCACGCAGCTCAAGCTCGACGAGGTAAAGCGTGAGCTGCTCTTCACCAAGAGCACGAACCTGACCGATGCGTTGACGCTGCTTTACCAGCAATGGGCTCAGGGCACGCACCAGATAACCCCGACCATGTTCGATGCCGTAGCTGCCGCTTATGCTATCGATCCGTCGCAGTGCCCGACGACCCCGATGAGACTTGAAGTCGACGCGAAGGGGTTCACTCGCGAGGTCCAGGGAGAGCCGAATACTTTCGTCTGTCTGCGCTCCGACTCAGACAAATTCTTTGAGTTTTATATGCCTCGGCTGTTGGAGCAGAAGCTGTCTGGTTTGTGCGCGACTCTCAAATGAAATCCTGTACAGATCGCGCAAACTTTCTACATATAGCACTATGAAAGCAGGAGACTCCGCCGAGTGATCGTCAACTTCGCCGAGCGTGCGCACAACCATAACTGGAACCTCGACCCGGTGACGCGTTCTCTGCTCGACACCGACTTTTACAAGCTGCTGATGCTGCAGTTCATCTGGAAGCATTTTCCGAAGACCCACGCCTCCTTTGAAGTGATGAACCGGACGGACAGCGTCCGGCTGGCCGAGCTCTTCCCTCGGGAAGAATTGATTCTGCAACTAGACCATGCGCGGGGGCTGCGATTTCGCAAGTCGGAGATGATCTGGCTGGCCGGCAATACCTTCTATGGCCGCAAAGGGATCTTCGAGCCTGCGTTTCTGGATTGGCTGGAGCACGATTTTCGCTTGTCCGATTACAAGCTCTCGATCGAGGACGGGCAGTTTCGGCTGGAGTTTGATGGGCCGTGGACCTCGACGACGATGTGGGAGCTGTATGCCCTTTCGATTCTCAATGAGCTGAAGACGCGAGCGAGCCTCAGAGGGATGAGCGAGATCAGCCTGGACATGTTCTATGCGCGGGCGAAGACGAAGCTGTGGGAAAAACTGGAGCGGATGCGCGATGTTCCTGGGCTAAGGGTCGCCGATTTTGGCACGCGGCGACGACACAGCTTTCTTTGGCAGGAGTATGCGATCAATGTCGCGCGGGGCGAGTTGGGCGAAAGCTTCCTCGGAACTTCGAATACCTACCTCGCCTATAAGCACGACATGGAGGCGATCGGCACGAATGCCCACGAGTTGCCGATGGCGCTCGCGGCGATGGCCGAGGACGATGAGGCGCTGAAGACGGCACAGTATCGCGTGCTGGAGCTGTGGCAGCAGACATATCAGGGTGAGTTGCTGATTATGCTTCCGGATACCTTTGGGACCACGCAGTTTCTGCGTTCGGCGCCGGACTGGACGGCGGACTGGACCGGCCAGCGTGTCGACAGCAAGGACCCATTTATCGCCGGAGACGAATATATTGCGTGGCTGAAAGAACGAGGACGCGATCCTCGCGGCAAACTTCTGATCGCCTCCGACGCTCTCGATGTGGATCTGATTCTGCGCCTCCACGCTTATTTTGCCGGGACGATTGTGGGCGAGGCGCAGCCGGAAGACTTCGTCTCGGCCGCTGACTTTCACGATCCGCGCAAGTGGGTGCGAGAACGGCGGATTCGGTTCAGTTCGGGATGGGGAACTTTACTGACCAACGACTTTCGCGGATGCGACCCTGGCAACGGAGTGCAGTTTGATCCGATCAGCCTGGTGTGTAAACTAACATCAGCGGATGGGAGACCAGCAGTCAAGCTATCCGACAATTACGCCAAGGCGACCGGCATTCCGATCGCAATCGAGCGGTATCGGCGAGTATTTGGCACTGCCGGTGTTGCGAATATTCCAGTGGTGGTATAAACCGCGCTCGATTTGCGCAAAAACTTAGAAGTCCAATCACAGCGGGTGCCTTCGCCAGCCGGGCATCACAACCGGAGTCAAATCATAAGACGCCACGACGGGCAAAAAAAATCCGATCAACGAAATCATCGGCAGGCAAACTCCTGCGATCAGTCATAGTTGTTTCTTTATCGCTAGATGCCTCATGTGAGGATACTTTCTTGTCACCAGAGAAGGACTGGCTATGGAAAACGACCGTGAAGTGCTTCTTGCCGCCTACGCGAATTTTAATGCGCGTGCGCTCGATGCAGTGCTCGAAAACATGCATCCAAACGTGGATTGGCCGAATGGCATGGAGGGCGGACGGGTTCATGGGCACCAAGGCGTGCGCGAATACTGGACCCGGCAATGGAGCTTAATCGATCCCCATGTGGAACCGGTGGGTTTCAGAACGGATGGGCCAGGCAAGACGACGGTGACGGTGCATCAAATTGTTCGCAGCCTGGATGGCGAATTGCTAGTCGATCAGATGGTGGAACATGCTTATCTTGTCGAGGATGGGCTTATTCGGAGGATGGACATTGGCGGGGAATAGCGCTCATTAGGTCTTTCGAATTTAGTCGAGCTTCTCGGATCAGTGGATCGATTCAGCCCGGGCACTCTGCAGACCCGGTCCTGCTCGGCCCCGATTCCTTCAAAACTGACTCATCAGAATGGTGCTCCGCCAAAGTCGAGCGGACGATGATTGGCTGCTGCTGAAGTATGAATCTTAGTGAAAAGGAGAGCCCGCTTCATAGCGCAGACCGATTGATGGAGAATGTTGAGCGCACCAGTCGTTTCGATAGCGGCGGAATTAACGCAGGAATGGTTAGACAGAACGACCGAGATTTGCTGATTGCCGCCTATGCGAACTTCAATTCGCGGGCCATTGATGCGATCCTTGCCGTCATGCATCCTGACGTGGATTGGCCGAATGGGATGGAAGGCGGACGGGTCCACGGGCACCAAGCCGTCCGCGAGTACTGGGCTCGGCAGTGGAGCTTGATCAATCCGCACTCTGAACCGATCGATTTCAGTTCTAACGAAGATGGCATGATCGTGGTCACCGTTCACCTGACCATCCGCGGCCTCGACGGCCGCGTGATTGTCAACGAAAACGTTACGCACACCTACCTGATCGAGGATGGGCTTATTCGCAGGATGGACCTCGGCGACGAATAGCGCTCGTCTACTCTCACGAAATGGCTTGAGCTTTCCCCACCGAACGAGCACGTCCACCTTTCCAAAACGCTGGGGAGCGGCCACTTACCTGAGTTGAAATTCCGGCGATCCCAGAATCAGCGCGGCCATGGTGTTGAGTGCCTGCGTGGCGTCGGTCGGGGTGGTTGCCGCCTCTGAGTCGGAGACTTGTTTGAGGATGACTTCGTTGGTCTTCTGCGAGACCGCTCCGCCGATGACGAGTTGCTCCATCAGCGAGAGAGCTTCTTCGCGACCGGTGGGCGCTGTAGCTATACCGGAGCTTATCTGAGTAGCTGAGATGCGGCGCATGGCGCTGCCACGTGCTTCGGGTTGGCGGTCGAGCAGGCCGGAGGCAAGCAGTTTGGGCGCGTCGAAGGGGATGCCTCCGAGTTTGCCTCCGGTGAGTGCGAGCGAGAAGTTCAGCCGGTCGACGATAGCGGCGGAGTTCATCCAGTGGTCGGCGGTCATCGGATATCCGGTCGGCGGCTGCATCTGGTAGAGCGGCTCGCCCATGGTCTTGAGCGTGTTGACGATGGCGCCGGGGTTGGTGGGGTTGGTCTCCGGTGGCGCGGAAGGCCGAGGCGACGAACTCAAGCGGCGTCTTCACCTTGGTGCGGTAGTATTTGCGCGACCAGAACTCGGGCGAACGTTCCATGGTACGGAGAACTTCTTTGATGTCTCCGTCGATGGCGAGGAAGGTCTGCGCCATGCGGTCGACGAGCGCGGGCGGAGGGTCGTCGGCGACGAAGCGCTGGGCGAGCTTGTAACTGATAAAGTGCGCGGTTTGCGGCTGCGCGGCGAGCCAGGTCAACGCCAATTGGCCTTCTTTGAAGCCGTCCTCTTTGATTTTTTGGCCGAACCACATCTTCGAGCCGGGCTCGTGTTTGTTGCGGGTCGAACTGTGGGTCGCCTCCGTATTCGGGATGATCGATGGTCCAGCCCGTGAGTATCTTGGCCAGGTTGGTGACGTCGGCCTGGGTATAGCCTCCGTTGACGCCGACGGTGTGCAGCTCCATCACTTCCCTGCCGTAGTTTTCGTTGAGGCCGCGGTCGGCGTGCTTCTGGCTGTTTCTGGCCTTTTCCGCCACCTGGGAATCGGGGCCGATGCTCTGCCAGTTGTCGAGATAGACGAGCATCGCGGGATGCTGCGCAGTCGCGAGCAGCAGATCGCGGAATTTGCCGAGGGCGTGAGGGCGAATGGCGTCGCGTTCGTAGGACGGGGTGTAGATCTGGTCAGTCTCCTTGTAGAGGAAGACGTTGAAGTGGTTGAACCAGAAATCGGTCATCACTTCCTGAAGCTGGCGTTCGCTCAAGATGGCGCGGACAACTTTGGCCTGCATAAGTTCGTCGTCAACGACGTGCGCGGCATCGGGACCTCCGCCCATGGACATGAAGATTTCGCGTTCGCGTGGGGTGAAGTCTGCGAGCAGCATTCTCTTTTGTGCGTCGGGTGTGCTTGAGGTAAGCGCTATTCGCTGATCGAGCGGCAGCTGTAGGATGGCCGCCATTCTCTGCGCCTTGGGCAGGCCGAGCATCTGTTCGGCGATGGGGAGCGCAGTCGCCTGGTCCTGCTTCTTTTGGTCGGCCTTTTGCGTTTCTATCTGTTCGGGAGTGAGCTTGTCCGTCTGCTCGTCCTTCTTCTCCTGTTGCCGTCGCATGTATTTCGCTTCGAGAACCTGGTAGACGCTCAGTGTCGTCGGGTCTGTCGGCATGGGCAGCTTGCCTTCGGAGATCTGCCGCAGGATCTGGTTGGTCGGGAAGTTCGAGACGGTGAGTGCTGGAGTGAGCGCAAGCGCGGGATACTCCTGGAGACGCTTTTCCAAGACCGGATCAGGAATCGAGTCTGGATTCAGCTGCTGCTCGAACCAGTTCTGCGGGCCGACCTTCAGCGCCGCGTCAATGTCGCCGGGGCGCGGACCGAAGGTGAATCGGTTGAGTAGCTGTGTGGCCTTCTCACGCTCGGTGAGTGGCGCTTCCGCGGATGAAACAGTGTGCGGCGTCTTCTTCACGGCCGACTGTGCCTGCAGAACGAAGGGCACAGCGAGCAGCAGTGAGAGATAGAGAAGTCGGCGGTGAGGCATGACGCAGAACTCCTGTTGTCTTTATTGAACATCTTCTGCGGGGAGATGTTGCGTTGGAAACTCTTTAGCCTCCCTATTTACGGCATCAATGTAAGCATTCTCACGGCGCTTACACTGGGAGAGTGAATCCAGAGCCGGATATCCGCGCCAAACCGGGATCGGAATATCCGCCCGGCCCCCCTTTTCTTCCCCGTCTGCTTAGCGGCAGACTCTTTCGGGGAGGCTCGATCAACATGCTGACGGAAAACGCCCGGCGGTATGGCGACATCGTGCATTACCGCGCGATCAATCGCAAGATTTATCAGCTCAATCATCCGGACCTGATCCAGGAGCTGCTGATCAACGACGAGCCGCGGAACCATCGCCACATGGTCATGCAGCGCTCGCGGTTCATCCTGGGCAACGGGCTGCTAACAAGCGAGGAGCCGCTGCACATGCGGCAGAGGCGGATGGCTGCGCCTGCCTTCCACCGCCATCGGATTGCGGCCTATGGGGATGTGATCGCCAAGTACTCCGCGGAGATGATTGGGCAATGGCAGCCGGGCGCTCTCGACGTTTATCCGGAGATGATGATGCTGGCCCTGCGCATCGTGAGCAAATGCCTCTTCGACACCGACGCCAGGTCTGAGGCGAAGAAGATCGGCGATGCGGTCGATGCGTTTATGGGATTTCTGCCGCTGGCCTTCCTTCCTTTTTCGAGAAAAATTGAAAAGCTGCCATTCGGACCGATGATGAAGATCCGCAAAGGCGGCGCCGACGTCGACGCCATCATCTACGGAATCATCGCCGAACGGCGGAGATCTCCCGGCGACCGTGGCGACCTGCTGTCGATGTTGCTGGAAGCAGTCGATACCGAAGAGAGCGCTGGCGGGGCAGCCGCTCGCATGACCGACCAGCAAGTCCGCGACGAATGCCTGACGGTGATGCTTGCCGGGCATGAGACCACTTGCAACGGTCTTAGCTTCGCGCTGTGGATGTTGGCCCGGCACCCCGAAGTGCAGGAGCTGCTGCATGAGGAAGCGGTCCGGGTGCTGGGCAACCGGCCGCCGACGGCCGCCGATTTCCCAAGTCTGAAATATGCGTACATGGTCTTTGCCGAGGCGCTGCGGCTATTTCCTCCGGTCTGGGTGATTGGGCGCACTTGCGGACCCGAAGGCTACGATTTTCGCGGCTTCCGCATTGCACCCGGCTCCATCATGATCGCCCCGCAGATCGTCGTGCATCGTGACCCTCGCTTCTGGCCCGAGCCGGAAAAGTTTGACCCGCTCCGCTTCGCGGACGATGGAAAGTCGTCAAATGGCAAAACGGCGCGGCCGAGGTTTGCTTACTATCCGTTTGGCGCCGGCTCGCGGCAGTGTATCGGCGAAGGGCTCGCGTGGATGGAAGGCGTTTTCTCGCTGGCGACCATCTTCCGCAACTGGCGGGTGCGTCCGGCGCCGGGTGCTCCAGAGACACTGGCGATGAGCCCGATGATCAGCCTGCGTCCGAAACAGGGAGTTCCGCTGGTGATTGAGCAGCGTTAGTGCTCGTTGTCTAGAGGGGCGAGCGGGCTAGAACGATGGGTTGATAGAAGTCGCTCTCCGACGGCATTAGCCACTCAACATCTGTAAAACCCGCGCGGTCGAGAATCGTAGAGAGCTGTTCGCGAAGGATACAGTGATACTCCGATACAAAATGGAGCGACTCCCAACCTCTTGTCGTTTGCGTTGGTGATGTAGAGGTGGAGCGTGTATTTGGTGTCGTCGATCCAGTCCCAAACCTGATGCACAAAACGGCGGCTGCCGTCCCTTGAGTAAAAGACGGGTTGCTGCACGGTGGGCTTTTCACGAAGAATTTGATCATAGTCGCGGATACTGGCCATCAAGAGTCCGCCTGGTTTAAGGACCGACCGAATCGCTGAGGCCGCCGACGCAAGCTGCTCCAGAGACAAGTGGGGAAGCGCGTTGTCGAGGGCGACCACGACATCGAAGTCCCGGTCGGTGATCTCTTTTAAGGACGTCATGTCGGAGACATGAAAGTCGATCTCCAACGAGCGCTTCGAGGCCTCATTCCTGGCGCGTGTCGACTGCCGCTGGACTCAGGTCGGAGGCAGTGACACGATGCCCCAGTTTCGCGAGAACCAACGATTGCGTGCCGATCCCGCAGGCACAATCGAGTATTTTTAACGCCTTGCCAGACTTTCTCGAACTGAGCAGCGGACCGATGATTCTCCTTTGCCGGTCAATCGCGTTGTCCCAGTCGTCGAACAGGAGATGGTAGTGTTCCGCGAGCGGGTCGTAGAAGCTGGAAATCGGGTCGGTCATGAATGCCTGGCATTGCTAGTATCGCTGCTGGAATCTGCATTAGCTCGCGAATCGAGAAGCCGCTCGATGGCGTTGCAGGCTGCGCCAATGCCGTCTTCGGATTGGATGCGACGGGCGATTCGCTCGGCGTTCGTCGCATAGGCGGGATCGGTGAGTAGCCGCTCGAGTTGGCGAGCTGCTGTACGGGCGCTGTAGCGATTGCGCGAGATGGTGAGTCCGGCGCCGATTCTTTTTACGCGAGCGGCGTTGTCGGGTTGGTCGAAGCCGCAGGGCATGACGAGGGCCGGACGACCAGCGCGAAGTACCTGCGCGGTGGTGCCGCTGCCTCCCTGATGGACGACGACGGCGGCCCGAGGAAACAACTCCGAGAACGGAGCGTAGGGCACGGCGATACCGTCGCTTGTCATCCCGTCTGGGGGCGGATTGCCGCTGATGAGGAAGACGGCGCGGCGTTTCAGCATCCGCGCCGCCTGGGCACTCTGGTCGAAAAAACCGCGCGGGTCGTGAACAGCGCTCGAGCCCAGGGTAAAGACGATCGGGGCCTCGCTGGCCTGCAGAAATGCCGCGAGCTCCGGCGGAAGGCCGGATCGCGCCTCGTCCTGATCGTAAAAGACGTAGCCGGGTTGGACGGCGTTTGCTGGCCAGTCGGGCTGCGGTCGGGCGATTTCACGCGAGAATAGGGCCAGTGTCAGGCTGGAGGAGAATTTGACCTGAAACAGTGGATCTCCGCCCGGGTGCAATCCCAGCTCGCGACGCAATCGGTGCACCGGCTCCCACCATTGTCGGAATGCAAGCCGGCCGAGTGCGATGAATATCTTATTGAAGCGCCAGCCAAGGCGGCTCAGGAATGCGAGCGAGGGAGCATAAGGAGATACCGGCGGATCATATACGGAGTAGAACGAAAATGGTGATAGAAGCGCTGAAACCCAGGGCAGACGCAGCTTTTCGGCGACCAGTGGCGCCGCGAAAACGATCTCACCCGCAATGAGGAGGTCAGCCCCGGTGGCGACCTTCAATAGATCCTCGTAAGTGTCTGGAAGCGCGGGCAATATCAGTTGTCTCAAGAGCACGTCCGGGCCCCGCTTCATATCCATCAGGTCGCCCATGAGTTTCGGATCGTGCGCCGCGACATTTGGCCGGATAGCGTGAAACTCGAGGCCGAGACCTTCAACTTTAGCGCGGTAGAGCTCGGTGCTGGCGATGATGGGCTGATGACCGCGATCGCGCAGGCCGAGGGCGAGGGCGAGACAGGGATGCAGGTCGCCGAGCGAGCCGATGGTTGCGAGCAGGATCCGCTTGGGGGTGGTTGCCATCTCCCCCAGTATCTGTGATTTTGCAACTCGATGGCCGTGCTTCGCCGACCCGGTGTCGGTATAGGCACAAGATTCAAAAAAAGGCTTGACCATTGCAGACCAGGGGACTAGTTTTATCGATATAGGCGAACAAATGGCGAATATCGACAGCGCTTCCCTCTTCCCAATAGTCCCTTCCGAACCTTTGGAGACTTCTAAAGGCATCGCCCGGCTTGCACTCAGCAGCTTCCAGATTGGGCGTGGTCATGACGTGGAATTTCGTTCGTTGAGCGTGCGGTCGCTTATCAATAAGTCCGTTTCTCGAAGGGGGCTTTGGTTCTCGAAGACCATCAACCCTTATCGCGGCTGCGAGTTCGCCTGCCGGTACTGCTACGCGCGTTATACCCATGAGTTCATGGAGTTGCGCAATCCTGAGGATTTTGAGCGGAAGATCTTCATCAAGCAGAATGCGGCGTGGCTTTTGCAGCAGGAGCTGCGCGATCTGCACCCTGGCGAAGAAATCGCAATTGGCACGGCGACCGACCCCTACCAGCCGATCGAGCGAAAGGCGAAGATCACCCGTAGCCTGCTGGAAGTCTTCGCCGGGCGGCGTGGGTTGAGAATTGGCATCGTTACGAAATCCAGCCTCATTGCGCGCGATATCGACCTGCTCGAAAGGATCGCGGAGCGCAACGAACTCGTGATTCACCTCACCATCACGACGCCTGATGCCGCGCTGGCGAGAATTCTTGGAGCCACGCGCACCGAGGCCCGATTTGCGATTGAAGACCGTAGCCAAGCTGCGGAAGGCCGGCTTGCGGGCGGGGATTCTCTGTTCCCCGCTGCTCCCTGGATTGACAGATACCCTACCGGCGCTGGACGCGATGGCGCGCCGAGCGAAAAGCGTCGATGCCAGCTTCTTCTCCGCCGAGCCACTGTTCTTGAAACCCTGTTCGCGGGAGACCTACCTGGCCTTCGTTCGCGAGCACTTTCCCGCGCTTGAATCGCTCTATCGATTTCGTTTCGACGGAAGGGACTTTGTCGCGGCAGGCTACCGGAAGCGAATTGAGGAGCTGGTCGAACAGGTTCGCCGCAAGCATGGCCTGGGCCGCCGACACATCGACGCTCTGCTCACTCGTGACGTTAGCGAGTCCCCCCGCAAAGACCGGAGCAGTCAGGTGGAGCTTTGGCCGGAACGCAAGTCGCCTCAACGAACTCTCCATCCGAATGCCGCGAGCGAACTCGCTCCTGGGCACTCCACGTGCACGATGCAATGAACAACGGAGAATCCGAGGGGTGAATGTCAGCGGGTGACGATCACTTCAGCCACATTGTCTTTGGCGAGAAAGAACTTGCAGCTCTGGAAGGTGGAGAAGAGCCGTTCGATATTGCGGTTGGTATAGACCCGGCTGAGCGGGAGCCTCTGGGCCTCCTGTAATTCAACGTTTTCCGTAGCGGTGACGTGCGGACGGTAGAAGATGCGTTCGTCGTCAGTGAGCCGGGTGTGAAAGAAAGCGAGAATCCGGCCCTGCGGATTGAGGCTGTCATGCAGACGGGCAATGACCGGCGCGACCAGCGTTTCGGGCAGATAGTCGAGCGTGGCCCACAGGAGTATGGCATCGAAGTGACGGCCGCCGAAGCTGAGATTCTGGTCGAGGAATTCTTTGATAGGGGGTTGCTCGGCGGCGAGTCGACTGCTCCACTCTTCGTGGTGGGCCTCGATGACCAGATCCGACATATAGAGACTGTGTCCCAGACCCGTAAGGAGATTGATATTTGAGGCTGAAGTCGGGCCGATGTCCAGCAACTGGAGCGATTCCCCCTCCTTGAGGTGCTTCAGCATTGCCGCCCAACCCGTCGAATGACGAGGGATGCGCGGCCCCACCAGGCTCACACGCGGCTTGGCGGTGGGTTCGGTATGGCTCTTACCAAAGAGACTTCGGAACGCATTCAAAGCCAATGGAGTCTTCCCTCAGGTACACGGAGGCACGATGCGCCCTGCGCTTCTGGAGTATTTCCCTCCAGGTTTACATCGGAAACAGACACCTGCGTGGCATTTCGGCCAAGAAGAACATCGAGTTGCGGCCACTAAAAGGCTTCGCCGCAAAGGAAAGTTGCCCTCACGCGTGAGGCCTTCCCCTACGAAGAGCTACCCGCGTGGCCTCCCAAAGGGGATGTCCGGACAGCCGCGGGGTCACCCTGCGTCAGCTCAACCTTGCCCGAAAGCAGGGCGCCCTCTTCAATGGAAAGACGGGCGGCGCGAACGTTTCCGGTCAGATTCCCTCCCTTGCGTAGCTCGACGCGCACGGTTGCCGTCACATTGCCGTTAATCACACCGAGAATGACGACATCACGGGCGGCAACATCGGCGTCGACACGCGCCGAGGGCCCGATGGTGAGCTTGCTATCAGTCAAAGTGATGGTCCCCTCGACGCGGCCGTCGATCATCAAGTCCTCGCTGCCCTTCACTTCACCGCGAATCTCGACCGATTTTCCAATCGAAGCGGCAGTTCCTTCCACCACAGCCATGTGCTCTCTCCCCAAGACCCTTGAAATGCTTAGCGCTGCCCGCACTATACGCAACCAGCGCAGGCGACCGCAAGCTGCGGAATGGAAAGCCGGCTGGGTGGCGGAGGGAAATTCCCCACTACAATTAAGAGATAGCAATACGAGGAACGGCAGGCGACCTTCCTCGGCAATGTCACGTCTGGAGTAGTATGAGGATTTTCAGGTTTTGCGAGGGTGCGCGGCTGGTTCCAGTCGCGGCGCTTGCCTGTATCACGGTGTTGCCGTCTGCGACACTGGCATTGGCATCTCCCCAGACATCGAACAACTACGCAAACGATCCGGTCACGCTAGTTCGCCACGCTTCCTACAATGAGCTTCACCAGGTCGCCCCGCCGTATCCCGTCCGCTACAGACTACGCAAGCAAGACGACAAGGGCGTTACCACGAAAGAGATCGTACCGACAAAAGACGGCGATGTCGCTCGGCTGATTGCCAAGAACGACAAGCCTTTGACGCCGGAGCAGAACCAGGCGGAGCTCGATCGCCTCAACAATCTGCTGGCGCACCCCGAGATCCAGGAACGCCGCCACAAGCGCGAGCAGGAGGACAATGGCCGGGCCGACGAGATGATCCGGCTGCTTCCCGACGCATTTCTTTACACCTATCTGGGGATGACAGATGGCCCGAATGGACCGGCCTATCGGCTGTCCTTCAAACCTAATCCGGATTTCCATCCGCCGGACCGCGAAGCCGAGGTTTATCACGGCATGGAGGGCGAGCTCTGTATAGATCAGGGCCAGGAGCGGATCGTCAAGCTTGACGCACACCTCATCGCCGACGTGAACTTTGGCTGGGGGATTCTCGGCAAACTCTACAAAGGCGGGAGCCTTACCATTGAGCAAAAGGACGTCGGACATCGGCACTGGGAAGCAACCTTGATGAGGCTCAATCTGACCGGCATCGCGCTTATGTTCAAGCCCTTGAGTTTTCAGACGACGGAGACCTCGACCGACTTTCAGCCGGTACCGGTGAATATGAGCTATCAGAAGGCAATCGAGCTGCTGACTAGCGACAGCACCGGCGCGCAGGTTGCGCAGGATGGGAGCCAGAAGAGATAGCCCTTCGGCTCGGTTCTATCCAGAGAATAGAATCGGCAGCACTGAATGCTGCTCCTCGCGGTGCGTCTCGGTGGTCCCCGCGTCAATATCCGAAGCCGACCACCGAGTGTTTCTCCTACAGTCGCTTAGACGAGATTCGAGTCGTCGCCGCTATCGTCGAAATTGCCCCCGTCGTCAAAGTCTCCGCCGGATTGGTCATCGAGGCTGCCGAGGTTTTGTGAGTCGCCGGGGTCGTAACTGGCGTCGTTGAACTGAGCTCCGCGATCATCATTCGCAAAGCGGTCGCCTCGATCGTCGAACGATGCTTCTCGCCCTCCGCGCTCTTCCCCGCCGAGGTTTTGGTTGGGGTCTTCGTAGTAGTTGTTGACGACGGTTTCTTCAACCGGGCGATCGCCGAGGCCGCCGCCGCCAATACCTCCTCCGAAGCCGCCCCCGCTGTGGCCAAAGCCGTGCAGAAGGGACTCGACTCCTTCAAAAGCGAGAGCGCCGGCTGCTACGCCAGCGGCCGTGGTTGCGGCCGAGCGCAGGAAGCTGGAGCCGCCCGAGGGTGGCGGTGGCGGCGGGGCAGCAGCATAGTCCGGCGGGTAAGCCGGAGCAGGTGGATAGTACTGTGGTGAAGCGGCCGCCCTGGGTGGGTAAGGCTGAGGCGGAAACGCCTGCGGCGGAGGCGCGGCAGGCTGATCGTGCCGGCCGAGCAGGCTGCCGAGGAAGCTGGTGTGCTGCGCCGGCGCAGGTGGGACCTGCTGAAGCTGCGTTCGGGCCTCCTGCAGATGCTCCTGAAGCTGATCAATTTGCGCCTTAGCCTGCTCGAGGGCGATGTTCTGCACCAACACGGTCTGGGCGAGGATGTACTGCGCGTCTGGCGATGTGGCCAGGCTTTGTTTTAGGAACTGTTCAGCTTCTTCGTCTTTTTCGGGGAGCTGGGTCTGCCTGATCTTGGTGACCAGGTCGTTCAACATTGTGCTTTCCTGCGGGGTCATTGCTTACTCCTTGTAGCTACTTCTTAAAACCCGAATCTGTGGTTTGGATGCGTTGGCGCGGTCTCGTCATGCCGGAACTCTTCTTGAAGGTAGCTGTCACTGAGTTCACCCAACACTTTGCACTAGAATCTACCTGCAGTCGCGCGAGATGCCGCGCCATGATCTATGCATCCTCATTGAGTAATACGGGACGGAGTCTTACCGGGTTCCAAACCCCAGGGCTAGGAGACCAACTCCATGGCGCGGACTTCTTCCTTACGAACGGTGAGACGCTCGACAAGATCGGTGCGGACTTCAAAGCCGCGGCCTGGTGTGTCGGGAACGACGATCTGGCCGGCTTTGGATACCTCGACCGCCGGCTCGATGATGTCTTCCTTCCAGTAGCGTTTGGAGGCGGAGACGTCGCCCGGCAAGGAGAAGTTCGGCAGGGATGAAAGCGCGATATTGTGGGCGCGGCCAATGCCCGACTCGAGCATTCCACCGCACCAAACGCGGATTCCCCGCTCCTGGGTGGCGTTGTGGACAGCGATGGCTTCGCTGAAGCCGCCGACACGCCCAACCTTGATGTTGATGATCTGGCAGGACTCCATCTCGATGGCGGCGAGCGCGTCGCGGCGATTGCGGATCGATTCGTCGAGACAGATCGGAGTTTCGAGGCGCCTCTGAAGCATGGAGTGGAAGTAGAAATCGTCGGCCCAGAGCGGCTGCTCGATCATCATCATATCGAATTGGTCCCAGGTGACGATGGCGTCCATGTCTCTCATGCGATAGGCCGAATTGGCGTCGCAGCTGAGCAGGATTCCGGGCCAACGGTTCCGGACCGCTGCGAAGAGTTCGATGTCCCAGCCGGGCTTGCATTTGAGCTTGATACGCTGATAGCCAGCCTCCAGCTCTTTCTCAATTTCCTCAAGTGTTGCTTCGATTGATGGCTGTATCCCGATAGAAACACCGCAGTTAATTACTTCGCGAGTGCCGCCAAGAAGCTGCGCCAGCGGAACACCCCGCATTTGCGCTTCGAGGTCCCATACGGCGTTCTCAAGCGCCGCCTTGGCCATGCGATGGCCGCGCACCTGTTTGAAGATGCTGGAACACTTTCCGCTGTAGGGCAGGTCCGCGGCCATGAGCCGGGGCGCGAGCTCGCTGGAGAGCATCAGCCAGGAAGTGTCAATCGTCTCGTAGCTGTAATACGGATGCTCTGCGGCGACGCACTCTCCCCAGCCGGTCAGGCCCTCGCCTTTGATCTCGACCAGCAGGATGCGCCGATCAGTCGTGGGACCGAAGCTGGTGACGAAGGGCTTGACCAGGGGTAGTCGCAGTTCGCGGAGATAAATCGCGTCTATCTTCATAGGGATAAGGTGTTTCGCTTGCTCCTGACGTCGCGGCTATTCTGCAGAAAGCTGTCTCGTTTGATGTCTCCGAAAATCCGCGCCCTATTCTCCAAGCGATCTCCGGTTTCGCCTCTATGATGCCTTATCTGCTTTTGTGCCAATCAGTCTCTTGCCCTTCAGCTAATGAGTAGATGCCGTCATCGTCGGCAATGCTTCCGGAATCATTCAACTGGTCCCTCTTCGTTCCCTTAGTGAATCCGACAACGGTCAAGCCGCGCGCAAACGCATCCAGAAAACGCGTTCTGACCTCGATCTGAGCAGCTTCCGCGAGACTGAAGCATGACGGAGACTGCTTCCACTCCCGGATTGCGCCGGGCACTGTGATTCTCTCTTTGATCTCAGGCAAGAGCGCCGGGCCGCCGTTGAGCGTTGCGTGGACCCGCGGCGAGTCCATAAACCATTCAGCGTGCAGACGGTCAGTCGGGAGCCCGGCCTGCAGCCGACTTGAGAATACACCATAAAAGTTCGGTGTATACCTGTGAACAATGACCCCAAGGCGAACAATATTGAGGTAGGCGTTCTTGATCTCGAGCGGGTCGAAGGTCCACTCCATCTTCGTGATGCCTCGGGCAAGAGCGTCTTCGCGCTGCGCCAGCTTCAACTTGCGGCCGATGCCGGAGTTCCGGTACTCGGGCTCGACGGCGAGCATGTGGGAGTGCAGGTAGGCTTTGCCATCGCGGACGCCGGGCATTGCCATGGCAAAGCCGATCATGGAAGGGCCGTCGCCACCGGGTGAGGCTGAGCGGGCGAGGTCGAAGGCGCCAATGATCTGACCGCCGATGTGCTCGATGACGATGAACTCGCGCAGCGGAATCGCGTCCCGGACGTCGTAGCCCCAGATGTCGGTTTGCAGGCGAACACACGCGTCAAACTCGTCGAAGCCGGCGCATTTACGGATGAGGATTTCCGGGGCAGGGGTGGTCACTTTACCGTCTCCACCTGGGCCCTTGTCTCAGTTTTGGACACTTCGCTACTCTTAGCTCCAGCCCAGAGTGATTCGAGCGCTTCGGGCGATTGCTGATCGAGGGGACGGTTGGTCGCCTTTTCCATGGCAGCGAAACGCTGGCGGAATTTGTTGTTGGTATGGCGCAGAGCGAGTTCCGGGTCGACTCCGAGGCGGCGTGACAGGTTCACCACGGTGAAGAGCAGGTCCCCGATTTCTTCGGCTACCGGATCTTCGGTGTGAGAGCTGCTTTTCTGGATGGGATGCTGGGCTCTATCGGCGATTGCGTCACGCAGCTCGGCGATCTCTTCGTCCAGTTTGGCGAAGACGCCTTCGGCATCCGGCCAGTCGAAGCCGACCTTTGCGACTTTGGAGCCGAGTTTGCAGGCTTCCATGAGGGCGGGAAAGCTGTGCGGAACGGCGTCGAGAAGAGAGCTCGTTGCTTTCGGAGCGGCGGCCTTTTCGGCGAGCTTGATCTGTTCCCAGTTGCGAAGGACCTGGCTAGCGTCAATGCCGCTGGTCTCCATTCCTGGCGGCGCCGAGTTCCCTGCCGCGATTGAGGCCTCGTCGCCGAAGACATGAGGATGGCGGCGGATGAGCTTGCGGTTGAGGCCGCCTATGACCTCGTCGATGGTGAAGTAACCCGGCTCGGCGGCCATTTCAGCGTAGAAGAGAACCTGCAACAGCAGATCGCCAAGCTCTTCTTTTAAGTCTAGCCAGTTGCGGCGCTCGATGGCGTCGAGGACCTCATAGGTTTCCTCAAGCGTGTATTTACGGATTGAATCGAAGCTCTGCTCGCGGTCCCAGGGGCAGCCGCCGGAGCCGCGAAGGCGCGCCATGATAGCGACAGCCTTGGCGAAGGCCTCGCCGGCTGAGGCGTGGCTCGAAGCCAAATCCGGTCTATCTGGAGGGGCGGTCATGGTTCCACTTTAACCGATGCAACCGGAGCGCGCGGCTCGGTTAGGGAGTGCGTCCATATACTGGCTGACAGTGTGTCTGTGCTCATTTCCATCTTTGTGGTGCTGGCGGGGCTGGCCTTTGGCAGCTTCCTGAATGTCTGCATTAGCCGGCTGCCGCGGCATGAATCGGTAGTGACACCGCGTTCCCGATGTCGGCGCTGCCTGACGCCCATTCTGAAGCGCGACAATATTCCGTTGTTGAGCTGGATGCTGCTGCGTGGGCGCTGCCGGAGTTGCGGCGCGCGGATTCCGGCGCGGTATGCGTTGGTTGAGGCGGCGACGGCGGCGCTCTTCCTGCTGTGTTACTTCGAGCTTGGATTGAATCTGAATGGCATCGCATCTGCAATGCTTTGCTGGTTGCTGCTAGGGCTGGCGGCGACGGATGCGGAAACGCTGTTGTTGCCTGATGCGCTGACCTTGCCGGGACTTGTGTTGGGAGTGGTTTACTCTGGATTTGAAATCGCTGCCCGGCTACCCGGCATCAGCGTCTCCAGCACAGAGCATGCTTCTGCGGTGGACCTTTCGGTTGGATTTTCGTGGAAGGCCGCTGCAGAGTCATTTCTCTGGGCGGCGTGCGCAGCCGCATTTGTCATGCTGGTTCGCGGGCTTTACTGGCTGGTTCGTCGTCGAGAAGGCATCGGGCTGGGGGACGCCAAGCTGCTGGCGCTGATTGCGGCCTGGCTTGGGCCGTGGCAGGCGGGGCTGGTGTTCTTTGTTGCTGTCGTTTGTGCGGCGGCCTATGGTGTGGGTTTGATTGCGAGGGCCAAACTTCGAAGATCGCCCGGCAAGACGCTCGTAGCGCGTATCCCGCTGGGCGCGTTCTTATGCGCGGCAGGGATTCTCAGCATTTTCGAGGGCAGGTCAATTCTCGCCTGGTATCTCGGCTTCTTTCGCTAACGGGGTTAGTCCGAGGCTTCGGAGTTGCTTGAGATGGTGCACGCCGTGGACAACATGGAACCTTCTCCACTGCTGCGCAGATATCGGACCGAGAACCTGATGCGTGGCGAATTTCTTCTCACCAAACTGCTCTTCGCAGATGACCAACCTATCGTCCATCGCCTTCAACTCGGATTGAAGCCGCGCCGCGAGGGCCTCGCCATCAAGAAGCTCGCTGGGGCTCGCCGCCGGAGTGACTCCAGGAGGCGCCGGGCGACCGGTGGGGAAATATCCGAACCGGCAGACAAAGAATTGCTGCACCCTTTGGTAGGGTTTCGGCTGAGACTGGGTAGGTCGGCCCTTGGCCAGGCGTTCGCAGAACAAGACTGAGGAGCTTTGGTAGGTCAGGATGAGATGCTCGACGATCTGGCGGGCATTCCAGCGGGTTGGATCGTTCGCTGGGTGGATCTCCAAAACTTCGGCTGAGCGGCCCCTTAGAAGTTTTGCGTAACTGGTGTGGAGCTGCTCTAGCGACGGATGCATTATGGCTTGCTGCTGGAGCCGAGTTCTCCGAGGGCTTTTCTAGCGGCCCTGGCGTTGGGGCCGTCAGGGCCGGCGGCGAGATAGAGCTGATAGTTCTGTGCAGCTTCTTTTTGCATGTTCAGCTTCTGCGCTGCTTCGGCCAGGTAAAAGACCGCTTCGACGTTCTCGTGATCGAAGATGGTGGCGTCTTTGAAGCGGTCGTAGGCCCCTTTGTAGTAGCCAGTTTGCAGGTAGAATTTGCCGACTTTGACGTCTTCGGTGGCGCGCTTTGGATCGTAGACATCAGTGGCGCCGTCGGGAGATTCGAGCTTCAGTTGCTTGCGCGCGGGGTCGTCCAAGCCAAGCTTGTCGGTGTTGTCGAGGCTGGAGCTTCCCTGTGCCTGCTTCTCGGCTGGTGTCGGGTTGCTTGAGGAAGGCGCATCGGGCGTCGCAGCATCGGCCGCTTTCGCCGCCGCGGCCGCCTTCGCTGAGATGTCTTCCGGGAAAGGATTGTCTTCCGCGGTGGAAGGCTTCTTGGCTGGCGCTTGCGGCGTGTCAGTTTTCGCCGTCGGCGTGGCGCTCTGGGAAGAGTCCGCGGCCGGTGCGGTATTTTTTCTGGGATTCGCGGCGGGTGTCGTTCCTGGCTTGCTCTTGTCTTTTGCCGGCGAGACGGGAGTCGGAGCGGATGGGAGGTCCGACTGGTTCGAGTTCGACTGGCTGCTGGATTGGCTGCTGGACTGGGCCATCACGCCGACACTCGTCCCGAGCAGGCCTGAGGCCAGCACTGCAGCCGCGAGAATGTCCGATTTCCGCATGGATCCGAATGCCGTTCTCATCGCCTTACGAGGGGCGACGGCTGAATTTCCACGGGGGCGACCCGCTCTTCTATTTTAGACGCAGGCAAAGGCTGGAGTGGAACGCGAAGACCTTCGATTTCCGGCGAGTTGTTGCTATACTCGCGGCAATCCATGGGCCTCATCATTCGCTCTTCTGCCATCCACGCGGCCGGTTGCTATACTACCGAGCCGATCGCTAAAGGTACGCGCATCGTTGAATACACCGGACAGCGCATCACCAAAGACGTCGCCGACGAGCGCTATAAGGACTCAATTGTCACCTATCTTTTCGGCCTCGGCGACGGGACGTATGTCATCGATGGGCACGGGGTGGCAATGTTCCTCAACCATTCCTGCGACGCGAACTGCGAGACCGACGAGACCGGCGGGCGGGTTTGGATCATGGCGATTCGCAACATCGCCGCCGGCGAAGAGCTGGTCTACGATTACAACCTCTACGACGGCGACGACGACCCGGCTACCTGCAACTGTGGGGCGAAGAAGTGCAGGGGGTCGATGTATTCGGTAGATGAGTTGAAGAAGCGGGCGAGAGCGGCGAAGAAAGCGGCGGCCACGAATGGTTCGGGGAAACGCGGGAAGAAGGTACGATAAAGAAGGGGATCTAGCTATGGCTGCTCTGGATTGGTCGCAATGCCCCGATGTCGAAAGCGTCCCCGGGAAAATGAGCGGAGCCTGGGTATTGAAGGGCACGCGCTTTCCGGTTAAGACAATCTTCGACAACCTTGAAGCAGGGATGTCGATCGAGGAAATAACAGAAGTCTTCGACGTGACGGTTGAAGAAATACGCGCGGTTTTGCACTATGCGAGCGAGAGCCTCGCCAAAGCGCACGTCTACGCTTGATGAAGATTCTCTTTGATAACGGAACTCCTAAACCGATCGCACAGTACCTCACTGGCCATGTTGTGATCCGCGCGCGGCAGATTGGCTGGCACGAGCTGGAAAACGGCGAGCTGATCCAACGTGCGGAAGAAGCTGGTTACGATGTGCTTCTCAGTACCGACAAGAATATTCGGTACCAGCAGAATCTGAGCGGACGAAGAATTGCGTTGGTTGTGCTCACCAGTTCGCAATGGCCAATGGTCCGTTTGCGCCTCGCTGAGATTGCCAAAGCTATCGACGCTTGCACGCCGGGGAGCTATATCGAGGTGGATATCCCATTCCTATAGAATTTGGCGCTGACGGTAAGCCAAGCAGTATGCGCGCTCTATCGGGATAGCCTCCTATTGAATCCGCACTTCCCTCACCTGCTCCGGCACGAACTTCTCTCCAGCCCTCATCCGAAACTCAAGGCGAGCATTCTGTCTGACGTGATAGACCAGCGCAGGGCGGAAGCAGACGATGCAGGTTCCTCCTTTGCGGCGAACGCTGGGATAGATGATTCCGTTCGATTGATGGGCGAGTAGGTCGGCCGCGAGCCGTTGTGGCGCCTTGTAGCACTCCGGCAACGGTAGAGGCTGGAGAAACTCTTTGTATTCGGCGCGGCGTCCGCGCAGGTCGTGGAGGTCGGTGGCGAAGTCGGCGAGATAGTCGTCGCAGGTGGAGATCTCTTCATCCGGCCAGTCGATCTCTTCCAGCTGCTTCAGCTTGTGATAACCGACCTCGGCGATGGAGGTCAGGCGCTCAAGACCGGCGTACCAAGCTCCGCGCTGGTTGCTGTTGAAGCGGCCTCCGTCGGGTGCGGCGTGGGTGAAGGCGGCGTTGACGATGTGGGCGTAATGGACGCCGAAGACCAACTCATGGACACCGATACCCGGGAGCAACCCTTCTTCTCCGAGGAGACGGTCGTTGGTTGCGCCGTCGAGTTCGATCAGGGCGTCGAGAGTTGCGTCATCGTTGGTGAGCCGGGAGAGTACGGTACCGGTTTCGCCATATTTCGGGGCGCTGAATTTCGATGGAATCAGGCGATGGGTGTCTTGAATGCGTACTTCGGTAACGGGAATTGCCGACGCCATTAGCCACCGCGCCTGGCGTCGAGAAGCTGGCGGACTACGAGCATTCCTGGCTGGCCGCGCTCGATCATGTAGGAAAGCGGCGATTGGCCGCGAAACATTGGGTTGCGGTTGGGCAAAGTGACCCAGGCATCGGCGAGGCGCTCGCTGTAGAGGATGTTCAGGGCCTTGAAGATGCCGAGCAGGATGGAGATGCGTATCAGCGTGTCCTGGTCCAATACGCGTCCAGAGCCTCGCTTCGATTCTTTCTTCCAACCGTAATAGGAACCTGAAGAGACGCCGCCGAGCAGTTGGCGAGCGTCGGGGTCTTTGATGCCCCACTTGTCCATGATCTGCAGGAAGCCTTTGATCGCAGCGGCGCTGAGGCGTTGACGGGTTGCTGCCTTGGAAAGATCGGGTGAGGTGTCGAAGGGGTATCCAGCAATGTGGGGTAAGACCAGGGCTGCAGCCACAGCGATTCTCCAATAATGAAATAATTATTCATCATTATTGATGATAATGGCAACGGAAATCGCTGGATGGGATGCCGCGAAGACAACATCGCCTTCGTCGTTTGTGGTCCTCGATACATCGTTTATTCATAATGCGTGGCTAAGCTTACATGCTGAGGGTAAGCAAGTTATGGCCATAGAGATCGCAGAACTTGATCGGCTGCAGAAGAGCTACAAAGATGCCGTCGAAGTGTGGGTAGCCGCAATCCAGTACGAGGAAGCGCTGGCCTCGGTCAATCATACGGTCGCCGAGATCGATCAATGGGAGCATGCCGCCGAGCGCGAAGAGACAGCGAGGAAGAAAGTAAAAACGGCCAAGGCCGCGTACGAGGACGCCCTGCGCAAAGAGTTTTTCAATTTTTAGCCGAGTTCTCAATATCGCAGAGCTGGCAGGTCACGTCGTATAACCTGCCAGACTGGCGCACATCGAGATAAAGTCCAGACGACCGCGGATTGATCCCACTACTTATTGCTGCGGCTGCTGCATTCGCTGTTGCTGGCGGGCCTGCATCTGTTCGAACTGCTGCTTCTGGGTATCGTTGAGGACGGCTTCGATCTTGGTATTGCTGTCGGCGCGCAGGCTCTTCATCTTGGCCATTTTGTCTTCCTGGCTCATTGACTGGTCTTGATGCAGAGCTTCCATTTGCTGCTGGCGGTCGATGCAGGATGGGTTTGATCTGGGTTGCCTGGTCAGGCGTGAGATTAAGAGTTTTGGTCATTCGCGCCAGTTGTTCGTCAGGGCTCATCCGGTGACGACCGCCAGCGGCGGTTGCCGGAGATTGCTGGGGCGTGGCGTCAGACTGCGCGAAAGCCGCGCTGCCGGTAATTGCGAGCACGCCGGTCAAAACAAGACTACAGAAAGTTTTCCGCATTGCGATTCCTCCTACTACGTTTATTAAGACGCTGATTTGAAATCGAATGTTGCGGTAGCCGCGGACCGGTGCGTGGCGATTTCCGCAGGCGCACCGGGCGATCAGCCGGCAGGCGATACAATCTGTTGAGGCCTGATGCAGCGGCCTGACCCGATTCGAATCCCATGGCCTACCTCGTACTCGCCCGCAAATACCGACCTCAGTTTTTCTCCGATGTTGCCGGGCAAGACCATGTCACGCGCACCCTGATGAATGCGCTGACTCAGGGACGCATTGCGCACGGGTATATCTTCAGTGGTCACCGGGGCATCGGCAAGACGACCATCGCGCGCATTCTGGCGATGGCGTTGAACTGCCGCAATGAGATTGGCTCGACGCGAGCGGCCGACTGCGGAGCCTTGCGGCGTTTGTGTGTCATGCACTGAGATTCGCGCTGGAAATGCGGTTGATGTGATCGAGATCGATGCAGCGACCAATCGCGGCATCGACGAGATTCGCGAGCTGCGCGATGCCGCGCGCTATCGGCCTGCGCGCGACCGCTACAAGATTTACATTCTCGACGAGGCCCACCAGATTACCGACGCGGCCTTCAATGCTCTGCTGAAGACGCTGGAAGAGCCTCCGGACCACATCGTTTTCATGATGGCGACGACCCAGCCGGAGGACATTCCGCAGACCATCCGGTCGCGGTGCCAGCACTTCAGCTTCCACGCGGTGAAGTTCGACGACATCCTGGCGCAGCTGCGAACGATCGCCGCCAATGAGCAGATCACTGCCGACGAAGCAGCGCTGGCGCTGCTTGCCGAGGCAGGCGACGGATCGATGCGCGATGCGCTGTCGATCATGGACCAGGCCATCGCCAGCGCTCCGGTGACGGACGAAAAGCCGCATCTGGATGCACAACAGATTCTCGATCTGATGGGCAACGTTCCAAATACCGTCTTTGAGCGGCTCATGGAGGCGATCAGCGAGAACCAGAGCGCGACGGTGATTGAAGAGATCAACCGACTGCTGAATGCGGGCAATAGTCCGGCGCAGCTGGCACGGCAGTTTGTGCGGTATCTGCGCAATTGCCTGATGGCGCGGCTGGGCGGCGAATCGACGGAGCTATTGCAGATCTCGCCCGATGAACGTGCGCGGGCGGCGCGTTCGGCGGTATTGTTTTCGGAAGAAGACCTGACGCGGTTTCTCGATGTGATGCTGCGCACCTTTGATCAGTTGAACTACCGCCAGGAGCAGCGCTTTCATCTGGAACTGGGTCTGCTCAAGCTGGTGCATTTGCAACGGCTGTTGCCGGTGGAACAGTTGCTCAGCCAATTGCCGGTTTCAGCACGCGGCCCGATTGGTGGCGGCGCTTTGCCTAGCGGAGGCAGTGGACGGACAACACCAGATGCTGCAATCGCACGATCAGCGCCGTCGGCGCTAGCACCAAAACCGCCGCAGACAGCTGCCGATACGAAGCCGGATGCGACGGTTCCCTTTTCGCCATTCGAGACGGATCGCAATCGTAAGCTGGGGGAGCCAACCGCTAAGGCGGAGATAGCTTCGCCGCTATCGACAATGCAACCGGAGCGAACGGCGGTGGCGCCGCGCCAGCCGACCCCTTGGGAGGCGGCGTCGCAGTCTGCGGGTTTGGCAGTGGCTCCGACGATTGAAGCTTCGAGTGCGGTCGCGACGCTGGAGCCGCCGGTCGATGCCGGCTCGGAAAACTTGGATTTGGGCTCGCTGCGCGACCGTATCTGCGATGCTTTGGACTCCGGCGGCCACAATACCGCGGCTGCCTTGCTGTCGAGTGGAGCGTGGAGTGAGGCTGACGGGAAGATCCGTGTCGAGGTGCGGATCAAGAAGACGATGCTCGGCCTGACGATGAATACCGAGGCCGAGAAGATCGTGAAGTCCGCGGCGCGTGAAGCTGGCTTTGCGGGGGCAGTTGCAGTCGTCTCCGCCGCTAACGGCGCAGAGGAAACGAACGGAGCGCCGGCGCAGGCTCCAGCGAAGCGCCCATCGCCGGCGGGAAGTTTGCAGACGGAAGCTCTGGCGCATCCCCTGGTGAAGCGGGCGCTGGAACTTTTCAACGGCGAAGTGCGCAGCGTGCTGGACTTGCGCGAAAAGAAGAATGCCTGAGTTAACACGGGCAAAGTCTGAAAAGGCGATGGTGGTGGCGATGAGTATGAATCCTCTAAAACTGCAAGAGATGATGAGCCAGGCAAAGGCGATGCAGGAGCAGCTGCAACAGAAGATGAGCGAAACCGTGGTCGAGGCGAATGCCGGCGGCGGAGCAGTGAGCGTCCGCATGAACGGGCAGAAACACATCCAGAAGCTGACCATCGACCCCTCGGCAGTGTTGGGGCTGAGTGGCAATGCTGCCGATGTTGAGATGCTCGAGGACCTGATCGTCGCAGCGGTCAATGAAGCGAGCCGGCGCGTGGACGATGCGGTCAAGAGCGGCCTTTCGAGCATGCTTGGCGGGCTGAACCTTCCCCCGGGCCTGATTTAGGCCCCAGAGACACGACATCAAGAGGCCCGATTGTCACGATTTGCCGAACCGATGGCGCAGTTGATTGAAGAGCTGCGCAAGCTGCCGGGCATTGGCGCGAAGAGCGCGCAACGACTGGCATTTCATATTTTGCGTTCTCCTGCGGCCGATGCTGAGGCGCTGGCGGTCGCGGTGCGCGAGCTGAAGGCGAAGCTGCGGTTGTGTTCGATTTGCAATAACATCACCGACATCGATCCTTGCGTGTATTGCGCAAGCCCTACTCGCAATCAGCGGCTGGTCTGCGTGGTTGAGGAGCCGACCAACATCGGCAGCATCGAAAAGACGCGGAGTTATAACGGCGTCTATCACGTCTTGCATGGGACCCTATCCCCGCTGCATGGTGTGGGGCCAGAGCACCTCCGCACCGGTAATCTGTTGTCACGCGTCGAGAGCGGAGAGATCGAGGAGGTTATCCTGGCGACGAATCCCACGGTCGAGGGAGAAGCGACGGCGGGATATCTGGCGGAGCTCCTTCACGCGACTCCGGTGAAGGTGACGCGGATTGCTACCGGGGTTCCGGCGGGCAGCGATATCGAGTATGCGGATGAGGTGACGATTTCGCGGGCGATTGAGGGCCGGCGGGAGATCTAGTTGTGTTTCCCCACCTCGGGGTTCGACACCTTCCGGGGTACCATAGGCAGATTTCTCATGCAGGCAGCGACCGACTCCGCGCCCACACCGACCCTCTGGCAATCCATTCGGGAGGCGTTGCGTGGCAGTCATCAGGACTATACCGCCGGCAACCTGAACCGGGCGATTCTTCTGCTTGCCATCCCAATGGTTCTGGAGATGGTGCTGGAGTCGCTCTTTGCCGTGGTTGACGTCTTCTGGGTCAGCCGGCTTGGTTCGAACGCTGTCGCCACTGTTGGATTGACTGAGTCGGTGCTCACTCTGGTCTTTGCTGTGGGCCTGGGGTTGAGTATGTCGACGACCGCCATGGTCGCCCGACGCATCGGCGAGAAAGACGCGGATAGTGCGGCCGTCGCCGCAGTCCAAGCCATCTTTCTCGGCCTCATCGCGTCGTTGGCGATGGGCCTTCCGTTCTTCCTGCTGGCCCCGCGACTGCTGGCACTGATGGGCGCATCCCCGGCAATCATCTCGTCCGGCGCCAACTATACACGGGTTGCGCTGGGCGGCTCCGGCGTCGTTCTGATGCTCTTCCTGAACAACGCGATCTTTCGCGGAGCCGGCGACGCTGCTATCGCGATGCGTCTGCTCTGGGTCTCGAACATCCTCAACCTGATTTTGGATCCCTGCCTGATATTTGGACTTGGGCCATTTCCCAGGCTCGGGGTGACGGGGGCGGCGGTGGCCACCTTCAGCGGGCGCGGCATCGGCGTTCTTTACCAGTTCTACCGGCTTGGCAAAGGCACCGAACGCCTGTGTATCCTGGCTTGCCATGTGCGACTGCAGGCCTCGGTGCTGTGGCGGCTGGTGCGCGTCTCCATCACGGGGATTTTGCAGTTTCTGATCGGGCAGGCAAGCTGGATTGGTCTCGTGCGCATCGTCAGCCTCTTCGGCGCTCCTGCGCTGGCCGCCTACACCATCGCGATTCGTATCGTGATCTTTGCAATCTTGCCCTCCTGGGGATTGAGCAATGCCGCCGCGACTCTGGTCGGGCAGAACCTAGGTGCGGGACGTCCCGACCGCGCGCGCAGCGCGGTGTGGCGGACTGGCCTCTGGAATATGCTCTTTCTCGGCTCGGTCGGTGTCGGGTTTATCGCCTTTGCGCCGTGGATCATCGGTCTGTTCACTCAAGATCCCGTCGTGGTGCCGGTCGCCGTCGATTGTCTTCGCATTTTCAGCTGCGGCAATATTGCCTTCGCCTACGGCATGGTGCTGATGCAGGCCTTCAACGGCGCGGGCGATACGTTCACTCCTACTTACGTCAATCTCTTTGGCTTCTGGATATTGGAGATCCCCCTGGCCTGGTGGCTGGCGATGCACTCCTTCATGCATGTCAACGGAGTTTTTGTTGCGGTGGTGGTCGCCCAGGCGGTCGTCGTGCTTATCGGGCTGGAGTTGTTTCGCCAGGGCAGGTGGGCGAAACAACGGATTTGACATTACCGCGGCTGACGAAGAATCGTCTTCTGGATTGGCGCGTATTGCTTGGCGCTCATGGCTCAACCTATCATGTCGTGCGCCGGTCATGGGAGGGGCGCAGCGTAAGGAAGATGATGCCGGTAATCACGGCGAGCATCAGGATCGCGAAGATGCTGCCCTCGGGGCCGGTGAGGCCTCCGCTGAGGATTGGTTTGCCGACGGGATGCGTGGCATAGAGATGACCTTCCGCCATCAGTCCGCTGTCGGCGACGCCGTAGAGGAACGACTGCGACCAATCCCAGGCGGCGTGAATGCCAATAGCCCACCACAGCGAACCAGTGCGGTAGAGGGCAAAGCAGAAGACCAGGCCGACAAGACCAGCGCCGAGCAGTCCGATCGGTGACTCGCCGGGGTTGATGGTATGGCCGATACCAAAGACAAACGAGAGTATAAGCGCCGCAGTCCAGAACCCAAGGGCGTGGCGATGACGGGTGTTCTTGAAGATCGCCCCATAGATCCCCGCGAATCCGCGGGCAAGGGTGTATTGCGCGTAGCCGCGAAGAAGCGTTTCCTCGAGCAAAGCGACAAGCAGGAAGCCAATCGCCCAAAGAACGCCGTATCGAACGGCTGCGCCGCCGCCCAGCAGGAGCGCGTCGAATTGAAGAAAGCCGAGCAAACGAAGCAGACCAACCAACAGCGAAAGACAGACGACGCCCCAGAAAAGGCCGGCGAAAAATTGCGGCAAGCGATGGGTTCCACCTAAGCCGAAGACGCCAAAGGGACGGCGTTCGATGCGCGCCATAATGAAAGTCGCGAGTATCACTATGAGAAGATATGGGCCTTGTCTGATGAATGCGGCGCGAGGCGGGAGCGGATTGGAAGTCTCTGCGGAGCTCTGGCTGGTTGCCCCGGAAGAGATATTGGATTTCGCGCGATTGCCGTCAGTGATTTGGGAAGTTGTGATTGCGGAGTGGCGCTCGATTGCCGATTGCGCGAGATGGATCGAATAGAAGGACCCAACAATCATCGCAATGAAAATCAGCAACCCCCACCCTGCACGAAGGCCGTCCGCGCCGAAGAAGACAACATACCGAAGCGGGGACGGCTCAGGCGAGGTATCGTTCCTTGCTGGGACCGGGCTCGGCAAACCCTCCGCTCGCTCGACTGAAGAGCGCTCAAGCGCCTGACCTGGAGCTTCAGTTGACTGTGGGTCTGGGCTGACTTCGTTTATGGTGGCCTTCCCCCGTTCGTCCGGGCTTCTTGTGTGCCTTCGCCGAGGGTCACGTGAGCCTAGTGTAGGGATTCTAAACTCTCCCTGGTGTAGATTCCATCGACCGAAAGGTGGGATCGGGAAAGCCGTCCGGGCAGCATCCGAATGATCTAGACTGTGGGATGCTCTCTCGCGTTGAGGCCGGTCGACTTTTCCTATTGACGCTCGCAGCCCTTGCTGCCGTCCGGTCCGGTTACTCTCAGCCTTCCGCAGGTTTCTACCAATCCCCCAGCACGAAGAAGATGGCGGAGCTTCTGCAGAAGATCTATCGCGAGAGCGACTGGAAGTCTGACCCAAACAAGCCTGCCGAGCGCGCCGCTTACTACAAGTTCGTGCTAACGAAGGACCTCAAGCCTAACGAGGAAGTGCTGGTGCGAAAGACCCTGGCCAGCGAGTTGCTGCGCGCCGGCGACAGCGAGGGCGCGGTCAACGCGTTGCTAGAGTTACGAAAGGTCTGCGCTCAGAAAGGCATCAAGCTGCCGGCGGAGGGCGAGCGGGAGATCACTTCCCTGCTGGCAATCTCGTATCTTCGTTTAGGAGAGCAGGAGAATTGCGCCCACATGCATGGGCAGCGTTCGTGCATCTTTCCGATCAAGGGTTCGGGGATTCATACCCTGCCGCGTGGCGCTGAGGGTGCGGTCCGTGAATATACCGCGCTGTTGAATGCCGATCCGCATGATGCGCTGGCGCGATGGCTGCTGAATGTGGCTTATATGCAGCTGGGCCGGTATCCGCAGGACGTGCCGGCGAAATGGCTGGTTCCGGAGAAGCTCTTCAACTCAGACGCCGCGATGCCCGAGTTTACCGATGTTGCGATGTTTGCAGGGCTTGATGTGACCGGCCACTCTGGCGGCGTGATCATGGAGGACTTCGATGGCGACGGTCTGCTCGACATCATGGTTTCGTCGTCGGGGCCTCTGGATCAGCTTCACTTCTTCCATAACAACGGCGACGGGACCTTCAGCGACCGCACGCGCGAGGCAGGCCTGACGGGCGAAGTTGGTGGGCTCAATATTGTCGCCACCGACTATAACAACGACGGGCATCCGGATGTGCTGGTGTTGCGCGGGGCGTGGTGGGGCAAATATGGCGAGATACCCGATGTCGCTTCTGCGTAACAACGGAAACGGCACCTTTGACGATGTGACCGAAGAGGCGGGACTGATGTCGCTGCATCCGACGCAGACTGCGGCGTGGGCAGACTACGACAATGACGGCTGGCTGGATTTGTTTGTCGGCCATGAATCCTTGCCTGACGATCCGCATCCATCGCAACTTTTTCATAACAATCACGACGGAACTTTTACCGAGGTCGGCGCGGCGAACGGCCTCGCTTCGCTGGGCTATGTGAAGGGCGTGGCCTGGGGTGATTTCAACAATGACGGCCGACCCGATCTTTATATCTCGGTCAAGGGCGGACGCAATCATCTCTTTCGCAACGATGGGCCTCAGGATGCGAAGCGTCCCAATCCGGCGAAGTGGAAGTTCACGGACGTGACCAAGCAGGCGGGCGTCGATCTGCAGAAGGACAGTTTTGCGACGTGGTTCTTCGATTTTGACAACGATGGCTGGCCGGACATTTTTTCCGCAGGCTACTACACTGACTCGATGGAGGATGTGGGCGCCTTTGAGCTTGGGCTTCCGTATCACGCAGAGACTCCGCGGCTATATCGTAACAATCACGATGGCACATTCACCGACGCTTCAAAACAGATGCATCTGGATCGCGCAATTCTCGTGATGGGTGCGAACTTTGGCGATCTCGACGATGACGGTTGGCTGGACATTTATCTCGGCGACGGCGAGACGGCGTATGAGGCGCTGCTTGCCCAACCGGATGTTTCGCAATGACGGCTGGCAAGGATTTTCAAGACGTGACGACTAACGGTGGTTTTGGCCATTTACAGAAGGGCCATGGAGTTGCCTTTGGCGATCTTGAAAACAACGGCTCGGAAGACGTCTTTGAGGAGATGGGCGGGGCCTTTCCAGGCGATACCTACCAGAGCGTGCTGTATCAGAATCCGCTGCACGGCAACGATTGGGTGACGCTGGAACTGGAAGGGGTCGAGACGAACCGCGCCGCCTTTGGTGCACGGATTTGCGTGACGGTCAGCAGCGCGGAGGGCATGCGACGAATCTATCGCACTGTGGGGTACGGTTCCAGCTTTGGCGGAAACCCGTGGCGGCAGCACATTGGTCTAGGCAAGCGTGCCACGATCGATCAGATCGAGGTGAAGTGGCCGACTTCAGGGAAGGTGGAGAGATTTGATCACGTGCGTCCCGACCGGAGGTACCACCTGCGCGAAGGTGACGGGAAACTGGTCGAAGTCGAGCAGAAGACCTTCGCGATCAGCGCCGATCACATGAAGATGCCCACGGCGATGCCGAAGTGACGCTGCCTGCTTCCGGCAAAGATGGATCAGCTTCGTAATTTGGCCAGCAGGTCCTGGGGATGGACCGGCTTGGCAAGAATCTCAAACTCGTGACCCTGCGAACGGGCTTTATCCAGCAGGTCGGCGGTTGCAGCCTGCCCGGAAAAGAGCAGAATCTTGCACGAGGGCAGGATGCTACGGACGCTGATGGCCGCCTCGATGCCGCTCAGATCGGGCATGATGACGTCGCTGATCAGCATGTCGGGCTGAAGGCTCTCGGCGAGCTCGACCGCCTTCCGGCCGCTGTAGGCCGCCGTCGCATCGAAGCCAGCCTGGTTCAAGATGATAACTAGGGTGTCGGCAATGACCCGCTCGTCGTCAGCGACGAGCACTTTAGGTCTCAAAGCTGTCTCGGACATTCGTTCCTTTTCTTCGTCGTGATGCTCTGTTGATTCAACCGCGCCTAAAGCCAATCGGACCAAATATTGCGGAAGTTGGGGAATCAAGAAAGCCCCATCCAGTTGGGTTCAAATCCCCTTTTCAGATGATACGCTTCCCTCAAGGGATGCTTTACAGATTTAGATCGCATTCGGGCGCACGGTGCTCGACAGGATTCGCTTGGTCTGGCTAAGCCGGCAATGTCGAATCCGGCGATGACAAGCTCTTGATTTTCTTGTCAGGTGGGTAGACGGTGATGGCGGAAGCGGGGTTTCAAACAGATGCGGAGACGATCATCCGCGCCCAGGGCGTGGAGAAGTTCTATGCGCAGCCGAGCGAAAACCGGATTCAGGTCATCGCACCGACCGATCTATCGATTGTGCCTGGGGAAATCGTTGCCCTGCTTGGCCCCTCGGGTTCGGGAAAATCCACACTCTTGCGCATGCTCTCGGGACTTTCGGCGCCCTCAGCGGGCGAGGTTTTCTGGCACGGGAGGCCGATCGGCTCGGTACAAATTAATGTTTCGATTGTCTTCCAGAGTTTTGCGCTGTTTCCTTGGCTGACTGTGCTTGAGAACGTTGAGGCGCCCCTCAAAGCCCGTGGTGTAGAGCCAGACGACCGGCGCGAGAACAGCATGCGAATTCTGGACACGGTAGGTCTGGACGGCTTCCAGGCGGCCTACCCGAAGGAACTCTCGGGCGGCATGCGCCAGCGCGTGGGCTTTGCGCGCGCATTGGTCGTAGAGCCAGAAGTGCTGTTTATGGACGAGCCTTTCTCGGCGCTCGATGTATTGACGGCCGAGAACCTGCGTTCGGAACTGCTCGAACTCTGGCACAAGAAAACCATCCCTACGAAATCAATTTTCATCGTCACCCACAACATCGAAGAAGCGGTGCTCCTCGCCGACCGCATCATTGTGCTGGGACGCAATCCGGGGCATATTCGTACTGACTTCAAGGTCACGCTCGAGCACCCCCGCGACCGGAAAGCCGCACCGTTTACCAACATCGTCGACTACATATATAAGGTTCTCACCCGGCCCGACGTGGTGCCGGAAACGCAGCCCGACCATCAACACCCTGCTCGCCCGGTGCGCGACCAGCGGCAGATGAAGTATGAAACTCTGCCTCATGCTCGGCCGGGCGGCATCGCCGGCTTGCTGGAGTTGCTGATCGATCACAAAGGTAGAGCTGACATTTATCGTCTTGCCGATGACCTTGCCTTCGAGATCGATGACCTTTTCCCGATTGTGGAAGCGGCGCAGCTGCTCGACTTCCTCCGTGTAGAAGAGGGCGACGCGGTGATCACCCCTGCCGGCCATGAGTATGCCGAGTCCGAGATTTTGCGGCAAAAGGAACTCTTCCGCAAAGCGGCCGTCGACCACGTCCTGCTGCTGCGCCAGATCACGCGCGCGCTCGAGAATAAGTCGGACCATACAGTTCCGGAAGAGTTTTTCATGGACATGCTCGATGAGCAATTCAGTGATGAAGAGACCAGGCGCCAGCTGGAAACGGCGGTGAACTGGGGCCGTTATGCCGAACTCTTTGATTACGATGCGGCTCGGCGCCGCTTCGTGCTGCCTGAGACGGAAGAGAGCGCGGAATCCGTCGAGGAAGAAAAGGCCTAGCCGTGCTCAAAATCGACAACACCTTTGCGCGCAGCCTGGTGCCAGAGCGCACCTGGCCGGTCTTCCTCGACCTGATCGTCGCGGCGTTCTGCCTGGCCGGGTTCTATTCCATTATCTTTGTTGCCCGCTATTGGTTCAGCTTTCCCGTCCCGGAAGTGGTCATCGACCGCTCGCCATCGGCGCTGCCGCTATATGCTTTCTACTCGATCGTCCGCACTATCGCCGCGTATTGCTTGAGCCTTCTCTTCGCCGTCGGATATGGCTATATCGCCGCCTACAACAAACGCGTCGAGGCACTGATGATTGCCGCGCTCGACATCCTGCAGTCAATACCGGTGTTGAGCTTCCTGCCGGGGGTCATGCTGGCGATGATTGCGCTGATCCCGGGGCGGCAGCTGGGCATCGAACTGGGCGCGATCGTGCTGATCTTTACCGGCCAGGTGTGGAACATGGCCTTCAGCTTTTATTCTTCGCTGAAGAGCATTCCGCGCGAACTGCGCGAGGCTTGCGCGATCAACCGTTTTTCAGCGTGGCAGCGCTTCTGGCAACTGGAGCTTCCTTTTTCGGCGATCGGCCTGATCTGGAACTCGATGGTTTCGGTCGCGGCGGGGTGGTTCATTCTCGTGGTCTGCGAGATGTTTCCTGTCGGGACGCGCCACTTCCGCCTGCCTGGACTTGGCTCGTATCTGCAGACAGCGGCGAACAACGGCGACACGGCCGCGACGATCTACGGCATTATCACGATGATGGTGATCATTGTGCTGACGGATCAACTGATCTGGCGGCCACTCATCGTCTGGTCGGATAAGTTCAAGTTTGAGAACTCTGAGAGCGGCAGCCGGGTGAGTTCACCGATCCTGCACCTGCTGCGCAACTCGACTGCACTTGCGTGGGTGCAAGAGCGCACACTCGCTCCGCTGGGCGAGCGAATCTATGCCGGACTCGCGCGCCGCAAGGAAAACCAAGTCATCCATGCGATGGCGCAACCGACCGCGCGGCGTGTGGCTTCGTTTTCGACGATAGTGCTGGGGATTCTCGCAGCCGCGGCCGTGGTGGTCGCTGCAATACGCGCATTAGGTCTGTTGCGCCAGGTTCCGGGTTCGGATTATCTGCTTCTGTTCGAGGGGGCGGCGGCCACGTTTCTGCGCGTGAACGCCGCATTACTGATCGCCTCGTTGTGGACGATCCCGGTTGGGGTTGCGATTGGCTTTAATCCCAGGCTCGCCCGGGTGTTGCAGCCGCTGATTCAGATGGTCGCGTCCTTTCCGGCGACGGTGTTTTATCCGATCATCATTCTGGCGATGTTCCGGCTGGGCATCGGCCTGGGCATTGGATCCGTGGTGTTGATGCTGCTCGGAACGCAATGGTATGTGCTGTTCAATGTGATCGCCGGAGCGATGGCGATCCCGTCGGAGATGCGAGAAGTTGCGGACCTCTTCCATTTCGGCGCGATCCAGCGATGGACGACGGTTATTCTGCCTGGGATATTTCCTTATCTCGTGACAGGCCTGGTGACCGCCTCGGGCGGGGCGTGGAATGCCTCGATCATCGCCGAGTATTTTCACCTCAAGGAGCACACCATTACTACGCTTGGCCTCGGCGCTCAGATCAGCGCGGCCAGCGACTCAGGTAACTTTGGCGTCCTGCTGATGGCGACGATCATCATGGCGACGATGGTCGTGACGGTGAACCGCTTGCTCTGGCGCAGGATGTATCACCTGGCCGAGACGAAGTACCGGCTGGATTAGGAGCCCGCGTACAACTGGAAGGGCGCCCAGTAGTAGGGCTTGTGAAACGGTGCGCCGGAATGCAGAAGCGAGAGCTTGGCGGTGCGCAGGGCTTCCTCGGGCGGACTTGCCTTCACCAATTCGGCGTACATGGCAGACATGAGCTGCGGCGTCGACTCATCGCTGACATCCCACAAGGCTCCGATCACCTGGTGCGCTCCGGCGTGTAGGAAGGCCCACGAGAGCCCGACCAATCCTTCACCGGTATAGCTCCGAACTCCCGCACCTTTGCAGGTGGAGACGGTCACCAGTTCGGCCCTCAGTGGATGCCGCATCACCTCGCGCGCGTAGAGCTTGTAGCCTCCATCTTTGGCGGGAGTCAGGATCGGCGAAAGCACGACGGCAGAGTCGAGCGGGTCGCTGAGGCTCGCTACTCCGTGCGCCACAAAGTGGATATACGCAAACTGCTCTGGATGGCTGTCGAGATAGGCTGCGGGCGTTGACTTGTCTTGCTGGTACACCTGGGCGCCGGCGGCGGGAAAATACTTCTGCACGCTCTGCATCTCTTTCGCGGCATTGGGCAGAACCCCGAAGTCGCTTCCTTTAGGAGGAACAGGATCGCCGATCAGAAGGAGACGCCCGCCAGTTTGCAGATGTTTTCCTGGGTTAGCGGCGAGCAAGACGAAACGACGAAGCGTTCTCGACGCAAACATCTTCGATCCAGTAGTGAGGTCGCGGATTCGGATTAATGAGCGTCTCGAAGTTGAGTCCGCTCAAGCTGCCGTCGGCGATAACGATGACGCGCGTGGCCATGGCTTGCGAATCGGCATGAAAGAAGCCCCTCAGCAGGAGCGACGAGCGTCTGGAAGAGTGCAGTTCCGGTCGTATCACCCGTCGCAAGAACATCGCGCGATCCCATGAGGGCGGTGCGATAGGTCTTGAGCGGCGTGTCCAGCTGGCTTGCCGGAGGGAGCGGATAGACCTTCAGCTGATTGGGCGTGACCGCCCACAAATAAGAATGCTCCGCGCCTAGCCAATAAAAAAGGATGGTCGCATTGGCATCTCGCGCGGCGTGCTGCGGGTTGAAGGCCGTCTCTGCGGCGAGACACTTCTTGCCCTCGATGCCCAACCCCTCGGCGAGTGTCAGCGCGCGACTCTCGTCAGCGATCTTGAGCGCCTCAGAGGTCTTGCCCTGTTGCACGAGGAAGTCGATATAGCGGCCATAGACACGAGTGGCGTTCGCGAAGAATGGCAGTCGTAGCTCTTCCCGCTGGACACTGCATCTCGCATCGCGCACCGTTTTGAGCGCGACTTCGTATTCGGCCTGTGCGGCTGCATTCTTGTGCTCTGCTGCGTAAAGGTCTGCGAGCTCCGACTGTGCTCGCCCAACGTGCCGATTCGTTTCGTGGCCCTGGATCCATGGGCTACACTTTCCGAGTAATTCCTCTCGGCCGTTTTCTGGTCTCCGCCATGAGCAGTGATGAGCGACCTGGGCGAGCCGCGCATCAAGTTCCATGGGCTTGTCTTGATTTTGCTGCGCATTTTCAGGGCCTGAGTTGTTAAGCTCTCAGCCTGGTCCCATTTCCGCGACGAATCGAAAGGTATGCTAGTTCGCCCAGAGCGATCGTGGTCTGCTCCTGATCCTCCTGCTGGCGCGCCGTGGTCATGGCCTCGCTGTAGCTGCTTTCAGCCTGCGGAAGTTGGCCGAGCTCTCCATAAATCAGACCGAGATTATTATGACATCGAACGCTGTCAGTCCCCGCGTCCACGCGTGTGGCTTTTTCACATTCGCTAAGGAGTTGAGACGCTCGACCGAAATCACCAAGTTTAAGATAGTCGAAGCCCAGAGTGCCCTTCGCCTTCTCCACGTAGAGCTGATAGTCCATGGGCTGCGATATAGCTAGCGAGTTCTCGCCGTACTCGATTGACTCATCGTAATGCTGTTGGCCCAACAGGTCAGCCGCTAAATTGGCGAGGGCGCCTGCCTCGCGAAATCTGTCATGTTGGTCCCGCGCAAGGTACAAGGCGATCCTGTCATACCGTTCCGCGGTTGGCCACGCGTCGCTTACCTGCCCTCGCATTGTGGCGAGATCAGCCGCCAGCGAAGGTTCCGGAGACGGGCAAGCTAGCTCTGCTTGCCGCATTCTCGCATTCGATTCCAGACTTCGACCGATCGTCGCGTCCGCGTAGGACTCGAGCATGTACTTGCGGGCCATCAAGTCGCACGACGCAAGAACTTCGGGCGGAGTCTTGCGTAGCTCCTCGAGGGCTATCCGATAGGAGTCACACTCCAAGGCTCGATCGAGGTCACCTAGTCGGAAATAGTCAAAGGCGAGCGTGCCCTCCGCCTTCTCCGCATAAAGCTCATATCCGTTGCTCTGCGAAATGGCCAGAGAACTTTCTCCGTACTGGATCGATTCGTCATAACGCTCCTGCCCCTGTGTCGCAACCGCAAGGTTATTCAAGGCACCTGCCTCGCGAAAACTATCATGATGCTCCTGGGAGATGCCCAGAGCAATCCGATGGTATTTTTCAGTCTCCTTCCAAGTATGGCTTGTTTGTCCTCGGATGGTGGCCAGATCTGTCGCTAAGTCTGGCTGTGGGGTCTCGCAGGCAGTCTCCGCCTGACGCATGCTCTTCTCCGATTCTGCATAGCTGCCGATCATGCTCAGCGCGAAAGCCTGCAGCATTGATTTGCGAGCCAACAGATCGCAGGATGCAAAGACTTGAGGTGGCGTCTCGCTCAACGTGCGCAAGGCGGTTCTATATGAATCCTGCCCACGCACCATCATCATTTGGAGTTGAAGGATTCTGAACTTGCCCGCCCATTCGGGGTCCGAGGAGCGGAACTTGGCTGTACCCGTCCTCCGCTTGCGTCTCTGCCTCGCGATCTTGCCGTGTTGCCGGCTGGATTGAGCAAGCTCATAGAGCTCTTCGGGGCGGACGCTGACTGACTGTGGACTTCTAGCCCCCGGGCCTTTACCCGCAGCCGCCATGGGATTTGGTTGCCCATGCTTACATGAGACGCAGAGTGCGATGCAGGCCAGCGGCAGCCGAAACGATACCCTAGCCTGTACCAGTTTTGTTTCCGCCGGGACCGCCCTTTCTACCGCCGCCAGCCGCTGCCTGGCCTGCGGCCACGTTGCCCCCTATTGGGGATCCCAGATCCAGCCTGAGCATTGTTAACTGGAAGTTCCCCGGGCCCACCGTCAGTTCGCCCAAATAGATGTAGCCGAAGTGGGGGATGTAGATCGCGTGACCGTAGCTCTTGGTGGCGCATTTTCCCCCGATGTCCGATACGATCGACGACAAAACGCACCCGCGGTCGTCAATGGCTTCGGGCGTGTTGTCTCCATCTTGGGGCAGAGGTTTCTCGCCTGGCAAGGCCGGCTTGTCGCCGAGCCAGAATTGCAGAAATTTCTGGCTTCGTTCGCCAACGGTTTTCAGAAAGGTCTCGTTCTTTATATGTGACTGCCCGGGGAAGGCTCCGGGATCCCTTGGATCGTCAAGCAAATCGAGGTTCAATACCGGTTTCAGATCGCAATCGCCGATGCGCAGGGCGTCAAAATGGGTTCCGAGAAACGAAACGCGCGGATGACCGCCGTCAGCCGGGTGTTCGACCGAGATCTGACCGACAATCATGTCGGCAAAGAGGGTGTGGCCTACGCTGAGCCCTTTGAGCACCGAGGAGGCGATCGTCGTCCAACTGCCGGTCTGCGGGTCATAGCTGCCACCAACGTGGGTGTAGGCATCATCTACGGAGATAAGGCCGCGAAACTGGAACCGCTCATGGCGGGCCGAATCGAAGCCGCCAACCGAAGGCAGGCAAGTAGGAGCCACCGCGGGCAGGTTCTCGTGGATCGGCCGGTGCAGAAACCCTCCAACGGCTACGGCCGATGCCTGGTAGGAGTGAAACCTCGTTGCTTTCGTTGGATCGCTCATCATTTTGCCTTTCCAGCTTCGTTGATGGAGTCATTCCTAGTTACGCTGCAGCATAAAGGGGTAGCGGTTCGTCCCGCCCGATTCGGCGGCGCCGGCCTGCCTGACTACAAGCGAGTAACTTCCTGACGGCAGGTCGCCCGGCATCTTGAGCGCCAGGCCGTCTTTGGGAGCGTCTTCCGGTATGGCCACCGTCCACAATTTCCGCCCCGAGGCATCATACAACTCCGCGATGTGAGCCACGTTGGCGGTATCGGGTATATCGATGGTCAGCTGAAATAACTCGCCAGCTTTCACCGAAACGACGTTTTCTCCGCCCCGCGAACCGCCGCTTTTCAGGTCTGCGCCGGGCAGCACCTCGGGGGCGTTCATTGCCACCAGCGATCGGTGCAGCTCGGGCAGCTGAACCAGGTTCTGAAAGATGACCAGGCCGAGCATGAAAGCCATCGCCGGAAGCGCAAAGGCGGGTGAGAACCATTTGAACCGATCCCGTTTTGGCACCTTCACCGGGGCGGGCGCTGGCATCGCCGCCGGAGTGGTCTTCAAGCTCTCCTTGGCATGCGCCATAAATGCCGCACCCAGTTTCAACTCCCGCGCACATTCCTCGCAGGAAAAGAAGTGCTCTTCAAAATCATCTTTTTCCTCGGGACTCAATTCGTCGAGGAGATATTTCTCAACGGCCATCGTCCGTTCTGCTGTTTTATGTTCCATTTCGTTCACCGAAGCCTCAGTTTTTTGTCTACTGACGAATAGTGCTTTGGCCGGTCAAAACGTATCAAGTCTCTCTGGTTTCCTTTCCAATTCTGGCGGGTTTGACCTCGAAACGCCGCTGTGTCGTTCGTTCCATGTACAACTTTCTAAAGGAGTTCATCGCACGGTGCTGCAGAACACGAAGGTAATCCCGGTCGACACCCAGCTGCTCGCAAACCTCGTCCTTGTCGCGCTCCTCAAGGATGACTGCTCGCAGGATGCGGCGGTCGCGCTCAGGCAGATCGTCGACGATCCGCTGGACCAGCTGTCGGGCATCGCTGCTCATGACCTGGTGAAGCGCATCGGGGCCAGGATCGGGAGATTCCGCAATCGCATTTTCGTCGTCGATCGCCGTCTGACGCTGCCCGCTGCGGTGAAACTCGTTGCGAACGTGGTTGCAGATCGAATTAACAAAGGCGCCGAGCTTTTCCGGCTCACGGATGCCGCCCTCGGAGCGGAGCGCCTTGAAGACGCGGCTGAAGGTCTCCTGTCGAATATCTTCGATGTCCTGAGGCGTGCGGCCGCGTGACCGCAATTTGATCTGGATCAAGGCATCAAAATACGACGCAAAATGTTGTTCAGTGCGGAAATCGCCAGCCCGCAACCGCTCCAGATACGACTGATCGAATGTACAGAACTCCATCCAGATTGCCTTTTGGGGAAAGCTACAGTTGCGCGAGTGGTTTCAATTGATCTTCTTAGGTCCGATCACAACACTCTAGCACTGCACCACTAAGAGTGCAGCAACAATGAGCGATTTGACCCTGCCTCTCAGCCCTCATGCCATGATGGATGCAATGATCAAGGATTTGATGCGCCGGACGCAAAGCGTGTCGTTTTTGCTGGCGGCGATTGCATTCTTAAGCACTTTTCTGATCCAGTCCGGCGAGCTCGGCACGAGCGATACGATGCACCGTCTGCAGACGGCGCACTCCTTTTGGACGGGAGAGCCGGCTGTCTTTCCCTCGGAATATCCCGAGTTTGGTTTGATTGGCCGGGGCGGCCGGCTCTACAGCTGGTACGGAATTGGCCAATCTCTACTCATGTTGCCGGCGGATGTCGTTGGAACCTTCCTCGAGCGGCTGCCGATCTTCGACGATTACAACGGCCATGATCCGGCGGTACGCGCCATCTTTGTCAGTTTTACCACCAATCTTTTGATCGCGGTGCTGACCGCGCTGGTCGCGTACCGGCTGTTGCTGGCGTTCGACTTTACCGTGAAGCAGGCGGCAGCGGGCGTGCTGGCGCTTCTCTTTGCGACGACGCATCTGCACTACGCGCAGAACATGAGCGAGAACAATTACATCTTTCTGCTCACCATGACCGGAATCTGTTTTCAATACGAATGGCTGCGCAACGGGAGCCGGATAGCTTTGCTTGTGGGCAGCACAGCGCTTGGGCTCAACCTGCTGACGCGCCTCACGACGGGACTCGATTTGCTCGCCGCCGGCGGGTTTCTACTCCTGGTGCTGCTCTTCGAGAAATCCGATCGGAAGACGGTCGGCCAGTGCGTGCGGCCGAATATCTGAAGATAGCGCTGCCCGTCTATGCATTCTTTGGATTGATCGACAGAGTCTATCAATACCATCGCTTTGGATCTTTCTTTAACACCTACATCAGCATCTTTGGAGCGCAGCAGCGGGCGCTTGATCCGTCGCTTCCTGCGGCATATCCCTTTGAAGGACGATTCCTTGACGGATTTCTGGGCCCGCTTTTTGCGCCGGAGAAATCGATCCTCCTCTTCGATCCGCTCTTGTTGCTCGCGTTGCTGGTGACGGTCGTTTATTGGAAGCGTCTCGGGTCGGCGGTCAGGGCGTACACATTTGCCGCGTGGCTGCTGCTCTTCGCCTACATCTGCTTCTATGCCAAGTACACAGTGTGGACCGGGGACTTCGCCTGGGGCGACCGTTATGTTTCGACCTCGGCAGAGATCGCTGCGCTGCTGGCGGTTCCGATTTTCCTGCGTTATTGCGAACCGGGCCAGCATTGGATTCGCGCGGTGACATGGGTGATCGTCGGAGCAGGTGTCGTGATCCAGCTCGCGTCTCTCTGCTTCTGGCTGCCGCTCGAGATCTACCAGATGGAAACGCTTGGGCATCCAACCTTTGTCATTGCCCTGCGATTCAAGAACATTGCCGCTTTTGCACTTGGAAAGATGAGTGCCTGGGGACTCAATAACGAGGCGATGACTCAGGATCCGTGGGACTACGTCCACATCACGTGCTGGAATTTTCTGCCGTTTGTCCTGCGCCGGGTCGGTGCTGCTCCGGCGTGGGTGGTGCACTCCCTGATGGCAGTTTGGGCCGATGGGGCTGGCTGGGTTGGTCTGGCTGCTCAATCGACTCCGATCCAATCTACAAAGTCTCTCCTAGTTGCTTTCATGCCTGCTCCTCAACATCGGGCATGACCAAAAATATCAAAATGATTCCTTCCACCGTGAACATGCGGAAGGCGGCTTCCTGTCCGTTCCAGGTTTTAGATTGCCACATCAGGAACCATTCCGCGCCGACGGTGAGGAAGGCGACAAACCACAACAACAGGCCCAGGGTGAGGGCGGCGACGGGGATACGCTTGGCGAGGTTAAAGGCTGCGGCCGGAGCTTTCAACGTCCGCAACAACAGCACTGCACCTGTCCAGCTAAGTCCGGCCGTCAATGCCTCCCAGCCGATGATCGAGTGATAGAAGGAATGGTAGATAAAGGTCGAATGCACGGCGCGCCACATACCCTCATTGCCGGGGAAGGTCGAGTCCATGCTAAGCACGTGAACCACGAAGAGGTAGTTGGAGTTGTAATCGGTGATGTTATTGAAGGCGACGATTGTGTAGAACAACGCAACCGCGGCAAGCAATAATATCTTAGCCGTTCTGATGATCATTGATTCCCTCTCGATTGTCCTACCTGAGCGAAGGTCGCAAAGTACTGACGCAGTGCTTCGATCGTATCGGCGTCATACTGCGGAAAAGCGGGCATGTGATTCTTCGGGTCGATGGACTTCGGGTTCTTTACGTAACGGGTGAAATACTGCGGTTCGCTCGACGCCCACATGGCGAGGGTCTGCCAGCTTCGGCCGGACATCTGGCCACCCTCCGCGCCCATATTATGGCAGCGAAAGCAATTCTGCTGCGCGATTCGATAGCCGGAGACTACCGGCGAATCTGGCGGATAGTGGCCGGGCGGCGCGATCGAACCAAATACCACGCGCTCATCGCGGAACTCAATCCTGGTGACGCCAAAAGGAATCTGCGGCTCGTCGGTATGCGAGAGGACCTTGAACGAGGGAGTGAAAAAGGGGTGCGAGATTAGATACGGTCCCAGCGAACTCCCATATTCCGACTTAGGCCACTTATCCTCCGGCTTTCCATCAATCCTGAGCACCAACAGCGGCTGGTGTGCCGCGAGATAGGCTGCAGGATAGTTCGTGCGATAGCCGTCGTAACAGATGGCGACGACGAGCTTCGCGTTGTTTGAGGCGCCGAGAAGGCGATCGAGCTCAGTGAGGGGAATGCCAGTGATGCGGGTCTTCCCTTTGAAGTTCGAGTCGTCAGAGACGGTGTAAGTGGCCTGAGGCAGAGTCAAGAGATCCTTATATGCGACAAAGCGTGTGCTCCCCGGCGGCAGATTTGCGAGATCGCCGCCAACTTCGAGGTCGGTGTCGGATTGGCGGCTGGCACGCAGCAGCGACCGTGCTGCGTCACTCGTTCCCATGCTCGGGCGAGGCAGAGATAGAAGAAGACAGATCGCGACCGGCACGGCTGCAATTCGATTCATGCGCCTTCCTGGGATATGGGCCCACCGCGAGCAAAACATCGGGACCATCGGTGAGAGACGGCCCCGGCCCTTGTTGTGAAAATACCAGACCAAGTGGAAATGCCATTCTACGATTCACGATGGCGCATGCTACATTCACCCCATGGAAGCGGAAGCGAGACTTGTTGAGCTTGGTTTAACACTGCCAGCCTTGCCTCAGCCAGGCGGCAATTATCTTCCGGTGCGAAGAGTGGGTAATCTGCTGTATCTCGCAGGCGTCATCTCTACTGTTGCCGGGAGCGTGATCCAGGGTACCGTTGGGCTGGACCGTTCCATTGACGAGGGATATCAGGCCGCGCGGGCCTGTGCGCTTACGCAACTTGCCGTAATTCGACGCGAACTCGGCTCACTGGATCTGGTCTCGGGCATAGTGAGCGTGAATGGATACGTGAATTCGGTTGCCGGCTTCCCGGATTCTCCTAAAGTGATCAACGGGGCCTCTGACCTGCTGGTTTTGATTTTTGGCGAAGAAGGACGCCACGTACGCGCCGCAATCGGGGTGAGCGGCCTGCCGGTGAACGCACTTGTCGAAGTGCAAATGCTCGTGGCAATTTGAGGCGACCAATGGCCGAACATACTTTATCCGCGGATCCGACGCACTCTCGATGGAATAATGCGCTGATGCCGCGTCTGACGGTTGACTCTGGCGACATAGTTCACATGGAGTGTGTTGACTCGAGCGGCGCCCAGGTGCGGCCGGGTTCGACGGTCGGCGACTTCCTTGCCATCGATCGCGGCAAGATCCATGCGCTCACCGGACCAATTGCGATCCATGACGCGGAGCCCGGGGATGCGCTCGCCATTGAGGTGCTCGAGGTCGCGCATAAAGGCTGGGGCTGGTCGAGCACGATTCCCGGTCTTGGCTTTCTGAAAGAGCGCTTTCTTGAGGCATCTCTCTTCCATTGGCATCTCGAAGGCGCAGAGAGCCGATCTCTGGCGCCCGCTGTGGTGCCGTTGCGTCCTTTCTGCGGCGTGATGGGTGTTGCCGCTGCCGAGCACGGTGAGTTTCGCACCAGGCCGCCTGGCATCTTTGGTGGAAATATGGACGTGCGAGAGCTTTGCGCGGGGGCGACTCTTTATCTTCCGGTGTTGCATCCCGGCGCGCTGTTTTCGGCAGGCGATGCACACGCGGCGCAAGGCGATGGCGAGATCTGCATCAACGGCATTGAGTGCCCGGCAGACCTGACTGTCCGCTTTCGGCTGCACAAGCACCGCGTGCTGAAGGGGCCGCTTGTGGAGACTAGTTCGACAGAGCCAGTTGGACCGGCCTGGATTGTCGTTGAGTCCGCGACCGATGCGATGCATGCGGCAAAGGCTGCAACGAACCGAATGATCGACCTGCTGGTGGATCGCCTTTCTTTTTCTGCCGTTCACGCCTATGTGCTTTGCAGCGCGACCATGAACCTGCGGCTGAGTCAGGTTGTCAATGAGCCCATGATTACCGTCAGCGCATCTTTGCCGAAGTCCGTTATGCCTGGAGTCAAACTCTTTTAGCTATGACGATCAACGATCCGGAAACTGTCGCCGAGTTGGCCGCTGTCTATCCCGAGTATGAAACAGCGCTGGTGAGCAACGACATCGAGACGATGCAGAGACTCTTCTGGGCTTCGCCTAAAGTTGTGCGCTTTGGTGCGACAGAAAACCTCCACGGTATCGAGGAGATTGCGCGCCTTTCGTGCCGCGCGGCCGGCGGCCAACCTCGCTCGCCGCATCACTCGCCTCGACATATCTACCTTCGGGAGAGACTTCGGCTGCGTCCACCTGGAGTTCGAGCGAGAGAAGGACGGCGGAGTCATTTGCGGCCGTCAGAGCCAGACGTGGGTGCGCCTTCCTGAGGGATGGCGGGTGGTTGCGGCGCACGTCTCATTCCTCGGCTGAGAGATCTACTTGCCGCATTGTGCCTTTTGGCTTCGCAGCCTGGCATAAATAAGATTTATCTGCGACATCAGATACTTTTTGGCTCCAAGCGCCGATGAACAGGGTATGAATTTTTCTCTATGGCGCTGAAGAATCTTACGCTATCCTCAACCCAATCCCAGAGAATTGGCCACATCCAAGGCCGCTAACACATAGCTAAGCGCACCCACCGCTTTACCGTAGCGCTTTTTAGAAAACGGTCAGATTTTGACCGATGGTTTTCCCCCAGCTTCTACCCGTAACGGAGGCCCAGGACTCATGCATTCAAAAGTAAAGACACTCTATCTCCAGATATTTGCGGTATCAGTCTTCGCTATCGGCTGTTGTTCGACGATCCTGGCCCAACAGACTCTCGGCGGCATAACCGGAACCATTACCGACTCTTCCGCAAGCGCGATTCCTGACGCCAACATTACTGCGGTTGAAGACTCCACTCACCTGACGCGCACAGCAACATCCAACTCCAGCGGTACCTACGCCTTCGTGAACCTTCCAATCGGCTCCTATACGCTGACCTACACGCGCGATGGCTTCGATAGCTCCAAGTATCCCGGCATCAATGTACAGGCTGAACGTACCGTCACTCTGAACGTCAGCCTCAAGGTCGGCACGGTCAGCACGTCCGTCGAGGTAGAGGCTACGCCGCTGTTGAATGCGACGGACACCACCAACGGTTATGTGCTGGATAAGAACCAGATCGACAATATACCGCTCTCAACCGGAAGCTTTACCGGGCTGGCCATTCTATCGCCGGGGGTCAACGCCGAATTGCCCGGAGGCACTGGGGCTAACAGCGGTCTCGGGAACGCTCCTATCTGGGCCAACGGCCAGCGTGACACCTCGAACAGCTTCTTGTTAAACGGTGTCGACGGCAGCACGCTCTTCAATGGAAAGAGCACCAGCCAGGTTGGCTCAGCGCGTGTGGTCAACAGCACGGGCGTCGGCAACATCGGCGCTGGCGGCGTCATTCAGTCAAGCGCTTCGGTCTATCTCGCGATCGGTAACTCGATCCCGACACCCGCTCCGGAAACGATTCAGGAAGTCCGCGTGAACGCCTCGATGTATGACGCTCAGCAGGGGGGCACGAGCGGCGCGCACATCGACCTCAGCACGTCCTCTGGCACAAACGCCTTCCACGGGCAGGCATACGTTCACCGCGGCACCAACTGGATTAACGCAGATCCGTTCTTTTTTAAGAACGACGATGCGATTCCCGCGAACAAGAAGAATCCGGAGTTGCATCGCTATATTGCCGGCGGCACCTTCGGCGGTCCGATCATCAAGAACAAGCTCTTTGGCTTTGTCGCGTACCAGCACCTGCATGTCTCGGACCAGGAGATTGGCGACTCGTTCCTGAATGTCCCGGTCGGGCTCAGCGATACCACCCGCGACTCAGGGGATATCGCGAACCTGGTCAACGCCCAGTACGGGACAACCCTAACCGGGGCCAATATCGACCAAACCGCTTTGGCACTCTTCAACTCGCCCTCGCTTGCCGGCGAGCCCGGTAAATGGCTGATACCCAACGACACTGGCTCCGCCAATCTCTCGCCGACCCACGCCTACGACGCATTCCTACCTGGAACCGGACGTTTTACCGCTGATCAGGCAGTCGCGAACCTCGACTACAACTGGAACACAAAGGACACCGTCGCGCTGAAGTATTACTACCAGCACGATCCTACTGTTGCGCCCTACGCCTACTCGAGCGTCCCCGGATTCACACAGTTCCTTGATGCCGGTGCGCAGGTCGCCTCGATCAACAACACTTACCTCGTGAAGCCGAACCTCAGCACTACGCAGACCTTCGGCTTTATACGGGAGAAGATTTACGCCAACAATCAGCAGCCCTTTACTCCTCAAAGTATTCCAGGCGGCAATGCGGGTACAGCGGCGATCAATACTTTCGGCTCGACGTATTTTCCGGGCGTCTCAATCGTCAACGTACTCGGCGATGCGGCTTACAATGCGGGGGTCTCAACCGGCATTCTGAATATCGGTCCAAATGCGGAGGCACAGGGGTCGAATACGGGCTCGTTTCAGAATCGCTTCCAGCCCTCGGGCAATGCGATCTGGATGCTTGGCAAACACACGGTTAGCTTCGGCGCCAGCTATAGCTATACGCAGCTCAATACCATTGATAAGCGCACCGGCACCGGGACGATCACCGGCGACGATCTCAGTCAGCTGGTTCAAGGCTTCGTAACACCGGGCGGTTCATCGACCGGCTTCTTTGTCAGCAGTTTTTTGCAGGGCAACGCTAGCCGGTACTACCGCGCCAATCAACTCGGAATATACCTTCAGGACAAGTTCCAGGTAACTTCGAACATCAGCCTCACGGCTGGCATCCGCTACGACTGGGATGGCGGACTGACGGAGAAAGAAGGGCGCATCTTCAATTTCGATCCGTCACTCTACAACTACAATGCGGTTGAGGACGAGATCACCAATCCCGGCTTCATCATTGCGGGCAATAACAAAAACGGGACACAGGGCGTGAGTAACACCACGCTCACTGGCCGCCAGTGGGGGATCGGACCACGTCTTGGCATTGCATGGCAGCCGGATGAGTTGCATGGCAAGGTCGTCGTGCGCTCCGGCTTTGGCATGTATTACGACCGCGGCGAGCTGTTCAGCTACTTCTCGCCCGGTTACGCCATCGGGACCGTTACCGGCGGTCCATTCGGCGTCAACCAGCAACTTCCCTTTGTGACTGCGCAGACCTGCCCAACCTCAACTCTCACCTACTACGAGGGTTATCTGCCAACCTGCGGAGGCAGCGACATCGAGGGGAATCTGGAGAATCCCTACGGCTCGGTGCTGAGCCCGGCTCCTACCAACCCAAAGGCTTCTGACCTGGCCAACTATCTGCCCAACCTTGCGGCCATCGACGACTTTGGCCAACCTATCTCACTCGGTGTGTATGACCGAGCAAACAAACTTCCCTACACCTTTAACTACACACTGGATATCCAGTGGCAGCCACGCAACGACGTCGCGGTAGATATCGGATATGTGGGGAATGTTGGCCGCCATCAGGTGATTCCGGTTCCCTTCAACCAGCCCGGAATCGCCACGCCCACCGCACCCATCCATGGGCAGAACTATACATACGGTTACACCGTGGGCGGAGTGAACCTGCCGGACGGAACCGGGTATCTGGCTGACTACGAGGGGGGTAACGTCGACCACCGGGTGCCGTACATCGGATATGCCGCTGAGTCGATCGACTACAAGGCCGCCGGCATTGACGCTTACAACGCCCTGCAGGTGCATGTCGAAAAGCGCATGAGCCATGACTTTCAATTGGGCCTCTCCTATACCTATTCGCATGCGACTGACGAACAGAGCGGCCTGGGGCTCTTCTACAACGGCAACAATCCGTTGAACCTGCAAGACGCCTACGGTTCGTCCGACTTCGACCGCACCCATGTCGTCAATTTCACTTACGTCTTCCAGGTTCCCAATCTCGCTCCAAAACATTCCGTCGAGGGGTATCTGGCGAACGGTTGGCAATTTGTCGGATTGGCCGTGCTGCAGAGCGGTCAACCCTATAGCATCATTGATTTCACAGGCGCGGTCGGCAGCATCTACTACAGCACGAACAACGGCATCACCAACCCCATCGTTCCGCTGGCTGCGGGTTGCACAGCAAAAACCGCGAAGACAGGTCACTCGGGCGCCTTCGCGAATGACAACCCCGCAGATTACGGTGGGGCCGCGCTCAAACCCTCCTGTTTCACCGTGCCGCTTCTCGCTCCTGGGTCGTTTGGCGGCGGCATTCCCACGACCGACCCTTACGAAACCAACTTCACAAACGGTCAACGCAACATTTTCCGGCAGCCCTTCCAGAAGCGCTGGGATGCGTCCCTGGTCAAGAACACTGCAATTACCGAACGGTTCAATCTGAAGTACACTTTCGATGTGTATAACCTGACCAACACTGCCAGCTTCGACGTGCCCGGCAATGAGGTCTCGCAAAATCAAAACTACAATTCGTTTCCCGCCTACCCCAATTCCGGCCCCGGCGCACCTACAGGGGCGCTGCCGTCCAGCCCTTGCGGCGTTGGAAATGACACGAATACGGGTTTCTATAATTGTCCCTTTGGCCTAGGGTTTGTGACTCACACCATCGGCTCTCAGCGGCAAATCCAGATGTCATTGGGGCTGACCTTCTGAACTAACGCGGAGTTAAGACGGCCCGGAGAGCTTGTGCCATCTGGGCCGTTTCCGTTTCCGATCGGCTTCTAAGCGGTGACGGTCACGCTGAGCATCGTCACTTCCGCATCGGCGAACTGCTCCTGCAGCGCCTGGGCGCTTGCAAAGATCTTGCCTTCGACGTGACGAGATGGAAACTCAATCTTCACCGGGGAAATGTCGAAGGGGTATGGAGTCAGGCAGAAGTATCGCTCGCCCAACGACTCCACCACGACCGGTTTCGCGCTTCCATCTTTGAGGCGCAGCGGGTGAAGCAGAGTTGCCGGTTTCTGGTAATCGACGCAGCTCAACAACGAGAGGTTGTCGCACGCCTGGAGCAGGCGGAAGTGATCCTCGATCCGTTCACGCGATCTCTCTTCAGCATTGAGCGCAGAGTCGCCCTGTATTTTCGTGAAGAGCGTCTGCTGTAGCGCTCTCTGATCGGCGAGGAAGGCGTCCAGCACAGGCAGTTGATCCGGAACTATCGTCGAGCGATCGGCTCGCTCAGCGAGAAGGTTGTAGGTGTGCATTGAGACCAGGATCGCGGCATAAGCATCTGACTCAGCGACTAACTTCACAGCGCGATCGCGAACCGCGAGATAGTCGGCGAGATCGATCTCCTCAAATGCTGAGTACTTCCCTACTAACTCCGTCGAGAACGCGCTGGGTTTGCCCTGCCTTGTGATCTGAGGCGCGGCATCGCGGGCAGCCCAGCCGTCATCGTGGGTGGCGATGCCATTGAGCACATGGGCGCGGGGCTCGGGCGGTGCGAAGCGCTGGTTGCCCCAGTGCTCGGCGAAAGCGGCGGCGAGGCGCGCGTGATCGGGATGGCTGGTGAGCCACCAGCCGGTGGAAGACTCCAGTCGCAGCATCGTTTCTATCTTTCCTATTCGGTTTTGGACCTATTCAGTTTCAGGAGCGCGCGCCGACTCATGCCAATTATGAAGGAAGTACCACTCCAAAAACATCATGATAAAGAAAAACGAGAAACCCAGGATGGTCGCTGCAAAAACGAGCGCGAAGAGATAGTCGGTTTCGAGCTGCGAGCTCGCATACAGGATCGAATAGCCAAGTCCACCGACACCGACGCGGCTCGATCCGGCAAAGAGTTCGCCGGTAATCGCGCCGATCACCGAGATACCGCTGGCAATGCGGATGCCGGTGAAGAGCGAAGGAATGGAGTTGGGCAAGCGCAGCTTCCACATCACCTGGGCTGGATTGGCGTTGTGCATCAGGAAGAGATTGATGAGGTTCTGGTCGACGCTGATCAGGCCCTGGGTCGTGTTAGCGATGATCGGCGCAAGGCAGATGATGAAGGCCACGCACATGACGGAGAGAATGCCCGGCCCCATCCACATGAGGATCAGCGGAGCGATCGCCAGGATCGGCACCGTCTGCAGCAGCAGCGTGTACGGATAGAACATGCGTCGGATCCAACGCGACTGCGCAAAGATCAACGCGATGACCACGCCGACAAGGATGCTCGCCAACAAACCGCCCGCGGCCGCCTGGCCGGTTATCCAGATCGAGGTAAGCAACGAGTCGTAACGGTGGACGACCGTCCGCGCGACCGCCCAAGGCGTAGGCAACATGTACTTCGGTATCGAGAGGGCCCACACCAGCAGTTGCCACAACAAGAGCAGCAAGGCCAGCACAATGCAGGCGTTCAATACGGTGATGACGTGCTTCCTCATAGATTGTGCGCCCCCCTTAACGCCCGGGAGACGACGGCGATACATTCATCCATCGCCGCGCTTGAACGGAGCTCGGCATTGCGCGACGAGGGCAGATCGACGGTGATCTCATGGGCTACGCGACCTGGATGCGGAGCGAGGACAATGATTCGGTCGGAGAGATAGACCGCTTCCGCAACTGAATGCGTGACAAACAGCACCGTCCACTTCAGCTCGCCTTTAAGGCGTAGCAATTCTTCGTTAAGACGATCGCGGCTCATCTCGTCGAGCGCGGCGAAGGGTTCGTCCATCAAGAGAATTCGCGGCTTGCTGGCGAGGGCGCGAGCGATCGAGACGCGCATCTTCATGCCGCCCGAGAGCTGCCGCGGATACAACTTTGCTACACGACTCAGGCCAACGAGCTCAAGCAACGCATTGATCTTTTCCGGACGCGTCTCGCGTGGCGAATGATCGAGCTCGAGCGAAAGGGCAACATTTTTCGCCACAGTTCTCCACGGCAGAAGCGTTGGGTCTTGAAAAATGAACGAGACGATCTCGCGGGCGTTCGCCGGAGTCATGCCATCGACCAGGAGTGTTCCGGAAGTAACCAGAGTCAGGCCGGAGACCAGCTTGAGGATCGTCGACTTGCCGCAGCCGGAAGGTCCTATGATGCTAACGAACTCCCCTTTGCGCACGGTCAGGTCGATATTCTCGAGCACCGGCGCTGCCGGGCCATAGCGCTTGGTCACACCGCGAAGATAGATGTGCGGGACCTCGCGCGTCTCCGTCATGCTTCGCCTTTCACGATGGGCAGCCGGAGCAGCGAGGCATATCCGGGCTGGTGCAATACCATATGCGTCGAGCGCCGCCAGTTTGAGGCATCGGCAATGCTGGGCTTTACGCCTGCAACCGATGGATTGCGGTCATAGAGTGGAAACGCCGATGCAGCAATCTCAAGGCGGATCGACTCACCCGCAAGGAAGACACATGAGGTCGGCTCGAGAGTGAACCGCCAGCGATGTATAGCGTCTGCCGAATAGGTCGATCCGCGAAACAAATAGCTCGACCGCGCAATGCCGATGCAGATAAAGTCTGCCCGGCCATCCGGAGTAACCTTCACCAGTTTCGCCACAAGGTCCGCTGAATTCGCGGAGGTCGCGCAGTGGATCTCCACCTCTGGATGACCGAAGACGTGGACCCGCTCGGTCAGTGGAGCGCTTGTGTAGACAAGCAAATTGTTTCCCATCTCCAGCGCTGCTTGGTTCGTTGGTCCGCTCAACGAATTGGCGCCGCCGGGGCCGTAGACAGGGACCTCTGGATCGTAGACAAAGATGTCTCGCGGCTCTTCCGAAGCAGGCGGTGAGATGGACAGTGACCCGCTTCCCTTGCGCGAGTTTGCACTGCCGGCGCTGTGCAGAAACAGTTCGATCGCCTCTTCGGTGCGCCATGTCTCGGCAGAGTTCCATTCATTCGTACCTAGCGCGAAGTGGCGTATCTTCGGTACCGCGTTGAACTCTCCGGAGTCTTTGAGCCAGTGATTGAACCAACGCAGAAGGATCGGATCGGTATCAAGCAGCGCTTCCCTACCGAAGTTCTGCTCGCCGATTAGGTCGCCCCAGGGAATATGAACCCATGGTCCCGCGACGAGATATTGGTTCTTGCGGGCGTGCTCTGAACCTGCATGGTTGGTCAATGCGAGGAATCCGTCGATGCTTCCATTGAGATAAGTATCGAACCATCCTGAGACATGCAGCGCGGGGACATTGATTTGCAACAGTGACTGACTTATATCCATCTCCGTCCAATAGGGCGACGGATGATCATGGTCGAACCAGTTGAGGACGTATGACGGCATTCCCTCCCGCAACAGCACAGAGCGATGCCGATATGGCGCGTGCAAGGGCTCGTTACGCACGTTGAGCCAAGCTGTCTCAAGAGCGGCGCTACCCTCCTTGAGCCCGAGACGCCGCGCATCTTCCTTGAGCATCTGAAGGCCCCAGCCCAACGTCGACGATAGTCGCAGCGCGCCGTTGTGGTAAAACCAGCCGCGATAGAGATCGTGCGCGGTCATGCCCGGCGCGATGCAGACCAACCCCTCAGGCTGCGCAGAGGCTGCGAGCAGCTGGGTCATTCCCTGGTAGGAGAAGCCGTACATGCCCGACTTTACCGTCGGATTCAGGCCGTGTTGCGCAGCCAACGGATCGCCTCTGCGCCGTCGTCACGCTCGTGGCGAAATGGATAGAACTCGCCCTCAGAGTCTCCGCGACCGCGAACATCCTGAATGACCACGTTATAACCATGCCGTGCAAACCACACCGGGTGCGCATAGACGACGGTCGAGGCAATATCGCGACCATAGGGCTGACGCATGAGGAGGGTAGGATGTGGTCCGGGGTCCGAGGGATAATAATGGTCAGAGACCAGGGTGACGCCGTCGGACAATTCACATGGCACACCGCGCTCCAGCCGCACTCCGGAGCCACAGTCGATCAGGGATCTGTGGGCGGCACCTGAGCTCACGGGCGAAACCTGTTCTCATAGTGACACATCGCGGTCAATGCCTCCGCTATTCGCTGCGCTGCGGCCGCGATCCACCTATCGCCCTTCTCTGCAGTCGCAGGGTTCGGATCGCCCATCACGCCGCTCTCCGCGATGTCACGCGTAAGCCAGGCGAAGTTGGCGCTGGAGAATTCCGGCTTGAGCAATTCGGGTTTGTTGATGTCAGCGATGTAGTTCACCGTGTATTGATCGGTATGCACGAGCTCCGGAGTGGCGCTAAGCAGGAGCGCCGTCTCCACTTCTCCGGCATGGAAACCGTAGGCCTTCTCTTGGGGATTGAGACCCTCGAAGATTGCGCCACCCGATCCAAAGAGACTGAAGGTGCGCAGGCCGAACTCGGCGCGTAAATCTCGCGCTATCACGTCGACCAACGCTGCGTTGCCACCATGGGTATTGAAGATTACGAGTTTCTTGAAACCAGACGAAGCAAGACTTGCGCCAATATCGCGGATCACCGCCATAAACGTGGTCGCCGAGACGGAGAGCGTTCCGGGAAAACCCATGTGCTCGTTGCTCTTGCCATAGCAGACAGGGGGCAGCGCGTAGACAGGCATTTCAGCCGGCAGAAGCTCCAGTCCCCTGCCGAGCATGTAGTTGTTCAGCAGCGTATCAGTGGCCAGAGGTAGATGATGGCCGTGTTGCTCGACGGCGGCAGTGGGAAGGACCAGCAGCGTCTCTTCCCTGCTGAGCGCGTCGACCTGTTTCCAGGTTAGATAGGCGAAGTTGCGCTCATCCGGAACCCAAGTTTTCATTGCGCGCTCGCTTCTGTAACCGTTGTGCGCACAAATGTTGCCATCTTTCCGGGGTTCAGCAATCCCTTTGCGTCCAGTTGTTGCTTGGCGAGCAACTGTACGTTGTCTTGCCGGTAGCGGCCTCCGCCCTCGACGTTGTTCACGTGTGGGTTGGCGACGGTCACGCCGATCATGCGGCAGGTGTCGATCATTTCGTTGAGTCTCTCTTCGGTGGTGAAGCGCACTACCGGAATGGAGCCGGGAACGATCATGCCGTGTCCGTTCTTCATAAACTCAATATGAAAAAGAAAGTCATCGCTAAATCGGCGCTTGAGTTCGGCGAATTGCTCTCTCACGCGAACCCTATCAAAGCCGCACTGCAGGTATGTGTAACTGGCATCGGCACGAATTGCCCATAGCGTCGTGTGGTTCCAGGTGTAGTCAGAGAGTAGCGGGCTGGTCTTGAAGCTGGCATGAGGCCCGGAAAATGTAACGGCGCCCCCTGACTGCGTTGCCAGCTTCTGGAAGGCGTCCATCTGCGCGGCCGCGATCATGAAGAAGATGAGCGCCTTGCCATCGTGAACCAGGTGTTTGACCGGTGCGAAGAAGGAAGGGATCGGCCATTCGAAGACGGTGATCAGGCGCTTGGTCCAGTCGGCGGAATTCGCGATGGTTTCGGCAAAGGTGAAGGCCGCGTCGAAGGTATCGAAGGCAACGGAACATTGCGCCCACTCGACCGCGGGGGCGAGAGCGAGCCAGATGCGGGTGATGATTCCGTTGGTTCCCCAGGCGTGAAGGATGTCGTGGACTTTCTCGCCCTCGTATTTGAGCACTCGAGGCTGCGCCTCCATGGTGACGACCTCGATCGCACGCACGGTGTTGAAGTCGCGCAGGCCTCCGTTGGCAATCGAACCGATGCCGCCTGAGCCTCCGCCGAGGAATCCTCCGATCGATGCCTTGACCACAGTCGACGGATAACAGCGCAGCTCCCATCCAGACTTGCGCGCTTCGGCCTCGAGCACCGCGAGGCGAACTCCGGGCTGGCATTGGGCGACGCCGTCTGCGGTGATCTGCTCGATCTGGTCCATGTGCTGCAGGTCGAGGACGACGCCACCATGGAGTGGCACGGCCTGCCCGTAGTTCCCGGTTCCGCTTCCACGAGCAGTGACGGGAATCTCGTGTTCGTAGCAATAGGCGAGCACGCGCCGCACCTCTTCGTCGTTGACCGGCTGTACGACGACGTCGCCGCGTTTGCCGTCGAGCAGCTTCTTGAGCACGGGCGAGTACCAATAGAAATCACGAGAGAGGCGGTCGACGACCTGAGGATTGTCGATGACTCGCGAAGGATCGCCAACCAGCGCCGACAGCGCCGCGGCCAGAGGCGCCGAGTCCACAGGCGGTGCAACGGCCATCAGTTAGCTCCTTTCCCTGGCTTGCGGTTCGACCATAGCGCGAAGGCCGCGAGCATATTGGGATGAGTGAACAATTCGTAGCACTCCTTACGCAGCACCGGCCCGTGCACGACGCACTCCATGTCGCTGCGGGCTGCGACGGTCTTCGCGGGAATATGAATCTGGAGACAGTGTTTACTGGCGTCGGCGATCGTCGCTCCGAAGACCACGCGGTCGAGCCTCGCCCAGAGCGCGTTGGACATACACATGGGGCAAGGCTCGCAGGTCGAGTACATGGTGTAGCCGGCAAGCGATGGCTGCTTCAGCTTCTTGCAGGCGAGACGCACGGCACGAAGCTCGGCGTGCGAGCTGGGGTCGTTTTCCGTGGCAACAGCGTTGACGGCGCGAAGCAGTCGTTCGCCTGTCCTTGAGTTCACAATCAGAGCGCCGAAAGGCACAGGGCGAGCGGTATCGAGGGTCTTCGCCGTAAAGGCGACGATTTCCGCCATTCGTTCCTCGTCCTTTGAATTGACGGAGGGATCACTAGATTTCTTTGCACCCATGTCGCAATTTAGCATGAACCGCAAGAATCCCAATGCGGAGAATTCGCGCCCATGCCGTGCTCTTCGACGGCGCGGATAGAATGCAGAGATGAGCGCCGACAATACTTCGATCTCACAGACGGAAGAGCTGCGCAGGCTGGTTCGCAAACGCGATCCCGATCCTGTGCAGGTCGCAACATCAGCTCTCCATCACGCGAATAGCAACGCTGGCCGAAATGTCTATCTAGCAGCTGACCACGACTGGACTCTGGCCGAGGCCTCGGCGCTGCCTCAGCGGTTCCCTGTTCCGGCTGCGCGTCCGCCGCTTTATGGCCTACCGATTTCGCTCAAGGACTGCTTTGACCTCGCGGGATTTCCAACGACCTGCGGATCGCGCTTCGATGCCGAACACAATGGCGTTGCGGCGGCTGACTCATGGGTCGCTGAGCGGCTGCGTAGCCAGGGCGCGGTGCTGACCGGCAAGACGCATCTGCACCAGCTCGCCTATGGCATCACAGGAGAAAATCCCGAATACGGCGACTGCGCGCAGCCGCGCAATCCCGTCTGGCTGACTGGAGGCTCGTCAAGCGGAGCTGCGGCCAGCGTGCAGGAAGGCTCAGCGGTTGCAGCAATCGGCACCGACACAGGTGGCTCGATCCGCTGCCCGGCGGCGCTTTGCGGACTCGCCGGCTACCGCTCTTCTGTAGGACTCGGAGACTGGCGCGGCGCGGCGCATCTGGCGGTTTCATTCGACACTCTAGGCTGGCTTTTTCGCGATTTGCGCGACGCTCCATTGCTGGCGAATGCGTTGCTGGACGTTCCGGTTGTGACGCATCCTCGTGACCGGGCGCTCCGAATCGGTTCCGTTGATTCTGCCTTCCTTCACGACGCTCAGCAACAGGTGCTTCGGGCGTTCGATTCGTTCAAGGAGACTCTGCGTGGCCTGGATATTGTCCTCGGTACCTTCGATAGCAGTATCTGGAAAGACTCGTTCGAGATCTTTGCGCCGATCCAGGCAAGCGAAGCCGCTGCCGTCCACGCCGGATATTTTGAGCACTTCGAGTTGGCGATTGCCGAGCGTCTGGCCTGGGGCGCGTCGATCTCCGAAGATGAGTTGCACCGGTTGCGTGGCCGCCATGAAGAATTCAGAGACGGCTTCGATCGGCTCTTCGACCTCTACGATTTCTTGATCCTGCCTTGCACTCCGGTTAGCTCGCTGACGATCGGCGCCGACCATTCCGATACGCGAAAAAAAATCCTACGCTATACGTCACCGGCGAGTCTGGCCGGAGCTCCGGTTGTCGCGATTCCGCTCGACGGTGCGGGAGTTCAGCTGGTCGGGCGGCACGGCAGCGATGCCGCGCTGGTTGCGTTCGCCGCTTATCTGGGAGACAAGCTGAAGCTGTAAATTTCGCTCACGCTCTCGAAATCCAGAATGCTAGGCTGGCTTATGTCGAAGCTAATCTGCGGATATTTGCTGCTCTTTGTGGGCTGCGGCGCGGCGGTGTTTTCGGGCTGCTCCGCCAGGAAGCCGGCTGACGGTCTCTACCCTGTCAAATTTTTGACCGATTGGTATCCGCAGCCTGAGCAGGGCGGCTTCTACGACGCGCTGGTCAAGGGCTATTACAAAGATGAGGGCCTTGACGTGACCATCGTCCCGGGCGGTCCCTATATCACTGGTGAGCAACAAGTTGCGTCTAATGCTGTCCAGTTTGGCATGGCTTCATCGGATAAAGTACTCGAGGCCGTCGGCAACGACACGCCACTGATCGCGGTTGGCGCGACCATGCAACATGATCCTCAGGGCATCATGGTCCATGCCGATTCCGACGTGCATAGCTTTGCCGACCTTGAGGGACATACCGTTGCGGTGAAGCCGGGATCAACCTGGTTTGCGTATCTACTGGCGCGCTTCCAGCTGAAAAACCTACGGACCATTCCCGCGACTTACAGCGTCTCCAATTTTCTTCAGGACCCAGCTTATATCCAGCAGGTTTTCATCACTTCGGAGCCTTTCTTTGCGCGCAAATCGGGCGCGCAGGTGCGGACGCTGTTGACCAGCGACACCGGCTACGACCCTTATCGCGTCTTTGACACCTCGACTTCCTTTCTTAAGGAGCATCCAGAAATTGTGGCAAAGTTTGTGCGTGCCTCATTGCGCGGCTGGCGCGACTACATGAACGATCCAGCCGCCGCGAATGAGATGATCTCGAAGCTAAACCCGGCGATGAGTCGGGATCAGATGGCCTTCACCTACCAGGCGTTGAAGGATGGACATTTCATCACCGGCTCCGACCCGACCGGGAGCCAGCTGGGGCAATTCGCCGCAGCTCGCTGGCAGACGATGTATCAGCAGCTGCTTGATCTGAAGATCATCAAGAAGCCCTTCGACCCGAAGACGGCGTATACGACGCAGTTTCTACCCGGCCCGGGATCTGCTGCGCCACCAGCGTCTCCGAAATAATGAAGTCTTTAGGCGAACTTAGACTATTGGCGTTCGCCTGAGGCAAAGACCGTCCACGGACCGGACTTCATATCATTGAGGATGGGCGACATCCAGTGATACTCAGGATGTGCGGCCAGGAATGGCGCCGCAAGGAAGTCTTCTCCGCAGGGATGCCCTGCGTGGGCGATGAAGCTCATCTTCGCAGTCATATCGCTGTCTGTGACCTTCCCCTGCACCGCACCGAAGGGTGTGTAGGGCTTCTGGTCCCACTCCGGAACGCCGCGCGGCGACTTGTCGACATGCCCGCATAAGCTGCGCTCGGCGGCGTCGACTTTGCCCGTGTAGCTGTCGAGATGATCGGAGAGGAAATGCTCGGCGAAGGTGGTGTCGATGCTTCCCTTGTTCTGCGCGATCAGCGCATCGCCACGCCGGTGCCGCGCGTTCATTGACGAGGCGAGATTGTTGGGATTGAAGCCCTCGGTCTCTTCCTTGATCAGCTTCGGGTCGCGCGGAAAGTTGGAGCTCATGAAGTATCCGTCCCTGGTGCGCCACAGCGGAGTGTTCTTGAGCCCCAGCTCGAGGTAGGCAATCTCCCCGGTCTTGCGGTCGCCGATCAGCCAGTCGTTGGCGTAACCGCCGTTGTTGCCCTCTTTCATTATGGCGACGTATTCATCGATTGATCCGCCATACTGCAGGGCCTTACGCGAACGCATGAACTCTGGCTTGCCGTTGACGTCCCAGCCGACGAACTGGGTTATGGTCGTCTCGGTCGACATAATACCCGCGTCATTGATCCCGAAATCGTCGTTGCTGGTGATGACGCCGGGCAGTCCGTCCATCAGAATCCGATGGCCTCCCTTAGGGACAATGTCGAAGACCATCACCCAGCGCGAACCGTCGGCGTAGCTCGACCAGTTGTTGTGCGCAATGACGATCTTGCCGTCTTTGGTATAGCTGCCAGTAGCGATGAAGGCGCTGCAGTTGCCGGGCGCGGAGAGATGCGGCGCACTCTGCGCGTGCTGCTGTTTGTTTAGCCAGGGCACATAGTATTCCGACAATTCCATCTCCGCGTTCATCGCGACGATGTCCCACACGTCGATGTCGACACCTTTCGCCTTGGCTCCTTCAGCGATGGCTGCCAATTCCTGTTGATATTCCGGATCGATGTGGGGCCAGAGCATGTTCTTCGAAGCGTCTCGGAAGAACTGCCAGTCTCGTCCGGTCGGATGGGTGCTCTCAAGCTTGAGCACATTGAGTGTGTCGGCAATCTCTGCGGCAAGCAGGTATCCGTGCTGGAAACCGATCTGCTCCGGAGTTCCCTCCAGGTGCACGTAAGTCCAGCCTGAACGGTGGAATGTATAGGCGCCGACGAGTCTAGGATCGTTAGTGGTCTGGGCAAAGAGGCTGGTTGCGGTCAAGAGCGCCAGCACGACTGCAACGCGCAATGCGGATATTTTCATCGAGAGGCGGTCTCCGAGAGGTTTGTTCGGATGAAGACGAACATATCATGCGAGGGATTGCCGCCAGCGATCAACCTGAATCAGGCCAGAGCTATCCCGTGCGTTCCCATCGCATGCGTTCAGAAGGTGGCTTAGCGCTTCTTCCTGGCCGGAACTGCCTTCTTGGCTGGCTTGGAGACGACCTTCTTCTTGATCGCCGGCTTTGCCTTACCCACCGCTGGCTTGCTTTTGACGATGGCTTTGGCCGGACGCGGCTTCGTTACGATCTTTCGCAGTTTACTGCTCGCCGTTTGCTTGATGGCGGCCTTCTTCAGCGCCGGCTTCTTGAGCACAGGCCTCGACTTTGCCGCTGACTTCAACGCAGCTTTCACCGCCGGACGCGCTGATTTTGCGCTCGCCGATTTTGCAGGGGTTGGTTTAGCGGATTTAGAAGTGGCCGACTTGGCGGCTGTCTTCGCAGGAACTGCCTTCGCTGCGACCTTGATTGACGGTTTCGCGGCAGGTTTTGCCTTAGCAGCTGGAACTACCTTGGCAGGCTCGGGTTTCACGGCCTTCTGTGTAGGCTTCGGAGCTGGCTCCGGGGCGGCCTTTGCCTTGGCCTGTGGCTCCGGCGCAGCTACAACCGGGGTCTTACGCCGTCGGCTTCGCTTCCGAGGCTGCCTTGACGGCGGATTTTGCGGCTTTCGCGGTGGGAGCGACAGAGGGCAGCGCAGCCCCTGCTACGATTGCTGGAGCCGGAACCACCTCCGGTTGAGGAAGCGCTGCCAGCGCGCTGCGGGCGATCAGTTCGACACGCTCATCGCCCAGGTCGCCCTCTTCATCGATCTCCTCGCCGCCCTCGTCATCTCCGTGGGGCCGCGGCATTGGGGCCTCTTCTTCGTCGATCTCGCGTGCTTCGACGCTGCGCGCACCTTTCTTGGCGCGGGTGCGGCGAATCGTGACTGGTGGCGGAGGCGCCGGGGGCGAATGCGGCTCAAGATACTGCCGGATCTCCTCTTCGGTGGTCAGCTTGCCATCGATCAGCTCAAAGAAAATGCTCTTGACCAGGTCCTGATAACCGGGAAGCTCGGGTGTAATGCGCATCTCCTGCATGATCGCGTAGGGGATTCGGGCGCGCGACTCAGGCCAGAGCGTGAAGAAGTCCTTAAACTTCTGCTGCACGGCCGCGTTCTTGCTGGTCATGCCAAGCCAGAGCACCGCTTCCGGGTCGGCGGAGGTGAGGAGCTTCCAGGCAGCCGACGGTGTCGCCGCCTCTTTACTGATGAGCCGTTTGCCGACCTCTTTGGCGCGTTCCTCCTGGCTCTCCCACTCTTTGACGAAGCCCTGCCGGGCAAACATCTTCTTGAGAGCGGCCAGATCCTTGCTCGACAGCTTTGCGGTCAGCAATTGCGCCTGGGCCGCGGACTGATCGGGGTTAACTCCCTGCATCTGGAGCTGCACCAGGACCTCGCGCATCGCATCGAGGGCCTCCGCGTCAACCTTGGCGCTGGTCCAGGCGGGAAACAGCACCTTCATCCAGCCGTCTGCCTCAAGGGCCTTCAGGATCTTCAGTCCATCTTCCTCGTGGACGATCTCTTCGACCTCGTAGCCCTGCTGGTAGGGGGTGATGAGACTGATCACTCCTTCGGCTTTAGCGTTCTCGAAACGGGCCTGGGTCTTCTCTTCAAGTTCCCATCCGAGGCGGGCCTTCAAACGAGCGGCCCGAATCAGCCGGATCGGGTCTTCGAGGAAGCCGTAGTTGCTCACCAGGCGCAGGACCCGCGCTTCGAGATCGGCGACGCCGTTGAGCGGATCCATGAGCAGACCGTAGGAACCTTCATTCAGCGAGAGTGCCATGGCATTCGCAGTAAAGTCGCGCCGGCGAAGGTCCTCTAGAATGCTCCCGGTGTGATAGACAGGCTTGCCAGGCTTAGGAAACTCCTCGCGACGGGTGCTGCTCACTTCAATGCGCACGCCGCCGGGGAACCGGGCAAAGAGAGTGTGTGACGGGGTGTGTTCGCCCCAAATGACGGCGCCTGCCTGCTTGAGCCGGGGCTTCAGTTCCGAGACTTTCCCCTGCACCGACAGGTCGAGGTCCCGGACGGGTGAGCCGCTGGTGAGGTCGCGAACGGCGCCACCGGTGAGGAAGACGGTCATGCCGGATTGGCGGGCGGCCTCGCGAATGACTTGCAAGGCGTTCTGTTGGGCGGGGGAAAGCCGATTTTCGAGAAGGTATATGTAGTCGGGCATGCGTGCGATACCGCTCCAGCCGCCGTCCCATTCCGCCCTCTGGATATCACCTTAAGGCATACATTTTGAAAGAGTTAGGGGCGCACGGGCGCTGATTGCAAAACAATAACTTAACATATTGATGACGGATTGGCTACCGTTCTGCACACTTTTCGCTGCTTTTTGAAAGGAATATGTAACAATCCGGGGTTCAAGGTGCTTTGTTTTCAGTCGTCTCCGAGACGCCAATGCCATCCAGCCGGAAAAAGGTGATCGTACGAAAATTCAGCCGCGAATGGCTGGCTGGTTACCTGCCCTCCGCCCACTTCGTCCACGAGGATGGTATCGAGCTGCTCGACCTGGCTGGCAAAGTAGCGGCGCTTCCTCTTAAGGAGATCAAGTGGATCTGCTATGTCCGCGACTTCAATTCCGGCGAAGTGGACAACCCCGAGAGTCTGCTGCGCAAGAGTTACACGGGGCGTCCTCGAACCGAAGGGCTGTGGCTGCGGCTGCGCTTGACCGACGGAGACTCCATCGAGGGTATGGCAGGCAACGATGCAACCCTGCTCGACGGCTCCGGGATTTTTCTCGTTCCACCCGATATCCGCTCAAACACACAGAGAATGTTCGTCCCGCGGTCATCGATCGCCGAATTTGTTGTGGTTGCGGCGATAGCCAGTCCGGCCCGGCGCAAGGCTGACGATCGACCAAGTCAGACTGACCTATTTGAGTGACAGAAGCTCCACTCCACTACAATCCAATCCATGAAGCTGGATGACCTAGCCCGGGAACTCGATGCCGAATACCGCGGGCCAGCCGACCTTGAGATCACTGGAGTTGCGGGCATCGAGGAGGCTGGCCCCGGACAGCTGACCTTCATTGCGAACCAGAAATACGCCGGCTTCGCTCGCACGACAAAGGCTGCGGCCATTCTTGTCACTCCAGATTTCGGCGAGCTGGAAACCGCAACTGTGCGCACGCCGAATCCGTATCACGCGTTTGCCCGAGCAGTAGGAATCTTCTATCAGGCGCCGATCTACGCTCCGGGAATTCATCCAACGGCTGTCATCGACGCCGGCGCGCGAATTGGAAATGACGCTCATATCGGGGCGTATGTTGTTGTCGGAGCAGGCGTTGTCCTCGGAGATAGAGTGACGCTTTTGCCTCACGTGGTTGTCTATCCGGGCGCGAGGATTGGCGACGACTTCTTTGCCCATGCTCACGCTGTCGTGCGCGAAAGCTGCCGAATCGGCAACCGGGTTGTCCTGCAAAATGGCGCTGTGATCGGCGGCGACGGATTCGGCTTCGCCAAAGGCGATGACGGCGCCTGGAAGAAGATCCCGCAATCGGGGCCGGTCATAATTGCCGACGATGTGGAGGTACAGACTAACGCCTGCATCGATCGGGCGAGCGTCGGCGAGACGCGGATCGGGAGGGGCAGCAAGATCGATAACCTGGTACAGGTTGGCCACGGTTCTTCGGTTGGCGAAAATACTCTCCTCTGCGCGCAGGTCGGTTTGGCCGGCTCGACACATGTCGGTAACAACGTGATTCTCGCGGGACAGGTGGGCGTGGCCGGCCACTGCCATATCGGCGACGGCGTGGTTGCAACAGCTCAGTCGGGAATCCCCAACGACGTACCGGCCGGGCGAATGGTGAGCGGATATCCGGCGATTGACAATCGGCAGTGGCTCCGGGCTGTGGCCTGCTTTGAGCGACTACCAGAGATTTTCCGCAAATTACGGCTGCGCGCAGCCGGAGAAAAAGATGCGCGTAACCGGGAGACAGTGGAGTAGGCTGAGTACACACCAAACTCAAATTGCAGCATCTAACGGTTTCATGTCGAAAGAGATTTTTACCGGACCACCGGATGACGGGCAAGACTCTGGCATCGCTGTCGCTACCGCACCCCCCAGCGAAGCTCTGATCCGCGTCCTGCTGCTCGATGACCACGCTGAAAATTTGCTTCTCCGCTCGACTATCCTGCGCAAGTACGGCTATATAAGCGAAACCGCCAGCACCATTCAGGAGGCGATCGAGCTCCTCGACCAAATCGATATCGCGGTGCTCGACTACCATCTCGGAGCCGGCCAGTTCGGCACGGAGGTTGCAGCCGAGTTGCGGCGCCGTCGTCCAGAAGTGCCGATCATTATCCTCTCCGCAACGCTGGAGCGTCGCTTTGGCGGCGTGGAAGACATGCATCTGCTCAAGGGCTACAGCTCGAGCGATGACCTCGTGAATGCTCTGCGCTCCTTTGAGGCCAAACTGCGCGGCAAGCCGGTAGTGGTGAATGCCCGCGACTTTTTCTATTCACGAATCAACATGGCCATGGGCGACGATGTGCTGCTCGAGGTGCTGGATGGCGAGGGCAACTGGCAGTATGTGAACGAGACCTGCGCCCGTTTGCTCGAACATCCGGCTGACTGGTTTCAGGGCCGGAACATGTTTGAGGAGTTCCCTGAGATCTCGCCTGATTGGCAGGAAATTCTCCACACGGTCGTGACTACGCGAGAAACTTACATTGACCGGACCTATAGGGGACTGCTGAATCTGCCCCGCAGAGGCGAGGAATGGGTGTGGAATGTGCTCGCGTTTCCGATGACGCTGCACAACAATGAGCCAGGTGTGGTGCTAAGTGCCCGTATCCTGGAACGGAAATCATGAGACCCTGTCCGGCGACTGTCTTGGCGGGATTGTGGAGCTCGGGTTTTCTGATTTTGTCGCTGGCCGGATGTCACTCTGCCTTCGTGGAAACGACCATCGACAACCGAGGAGAGACGCCGGTGCGGCTGGTCGAGGTTGACTATCCCAGCGCTAGTTTTGGGGTAGGCTCCATCGCACCTGAATCAGAGTTCCACTATCGCTTTAAGATTCAGGGTTCGGGGCCTCTTAAAATTGAATTTACCGACGCCAGCGGAAAAGTTCACGACAGTGATGGCCCGGTGCTGAATCAGGGACAGGAAGGCCATCTGAATATCGTCATCCAGCCAACTGCCGAGGTGAACTGGCAACCGCAACTCACAGAAACGAAATAGCTTTTTAGGCAGCGGATCGGGACTAACGAAGACATTACGCCGGGTCCGAAAAAGCTTGGTCTTTTCTTGTCCAGCGGCTAAAATCTAGTTACACGCACCAATCGAAGTCGGATTTTGTTCCCGCGCCATTTTTCAAAAAGGAGATTCATCGATGAAGGTATGGACCCGTCCTGATTTTCAAGAAGTTAGCTTGGGCTGCGAGATCAACTGCTACGCCCCCGCGGAAGTCTAATCATTGCTTAGATTTAAACTGCTGGGGACGGCCGCCGGTGGTGGCTTTCCCCAGTGGAATTGTGCCTGCAAGTCATGCGACCTCTCCCGAAGGCATCCTGATTTATCCCCTCCACGGATGCAGCTTCAGGCTATCTTTTCCTGCGATAACCACGATTGGTCTCTGATCAACGCCTCGCCCGATCTCAGATTTCAGATTGAGGCCAACCCGGAGTTGCAACCCTCGGCGACCCTGGGTACCCGTAACACTCCGATCCGAAACATCATCCTGACCAGCGCCGATCTTGACCAAGTGCTCGGGCTTCTGCTGCTCAGGGAGTTTCAGCCGCTGAATGTTTACGCTACCGCCCTGGTGGGCGAGATCCTCGAGGAAAACAGCTTTTTCCGGATGCTGCATCGGGTTCCCAACCAGCTGACCTGGATGACCATGGTTCCTGGTTCGCCGTTTCAGGTTGCAGACGGGATCGCATGCACTCCGATTGATTTACCGGCCACGCCGCCGTATTACGCTCAGAAAACTGCCGGGGCAAGGACAGCCGGGGCCAGCGTCGGCCTTGTCATCGAAGCCGAAGGTGTACGCCTCGCTTACACCCCCTCGCTCCCCGAGATTACGGAGGAGTTGCTCGCAGTTTACGAGAGCTGCGATGTGATGCTGGTCGACGGCACCTTTTGGAGCGATGCCGAGTTGAGCAGCAACCACTCCGGGACGCCGCTCGCCCGCGCAATCGGCCACATTCCGATGAGCGGGACCGAAGGCACAATTGCCTTGCTGGCAGAACTCAAGACGCCACGCAAAGTCTTCATTCATATCAATAACACCAACCCCGTGCTCGACCCGCGAAGCGCGGAGTATAAACAAGTTATCGATGCCGGATGGGAAATAGGACACGACGGATGGCAACTGAATTAGCAACCGCTACGGAAACCGATCTCCTCACCAGGCAGGAATTGCACGACCGGCTTCGCGCCGTCGGCGAGGTGCGCTACCACCACCGCCATCCCTTTCACCTGCGGATGCATAGCGGCGAGCTGACACGCGGCCAGCTGCAGGCTTGGGCACTCAATCGCTATTACTACCAGAGCCGCATCCCGATCAAGGACGCACTGTTACTCGCGAAAAGCGACGACCCGGCCTTTCGGCGCGCCTGGCGGAAGCGAATCCTCGACCACGATGGCAATACGGATGGCTATGGTGGTATTGAAAAATGGATACAGTTGGCCGAAGCTGCCGGGGTGTCGCGAGAGGAGGTAGTTCCCTGCACCGGAGTTCTGCCGGGAGTGATCTTTGCGGTCGATGCTTATCTGGCTTTGGTTCGCGACAGCCCGTTGTTGATCGCCGTCGCGTCTTCCCTAACTGAGCTATTTCTCTCGCGATCTGATCTCGTTGCGCATGGACCAGATGCGGATTCACTACCCGTACCTGATCCCCGGTCTGGCCTACTTCGAGGGCCGCCTTACCCAGGCCCCTGAAGACGCCGCGTTTGCCCTCGACTACGTCTCGACCCACGCCAAGACCCGTGCCGAGCAGGAGCAGGTCATCCGAGCACTGGAGCGCAAGTGCGAGATTCTGTGGGCGCAGCTCGATGCTATCGACTACGCGTATGTGCACCCGGGGAACATTCCGCCGGGCTGCTTCGTGCCCCGAACTGAGGCCGCCTGACATGGATATCAATTCCATCCCCAAGCTGGCGGCGGGTTGTCGGCTGCATCCATCGGAGGCGGTGCTGCTGGTTCCTGAAGGAACATTGAACCTCGCCGGCCCCTCACGCGACATTCTCGCCCAACTCGACGGCAAACAAACCGTGGCTGCGATTGTGGACAGGCTCCTCGAACAATACTCCGGTGCTCCGAAAGACGAGATGACTCAGGATGTACTGAACCTGCTCAACCGGATGGAGCAGCGCGGAGTGGTGCGGGCCTAGCCGATGTCAACCGAAGCGGAAGGCCCGATCGCGCTCAAACCGTTCTCGCTGATTGCCGAGGTGACGCATCGTTGCCCGCTGCATTGCATTTACTGCTCCAATCCGGTCGAGTTACAGCGCGCGGATGAGGAGCTTTCGACCGAAGACTGGAGGCGCGTCTTCCGCGAGGCCGCGCAGCTCGGCATTCTTCATGTTCACTTTACTGGCGGAGAGCCCCTCGCCCGAAAAGACCTTCCCGAACTGATCGCCGCAGCCCGCGCTGCCGGACTCTATGTCAACATGATCACCTCGGGAGTCGGCCTGAGCGAAGAGCGGCTGGCCACGCTGGTCGACGCCGGTCTCGAACATCTTCAGCTCAGCTTTCAGGACATCGACGAGGCCTCCGCCAACCACATCGCGGGAACGCGTTCCCATGCTTTGAAGCTGGCACTGGTTCCGGTGCTCAAGCGATTTCCGTTGGCGTTTACAGTCAACTTAGTCGTCCACCGCATGAATCTCGACCGGTTGGAGACTTTCATCACGCTGGCCGAGCAGCTCGCTCCGGACCGCCTCGAAATCGCGCACGTCCAGTACTACGGATGGGCGCTCAAGAACCGGTCGCTGCTAATGCCGACGCAGGAGCAGGTCGATCGCTCGATTCCGATTGTCGAAGGGGCGAAAGAGCGGCTGAAGGGCAAGATCCATGTGGAGGCGGTTTTTCCTGACTACTACGCCAGCTTTCCCAAGGCCTGCGTAGGCGGCTGGGGACGGCAGATGATGCTCATCGACCCGGTCGGGCAAGCGATGCCATGCCACTCGGCCGCAGTTATTCCGGACCTCTATTTCGACAACGTCCGCGATCATGGTCTGGGCTGGATATGGCAGTCCTCACCTGCATTTAATCGCTTTCGGGGCGATGCGTGGATGTCGGAAACCTGTCTGAGCTGTCCGCGCAAGGAGAAGGATTTTGGCGGATGCCGCTGCCAGGCCTTCCTGCTCACCGGGGACCCTGAGGCGATCGATCCGGTCTGCGGTTACAGCCCGCATCACGGGCTGCTGACGACGCTACGGGTTTCAGATCCTGAAGTCCTTCCCATCTGGCGGGGTTAGCAGTTCACTTCCGTGCGGAGCGGGACGACTTCTGGCGATGTCCGCCGCTTTTGAAAGCGGGATCATCGAAGGCCGACTTGCTGTCGGCGGCAGAAAAGCCCTTGAGCAGTGCGGGATTGGGGCGGAACTTCTCGGCTCCTCCATGCAGCTGACGCTCGTGGCTTAGGATGATTCCCGCGCGGTCGGCCAGGGAATGGATTGTGCCACGGATATCGATCTCCTGCCCGCGCAGCGAATCGAGGTTGCCCACCTCCTTTTGGTCCTGGCGGAGGCTGATGATGGTGAAATGGCAGGCGGCGTCGGAGGTCTCCGGGCTGCAAACGTCGAGAAATCGCGTCCCGTCGGCGAGCTCGATCACGTCATAGACATGGGCGTGGATGCAGACGTCCTGGTTCAGGTGCTGCCCGGCCTGCAACATATCGAAGCAGGGTTTGGTGGCTGCGGCAGAGGAGTGCAGAGAGACACCGCCCCCCGCGACCGCCAGCCAGAGAAACGCCACATGGCGCATCCCGGTACCCTCCCCTTATTTTTGCTTTTGTAAGTTGGAACGAAGATAAACCGTTTGAGTAGAAATAATCCAGCACCAAAGTTACCTGGCGTTCACGAGTACCCTAGGGGAATTCCCGATATGGAACTGAGGGGTCGAGTGGGGACAGGTAATCGCCTAAGTTAAAGATACGCAGACGGTTATCATCTGAATCAGACTATGTAACCTCGACCAGTTGTCTTTCGGTCGAGGCCTTCCCATAGCGTTGGGAAATGTAATCATTCAGGATCTGTTTGAATTCAGGAATGATGCCGTCGCCGCGCAAAGTTACTGCCAGGCGTCCGTCAATGTAGACCGGGGCCTTCGGTTCCTCGAAGGTGCCGGGGAGCGAAATTCCGATATTGGCGTGCTTGGATTCGCCGGGGCCGTTGACAACGCAGCCCATGACCGCAACCTTCAGTTCCTCCACGCCGGCATACTGCTCACGCCATTGCGGCATGGTGTCGCGAAGGTAGCTCTGGATCTGCTGGGCAAGTTCCTGGAAGAACGTGCTGGTGGTGCGCCCGCAACCGGGACAGGCGGTCACCTGCGGAGTAAAACTGCGGATCGAAAGCGATTGCAGGATCTGCTGCGCGGTCTGGACCTCTTCGGTGCGGTCTCCGCCGGGCTTGGGCGTGAGCGAGACGCGGATGGTGTCGCCGATTCCCTTCAGAAGCAATGGCGCCAACCCAGCGGCCGAAGCGACGATGCCTTTCATGCCCATGCCGGCTTCAGTCAGGCCGAGATGCAGCGGGTATTCGCACCGCGAAGCCAGCACCTCATAGACATCGATCAGGTCGCGCACGCCGCTTACCTTGGCACTGAGAATGATCTGATCGCGGCGCAGGCCGTAGCGTTCGGCGGCGGCGGCGGAATCGAGCGCGCTGACCACCATCGCCTCCATCATCACGTCGCGCGCGTCAAGCGGCTCGGCGAGACGGGAGTTTTCGTCCATCATGCGGGTGAGCAGGGCCTGATCGAGCGATCCCCAGTTGACGCCGATGCGCACCGGCTTCTGGTTCTCGACCGCGCACTCGACCATGGTGCGGAAGTTGTCGTCATTCTTGCGCCCGACTGACACGTTGCCGGGATTGATGCGGTATTTCGCCAGGGCGCGTGCGCAGTCGGGATAATTCTTGAGCAGCAAATGGCCGTTGTAGTGGAAGTCGCCGATGATAGGGACGTTGATGCCACGGCGGTCGAGTCCCTCAACGATAAATGGGACGGCTTTGGCGGATGCGTCGTTGTTGACTGTCACACGAACCAGTTCAGAACCGGCGGCGGCGAGAGCGGCAACTTGCTCGATGGTGCCTGTGATATCGGCGGTGTCGGTGTTGGTCATCGACTGCACGACAACGGGGGCGTCCGAGCCGACGCAGACCTGTCCGGTTCCCGTCCCGATCGTTGCAGTTACGGTCTTCCTGCGGTGTATCTCTGGCATAAATCCTCGAATCTCTAGTTTACAACCCGAGGCCTTTCAAGATAAGGAAATGAGCCGCCGAGAGGCCGGCAGCTCTTAAGCCAGAGACTGCGATCGACAATGATTCTCCGGGGCGGTCGACCGATGCCGCGCCGGAGAATCACTCGGCGCGCAAAGCAATCATCGGATCTGCTTCGGTGGCCTTGCGCGCTGGAATATAGCAAGCGAAGATCGCTACGGCGACGACTGCGAAGGCGATTGCGGTAAAGGTCATCGGGTCGGTCGGGCTCACTTCGTAGATCAGACTCTTTAAGGCGCGTGCCATCGCCAGAGCCAGAACTATTCCGATGGCTGTGCCCGACAGCACGAGCTTCGCCGCCTGGGTGAGAACGAGTCGCAGGACATCGAGCCGTTGCGCGCCCAGGGCCATGCGCAGGCCAAACTCGGGCGTCCGCTGGGTGACGGAATAGGAGATGACGCCGTAGGTACCAATGGCTGCGAGCAGGATGGCCAGCCCAGCAAAGAGTCCCACCAGAATGAAGGCAAAGCGCGGTGTGGCGACGGACCCCGCGACGATCTGGTCCATCAACCGGACGTTCCCAACTGCCAACGCTGGATTGAGTTGGGCCACGCTTTTCCGCACTGCGTCGATCAGCAATAGCGGGTCGGATTCGGCGCGAACCACGAGTGCCATATTCGGAGCGCCGACCTGCAGAGCTGACCACCAGAAGGCGGGCTCGGCACCGGGGCTGTTTGGCTGGTCTTTGACATCTCCTACGACGCCTACGATGGTGAGCCAGTCCTTGTCTTTTGGATTGTCCTCAAAGGTGATGCGCTTGCCAACAACATCCTCGCCGGGCCAATATCGTTGCGCCAGCGCGTGGTTGATGATAACGACCTTCGGCGCGTCTTTCTTGTCTCCCTGATTGAAGAAACGGCCGCGGAGCAGAGGCGTGCCGAGCGCCCGGAAGTAGTCCGCGGTCGCCATGTGGTAGCGGCCGTGAAAATCGTCATGAGGCGGAGGTTGTTTGCCCTCGATGTTGAAGCCGGTGTTGTCGTCATAACCTGTCCAGGGCAAATCGCTTCCCAGACCTGCGCTCTGCACTCCGGGCAAAGACTCCAGCGAGCTAACGAGTTGAGCAACGAACTTTGCAGAGTCTTCCTGGGTTTTATATTCAGTGTGCGGTAATGAGAGCGTGGCGGTCAGAACGTGGTCCTGACGGAAGCCCGGGATCGAGATGCACGATGTTGAGCAGACTGCGCAGCATCAATCCAGCGCCGATCAGCAGGACGCAGGCGAGACCTACCTCCGAGACAACAAGCGCATTGCGCAGGCGGCTCTGATGTCCACTGCCGGTCGTTGCGCGGCCACCTTTGTGGAGACCCTGATTGGGGTCGGTTCGAGATGCTTGAAGCGCAGGCGCAAGGCCGAAGAGAATGCCGGTGACGACGCTGACGGCAAGCGTGAACGCAAAGACCGGAGCGCTCACGTGAATGTCATGCGCGCGCGGGAAATTCGCGGGCAGCAGAGATACCAGGGCCTTGACGCCCACCAAAGCCAGCGCCAGACCGATAGCTCCGCCCACACTGGAAATGAACAGGCTCTCCGTGAGCAATTGCCGAACTACCCGCGAGCGGGGCGCGCCCAGAGCAAGCCGCACAGCAATCTCCCGTTGCCTCGTCGAAGCCCGCGCCAGAAGTAGATTGGCGGCGTTCGCGCAGGCAATCAACAGAACCATGCCGACCGCGCCGAGCAACACAAGCAACAATCGCCTGCTGGAGCCAACAATCTCGCTATTGAGCGGGATGACGAGCACCTTCCAGCCTTGATCATTGGGGTGTTCGCGGCCTAGCTGCGCCATGAGCGCGTTCATCTCGTCGGCCGCCTGCTCGACGGTGACACCCTTCTTGAGCCGCCCGATACCTTCGATGTAATGCGACCCGCGCTGTGAGGGATCGCCTCCAAAAGAGAATGGCCACCAAGCGTCGACATCCTCGCCGTATGGCAGCGGTTGATATTCATTGCCGGGATGTTCGGTGCCAGGGGGCATGACGCCCACGACGGTGAACGGCTGCATGTTGAGAGTGATTTTGCGGCCGATAATGTCTGGCGCGGCGTCGAAACGCGTACGCCATAGCCGCTCGCTCAGAATGATCTGGAGCCCGTTGCCGGGGATCTCTGCCTTCTCGTCAAATTCGTGTCCCAGTTGCGGCTGCAAGCCAAGGGTGTGGAAGTATCCCGAGGTTATGCCGAAGGCATTCAGCCTGACCGGCTCGCCCGATCCCGAGAGCTGAACATCTCCGCGGGTGAAGGCAGCAAGCGACTCAAAGGATTGGTTGCGGCCGCGAAAGTCGCGGAAGTCGAAAGGGTTCAAAGGGAATCTAGGGTACGCCGCGTTGGAAAGGAAAATTCTGACCAGGCGATCCGGCTCGGGATAAGGTAGCGTCTTCAGCAAGACACCGTGGATCACGCTGAAGATTGCACTGTTCGCCCCGATGCTCAGCGCCAGGGTGAGGGTGATCACGATGGCGAACGTTGGGTTCGCTCTTAGCTGCCGGATGGCGTAGCCAAGGTCCTGCAGGACGTTGTCGATGAAGCTGGCGCCGTGCGCCTCGCGGATATCTTCCTTGATCTGTTCGTGGCCGCCGAAGGAAAGACGCGCCCGGCGCTTTGCCTCTTCAGGAGACATGCCCGACCTTTTGTACTTCTCGACCTCGTGGTCGAAATGAAAACGGAGCTCCTCGTTCAATTCGGTTTCCACAACTTCCCGCCGAAACAAGCCACGCAGACGAAATCGCAAATCATTCCACATAGATTGACCCTCAGACGCTCTCTAGAATCTGCGCCACGGCTGCGGTTAGTTTTCGCCAACTGTCGGTTTCGGCTTCGAGTTGCTTCTGCCCGGTGCGCGTGAGTTCGTAGTATTTGGCGCGGCGATTGTTTTCCGATGTTCCCCATTTTGCCTTGATCCAGCCACGGCGTTCGAGACGGTGCAGAGCGGGATAGAGAGAACCCTGTTGGATTCGGAGCACGTCGCTCGACACCTGCTGCACGCGCTCGGAGATCGCCCAGCCATGCTGTGGCCCAAGCGAGAGAGTTCGTAAGATAAGCAGGTCCAAGGTGCCCTGCGGAAGATCGATGCGTTGCTCGTCCAATGCCTCTGCCCTTTCGCTTCTACAAGAAGTAATAGCGTATCTCCTGTAGAAGTGCAAGGGCAGAGGCTTTGTCCCACTCTTCGTTCGCGGAAGACAGAAACTGCTATAAAGCTTGTGTGCTGACTGAGCGGGATGGCGATCGGACGCAGCTTGACGAGGACCTGAGGCAGGAGTTGCGGCGGCGCTGGTATTACCTGCTGCCGGCCGTCTTCGTTACCTACAGCCTTGCTTATCTCGATCGTGCCAACTACGGGTTTGGCGCGGCGGCCGGGTTGGCGAAGACGCTCCACATCACCAATTCGCAGACAGCATTGCTCGGTTCGCTGTTCTTTCTGGGATATTTCTTCTTTCAGGTCCCCGGCATTGCCTATGCGCGGCGGACGAGCGCGAGTCGCCTGGTCTTTTATTCGCTCATTCTCTGGGGCATACTCGCGGCGCTGACTGGCGTCATCCGCGAGTTCTGGCTGCTGGCGATTGACCGGCTGCTTCTGGGCGTGGCGGAGAGCCTGATCTTTCCCGCTATGCTGATCCTGATCACAAACTGGTTTACGCGGGAGGAGCGGTCACGGGCCAACGCGATCCTCATTCTTGGCAATCCGATCACGGTGCTGTGGATGTCAGCCGCCACCGGGTATCTGATCAAGGCCGTCGGATGGCAGATGGCGTTTGTGATCGAGGGGCTTCCGTCGGTCTTGTGGGCGTTCGTCTGGTTCTTCGTGGTGCGCGATATGCCGGAACAGGTCTCGTGGCTGAGCCGCGGAGCGAGTGAGCATCTTGAGCGCGAGCTGGCGCTGGAACAGCACGCACTCCCGAAGACGTCGAACTTCTTTGCCGCGCTGCGGATACCGAGCGTTCTCCTGCTGTGCGTTCAGTTCTTTTGCTGGAGCTTTGGGCTTTACGGCTTCGTGCTGTGGCTGCCGACCATGATCCGCGCGGGGATGAGCCAGGGCATTGAGACGGTTGGGCTGCTGAGCGCAGTTCCCTACCTGCTGGGCATCATTTTGATGATGCTGGTGGCTTACTTCTCCGACCGCACTCTTAGCCGCAAGCGCTTTGTCTGGCCGTTTCTGGTACTGGGCGGAGTCGCGATGTTTGGCTCATATATGACGGCCTCTCACAGTTTTTGGGCCGCTTATGGGTTCCTGATCCTCGCCGGAGGCTGCATGTACGCGCCCTACGGCCCATTCTGGGCGATCTTCCCAGAGATGCTGCCAAGCAACGTGGCCGGCGAGATCCTTGCGCTGGTCAACTCCTGTGGCGCGCTGGGGGCATTTGCAGGGTCGTGGCTGGTGGGATGGCTGCAGGCGATCACTGGAAATTCGCAGGCGGGATTTTTGCTGATGTCGGCGGCGCTGGTGATTTCGGGTGTGATCATCTTCTTTCTGCGGCCGGCGAACCAGCTGCTCAGAAGCCAGGAGTAATCCACACTACGGCTGGGCAACTCCGAACAGCCCCGGAAGAACTTCACCGGCATTTCCAAGCACGATCTGACTGAAGGCGTCCGCATTCGCCGGCCGCTCTGGACCGACGTAGACCGTGCGCACTTGTGCGCGGCCGGAGCGATTGCGTTGGTTGGCCCAGTGGACGAAGTTGGCCGCGGGATAGACGACTCCCGAGGTGCCGACGACGAGCAACACGGTGCAGCGGTCGATCTCGCGCTGGATGCGATCCATCTCAAGCGGAATCTCGCCGAACCAGACGATGTGCGGGCGGATGCGCGCTCCGCAGGCGCAGCGCGGGATCGCGGCGTGGGATTCATACTCGCCCCGATCCGCGAAGACCGGCTGGCCGCAATCGTCTTCGCAGCGCGACTCGAAGAGCTGGCCGTGCATGTGGATCATGCGCCGCGAGCCGGCGCGTTCGTGCAGGTCGTCGACGTTTTGCGTGCAGAGGAAGAAGCGGTCGTCAATAGCCTCTTCAAGTACGGCGAGCGCAAAGTGTGCCGGATTCGGCTGCGCCATAGCAGCGTCGCGGCGGCGCTGGGAATAAAACCGCCAGACGAGGCTGGGGTCCGCGCCCCAGCCCTCGGGGGTGGCGACGTCTTCGATTCGGTGGCCACTCCAAAGGCCGTCGCTGGCGCGGAAGGTGGCGAGGCCACTCTCGGCGCTGATGCCCGCGCCGGAGAGGACGAAGACGCGGTCTTCGGGGGCGATTTCGATGCGGTCGGCCATAGGTTCCTGTCTGGATTCTAAGGAAGAGATGTCGTGGCTCGCCATCGCTTCGATCTCCAATCAGTTAGTCTCAAGAAGACGATGCGCGTTTACCCCAAGTTTTTGCTCTCGGCGATGGCGCCGGAGCACTTCCCTCCTCCGACAGTCCCGGAGGTCGCCTTTCTGGGGCGGTCGAATGTTGGCAAATCGAGCATGATCAATGCCCTGCTCGGGTCAGACCAGGCCAAAGTCTCGCAGACTCCGGGACGGACGCGCGCGATCAACTTTTTCGCCGTCGCCGACAGCCCTACCCGGCAACAGCCGCGATGGATCTTTGCCGATCTTCCCGGCTATGGCTATGCCAAGATTTCGAAATCGATTTCAGCCGAGTGGCCGAGTTTCATCGATCCGTATCTCACAAACCGCGAGACGCTGGCGCTGTGCATCTGCCTGGTCGACAGCAATATTCCAGTGCAGCCGAAGGATGGGCAGCTCATTGAGTTCCTGGCGAGCGTGGGGCGGCGGTTTCTGGTGGTGGGAACGAAGGCCGACCGGCTCTCCGGCAACGCGCGATTCAAGGCCGAAAAGGCGCTGCGCGAAGGGCTTGGCGTGGAGCGATTGTTGCTCTGCTCCGCCGAAACCAAACGTGGGCTCAATGAGCTGTGGGCCGAGATCAGCTGCAGCGGCTGATGAGATTACTGCCGCTCCCGCTGGATCGTGATCCTAGTGCCAATTGCTCCCAATGCCATCGCATCGGCGACCAGCTTAGTAAACTGTTCGACTTCCCCTGTGGTCATCTGGAGATAGTGCTGTGCGGCCATAGCGCGCCCTAGATAGCGGGGCGCGAGCTTGAGCCAGCGCGAACGCTCGTCTCCGCCGGGAAGAACCTGAGCGGCGAGCGCATCGACCTTAGGCAGCCAAAGCGCTGAGGCCGATTCGGCTGTCCAGGTGACCTCATCGGTTTGGGCCTGCGGTTCCGGCTTCGGGTCAAGAAGAATTGCGCCGCGTTGGATGAGAGTCGCGATAGGCGACGATACTTCAGCAAAGGCCAGCAAGTCAGGCTGGAATCCGCGCTCGACGGCCTCGACCAGGACCGCTCGGAGGTCGCCCTCGAGGCAAACCGAGACCGGTTGCTTCTTGCGGACTTCGTTCTTGAGGATACGCAGCGCCTCATCGAGATGGTTGACGACGAAGTCGCAGAAGCCGTAGCGAAGTCCCTGCCGCAGCCGCTCTGGGTCAGCATCGACACCAAGTGTCGCTGCGCCTGCGATGTTCGCCGCGAGGGCTACTGCCACACCGTGCGCGTCGAGCTGTCCGTAGAGCAGGAGCTTGCCGCCGAGCTCGCCATTGAAGCGCTCCTTCGCGAGGGTCGTGAGCGCGGAGAAGCGGGCATAGACCTTGGCAACTTCGGGAATGAGTGAGCCGGAGCCGTCGAGCTTTGAAGGAGAAACTTCGTTGCCGATGGAAGGAGTCACAAACTCCACTTTACGCCGGATGAAAGGCTAGGCAACGCACTCGGTTACCACTCGGAATAAGGCCGGCCATCCGTCCCTTGTTCCGAAGAGCCGCTGTGGACGTCGGTGATACCGGAGTCGGTTTGGTCGAGGCTTTGCACGGAGTCGTCGGTGGTCGTGACCCATGTGGTATTGCTGTGGGTCATGGGGTCTTCGGGAATCGACTTCATATACCCCGCCGTGACCAGGTCGTCGAGCGATTGGGGCGCTTTTTCCTTGTCGTTGGTGTACGCGTCAATCTGCTGGCGCAGAACGTGAAGATCTTCCTTGAGGACCGCTTCTTTCGAGGCCTTGAGCGAGGAAATGTAATTCGGGATAGCGATGGTCGCGAGGACGCCGATGACGACCATCACGATCATCAACTCGATCAGCGTGAAGCCGTCTTCACCTCGCCTTGGCAGTCTTGTCGTGCAGCGGATCTTAGCCATCGCGTTTCCCATTCCTGATGCTTGCCGATTTCGGCTCTACCAGTCCTTATACTTCGTGCCGTCGAGGCCGGTGCCTTCGGACTTGCTGTAAACGTCGAAGACGTTTTGGCCGCCCCAGGAATCGCTGGTGGCGTCGTCCTGCATCGAGCGCAACCCCCACTCCGCCTTGCCGGTCATGGGGTCGACCGGAATCCTGCGCAGGAACTTCAGCTTCTTGCCCTGGACATCGACTCCGTTGACCAAGGTGTCGAGATCAGGCGGATAGTTCTGGCTGTCGACCTTGGTCTGGAAGGCCCCTTTATCCGCCGCGTCCTTGTATTTGTCGATCGCATCCCGCATCTGCCAAAGATCATAGTGAAGCTCGCGCTCTTTGGCCCGCTTGACCTCGAAACGCGTGACCGGAACGGCTGCCGAAGCCAGAATGGCCAGGATCGCCACCGTCACAATCAATTCGACCAGTGTCAGGCCGCTCTCGGCAGCGGAACGGCGATTCTTCCACCGCTTCAACCATCCGCCGGAATTGCCGCTACTCATCCTCATCGCAGCCTACTGAATGTGGACGGTAGTTTGCGATCCCGTGACCGGAAGCGACTGCTGCGCGCTGTTCTTCGCTCCGGGCCGAGTGATAGCGATGGTCGCCTCGCCGGGCGCCTTGGCCTGGAAGGTCATCACGCAGACTTGGCCGCTCCCGTTGATCCCGGCCACCCCAGGCGGCCGCGAGGCGGAGATCGCCACGCCGCCGCTGCCGTCATCTCGATGGACGAGGGCCACGGCCTGTCCGTCACCACCGCCGAGATAGTTGCCCGCGTCCACGTTAATCAGCGTGAGCTTGTTCTGGTCGTACTGGATCTGCATGGGCACGGAGAAAATATCGTGGCCGCCGTTCAGGTTTACAGAGACTTCGAAGTTGCTGCCGACCTTCTGAGGCGTGGGCGGAGCGACCAATTGCAACGACACGGGAAGACCCGGATTGGTAACAGCTTCGTGATGCATGGCGGCGAGGGCATTGCCGGCGGCAACCGCAGCCGTCTGGCCGGTGACCCCGCCGCTGCCGGCAATGCTGGCGACATTGTTCGCCGCAGGCACCGCCGAAGCCGGCGCATTCGCCTGGGGCGTGGCCCCGTCGATGGCCGGCTTGCGGCGAATCTCAAAGCCGCTGGTGGTGCCGGTGTCGATCGTTTCCAGGTTTAACGGAGTTAGTTCCGGCGCACGCACAACATGCGGAATCATCAGGAAGACGATTTCGTCGTCAATCTTGGTGGTCGAGATGGTGCTGAAGAGATATTTGAGAAACGGAATCTCGCCGAGTCCCGGCCAGCCGCTGATGCTCTTGTCTTTTTCATCGTCAAGCAGGCCGCCGAGGAGGTTGACCTCGCCCTCCTTGAGCCGAATCACCTGATCGACCGTCCGCTGGCTGATGATCGGTTCGGTGACACCGCTGATGGTCGTTGAGCCACTCTCGGACGAAATCTCAATCTTGAGTTTAAGGGTGACGTCGCGGTTGAAGTGAATGGTCGGCTTCATATCGATATTCACGCCGACATCGATGTACTGGAACTGGGTCTGCACCGCGCCGATGCCGCCGAGCGCCGAGCCGCCGACTCCGTTGGAGAATGATCCGGTCGCAATCGGGATGCGCGACCCGATCTTCATCGTCGCCTGTTGGCCGTCTGAGGCGCGGAGGCGCGGATTCTCCAGCACCTTAGTATCGCTATCGCTGAGCAGCAGGTTGGCCTGCGCCTGGCCGATGGTCACGGCAAAATCGTTGGCGTTAAGGTGAGCCAGATTGTTCAGGGTTAGGTTGGTTGTCGAGGTGCTGCCGGTGGTTGTCGTGGTGGTGGTCGTCGTCGAGGTCGCGGTCGTCGGTGTGGTTATGGTGACCGAGGCGGTCTGGGGGAGCTGGATGCCGATCTGGCGCATCAGGTTCTTGTTGACTTCGAGCACCGCTACATCAACGACTACCTCGGGGCGCGCCTTGTCGAGGTCATTGACGAGTTTCTGCGCCAGCAACAGCTCGTCGGGGGTGGCGCGCATCACGATGGCGTTCTGACTGGGTACACCGTAAATTTTTGCGTTGGTGAGCACGTTGCGGAGCGCCGTTGAAACATCGTTCAGATCGTTTTGCTGTGAAGCGTTAGAGAGATAGAAGGTCTGGACCGCCTGCTCGTCCAACTCGGTGCGCTTGGCGCGGGTGTTGGCCGCGACGAAGATGGTATTGGCGGTAATGGGCCGCCAGAAAGTCCCGGAGATGGTTCCGATGATGTGCAACGCGTCGTAGAGCGATACGTTGGAGAGATCGACCTGGATGCGCTTGCCGTTGTAGTCGGGATCGAAGAGGACGTTAATACCGGCGAGTTTGCCTACGGTCTGATAGATAATTTTGCTGTCTTCGACGGAGTGGACGGTGATGGGCTCGTTCGATATGGGCCGCAACTGCACGGGCGATGACATTTCTCCCAATTCGTTCAACTCGGCCGCATCAACCGAGGTTTCCTGGCGGACCTCCGGCTTGCCCATTGCGCGCTTGGTAGCATCGATGTCCTGCTGCGCGAGTTCGTAGGAGGGATCGATCTCGAGCGCGTGCATGAACTCCGTCATCGCGCCGACGAAATCGCCCTGGTCGCGTAGTTTCTCACCGCGTTTGGTGTGCAGCGCGGCGGCCGAAAACTTTACCCGCTCGTAGGAAGTCTTGTACCGGCCGTCTTTCGGGTTTTTCTGAAATGCCTTGAGGTAGTAGTTGTACGCGGCATCGATATCGTCCCTCGCCTCGGCGGTCTGCCCGTCCTTAAAATCCTTGGAGGCCGATTCGGCGCGGGCCTTCGGGGCGACGGCACCGATAACAAACAGTGCCGAGAGAATGGCAACACTCAGGCTGGCGGACAGGATCGATCGCGTGTCCGCAAATTTCTGACGACTCATACCACTCCACAATAAAGTCCACGATGGGGAGATCCACGATGAGGATCGATTTCCGCCACCGGTCGCACCGGAAACGGGCTCATTCGTGTCATTCAGACAGCGACCGTGGGAAAGTCGGCGCCCGATCGGCAGACGGTTGCCGTTGGCGCAACCGGCGCTGGATGTCGCTGTTTTCACCACGCTTCGCTCCCCGAGTATAGCATCGGCGACCGGGCTGATTTTCTCAGCCGGGCCGCCTTCAGGGCAGCGTATCCTGCGTGCTAGCATGGAGATAGAGTCCTCATTTCATGGCGCGCCAGGCTACACATACGGTAGGGCCAACCCCTTCGCAAAAACCGAAACCGCGCGACCCGGTGGCCTCGGGTGAACGCGACGCTGCGGTCAATCGCGCTGCCAGCCATAACTACTTCCTGCTCGACCGCTTTGAAGCTGGCGTCGCCCTGCGCGGCAGCGAGGTCAAATCGATTCGCGAGGGCAAGGCGAACCTCAAAGACGCCTACGGCCTGCTCAAGGACGGCGAGGCTTTCCTGCTGAATGCCCATATCGGGCCCTACTCCCACGACAGCTCCCAGAATCATGATTCGCTGCGGACCCGCAAACTCTTGCTGCACAACACCGAAATCGAAAAGCTATTCGGACAGACGCAGTTAAAGGGATATACGCTCATCCCCACCCGGCTGTATTTTCGCAAGGGCAAGGTCAAATGCGAATTGGCCGTCGCCAAGGGAAAACAGGACTGGGACAAACGGGAGACGGAGAAGCGCCGCGAGGCCGACCGCGAGGCGCGGGCTGCGATTGCGCATAGCAAGGGGAAGTATGCGAAATAGACCCTGGAATTCCTCGCCGCCTGACGGCAACGCGCCGGTTGCTCGGACCCTGCCTAGCTGACGATCATTCTGCTAAGGCTTCGGAGCGATAAAATAGCCGTGACCCAAGAATCAACAAAAACGAGGAACATGAAAACCGAATTGAAATTCAGCGCCGCCGCCGGCGTCGAGACAGAGCTGCTAGTTGTTTTCGCCATCGATCATTCCACCTCCAAAGACAAAGACTCCAAACCCGAACTGGCCCTGCTGACCGGGGACTCGGCGGTGACCGCCGCCGCCGCGGCTGTCCTCACTTCAGGAGAGTTCAAAGCCACAGCCAACGAGACATTGCTGCTACACTCGCCCGTCGGCCTCGCCACGAAGCGCCTACTGCTGGTGGGCCTGGGCAAGGCCTCCAAGGTAAACGTCCACGACGTGCGCCGAGGCGCTGGCGCAGCGGTTCGCTTCGCCAAGCCTCGGGCCATTCGCGAAGTAGCTATTGCCGTGCCGGATTACGAAGCGCTGCCGCCAGGACCTTGCATCCGCGCGATCACCGAAGGCGCGATCCTCGCCGACTTCGATCCTGATACCTACCGCTCCGACCGCAAAGACCAAAGCGTCCATACCGTCCACCTCCTCGCACCGCCCCCCGACACCTCGGACGAGAAATCCATCGCCGAACTTGCCCTTCAAGAGGGAGCCATCATCGCCGAGTCGCAGAACTGGGCGCGCTCGCTGGTGAACGAGCCGGGCAATGTGTTGCCTCCTACCGTTCTGGGCCGGCGCGCCGCCGAAATGGCGAAAGAAGTCGGCCTGAAGTGCGAGGTCTATTCGACCGAGAAGCTGCATGAGCTGAAGATGGGCGCATTCTGGGCCGTCGCGCAGGGTTCAGAACAGCCGCCGGCGTTGATCGTCACGACCTATGAACCAGAGGGTGCGCCCGCAGACGGGCCTGTACTGGGCCTCATCGGGAAGGCAATCACGTTTGATACCGGGGGAATCTCGATCAAGCCTTCCGAGGGCATGGAGAAGATGAAGTACGACATGGCCGGAGGCGCGGCGATGCTGGGCGCGATGCGCGCCATCGCCCTGCTCAAGCCCAAGGTCAAGGTCATTAGCGTGGTGTGTTCGGCGGAAAACATGCCTTCGGGCAAGGCGTACCGGCCTGGCGATGTGGTCACGGCGATGTCAGGCAAGACAATCGAGGTAATGAACACCGATGCCGAAGGTCGCATGGTGCTAGCCGACGGCCTGCATTATGCCAAGCAACTGGGCGTGACCCATCTGATCGACGCCGCGACACTGACCGGAGCGTGCGTGGTGGCGCTGGGCATGGTGAATGCCGGCGTCTTTTCGAACAACGACGAGGCCTATGGGCATTTCGTCGATGCGACGAAGATCTCCGGAGACAAGTTCTGGCGGCTGCCCGAGGAAGACGAGTATCGCGAGCAGATCAAGTCGCAGATCGCCGACATCATGAACACCGGCGGAAGCAGCTGGGGCGGTGCCACGACGGCGGCGATGTTCCTGAAGGAGTTCGTCGGCGAGACGCCGTGGATCCATCTCGATATCGCCGGCGTGGCTTGGCTGGAAGAGCAAAAGCCCTGGATGGCAAAGGGGCCGAGCGGTACTCCGGTACGAAGCCTGGTGGAGTGGGTCAAGAGCTACGAGACGACCTAGCAAGTATGTAGGGCGCGTCTCCCCATCGACGCGCCCCGTAAGCTACGACTTAGTTTTCGTTAGCTAGCCGCCCTCATGGGCGTTCCCCGCGAAAATTCCTCCAAAATCATGCGGTTAAAGGCGGGGATATCGTTGGGACTGCGGCTGGTGATCATCCCGCGATCAAAGACAACTTCCTTATCGACCCAATGGCCGCCAGCGTTGGCGATATCAGTTTTCAACGAGGGCCAGGATGTCATCGTTCGTCCTTTGACGGCTCCCGCTTCAATCAGCATCCACGGGCCATGGCAAATTGCGGCAACTGGCTTTCCTGATTCGACAAATCCTTTCACGAATTGCACAGCCTCCTGGTGAGTACGCAGCTCATCTGGATTTGCGACCCCTCCCGGCACGACCAGGTCGTCATAATCCGCCGCCTTCACTTCACCGAACGCTTTGTCGACGTGGATCGACGGGCCAGGCCCGCCGTGGTTGAATCCCCGGATTTGGCCAGTCTTGAGTGAGATGACATGAACGGTGGCTCCAGCGTTTTCCAAGGCTTTTTTCGGCTCGGTCAACTCGATCGCTTCCACACCATCGGTTGCGACAATTGCGATTTTCTTGCCCTTCAGGTTTGCCATTTACATCTCCTTTTGTACAGAAGAGCGAACGCCCCGTGCCTCACCCGGAGAGCGGCGCGCGGTGCGCCTCAGAAAAGACGCGCCACACTCCACCATCCGATGAATGACGCCAGGGAGTCTGCTCTGGTTAGTTCGAGTCCTCGAACGCAGGATGCGTTGCCCAGCGGGGGAATCGGCCATGGAATCAGAACCTAAGAACCATGAAATTCCTGTGAATCTGCCGCCAACCGGACATCTCTCTGCCATGCTTAATACAACGAAGAACTTGGCATCCCTGGAGGAGAACGTGTCTATCACGAGGAATCAAAATAAGTTAGCGATTCATCTCGGACTCGCTATTGGAAGTCTTGCGCTCGCCCTTGGCTTCTCCGGCTGCAACTCCGGCGGTGGATCGGAGAAAGTCAACATTACCGGCGCAGGCAGCTCTTTTGTCAATCCCGTCATGCAGCGTTGGATTCAAAGCTACTCGCAGGTGCACACAAATGTGCAGATCAACTACCAATCCGTCGGCAGCGGCGCCGGCATTCAGCAGGTCAAGTCGGGCACGGTTGATTTTGGAGCCTCGGACGCCCCTCTCACCGACGAACAGCTCGCTGGCATGAAGCCGGTCATTCAGATACCCGAGAGCGCCGGCCCGGTGGTCATCACCTACAACCTTCCTGAACTAAAGCAGCCATTGCAGATCTCGGGCGAGGATCTGGCCGACATTTTCCTCGGCAAGATCAAGACCTGGCATGACCCGGCCATCGCGAAGGACAATCCGGGCGTCGCACTCCCGAACACCAGCATCGTGGTCGTACACCGCGCCGACAGCAGCGGCACAACCAATGCATTCACCACTTATCTAGACGCGGTGAGCCCCGAATGGCACAGCAAGATCGGCAAGGGCACCCAGGTGCAGTGGCCCGTTGGCCTAGGCGGTAAGGGTAGCGAAGGGGTAACTGGGCAGTTGCGGCAGACGCCGGGCGCGATTGGCTATGTCGAACTTACGTTTGCCACGCAGAACAAGCTTCCCGTAGCTTCGATCGGCAATCAGGCACACAAATATGTGGTTCCCGGCACCGCCAGCACCACGGCCGCAATTGCTGCTTTTGCCGACCAGTTGACCAAGGACCCGCGCGTCCCTGTCGTCAATCCTCCGGCTTCTGCGCCTGACGCGTATCCGATCTCGACCCTGACCTTCCTCATCATTCCCAAAGACGGCACCGATGCGGCCAAGCGCTCTGCGCTTAAGTCGTTCATCAATTACATCATCACCGACGGTCAAGCAGAGGCGGAAAAGCTCGAGTACGCGCCACTGCCCGACTCGGTCAAGCAATATAACCAGCAGGTGCTTGGTCAGCTCACCACGAACGGCCAGCCCATTCAGTAACCTCAAGGACATGCTGGCGCCCAGGTCTCGATTTTTGAGGCCTGGGGCTGCTGCGCTTTAGACTCGGGGTATGCCTGAGGGAGACACCATCTTCCGCTCCGCCCGCGCGCTTAACCTGGCGCTCCAGGGGAAGCAAGTTGAATCTTTCGAGACTGCTTACGCACGACTCGCAAGCGCCGACGACCAGAGCCCGGTCACGGGACGCATCGTCGAGCGCGTCGAGTCGCGCGGCAAGTGGCTGCTCATATATCTCTCCGGGGATTTGATTCTTGTCACCCACATGTTGATGAGCGGCAGCTGGCACATCTACCGCCGGGGCGAACGGTGGAAGCGATCACGCAGTCACATGCGGGCGGTGATCGCCACAGCCGAGTTTGAGGCAGTCGCCTTTGACGTTCCGGTCGCTAGCTTCCACACCGCGAGGACGCTGGAACGGAACACCGCCATTCCAAAGCTTGGGCCGGACTTGCTCGGTGCGGGATTCTCCCGAGACGAGGCCCTGCAGCGGCTCCTCGTCCACGGCGATGATGAAATTGCGAACGCGCTTCTGAATCAGCAAGTGGTCGCGGGGATCGGCAATGTCTTCAAATCGGAGATATGTTTTACCTGCGGTGTGAATCCATTTGCCAAGGTCTCAGCATTGCCTCAAGCAAAATTGGAAGAACTGCTGGAGGCCGCACGGCGGCTGATGGCAGCGAATGTGAGCGAGGGCGCCAGCGATCGTATTGTCGCCCGCACCGGCCGGCGGCGCACGACAGGAGCCGACAATCCAACCGCGCGCATGTGGGTCTACGGGCGGCAAGGGCAGCAATGCCGGCGCTGCGGGACCCTCATCCTGATGCGGAAACAAGGGCCGGGTGTGCGCTCGACGTATTGGTGTCCTGAGTGCCAGCCTTTGCCCTTGGCGGCTTCAGCGCAAGCGATTGATGGATGGTCGACGCCGATTCGCAGGCGCAAGGTTGGTTGCGGCTAGCCTGCCGCCTACTGCTGCGGCGGACTCTGTTGCGGTTGCGGCGACGTTTGAGGCTGCTGTTGCGGCTTCTTGTCGTCACCCTTGCCGCCAAACAGCTTGCTGAAGAAGCCGCGTTTCTTCTTCGGCTCGGTCTCGTCCGCTACGGTTGGACTGGGGCTTTGTCCGGCCCCTGCGGTCCCCGGCGGCTGTACAGTTGCAGTGGGAGGCTGAACGACCGGCGGATGGCTTCCGGCTGGTAACGCCGGCATCGTGCTCTTGTCGCCGAGGCCGAAGAGCTTCTGGAAGATGCTGCGCTGGTCGCCGTTCAGATGATCGCAGGTATCGGTCGGCTCGGTGCCATCGAGAAACGCGGCGGAATATGTGTTGTTAGGACAACTGGCGTCGGCGAGCAGGTTGGTCGCTTTGTCGAGGGTGACGACGGTCACTCCAGCGGGTGGAACAAACTCTCGCGTGTCGGAGTATTGCGGCAGCTTAATGGCGGCCTTCATGAACTCCGCCCAGATAGGCGCGGCGGCCACTGCGCCGGAGAGTTTGATGTCGGTATAGTCGTCGTTGCCCACCCAGACAATGCAGAGCAGGTTGCTGGTGTAACCGGCAAACCAGGCATCGTGCCAAGTCCCGGTCTTGCCCGCCGCCGGGGCCATGAATCCGAGCTTCCGCACTGCGTAGCCGTACCCGAAGTTCATGACGCCTTCCATCATGTTCGTGGTGAGATAGGCGACACGCGGGTCGAGGATTGGCCTGGTGGTCGGCGTGTAGTCGTTCATCACGTCGCCGTTGGACGCGCGCACTGAGGCCAGCAGCCAGGGATCGATCTTGATGCCGCCGTTGGCGAAGACGGTATACGCCCCTGCCATCTCCAGCGGAGAGGCGACGTAGGTCCCGATCGCGACCGATGGCGTTCCCTGAGCTGAGCGGATGCCGGCCGAGCGCGCCAGCGAAGCCACGTTGTTGAATCCGACCATCTGCGCCAACGAGATCGTTGCATTGTTCAGCGAGTGCGCGAGAGCATAGGTCGCCGTCACCTCGCCGTGATATTCATCCTTGTAGTTGTGCGGGTCGTACTCCTGGTCGTTCCCAAAGGTGAAGGTGGTCTGCTCGTCATTGAGCATGGTGACCGGAGTGAAGAGCGCGTCGGTGCCGTTGTCGTCGAGCTTGATGCCCGCGACCGCGGTATTAAACGCGCTGGCGTAGACAAAGGGTTTGAAGATCGAACCGGGCCCCCGCTTGGCGACTGCATGGTCCAACTGGCTTTCCCCGTAGTTCCGTCCGCCAACCAACGCCAGTACCTGGCCGGTGTGCGGATTGAGCGCGACGAGCGCGATCTGCGGATACGAGATGTCGCCAGTAGTGGTTACGGTACCGTCTTTGTTCTTATGACTGTGCGCTTTGAGCACGAGGTCGTCGACGAACTTTGCACCGAACTCCACGGCCTGGGTCGCCGCATGCTGCAGGTCGGGATCAAGCGAGGTATAGACGCGCAGTCCCGCGCTATTGAAACTACCCTCGCCAAGCTTCTGGGTAAGTTCCTCGCGCACCAGATCGACAAAGTAGGGCGCCTCGCCGGCGTTTATGCCTGAGGGCGAGAGTTTGAGCGGTTCGGCCTTTGCCGCGTCAGCCTGAGCTCGCGTGATCGACCCGGTATCGACCATGGTGTCGAGCACCAGGTTGCGCCGCTCCATCGCGCGCTCGGGATGCCGGTAGGGATTGAGCCGGCTTGGGCTCTGAATCATGCCCGCGAGCAGGGCGCACTCAGAGAGGTCAAGCTGCCGGACATCTTTGTTGAAGTAGGCCTGCGCCGCTTCACCGAAGCCGTTGATGGCGAAGCTTCCCTGCTGACCGAGGGGAATCTCATTCGCATACATCTGGAAGATCTGCTGCTTCTTGAAGCGGCTCTCGAGCTGGTAGGTGATGACGATCTCGATGATCTTGCGCTTGATGCGCTTCTCCGGCGAGAGAAAGAAGCCGCGCGCCAGTTGCATGGTCAGCGTGGAGCCACCCTCCATGTAATTGTGGCGGTGGGTGAGATCGTTCTTGACCGCGCCGAGCAGACGGATATAGTCGACACCGCCATGATCGAAGAAGCGCCGATCCTCGATCGAGATTACCGCATGGACCAGGTTCGGAGGTAGCTCGTCGTAGGTGACCAGACGCCGCTTGGTGCGGCTCTTTTCTTCCGAGAGCCCCGTGATCAGCAGCGGTTCCAGCTCAAAGGCGTTCAGGTTGATATTGCCGTCGCCGGTGATTTGCGAGACGACCCCATTAGTGAAGCTGATCATGGCGCCGTCTTCGGAGTGGTAAGATTCTGGGCCGGGATGAATGCTGATCGAGTCGCCGCTTTCGGAAAAGTGACCCATAGGCGACTCCTGGCCGACACCGTCTTCGCTGTATCCAGCGTCGCGGAGCTCCTGGGCCACCGATTGCACCGTCAGCTTCTGGCCGGGACGCACCTCGCGCGGCGCGGCGTAGATCTTCGCCGTGTTCTCAAAGAGCGGCTGGGTCAACCTCTGGTTGACGATGCTCTTGTACTTGAACCAGTAATAGCCGAATACCGATGCGCCAACGAGCAGAACCAAGCCGACGCAGGCTGCCGCTACTTTCAAGAGCAAAAGCTGCAGCTTGCTCAAACCACCGAATTTTACTTTGACTGCCAATGCTTTCCTTTATGAACCTATTGCTCGATCAGCCCGGCGAGGAACGTCGCGACCTCGCCGATCTCAACATCCTGGCTTGAGGAGGTCGCCCGCGTCACCAGTTCCACTTTGCCTTCGGCCGCCTTCTTGCCGACGTTGATGCGATATGGGATGCCGATCAGGTCGGCATCCTTGAATTTGACTCCGGCGCGCTCGTCGCGGTCATCGAGGATCACGTCAATGCCCGCAGCCTCGAGCTCAGCGGCGACACGCTCTCCTGTAGAGACGAGCGCAGCGTCGGTTGTGTTCGTAACCGTGACGACCACTTCGAAGGGCGCAATTGCGGAGGGCAGCCAGAAGCCGTTCTTGTCGTTGTTCTGCTCGATCGCTGCCGTTAGGATGCGTTCGATACCGATGCCGTAGCAGCCCATGATCGGTTTCACTTCCTTGCCGCTCTCATCAAGCACGCTCGATCCCATCGACTCGGTGTACTTGTATCCGAGCTTGAAGATGTGACCGATTTCGACCGCCTTGGCGACTTTGAGGGGAGTTCCGCAGACCGGACAGCCTTCACCTTCGGCAACATTACGTACATCAGCGGTGACGGTCCATTGGAAGTCGCGTTTCGGCGTCACGTTGCGGAAGTGGTAGTCGAGCTTGTTGGCTCCACAAATCATGTTCTGGCGGTCGACGAGTGCCTTGTCAAGAACCACAACCAGCCCTTCGGACTGCAGGCTCTTGGCGACCTCAAGCCCGACCGGCCCGAGAAAACCTGCGGGCGCATGAAACCACGTTTCCAGCTCATCGCCCACCATGGGACGCAACTCGACGGCCCCGACCAGCCCGTTGAGCTTGGCCTCGTTGACGCTATGATCGCCGCGCAGGAATACCGCGAGCGGCAGCCACTTGCCTCCGCGAAGGAACATATAGGCGACGCATTTGATGTCCTGCTTCGCCGAAATCTTCAGGAAAGCGACGATATCGGCGATGGCGCCCTGGCCCGGCGTGTAGATCAGCTCCGGCAGGCCATCGCCTGGTCGGAGCAAGGTCTTCTTCGACCAACAGCAGCGAGGTCGCCTTCTCCATGTTCGCCGCGTAATCGCCGGTGGGGCAGCTGACGATCAGGTCTTCGCCGGCGTCGGTATAGACCATGAACTCCTGCGACTGCGAGCCGCCCATCGCGCCGGAGTCAGCCTCGACGGCGACATATCTGAGGCCGCAGCGATCGAATATCTTCCGGTAAGCGATGTCGTGCAGGTCGTAGCTCTTGTCAAGCCCGGCGGAGTCGAGGTCGAAGCTGTAGCTGTCTTTCATGATGAACTGGCGGACGCGCAGCAATCCGGCCTTGGGCCTCGGCTCATCGCGGAACTTGGTCTGAATCTGGTACCAGATCTGCGGCAGCTGCTTGTAGCTGCGCAGTTCTTTGCGGGCGATGTCGGTCATCACCTCTTCGTGGGTCATGCCGAGGCAGAGTTCGGCGCCTTTGCGGTCTTTGAGGCGAAACATGTTGTCGCCCATTACCGTCCAGCGGCCGCTCTCTTTCCATAGCTCGCTGGGATGGATGGTCGGCAGCAGGAATTCCTGGCCGATCTTGTCCATCTCTTCACGAACGATGCCAACGATCTTATTGATCGACCGCTGACCAAGGAAGAGATACGAATAGATGCCTGCCCCAAGCTGCCGGATATAGCCGGCGCGGAGCAGAAATTTGTGACTGGCGACCTCGGCGTCGGAGGGGGCCTCGCGGAGGGTGGGGAGAAAGAGCTTCGACCAACGATGCATGATTACCTGTATTTACTTTCCTTCCGGAGAGGCCTGCAACGGCCCTCCGCCTCATCTTGAGCACAAGATTTCATTTTAGACGGTCAACCGCCACGGCTCCGGAGCGAGTACCCATCGTGTTACGGGGAGACCTGTATTCACCCCGCATTCATCATGCAGTGTATAGTTTTGCTTAGACTTACAGCCGAGATGCAACAAGAATCCCTTAAGATCAACGCCAGCCAAGGTAAATCGTCAGACACCCGAATTCTTACCTTTGAGGGGCCAATCGTCCTAAGCAGCCTCTTCGCATTCCAGGCCGAGTTGCGTAAAGAGAATCCTCCGCTGACCATCCTCGACCTGAGCGGAGTGCCCTATATGGACTCTTCCGGCATGGGAGCGATCATCAATTACTACGTCTCGGCGCAGAAGAACGGGCGCAAGATGGTTCTCGCCGGGGTCAACGAGCGGATTTACGCCCTGCTCGAGCTGACCAACACAACCAAGCTCCTGAAAGTCGTACCTACGGTTGCCGACGCGGAGTAGGCCCGATCTCAAGCGCCTGTAATACGTCGTGCAAGTGGATCACGCCGAGCACTTTCTCTTCCTCGTCCACCACCACCAGCGAAGTAATCTTGGCTGATTCCATGGCGTCCAGTGCCCGGATTGCGAGCTCCCCGGCTGAAACGGTCTTGGGAGATCGGTTCATCGCTTCGCCAGCGGTCTTTTCAAGGGCTCCCGCCCCGTCCCGCTCCAACAGCCGGCGCAGATCGCCGTCGCTGATCAGGCCGACCAGCTTGCCAGCTTCGGTCACCGTGGTCATGCCGAGGCGCTTTTTCGACATTTCGTAGATCACATCGTGCATCGGGGTCGCCGGGGCGACCTGGGGTATGCCGTCGCCGGAGTGCATCAGCTCGCGCACTCGCGCCAGCTTGCGGCCAAGCTTGCCACCGGGATGGAGATCGGCGAAATCCTCAGCGCGAAAGCCTTTGCGCTGCGAAATGTGAATGGCCAGCGCATCGCCCAGGGCGAGCATCGCGGTAGTCGAGGCGGTCGGCGCCAGGCCGAGGCCGCAGGCCTCTCGCGAGACCGAGCAGTCGAGCACGACATCGCTCGCCTGGGCGAGGGTCGAACTCGGGTTGCAGCAGAAGCTGACAAGCGCATCGCCGACCCGCTTCAGAGTGACCAGAAGGCGAAGAATCTCTTCGGTTTCGCCGCTCGCCGAAAGCGCGATCACCACGTCGCCCGCCGCGAGGCCGCCGATATCGCCGTGGACGGCCTCGCCGGGATGCAGAAACAGCGCCGGAGTGCCAGTGGAGCTGAGCGTCGCGGCGATCTTCTGCGCGATGATGCCGCTCTTGCCCATCCCGGTCACGACCACGCGGCCGCGATTTTCTCCGCACTTCAGCACCAGTTCGACGGCGCGGCCGAAGTCCGCGGCCATCGGCCCTTCGAGCCGGGCGGCAAGAGCTTCAAGAGCGGAGGCTTCAATCCGAACGAGTTGCGCCGCATCGAGTTTGGTGGTTGGAATGCCGATTTCGTTCATCGCAAACAACTGATGCTACCAGAGCTAGCTGGAACCCGGATGGCGTAACTTCTGGGAGCCTATAGAATCAAAGAGAGATGATACGGAAAACAATTGTCGGTTTTGTGATGATCGCAGCCCTCGGGCTGATGGTCTGGTCGGGTTTCAAGGAATATCAGCGCCGAAAGCAAGAGGCCGCTCTGCAGCACGCGCCGCAGCTGGCGCTGGTGCCCGACGGGCAAGCGCCGCCGGCTGTGACGCCCGCTGGTGCGAATGCAGCGGAAGCCGAGCCGCAACCTCTGAAGGGCAAGCCCGCGCCGACCTTTACGCTGGTCGACCTGAGCGGCAAGAAGGTATCGCTCGCCGACTACAAGGGCAAAGCAGTGCTTCTGAATTTCTGGGCCACCTGGTGCGGGCCGTGCAAGCTGGAGATTCCGTGGCTCGTAAAGCTTCGCGACCAATACAAGTCGCAGGGGTTTGAGGTTCTCGGCATCGAATCCGACAACTACGACACCGACCCGAAGGCCTACGCCTCTTACAAATCGGGAGTAGAGAAGTCGGCGACGGCCTTGGGCATCAACTACCCGGTGCTGCTCGGCGGCGACTCAATCTCCGAGCCCTACGGAGGGCTCGATGGTCTGCCTAATTCGTTTTACGTCGATCGCAACGGCGTGGTGACGAAACAGATCGTTGGCCTGGCGGACCGCGACGAGATTGAGGCTAATATCAAGAAAGCCATCGCCAGCGGAGGCGAGTAGCCATGCGTCGTCACCTGGCTGCATGCCTCGATTCTGCTCTGCGCTTGCGCAGGCGTTGCGCAGGATTTTTCCGGCGCAGGTATCGGCCGAATCGCAGTCCGCTAAGGGGATGGTGAGCTATCTCTTCCCTGAGCAAGTCTCGATTCCGGCGCAGAAGTCGACCGCCGTTGACCTGCACTTCCGCGTTGCCGACGGGCTGCATATCAACTCCCATACGCCGCGCGAGAAGAGCCTGATTGCGACAAATCTCGCCGTTGCCGAGACGAGCGCGCTGAAAGTCACTGGAGTCGAGTTCCCTGCCGGAACCGACTACGCCTTCGCCTTTGACCCGAGCGAAAAACTCAGCGTCTACACCGGCGAATTCACGCTGAAGGCGCATCTGACCGCACCTGCGGGAAATTACATGCTGCAGGGGCTTCTGCGGTATCAGGCCTGCGATTCGCGGTCCTGCTACCCGCCGAAGACGATTCCGGTTGCTGTGGATGTGATCGCGAAATAGCCAACGCCGGAGGGCATGCTTCGCTCAGCTCAGGCCTTGCGTCACGACAGCGATCTCCGTGGCGGCCTTCAGCCGCGCGACCACCCGCTCTTTTCCCAACGCCGCCATCACCGCAAACAGGCTCGGAGCCACGCCCTGTCCGGTCAACGCTACTCGTGATCCGTTGATTAACGCACCAGCCTTGATTCCCTTCTCTTCGGCGAAGGCGCGCAACACCTGCTCGGTCGAAGCCTCGGTAAACTCCTCGCAGCCTCATAACGCGACCCCAGTTCCGCGAGCAACAGCGGCAGTGTATCGTCCTTGAAAAATTTCGCCACAGCGGCAGTGTCAAATTCAAACTCATCGCTGAAATAGGCTTTGAAAGCGCCTGCGAAATCCTTCAAGCTCCGCGCTCGCGGCTTGAGCAGATCGATCGTGGAAAGAATCTCTTCGGTCGTCCGATTCGGCTCAAATCCAGCCTTGGCCCATTCCTCTTCGATCAACGGCAGCAGCTTCTCCGACGAGTAGGCGCGGATATACTCCGTGTTGAACCAGGCCAGCTTATCGTTATCGAATACGGCGTTCGATTTGGAGATTCCGTCGAGCGAAAAGAGCTGAATCAGCTCATCGGAGCTGAAGATTTCGCGATCCTTTTCAGCAGCTTGCGGAGTCCATCCGAGGAGCGCAAGGAAATTCCGGAAGGCCTCTGGAACAATGCCCATCTCTTTGTACGAAATGACGCTGGTTGCGCCGTGACGTTTGGAGAGGCGCGTCTTGTCCGGCCCAAGGATCAGCGGAACGTGCGCGAAAACCGGCAACGGCGCGCCGAGGGCGAGGTATTGCAGCACCTGCTTCGGAGTATTTGAGATATGATCCGCACCGCGAATGATGTGAGTGAGGCGCATGTCCATATCGTCGGCGACGACGCTAAGGTGGTAAGTCGGGATTCCGTCGGAGCGCAACAGGACGAAGTCCTCGATCTCGCTGTTGGCGAACTCGATCTTGCCAAAGATGGCGTCATCGAACCTCGTCGATCCGCCCTCCGGTACGGCAAAGCGAATCGCGGCGGCGAGGCCTGCCGCGCGTTTGGCGGCAACTTCGTGCGGCGTGAGCCTGCGGCAGCGGCGATCGTACATCGGTGGACGTCCAGCCGCGCTAGCCTCCGCGCGACGCGCCTCCAGCTCTTCTTTGGTGCAAAAACAGGGGTAGGCGTTTCCGCTGGCGACAATCTTCTCTGCTGCAGCTTTATAAAGATCGAGCCGCTTCGACTGGAAGAATGGCCCTTCGTCCCAATCGAGGCCAAGCCAGGTCATCCCCTCGAGAATGCCCCCAACCATCTCTTCGGAGGAGCGCTCGAAGTCGGTGTCTTCAATGCGCAGAATGAGGGTGCCGCCGGTGTGGCGGGCAAAAAGCCAGTTGAAAAGCGCCGTCCGCGCTCCGCCAACGTGAAGGTAGCCGGTGGGCGACGGAGCGAAGCGAACTCGTGGTGTTGAAGGTGTTTCTGCCATGATCGGTGTCAATTTCCGATGCTAGCAGTATTGGCAATCGAGTCAACCTGAGGCGGGCTAGAGTCTGGTCTGGTTTGAGTCAGGCTGGAATTGGGTTACGGAGTAAGGCGGTACCGGCACGACCTTCCACTGCGAGAAGGCTATGACATAAAGAATGATGACGTTCGCCAGCGGGACGAACATCAAGACAGCGAGCCAGGGGCTGAATCCGGCCTTCTTGAAGATGAACCAATACGGAATAACAAGAATCACGCTCGCGACCAGCGCGAAGAGCATCATCGAGATGAACAGATGGGCGGCCTGAGTTGGATTGAAGCCTGGGTAGTCCATGGCGCCTCCTTCTTAGAGAGATGCGCCAAAGCTACCTTATCTGCCGCAGATCAGGCAACATGCGATGCTGGTTGGGCTGAAAGCGAAGCCCCTTAAGTAATGTCTTCGGTATCGAAGGCCGGAACCACGGTTCGGCGCTTCGGCACCCCATGTACTGTACTGACCAGGTTCTCGACCACGTCTTCCAGCTGCCGCTGGCTCTCGATTACCGCGGTCATGCTCTTCAGCCCCTCGGGGTCTTCGACCTTCTCGAGCAGCACCACGGCCTGCGCCTGGGCCACATGGTCGAGGTTCAGCCCTTCAGGTGTCTTGGCCTTCACGCCGACGCAACTGGGCTCGACATCGAGCATGTCGGCGAGACGTTCGCGCATCTCGTGGGCGATGGGGCGAATCTTGGGCGCGACGAGAATGAGCGTGGTATCGACGTTGATGATCCGGTAGCCTGCGTTCTGGATCTCTTCTAGCGCCAGGTTCAGGAATATCGCCGAGTCGGCGTCCTTCCAGCGTGGATCGCCGGGCGGGAAGAAGCTACCGATATCGCCAGCGGAGACCGCGCCAAGCAGCGCGTCGGTTATGGCATGGAGCAGCACATCGCCGTCAGAGTGTCCGGACAACCCCTCGGGATGTTCGATATGCATTCCGCCGATACGCAGCGGCACTCCGGGCTTGAATTCGTGGGAGTCCCAGCCACAACCAATTCTCAGGCTCATGGTCTTTTCTCAGTCTTCGTCGCTTCTACTTTGTCTCTTGAGGCCTTGTGGAATCTTACCGCGAACCGGACCGATTCGAGCGGCAAGTCTTCGCGGGCGCTCGTCCCGTGCTCATCAGGCGCGCGATTTCTCCCGCTGCGAAAGGAAAAACTCAGCGAGATCGAGGTCACCCTGCTGGGTGATCTTGAGGTTTTCGATTGTGCCGGGCACGACCGTGACTTGCATGCCTGCGCGCTCAACAATGGAAGATTCGTCGGTACCGAGAAATCCGTCGGCTTGAGCTTCGGCGTAGGCGCGGCGGAGCAGGCCGAGGCGGAATCCCTGCGGCGTCTGTGCAAGAACCACATACTCGCGCGGAATTGTCGAGGTGATGATGGCGCCGTGGGCGGTGCGTTCGACCTGCTTAATGGTGTCGATGGCGGGCAGCGCGACGATCGCCGCTCCGTGCTTTTCGACCGCCTCGATTGTCCGCTCGATTACTGCTGCGGGAATCAGTGGACGCACCGCGTCGTGAACCAGGACAATGTCGTCTTCGTCGCCGTCAACCGCTGCCAGCGCGTGGCCCACGCTCGCCTGCCGGGTGTCTCCACCCTCGATTATGTGAATCGGCGGCGTGTTTGCAGCGCCGCCAAAGCCGTGGGCTTCGAGCAGCATCTTGAGCCGGGGAATCTCTGGTTGTCTCACCGCGATGTAGACGGCCGCTACAGAGGGCAATTCCGTAAAAGCCCGCAGGGTATGGATGAGAATCGGCGTCCCGCGCAGCTCGAGAAACTGTTTAGGGGCGGAGCCGGCAGCCATTCGAGTGCCAAGTCCTGCCGCCGGAAGGATGACAAAAACGCGCATAGAAGATGGAGTATACAAGGATTTCGAATGGCGATGGCGCTAGTCACGCCCGGCAGGGGGCGCGTGACCCTCAAGCCAGCCGTACTCTTGTTTCCGGCACGACGCCCTTAGTTTGTCGGCTCAACAGTAGGACGGCGCAGGTCGTGCATGGTGTAGCCGGTCGGAATCTCGAAGAGGGCGGCCTCAGGCTCAGAGCGCGCGAGATCAATCAGCTTAATAACCTGTGTGCCTTCGGTCGGGTCCTGGCGGGTAACGGAGACGTTGGTTTCTAAATCCGGCGAATACCAGAACTCCCGCGTGGAGACCAGGGGACGATCGTTGCCGATGACGCCTTGATTGACATAGACGGTCTCGCGGGTGCCGACCACGTTAAGGTCGTCGATGACATTTGCGCCGAGGTCCTCGCGCGTAAGATGACGCGTTCCTTGCGCGAAAGTGCCGGCCGGCAAGGGCCGAAACGAGGTGGCCGCTCGATAGTCGGTGATGTTGCACTCACGGGTCGTTAGAACACACGCAGTCTTCGTCTTCGCCGTGGGGTCAAAGACCATAATCTCCTGCAGTCTCGGCTCTTTGTTGCTGTTGGCGGGGACAAAACTCCGGCGTTCACGGTAGATTCGGCCCTGGCTGTCCCGCGCGACCACTGCGTAGAGTTGGGTAGTGACGGTACTGCCGTCTTCGAGCTTGCGGGTCCACTCGATACTGTCTTTAGCGAAGAAGGGCTTGCCGGCTACGGGCAGCACTTCGATCCCGGCAACGTGATAGCTGGTGTGGCCATCGGGCCCTCGCATGGGCTCAGAAGAGTCCTGCGCCATGACAATCTGTGCCGTCAACACAGCCCCAGACAGCAAGACTGCAGCCGATTGAAGGAGACGAGCGAGGGGGAGACGCTGCATAAGCAACCTCACATCACCCCGAGTATAAGTCAGTTCCTAGGCCCGATGGACGGTTTTTGTGGCACGGTTCTCCAAACCGCGTCGCTTATCCGCGCGCTACGATGGCAGAGATGAGATCAGCCAATTCCCTACCGGCTCTCCAGACCGCCCGGTTCCATCCCGGGATGAGGATTGCGATCGCCTGCTCGGGGGGCGCGGACTCTGTCGCTCTCCTTCGCACCTTGCTGGATCGGCGGAATGAACTGGGGCTGGTGTTGTCAGTCGCGCATATGAACCATGGAATCCGCGGCGCTGAGTCGGACGTCGATGCGACCTTCGTCGAGGCGCTGGCAAAGAACTTCGAACTTCCCTTCCGTTTGCACAAAGTCGATACTCCGACGACGGCCAAAGCCGACCATCAGGGCTTGGAAGAAGCCGCGCGTTCGCTCCGTTACGCCTGGTTTTGGAAGTTGCTGGCCGACGGTGAGGCGGACGCGATCGTTACCGCGCACACCCTCGACGATCAGGCGGAGACGGTGCTTCAGCGGCTGCTGCGCGGCGCCTGGACGGAGGGTCTAGGCGGTATTTTCCCGGTTCTGGAAGCCAATCCAAAACAATTCACGGGCAGAGACAAGCCTATGATTCTACGACCCTTTCTAGCGACCTGCCGGGCTGAGATTGAGGGTTACCTGCACGCGATTGGGCAAAGCTGGCGCGAGGACGCAACCAACCGCGACATCGCCTATACCCGGAACCGCCTGCGACATGAGCTGCTTCCGGCGCTGGCCGAATATAACCCCGGAATTCAGCACCAGCTGGCTCATCTGGCTGCCTTGGCCCGCGTCGAAGAGGAGTTCTGGCAGGGAGAGCTGACCCGACTGCTGCCGTCGATCCTACTTCCCGGTAAGGCAGTTCGCGGGGGCGGTCGCGCGACCGACACGCTTCACGCAGGCGATTCTTTGTCCATCGAGATAGAACGGATTCGTGCCCTGCACCCGGCTCTGCGGCGACGCGTCCTTCGAGCGGCGGCAGCGAAGCTCGGCGCCTCGCTGGAGTTCGACGAGACCGAACGGCTGCTGGGTTTGTGCGGGCTTTCGGACTCCCCGCCTGAGAAGGCCGCCCGCAGCGGGACTAAGCTGCAGATGGAAAATGGCTTGCGGGCGGAGAGGACGCCGCGTGAATTGAGGCTATTCCGGGCGGAGGAACCGGGGGCTCCAGGAGTCAACCCCGACAGACCTGTCGAGTACTTGCTGCGGATTCCGGGTTCGGTCGACGCTCCGGCCTTCGGGATGCGGCTCGAGGCATCGCTAGGCGATGAAGCGGAGGCTTCCATGCTCGAAGCCCGGCTTCGCGCCTGCCGCCCAGGCGATCGCGTCGTCCTGCGGCATAGCCGTTCCCGGCTTAAGATCAGCGAAGCTCTGCGCCGGGCGCGATTGCCGTCTGCCGTCAACTGCCCTGTGCTTGAATGGCAGGGCGAGATCATCTGGATGCCGGGCGTGGCTATCGACTCCGGCGTGACACGGAACCTTGCTCTCACCATTCGCTCGACGCCAATTGACAGACCAAGTGGGGTCTAACCCTGTAGCGGATCGATTTCGATGCACATTACCTTTCGTTCCACCCCTGCAAAACATCTCCCGCCGACTTTCATGAAGGGGATGTTTCAGGGAGTAGAATTGTGGAAGCGGTTCAGGCGCGACCGAATGGGTGGGTTTTGCCTGCGCAATGCTCGTTAGGGGTAGTGTCTGTCTTTGTTTGCATTCTTGATACTTCCCGACGGCTGTGGAGTCTAATCGTTGATATGGATTTAAAGCCGACCCGAGTGCGGCGATCCGGTAACCGATATTTTTAGGCTGACGCTGGTAGAAACGAGGTTCTTACGTGAATTCAACGGTCAAGACAATCATTTTCTGGGTATTCATCTTTGCCTGCCTTGTGCTCTTATGGCAGGTCTTCCAGAAGTCTGGCGGCATGGGGAAAGACGCTGAGATCCCCTACTCGCAGTTCCTGCAGGACGCTCAGGCGGGCCAAATCAAAGACGTCACGCTGGTGGAAAACGAGATCCACGGCCACATGAAGGCCGATAACAGCCAATTCCACACGGTCGCGCCGGCGAACGATCCTGAGCTCTACACCGCCCTCCGCGAGGGCAAGGTGTCGATGACCGTCAAGCCCAACTCGGGCAATGGATGGCTGAATATCCTGATTCAGTTCTCGCCAGTGATCATCATCGGCGCGCTGTGGTTCTTCATGCTGCGGCAGATGCAGAGCGGCGGCAACAAGGCCATGTCGTTCGGCAAGAGCCGCGCCCGTCTGCTCTCGATGCAGCAGAAGAAAGTGACGTTTAAGGACGTTGCCGGCGTCGACGAAGCCAAGGAAGAGCTGAAAGAGATTATCGAATTCCTGCGCGAGGCGCAGAAGTTCCAGAAGCTCGGCGGCCGCATTCCTAAGGGTGTGCTGCTGGTGGGACCTCCCGGAACCGGCAAGACGTTGCTAGCGCGCGCAGTAGCTGGCGAGGCTAACGTTCCCTTCTTCTCGATCTCCGGTTCGGACTTTGTCGAGATGTTTGTCGGTGTCGGCGCAAGCCGTGTTCGCGACCTCTTTGAGCAGGGCAAGAAGAACGCCCCTTGCATCATCTTCATCGACGAAATCGATGCGGTTGGACGTCATCGCGGAGCCGGTCTTGGCGGCGGTCACGATGAGCGCGAACAGACTCTGAACCAGTTGCTGGTCGAGATGGACGGTTTTGAGTCGAACGATGGCGTGATCCTTGTCGCGGCCACCAACCGTCCCGACGTGCTCGATCCGGCGCTGTTGCGTCCCGGCCGATTTGATCGCCGCGTAGTTGTCGGGCGTCCGGACGTCCGCGGTCGTGAAGAGGTCCTTCGCGTCCACGCCAAGAAGGTTCCTCTCTCTGACGACGTAAACCTGAGCGTTCTGGCGCGTGGCACACCGGGATTCTCCGGCGCCGACCTAGCCAACATGGTCAACGAAGCCGCCCTGAATGCTGCCCGCATGAACCGCAAGGCCGTCTTCATGGAGGATTTTGAGACTGCGAAGGACAAGGTCATGATGGGCGCGGAGCGCAAGTCGATGCTGTTGTCGGAAGACGACAAGCGCGACACGGCTTATCACGAGGCCGGACACGTGCTCGTCGCCGCCAAACGCGATCACGCCGACCCGCTTCATAAGGTCACGATCATTCCCCGTGGGATGGCTCTAGGCGTCACCATGCAGTTGCCTGAGGAAGACAAGCACACCGTCACCAAGGACTATCTGGAAACGCAGCTTGCCATTCTGATGGGCGGCCGCTGCGCCGAAGAGATCTTCATGAAGCGTAAGACCACCGGCGCCGGCAACGACATCGAGCGCTCCACCGACCTCGCCCGCAAGATGGTTTGCGAGTACGGTATGAGCTCGATGGGACCGCTGACTTTTGGCAAAAAGGAAGAGCAGATCTTCCTCGGCCGCGAAATCTCGCAACACCGCGATTTCTCCGAGGAGACGGCCCGACAGATCGATGCCGAGGTACGCAGGATGATCGACGAGGCCTACAAGTCGGCCTACGACATTCTCGACCAGAACCATGACATCATGCACCGTATGGCCGCGGCTCTGCTGGAACGTGAGACGCTCGACGCCGACGACATTCGCAAGATCATCGCCGGTGAAGAGTTGCCGCCGATGAAGTCGCTCGGTGGCCCTGGCGGTCCGACTGGAGTGGCCGATGTTCAGCAGGTGCTGAGACCCGAGGGCGGCCGTGGTTCGGGATTCCCGGAAGGCAGCCCGTCGCCGGCTTAGTCTGAGTCTAAAGTTAGCTTACAAAGGGCAGCCTGGTTGGCTGCCCTTTTTCTTTGCCCTCATACTCCGACACTCAGCTTCGCAGCTAATCTCGGTGCTATCAGAACATCTGAGACAATCAACCGAGACCTTCTGCTGAACTCGAAAGCTCGGGAGCAACGCCCTTCATGGCCCTACGCGCAGTCATCTTTGATTACGGAATGGTGCTCAGCGGTGCCGCAGACCCTGCCGCCCACCATGAGATGATCCACGTGTTCGGTGCGCCTGCCGAGCAGTTTGAGCGCGAATACTGGGCCTTCCGCCATGCCTACGACGAAGGCCAGTTCGACGGCCCCGGCTACTGGCAACGCTGCGCCCAGGCCGCAAGAGTGACGCTGACCGAGGGGCAAATCGGCCAGCTCATCGCCAACGATATCCGCATGTGGAGCAGGCTCAACCAGACGATGGTCGAGTGGGCGGTCACGATCAGCAGATCGGGGTTCAAGACCGGGATCTTGTCCAACATTCCCTTTGAGATCGCCGACGTCTTCAAGGAAATCGACTGGGTTAAGAGATTCACGCACAACACCTGGTCTTGCTATCTCCGCATGGCGAAGCCTGACCCGGCGATTTACCACCATGTGATCGACGCAATCGGAGTCCGGCCCGAAGAAGCGTTGTTTCTCGACGACCGCCAGGAGAACGTGCTTTCGGCCGAGGCCGTCGGATTGCAAGGCATCATCTTCCGGAGCGTTCCACAACTCCAACAGGAGCTCGAGGAGCGAGGGCTGGCCAGCGTTTTGCCGCCGCTGAACGCCGAGCACGCCGTACCTTCGTCAGCACTGTGAATTCACGCCAATCCTGCGACAATACTTGTGTCGATGGCAAATAAATTCGGGATGTTTCTGGCTGCTCTTCTCATGCTTACCGGCTGCGGCTACCACACCGCAGGCTCGGCGGCACACCTTCCGGATACGACCCACACGGTCGCGGTTCCCGTCTTTGAAAATGCGACCCAGTCATACCACACGGAGCTGGCTTTCACCCAGGCAGTGATTCGCGAGCTCACCAGCCGGACGAAATACACGATCGTCAACTCCGAGGGGCCCACCAACGCCGACGCCGATGCGACCATTCACGGCAAGATCACTACATTTACCATTCTTCCGCTCACATACAACTCGCAGACCGGCCAGTCGGCGAGTTATCTGGTCACCGTGACCGCAACGGTCCACGTCAACGACCGCAACGGCCGTCTGCTTTACGAGAACAATCACTACACCTTCCGCGAGCAATACCAGACGACGACCGACCTGACGACTTTCATTCAGGAAGATCCCTCGGCGGTGGCCCGGCTCTCGCGAGACTTTGCACAATCGCTGGTGAGCGATATGCTGGAGTCCTTCTAAATGACGGCCACGCCAACTCGATGGGGAGCCGGCTTCGCCTCGACCGAACGCTTTCTCGCCGAGATCGACGCCGCGAAGAGCGGAGGCCCGCTGCGTCCTGGCTACATCCTCGCGGGTGATGAGACCTTTCTCTACGAACGCTGCCGCCGCGCGGTCATTCAGGCCTTCGTCGCACCGGAGATGCGTGACTTTTGCCTCTCGGATCTCGATCTGGCCGAGACCAATATCTTTGAAGCGCTCGACCGGGCGCAGACGCCTTCCCTGATGGCGCCCTTTCAGGTCATTTTTCTCCGTAACCTGAAGACGCTCTATACACGCGGCGCCAAGAAGGAAGAGTTTGCCGCGATCGACGGCTATTTCCGCTCGCCCAATCCGCAGGCTCTGGTGCTGTTTGTCGCTGACCACATCCGCATCTCCTCCGACCCGCGCCGGATGGATCTGCAGGACAAAGACCGCTTCGACCGGATTCGCGAGACGTTGGGCGACTGGTGCGGTATGGTCGAGCTGGCGCGGGTCGATGAGGCTGATGCCATTCGCTGGCTCACGGTCGAGGCTGAGAAACAGCAGGTACGATTTGATCCCGACGCCGCCCGCGAACTCGCCGACGCACTCGGCGCCGACATGATGCTCATCGCCAGCGAATTCGAAAAGCTGCTGCTCTACGCAGGCGAGAAAAAACGCATCACTCTTGGCGACGTGGAAACAATGGTGCTCGCCGCCAAGCAGCGCTCGCTCTACGAGTTGACGGATGCCATCTCGGCCAAAGATAAGCCACGCGCGCTGATGCTGCTGCAAGGGCTGCTCAACGCCTCCGACGGTGGCGAAGACTCGGCCATTGGCCACCTCTATATGCTCGCCCGCACCTACCGCCAGATGACCGTCATCCTTGAAAAGAACGTGCGCGACTCGCGTGCGATCTGGCAGGCGCTGTGGCAGGGCTTTCGCATGCCGCCGTTTGCGGCCGAAGATTTGATCCGGCAGGCGCGCCGCTATAAATCCCGGCACGAACTGACCCGCGCGCTACGCCTGATCGCCCGCGCCGATCTCGAACTACGCTCTTCGCCTCCGGACAAACGGCTTGTGCTCGAGCGGCTGGTGCTCGAACTCGCCAGCGACCCACGTACCGCTTCGCCGTTTGAGATCTCCTTGCAATACGCGATGGAGTGGTAAGCCGTTCTCGCTGCACTTTCTTGCCAAAAAGAATCCGTGAGCGCTTTTCAGGCCGCGCCGCAACTCCTCGCCCTCGACATGTATCTTATGAGTCGCGGATGATCATCCCCCTTGCAGCCCGGCTCCTCGCAGTTGCGGCCATTCTCGCCGCTGCATCGGCTCTCGCTCAGGAGCACACCCAGCCTCAGGTCACCGTCGACCTAAAGCCACTCGGCGCCGCTCCGGACCTTTTTGCCGATCGGGGCGACTCCAAATACCAGCAGCGCGGCGTCATCAAGGTCTTCTGGCTCGATGATGCACACATCGCCGTAGCTTTCAGCACCAACCGCCGCTGGAGTGGCACCGCAAAATCGGAGTCGCTGCATGCTCGACTCGTTGTCTTTGACCTGCAAGGCAAACAACTTCAGAACCGGGAATGGGAGTTCGGCGCCGAGGGCCCCGACGCGGCGATGACCCTTGAACTGACGCCGGGGCCAGACAACTCGATCCTGGCCATCCACCAGACGAACTCGGAGAGCAAGATCCCCGACGGCGACTTCGTTCAGGTACTCAATGCCGACACTTCGCTGCGGCAGGACTTCTATGTATCCGCAACCAGCAACTGGGTGCCCTCAATTTTGCCTGAGCCTGGTCTGGTGCTGGAAACCTATTACGCCAATCATCACTCCGCCCTCACCTGGTGGAGCGGCAAGCCGCTCAAGGCCGGCATGAAGCTCGATCTTCCACCAAGCAGGAATGAGACTCTCGCCGGGCCGCCAGGCCTCGCAGCGCGCGCCGACTGCGCGAACTCCATTCTCTGCTTCGGGGTCCGTGTCTATGGCTCGGAAGCGTCGCATCCGGAAAAGGCCTTCTGGTCTTATTCCCTCCCAGAACCGGAGATGGTGCCCGTGCCGCGCATCTTTCTCAGCCCCACGGCTCTGGTCGTCGAGTTGCAGCGTGAGGACGAGAAGCAAGGTCAGTTGGTCGTCATTCACCCCACTGGCCCGCCGACAACGTTGCCTGCTCTTCCGCATGGCTTCCAGGTGGTCAACGCGACCAGCGTCTCGCGAGACGGAGGGCGAATTGCCATAGTCGGCTCTGGCGAGGTGGGTCTCTGCGGCACATTTAATATCTGGTGCAATGAGCGGGATCAGACGCTGGTCATCGACGTTCCCGCTAATCGGATTGTCTTTCAGCAAGGCGTTTCCGCCACAGGAGGGACATCGAGCCTATCGCCGGACGGGAAACACCTGGCGATCTTTGATCGGGACAGGCTCACGGTTTATGCATTGCCATAGCAGAGAAGCTCTCAATTTTCTCAATTCAAAGGCTCTCGGCAGATGGCGTGCGGCGGCAGGCTCCACCAGCGTCTACCGCCGCGCCGGAATCATCCCTCCACAAACTTTGCCAGCTTGTTGAACGCACTGCTCCAACCCCTCTTGTGGCCTTGCGCAGACTGCGGCGTGAGGAACTTATCATGCGTGAAGTCCATCAGAGTGCCGCCATCCTCAGCGTCGCTCAGCCGAATGGTTACCATACTCTCTTCGCCCGGCGCCCAGTCCGCGTTCCAGGTGAAGCGCACCAGCGCGTACGGCTCCACGTCGAGGTAGACACCCCAGGAGCTGCCCGTCACCTCGACGGGTTTGTCGTCCAGCGATTTGGGTTGCGGCGTCCCGCGCATCACCACACGATGCTCTCCCCCCGGCCTTGGATCGGAATGGGCCTCGAGGACCACGAAGCCCTCCGGGCCGAGCCAGCGCCGCATCTGCTCGGGCTTGGTCCACGCGTCGAAGACCCGCTTCCGAGGGGCGCGGAAGACGCGGCTAATGTAGACCGACAATGGCTCCTCGGCTAGATCTGCGGGAGCTCCCTGCATACTGCATCTGGGTTGTGCTCATGGTTCTTCTCCTTCGAGATATTGCTCAAGTTTGTCGAACTGCTGGTTCCAGTAGCGCGAATAGAATGCGATCCATTCCTCCGCCGGTTTGAGCGATTTTGCTTTGAGCCTCACGATGTGAAAACTCCCCCTGCGCTCGCGAGCGATGAGCTCCGCGCTCTCAAGCACCTTGAGGTGCTTGGAGACCGCAGCCAACGACATCTTGTGCGGGCGCGCGATCTGTCCCACTGTTTTTTCGCTGGACGTCAGTCCGCGAAGAATCTGACGTCTGGTCGGGTCGGCGAGGGCGTGAAATACGGAATCGAGCCGCGCTGTCGATGACTTAACCATGTGGTTGAATGTAATCCGAGAGGCCGCCGCTGTCAACCATTTAGTTAAATGTATATGGCGAACCATCGGGGCACCCACTCGATGCCATGGTCTTGCGGCGATTTGTCTGCCTATTCCAAAACCCCTTCTGTATCCACTCCACCACGCGAGGTCAGCACCACGGCAGCGGTAATGATTAACGCCCCGCCTACCCACGTAAGCGGGCCAAGCTGCTCACCCATCAGCTTGACGCCGAGCGCCGAACCGAGCGCGGGCTCGATATTGAGGAAGACTCCGGCGCGAGAGGCGGGGACGTGGTGGATACCCCAGTTCCACAGCAGCGTGGTTGTAGCCGTGCACAGAATGCCGCTCGCCGCGAGCGCGAGCCAGACGTTGAGGCTGATGCCGTGTACGGGAGGTAGTCCGTCGACAACGAGCACCCACGCCGCCATCATCAGCGTGCCTGTAAAGACGCCGTAGGCCGTGATCACCAGCGGCGAATGCCGCTTCATCAGGTTCTGATTGATCAGAATCCAGCCCAGCGCGACGAACATGGACGCGACCACAAGCAGGTCTCCGCGTGAGGCCGGGGGCGTTGGCCGCCTGCAGGTGCGTGCCGCCGCTGCCGCTCAACACAATCAGCCCGACGCCGACGGTCGAGCCCACGAGCGCCGCCCATCCAACTTTATCGAGCCGCTCACGCGTGAAGAGGTGCGCGCCCACGGCAAGAATCACCGGCATTGCCCCGACCATAAGGCAGGCATGAGAGACGTTGGTCAGCTTCAGCCCCCAGAACTGGACGATGAACTGTACCGGCACGCCCAGGAAAGAGGCCAGCAACAGAGCGCGCCACTCCGCGCCGCTTAGACCAGCGGCGTCGCGCCCGGACTTGCGCAACAGAATCGGCAGAAGTCCCATGCAGGCAAAGAGAAAGCGGTAGAGCACCATGTGGCCCACGCCCATTTCGCGCAACGCGATCTTGCCGAAGTAGAAACCCGTGCTCCACAGGCAACCGGCTGCGGCACAGGCCGCGTAACCGAGCGCGGTCCGGTCGCGCGGTGTCGATGTTGGAACCATCTCTTCAATGTCGCACATTCGAGCAGTCGGAATGACAAGGAACGCTTTCTCTTGCGCCCCACTGCGCAACCCGATAGCGTAACAATCACCATGAGTCTCACTTCTGAAGAAACACAGGCCCTGCAACTGGCAGCCGCGCGTGCGGCGGAGAACGCCTATGCCCCGTATTCGGGATTTCGCGTCGGGGCCGCGTTGCTGCTTGACGACGGTACGACCGTGACTGGCGGCAACGTCGAGAATATGTCTTATGGATTAACGATCTGCGCCGAACGCTCGGCGCTGGTTCGCGCCATAGCCGAAAGAGGGCCTGAAGTGCGCGTTCAGTCGATCGCAGTCACCAATCTGAATCATGCTGCCAGTCCGCCCTGCGGCGCATGCCGCCAGGTACTGAGTGAGTTCGTCACGCCGGACGCGACTATCTCTTTTCCTACTGAATCGGGCGTCGAGAGCCTGCCCTTCGCCGCGCTCATGCCCTATGCGTTTAACTTGCGGACCACGAGAGAGTCCGCATAGCAATGCATATCGTTGACATCATCCGCAAGAAGCGTGACGGCGGCGAACTGACCAAGGCAGAGATTCAATTCGTCGTTGCAGGCGCGGCATTGCAGACCAGGCCGGAGATGCCGCAGTGCATCTCTGAGCCGCAACTGGCCGCGTGGCTGATGGCTGCATTTATCCGCGGACTGAGCGCGGCAGAGTTGCATTCCCTGACAACAGCGATGCGATTTTCCGGCGAGGTCTTTGATCCGTCGCCGCTGGGCAAGTTCGCGGTAGACAAGCACTCTACCGGAGGCGTCGGCGACAGCACCTCGTTTATCGTCGCGCCAATCGTGGCCGCGGCCGGGCTGGCCATCCCCATGATCAGCGGCCGCGCGCTCGGCCATACCGGCGGCACGCTGGACAAACTGGACAGCATCCCCGGCTATCGCACCCAGCTCTCGCTCGATCAGATGATGCGGGTGCTGGAGCAGACCGGCTCCACGCTGGTCGGCCAGACCAAGAACCTCGTCCCCGCCGACCGCGTGCTCTACGCGATGCGCGACCACATCGGCGCAGTTGAAAGCCCCTACCTGATCTGCGCCTCGATCATGAGCAAGAAGCTCGCTGCCGGACTCAATGGCCTGGTTCTCGATGTAAAGACCGGCTCCGGGCGCATTTCTCAAACGAGCAAGGAAGACGCACTATATCTCGCCTCGCTGATGGTCCAGACCGGCGAGGCCTCGGGCACGAAGACGGTCGCCGTGCTTACCGACATGAACCAGCCGCTGGGCCGCTTCTCCGGAAACTGGGTGGAGATTTGGGAGGCCGTCGACATTCTCAGCGGCAAGCGCCATCCGCTCTGCGAAGACATTCTAGAAATCTCGCTGACCCTCGCCGGCTGGATGCTGCATATCGGTGGCAAGGCAGAGTCTCCGAAGGCCGGCTGGCGGCATGCCGAGGAATTGTTGCATTCCGGCGCTGCGTTCGAAAACTTCAAAGCTATGGTGGCAGCGCAGGGTGGAGACGCCAGTGTTCTGGATGATCCCGAAGCCTTTCATGCTCCGAAGGCGACCAAGACCTTCGTCGCGACCCGCGCCGGTTTTCTTTCGAAGATTGACTGCGAAAAAGTGGGTTGGGCGGTGCAGCGGCTTGGCGCAGGTCGTGAGAAAGCCGGTGAACCCGTGGAACCGCACGCCGGCATCGAGATGCACGTGAAGCTCGGCGCTCGCATCGCCCCGCGCCAGCCGCTGGTGACGATGTTCGCCGCCGATCCGGAAAAGCTTGTCGAACCGGAGAATCTGTTGCGCGAGGCGCTGATGATTACAGAGGAACCGGGCATCGTTCCTCCGTTAGTGTATGAATATGTAACCGCAGAGAATGCAAATAGATTTTCCTGAACCTTGGCAATACAGGAGACGCCATTGGCCAGATTCACCGGAGTACTGGGATTGCTCACCATGCTGGTTCTCGCATGGCTCTTCTCGACCGACCGCCGCGCCATCCGCTGGCGCACTGTAATCTGGGGACTTGGCCTGCAACTCGTCTTCGCATTTCTGGTGATGAAATTTACCTTCGGCGAGCGCGTCCTTGCGGCCGCCGGCGATGGTGTTACGCGGATGTTGAACAACGCCTTCGCCGGTTCGTCGTTTGTCTTCGGCGAGCTTGGCAAGCAGCATTCGTCGTTTGGTTCCATCGTTGCGTTCCAAGTGTTGCCGACGATCATCTTCATCTCCGCGCTCTTCGCCGTTCTCTACCACATCGGCGTGATGCAGATCGTTATCAAGGGCTTTGCATGGATCATGCAGCGCACCATGCGCATCAGCGGTGCTGAGAGCTTAAACGTGGCTGCAAGCATCTTTATGGGTCAGACCGAAGCTCCGCTGACCATCCGCCCATTTCTCCCGACGCTGACCCGATCGGAGCTAATGACTATTATGACCAGTGGCATGGCCCACGTGTCCGGCGGCATCATGGCAGCCTACATCTTGTCAGGCATTGAGGCGAAACACCTGCTTGCTGCAGTGATCATGACCGCTCCAGGGACGATTCTCGTCGCCAAGATGCTTGTCCCCGAGACGGAGACGCCAGCCACGATGGGCGTAGTCCACGTCCCCAAAAGCGAGGAGCACAAGAACGAAAACCTGCTAGGCGCGATTGCCCGTGGAACCATCGACGGCGGCCAGCTTGCCTTCAACGTCGCTATCATGCTGATCTCGTTCATCGCATTGATCTCATTGTTAAACGCCATTTTCGGCGGGGTACATAACTGGCTCGGCGGCCATCACATTCCGTTTCCCTCGACTATCAACGCAGTGCTGGGGGCGCTGTTTGCACCGATTGCATGGATCATCGGCATTCCCTGGCATGATGCGCCGCTGGTCGGCAACCTGCTTGGCACCCGAACCATCATCAACGAAGTCGTCGCTTATTCCCTGCTCGGACAGCAGAAGGGCATGCTCGATCCGCGCTCTTTCACAATCGCAACCTTCGCGCTATGCGGATTTGCTAATCTCAGTTCCATCGGAATTCAGATCGGAGGCATCGGGGCTCTGATTCCGGAGCGGCGCAATGAGCTGGCGCAGCTTGGTCTGCGCGCTATGCTTGCCGGAACCATGGCCAACCTCATGTCGGCCTCGATTGTCGGCATTCTGATTTAGACCTTACGATTGAAAGACAGCCAGGGAGGACAGAACATGCCATCGGAAATCTTCGAGAAGACCGCCGTCGCCGCCGAATATGTTCGCTCCCGCATGACGGTCGCCCCGAAGATCGCTATCATTCTTGGCTCGGGACTCGGCCCGTTTGCTTATCATGTAGAACACTCCATCTCGATCCCCTTCGCCGAGATTCCTCATTTTCCCAAACCCAGCGTCGTCGGACATAGCGGATTGCTGGTGATCGGCAGGCTGCACGGCACGCCGATCATCGTGATGCAGGGGCGAGTGCATTATTACGAGGGCTACTCGGCCAGCGAAGTGATTTTCCCTATCCGTGTACTGAAACAGCTCGGAATCGAAACCCTGATTGTGACGAATGCCGCGGGAGGTATTCGGGAAGGCCTACAAAGGGGCCAACTCGTGCTCATCTCCAACCACATCAACTTTACCGGCACCAATCCCCTGATCGGCAAGAACGAGTCAAAGTTTGGCGAACGCTTTTTCGATATGACCGAGCCCTACTCGGCGCGCCTGCGTGGACTGGCAAAAACCGCATCGAAGAAGCACGGCTTTACCCTCTCGGAGGGCGTGTACATCGCGGTTTCCGGGCCGAGCTTCGAGACTGCGGCAGAGATTCGCGCCTTTCGAATCCTCGGCGCAGACCTGGTCGGCATGTCTACAGTGCATGAAGTTATCGTTGCCCGGCATATGGGCATTGAGGTCTTGGGCATCTCCTGCGTTACCAATCTAGCCGCCGGAATCCAGGGCAAGCCACTCGATCATTACGAGGTGCTCGAGACCGGACTTCACGTGCAGCAACGGTTTGTAGAGTTTCTAACGACCTTTGTGGGGATGGCCGTCAACAAGTAGGCGTTTCAATGTCGTGACCGATTTCTCCAAAGATGAATCCGCTGTCCGAGATCAGCTGACACGGATCAATGAAGCCTGGCAGCACCTGCGCGGCGAAGCCATGACGAGCGCCTTGAGGCAATGCTTCGCCAGCGAAGTAGTGATGCGCGGACCAGCGTTCGCTCTGGCGGGAAAAGGTCGCGAAGCCGCGGTCCAAAGTTTCGTCGACTTCACAACTCTGGCCGACGTAAAGGCCTTCACTGCCGAAGAGCCCTCGATCGACGTTGCCGGAGACGCTGCCGTTGCGCAATACCAATGGCAGATGACCTATGTGCTTGCGGGCCAGGAATACACCGAGCAGGGGCACGACTTGTTTGTCTTTTCGCGGATCGAAGGTGACTGGCTGGTAGTCTGGCGAGCGCTGCTGCCGGCCTAGACAAAGAATTACCGCCGAAGGAGAAACGGCGTGAGGCTACGGCTTAGCGGCGGGCGCTGGAGCCTTCGGGGTTTCATGCCATTCAGGTACCGGCTTCGCGCTTTCGATCCACGCTGTGTAATACAGATCGCGTAGTTCGCTCGCCCCGGCCGCTAAACGCTCAGCGGTAAACTGTTTTGAATCCAACGTTCCCGCGCCGTCGAAGCCGCCGAGCTTCTCCAACTGGTAGGTCCTCTCGATCAGCCTTGAAGTGCTTCGCAGGTATGCCACGTAGTCGTCGAACACGTCGCCCGTTTCTCGCGGCGCAGTCATCAGAGGGGCAACATTAGCGGGCTTGATATTAGCTGCGACAAACGTTGACTCGAACTTGGAGTGAATCCCATGCTGCGTCGTGTATCCGTTGGGATTTTCCTTACCCACCCAGCCGTCGTAGTTCACCGTTACATGGAGCGGCTGCGAACCATCGCCGACATAGTGGCCCAGCCATCCCATGTAGAAAATAATTGCCTGCTCAACCGGCTTGGTGTCCTTGCTCTGCGCCAAGAGCGCGCGATAGTCGCGCATTGCCGCCTTGAGCCGCTGATAGACCTCTGTAGTGACATAAGGCTGCAAGCCGACTTTTTCTGGTCGCAACTCAGCAGCCAGATTCGGATGCGTCAGGCCGGCTGCGTACAAAGCGGCGATAAAATCATAGCGCCGCCGCGGCAACTGATTGCCTACCATATCGGCAAGTTCCAGGTCGATGAAATGCTCCGGCGCCTGCTCATTGCTCAGCTCCGGCTCACCTGGGGAACGCCAGCGGTCCGGCTCGGGCCCAAGATATTCAATCTCGTCGATGGCGGCCGTGCTTCGTAGGAACGCTGGGAGATCCGCAGGTAGATGTTCGGCGGCGAGGCGATTGATCATCCGATGCCCGTCACTGCCCCATCCGAAGCAAACCGAAGATGGGACGAGAAGGACGAAAAGCAAGGTTATTGCGACGCAGGGCCGGGCGAGGAAAATAGCCTTCATATAGGCCGAAGTATACCTGCACCATTTGTCCTTTCTACGAAAGGACGCTGCCTGTGTTTGTCATCTCGATCGTAGCACTCAGCGCAGGGGTTATAAGACCTGCGGTTTTATAGCCACCGCCACGTTGCCCGCCTACCCAAAAATTAACAATTCCCCTGTAAATACGCGGCTTTGGTTGATATCATAGATGAGCTATGACAACGAAAAAAGAACTACTCACTCAACCCATTCAGCACATCGATATCAAGCAGCACAATGTAGTAGCGCTGGTCGATGCAATGCAGCATATGGCTTTCAGCTCCCGTGACCTCTACCGGGCGGCCTCCATCTACGAGCGCATGCTGCGCGACACCGACTGCGGCGTGATCCTCTGCCTCGCCGGCTCCATGGTTTCAGCCGGCCTGAAGCAGGTCTTCATCGACCTGCTGCGCAACAACATGGTCGACGCCATCGTCTCGACCGGAGCCAACATCGTCGATCAGGACTTCTTCGAGGCCCTCGGCTACAAGCACTGGATCGCCGACGATCTCTACAAATCCGGCACTCAGGACAATGAGCTCCGCGAGCTCATGATCGACCGCATCTACGACACCATGATCAACGAGGAAGAGCTCCGCGACTGCGACGCCATCACCGGCGAGATCGCCGACTCGCTCGACCCTCGCCCCCACAGCTCGCGCGAATTCATCCGCGCCATGGGCGCTTATCTCGAGAACCACGGCAAGACCCCGGAAAAGGGCGGCGTCGACTCGATCGTCTACGCGGCCTACCAGCTCGACATCCCGATCTTCTGCCCTGCCTTCAGCGACTGCTCCGCCGGCTTCGGCCTGGTGATGCACCAGCACAAGCGCGGCGACAAGCCCAAGCTCTCGATCGATTCCGCCAAGGATTTCTACGAGATCACCCAGCTCAAGATCGCGAATCGCACCACAGGTCTCTTCATGCTCGGCGGCGGCGTACCCAAGAACTTCGCCCAGGACATCGTCGTCGCGGCAGAGATCCTCACCGAAGACGCGCCCATGCACAAATACGCGATCCAGGTAACAGTAGCCGACGTTCGCGATGGCGCGCTCTCTTCGAGCACGCTCAAGGAAGCCAGCTCCTGGGGCAAGGTCGATACCACCTACGAGCAGATGGTCTACAGCGAAGCTACACTCGCCGTGCCACTGATCGCCGGCTACGCCTACCACAAGAAAGCCTACGAGGCGCGCAAGGCACGCCGCTGGGCGACGCTGCTGGAGCCGGTTGCGGCCTGATCCAAGCCAGGAAGTAGGAAGTCCCGAGCTAGGCGGCACATGCGATTGGGTGCACGCTGAGATGCGTGGCATTCGCATCATGAAAACGCGAGTACCACCTTTGCCGGACCTATTCCGGCAAAGGTGGAAAACCGCGTTCTAACGATTTCTTGCATGGTTATGGGTGAGGGATTGCGGTTGCCGATGCCGTGATGTGCACTGGAAAAATCTGCCACAGCTGTCCTTTGTTAGCAGGCACCATCCAATCGCCGTTCGAGGCGTCCGCAGGTGACTGCTGCTCGATCACCCCGGCGGCGCCCGTCCCGGACGACGCGAGAACCAAACCGTTGGCCTTGTTCACGATCATGTAGTAGTCCCCAGTGGCCGTTAGCGGTGGCGATGTGCAGTTCGCCGGAATGTCTCCACAGTTTCCGGCTGTCATGATGTCCCATTCCTGGTTCGCGTTTGTGCCCGTAATCGCGATTGCCTTAGCGGTCTGGGGATTCGCCACCACTGGACTGCCGGGCGCGGCCCCGCCGTTCGTATCGAGGACCTTGACCCCATTACTTTGGTCCCCGTTGATGATCTGAAAATAACCGTCGCCGAGATGGTCCATCGGAGTTGGATAAACGGCGTCGTTCAGTTCCGCGTCGCCCCCTTGAGCAAGAATCTGCCACTGTTGCTGGAGACCGGTAACCCCGGCATCGAGGCCGGTACGCAACTGGGTGCTACCACCGGCTTTTGGCGGCGGGAATCCCCACTCGGCCGTTTCCAGGATGCGTCCGTTGGCGGCGTTGACAAGCTTATAGGTGAGCGTGGGATCGACCTTTCCGCCCAAGGCCAACATCGACGGTAGAACTGCGTTGTCAAGATAACTTCCCGTCCCGTAGGAGAAGTCAAAGAGTCCAAGGGCGGCGTTGACCCAATATGCGTAGACACCACTGGCCCAGACTCCTCCCGCCCCCGGAATAGGCGATGCCTCGCAAGCCCAGCAGTCCATCCCCATCCCAAGGTTGTTTGGCGCGTTCTTTTCTACTTTGTTGAGGTCGATAAAGTATTGCCGCTCGTGGGCTCTGGAACCGTCAAAAGGCGTCAACTGACTCCCATACCAATCGTCGGTCGGGCTGCCGCCAGGGGTGTATTCCACGCCGTCTTCGGCAGTAAATACGGGGATTTCAAGCCCGGTCGTCTCGGTGGCAATGTTCGCCTCTTCGACGTGCTGGCCTTTGGCCGGATCGCCGACACAGCTGGTCATGCCTTGAGAGCCGCACGGCTGCCAGTCGAACTGCGCCTGCGTCATAGGCCCGTGCCAGCCGGGGTAGTAGCTCTGGCAGATGTTGTCGACGGGAATTCCGTAATACTGCGTCGCAGTAGTGAAGAATGTCTGCAGATCGGGATTGCCGTCGATGTCAATGCAGCGGAGGGGCGGCGGTATGGGTGGACCAAGGTTGGGGTCGGATGCGGCGTCGATGATCGCCTGCATTGCCGCCTTTTGGATTGCAGCGAAATTTGCGAAGCTGGCGTTCGGCGTGCCGGCGGTGTTCGGAGTCGCGTTGGTGCCGGCAGGTAGAAGACCGCCGCTACCAGTGGTAGTAAACATGCCGTCGTTGACCTCGTTGCCCATCGCAACCATGTCGGGCATAGCGCCGTTCGCCCGAAACAATTCGATCTCCTGTTTCACATAGTTGTACATAAGGCCCGGCGTTGGCGGTACGCCCGCCAACTCGTCGATAGTCTTACCCGCCCAAAGCCCAGGCGTGTCGGAGGTGTTGTAGCCGTCGTAAAACAAACAGAGGAAGACGGCCATGCCGAGGTCTTTGGCGCGCTTGGCCAGGTCAACGGCCGACCAATCGGTCTGCGCGTAGTTCCCGCTGCCGCCGTCGGTCGTGGCCGGCACGATTTGGTTTACCGCCGTCGCCGGGAATGTAGTCGAGGTGCCGGCGGGCAGGGTGTAGTTGTTATACGGGCCATTGGACATCGAGAAGCTGACGTTGCCGTGTACGACCGTGGTGCTGATCGAGGCCGGACGAAGGCGGATCGCGTTCATTCCGCTGTTTTTGAAGATTTGCAGCATGTCCTGCCCGGGCAGATAGGCGTCATGCCACCAGGGGAGATTGCCGGGATTCTCGGCGACGCGGTCGTATTCCTCCTTCACCGCGGTACTCATGTCGTTTCCCCGCCAATACGTGGGCCGAAACAGCCACTGTTGGCTTTGCCTCGGCGCCCCAAAGGGCGGCGACTGGGTCGTGGTTTCACCCACGCCGGGACTGGGAACATCCAGCACGAACCCGGTACTGGCGTTCCTGATTGTGTTGTAACCGTTTGTGGTGTAGCGGAAGAACCACTCCTGGCTCGGCGCGTCGACAGCGCATGGCCTTTGCACCGTGGCGACCTTGTCTCGAAAGGCAGGTGCGCTGTCCAGGCACAGCCCGCTAGCGATATTGCTGATCTTCCAGTTTCCATCGGGCGCCTTGGTCATCGCCCATCGTTGGCTCAGGCTCGTGAAGCTGCGGGCCGCTTGGATGACGGAATTGCCGTTCGCTTTAGTACCGCTGTCGAGATCCAACTGCAAACCCGAAAGCTGATTGATAAGGTAATAAGTTTCGCCGTTGATCGGGCTGGGGTCGACTGGCTCCGGGGGTTGAGTGACTTGCGCGAGCGCGGCGCCCGCTCCCACAAGAACCGCCATTATCAGGGCTGATCGCATCATGATCGTGACTCCTTTAGACAAAGGCCGCCTTTCCTGTCTCTGCCGGTTTGGGCTGGCGTTTGCGTTGACGCCAGGCCGAATTGTCCGTGGATCCCGGGAACGATCGACGTTGGCTTCCGCCTCCTGGCGACCGGGCCGGGGCGATATATTCGCTTACATTTAAAGGATGTACGCGCTTACATTTTGTAAGGATAGGCCACGCCTTCTAGCCAAAGGAATACCCGGACGGACTTATAATCCCTCGCGTTCGAGGCTGTCAAGCGGGGAGGCAGAGCAAGAATTGCCCACGCAAACCACTATTTGAGAGGGTAGGCCGCGTCGACTTCGTTCCGAACCTCTTCCAGAAGAGGAACGCTGTGGCTGTGCAGCCCGTTTGGCTCGCTCTTGGTCCAGATAGGAGCACTTAGCGTGCCGTCGGGGTTCCGGGTGTACACCCAGAGCAGATCATCGGGAGGACCAACCTCAACGCCGCCGCCAACGCTATTCCCTTGCGGGTTGGTGTTGCCGACATCAACCCGGTTGTTTGGGGAATGACTGCCCGTACTCACTCCGGCATGGGCGCCCACGCTGGCAAGCCGCCCCGTCCGCACCACAAAGACTAGTTCAGCCTGATCGGGCCGCGCCGTAAGCTGATAACGATTCCAATTCCGGATGGCCTTCTCGACATCGAAGATGGCCTGTCGGTCTTCGGGAAGCAAGCCGGGGGTATAGGCGTCGCCCTCCTGAGTCTCGACATAGACGTATTTCGCTTGGCCAAAGATCGCTGGAGGCACGTTCGGCTTCTTCGGCTTGGCCTGGGCAAGAGAGAATACCACCGAAGCCAGGAGGATGAACACAGGGGTTCGTCTCATGCAATCTCCACGTTGAATGGAACGGGCGCGACAATCGGAGAGATCTTCGATTGTCGCTAATCTTACTCTTTCTCTTCAGAGCAGCTTCATCGCCTCCGGGTCCCACTTGACGATAGTTCCCTTGTCATAGCTCAAATTGCTGAGCAGCGCCGCGCCAGCTGCTCGATAGCCGAAGACCGCATCTTCGACGACCGGTTGGCGGGTTCTGACGGCATTGAAGAAGTTGTGGAAATGGTCGTAGCTGTCGCTGTATCCGGGCGGCGCCTGGTACCGCTCGGTCGCTGCCGGTGGAGCGCCTTCAAAGTGTGTCAAGGGATACTTGGCGTTGTATTCGGCGAGAATCTGCTTCTGCATCGCCGCGGTGAACGTGCCGATGGTGTAGCCGGGGGCTTTTTCGCGGGGCGTACGGCTGACGGTAACTCCGTTGCCGCCGATTTCCATTTGTCCTTCCGAGCCACTGAAGAGCAGCCCTTCACTCTCCGAGCCTCCATCGACGAAGTTCACACGCAGGCTCAGGTTGAACTGTGGATAGTCGAAGAGCGCCAGCATCACGTCGGGAACATTGCGGCCGTCCTTCCAGAAGCGCAGGCCGCCGGTCGCCATGCCGCGTGAAGGCCCTATTGAGTTAGTGATGAAGTGGGTTCCGCTGAAGAGATGGACGAAAAGATCGCCAGCGACTCCGCTGCCGTAGGCCTTCCACTTCCGCCACTGGAAGAATTGTTCAGCATTGAAAGGAATCTGCGGCGCGGTGCCGAGGAAACGCGGCCAATCGCAGGTCTCGGTCGATGCATCAAGCGGAACGGTATAGTCCCATGCGCCGATCGCCGAGTTGCGGTCCCAGTGCGCGGTGACCATGTTCAACTCGCCGATAGCGCCCGAAGCGAGCAGTTCCTTTGCTTTGGCGTAGACGATCGAGCTCACCCGCTGACTACCGACCTGCAGAATGCGCTTCGTTTCGCGCGAGGTCGCGATCATCTCCGGTCCGTCGGAGTAGAGATGGATCATCGGCTTTTCGCAATAGACGTCCTTGCCCGCCTTCATCGCGTCTACCGAGGCCTGTTTGTGCCAGTGATCGGGGGTGCCGATAATCACCGCGTCGATGTCTTTGCGCGCCAGGATCTCGCTGTAATCGCGCGTGGTGAAAACGTCCGCGCCCCAGAGTTCTTTGCTATGTGCAAGCCGGCCATCGTAGCAGTCGGCGACCGCGACCAGCTTGACTCCCGGCACCTCCAGCGCGGTCTTTGTGTCGTACATTCCCTGACCGCCCGCGCCGATCAGGGCGATCTGTATGTTGTCGTTAGCCGCGACAGGAGCCGCCGCCGCTTGCTCGGGGCCAACGGCCGCAAGCATATGCATCTTGCTTCCGGCGAATGTCTCCGCTGCGGCAATGCTTGCCCCCTGTAGAAATGTTCTGCGATTCAGTCTATGCACGATTCCCTCTCAAATCATCGAGTGTACCTCCAATCGCCGCCTCACATCATGCGCATTGCACTCGATGGCGCTAATATATTCCTTGCTTTGCGAATGGCTTTCACGCGTATCCCTACTCCGGAGTCTCTACCTCATGAAAAAGATCTCGTCTCTATCACTCGTTCTGCTTGCGTCTGTGGCCGCTCTTCCTCTTACCCGACAGATGGCCGCTCAACAGGCGGCCACGCCCGCCGCACCCAAGCCTGAAGATACCGAAGTCTGGGAGCCGGTGCCCACGGTCGTCACGCCAGGCGCGACCTGCGGCGCAGCGCCTTCCGACGCAATCATCCTCTTCGACGGCAAAAACCTCGATGAGTGGGTTTCGGCGCAAGACCACACGCCAGCCCAATGGACCGTCGCCGACGGCGTACTGACGGTGAGCAAGGCGAAGGGCGTCGGCAACATCGAGACCAAGCGCAGCTTCAAGAATTACCAGCTGCACATCGAGTGGAAGATTCCCGCGGACATCACCGGCTCAGGCCAGGGACGCGGCAACAGCGGCGTCTTTCTCGCTTCCACCGGCCCTGGCGACGCAGGATACGAGCTCCAGGTGCTCGACGCCTACAACAACAAGACCTACGTCAACGGAATGGCCGGCAGCCTCTACAAGCAGGCGATCCCGCTGGCCAACCCAGCCCTCCCGCCCGGTCAATGGGAGACCTATGACGTTGTCTGGACCGCGCCCACCTTCAACGCCGACGGCACGCTGAAAACTCCTGCCTACGCGACTGTCTTCTTCAACGGCGTAGTAGTAGAGAACCACTTCGAGTTGCAGGGAGAGACGCGGTACATCGGCAAGCCCTTCTACAAAGCCTTCGACGGCGCGCCGATCAAGCTGCAAGCGCACGGCGACAAGAGCGAGCCGCTGAGCTTCCGGAATATCTGGGTCAGGGAGTTGAAGTAGCCTTGACTTTGAAGTGGGTCAAATCAAGGATCGGCTGCAAGTAATCGTAGTCGATCTTCGCCGCTTCAAACGCTGTCTTTCCCAGCGAACGGCGGATCGTGATCGACATAATAGAACTCGACTCCCGCTGCCTTGGCTGCCGCGACGAGCGAAGGCCAGTCGATCTTGCCGCTGCCGACCTCGGTGATCGCCGGATGCTTGGCGGGGTCGAGTGAGTTGCTGCTTGGCTTCAGCGCGACGAAGTCTTTGGCATGGAACAGGCGATACCGATCGGGGTATTTCTTGAAGTAGGCGACCGGATCCTGGCCGCCGACCGTCATCCATCCACAGTCGAGCTCCAGCTTTACCAGCTCGGGATCGGTTTCTTTCAGCAGCAGATCGTAGCCTGTCTGGCCGCCATAGTCTTTGAATTCGAAGTTGTGGTTGTGATACGCGTACTGCAGCCCTGCATCTTTTGCTTTTTGCCCAATCTGGTTCGCCTGCGCGGCCATCTTCTTGAAGTCGTCCAAAGTCAACTGCGATAGCTTGCTTACAATTTCCGTCATCTGGACCTGCTCGTTGAAGGGCAGCAGGATCGAACTCACCGCATACTTCGCTCCCAGCGCGTTGGCCTGCGCGAAGAGTGGACTAAGATCCTCGGCGTTGAGCATCAGGTGGCAGCTGTGGCATTTCAGGTCGGCGTCATCGAGCGCCTTGCGGAATTCCGGCGCGGTAAGCCCGGCGAGGCTGAAGCTCTCGACATGTTGATAGCCGATCGCGCGTAGCTTCTTCAGGGTTCCGTTGACGTCGGCCTTCAGCTCGGCGCCGACCATGTAGAGCTGCACGCCCAGCGGGTTTTTCACCGAAGCCGCCCGGGAAGCTCTCGGCATCGAAGCTGCTGCCGCCGCTGCGGCGCTTGTGGCAATGAATTTGCGTCTGGATACAGGATTCATTCGCTTCTCCGTCCCTTCTACTAAAAACTGGCCTGCAACCCTTCGGGTGCGCACAAGAACCGGTCAGTTTACAACGGGACACCCTCGGCCAATTCTTCCGTCCGTTTGCCGCTCATCGTCACATTCGCCTCTTTGCTGGAAAAAGTCACCAGGAACACAAGCAAAACGGCGGCCGAGAGCCCGGCGGAGATCAGCCAGATCGACCTCCACTATGGATCACCGCGCCATCCGGTGCTGTTTGCGCGTAGAGAGTCGACCACCATCCCCGACAGCCATGAGCCGACAAACATCCCGGCTCCGTAAGTGATCAGCGTGATCGTGCCCTGCGCGGCGGCACGGAACGCCGCTGCAGACTTTCGGTCGATGTAGATTTGCCCCGTCACGAAGAAGAAGTCGTAGCAGATGCCGTGTAGCAGGATTCCCAGCCACAGCATCCACACGCCCGGGCCCGGGTTCCCGATAGGCGAACAAAACGTAGCGAATCGCCCATGCCGACATGCCCGCGACCAGCATGTACTTCACACCCAGCCGGCGGAAGAACCACGGGATGAGCAGCATGCAGAGCAGCTCCGACATCTGCCCGAAGGTCATCTTTCCAGCCGCATTGGTGATGCCGATCTCGTTAAGGAAAGGGTTGGTAAAAGCGTAGTAGAACTGCAGCGGAATACAGATCAGAAACGAGGCCAGAGCAAAGATCGCGAACGACCGCTCGCGGAAGAGGTTCAACACCTCGGCGGGAAAGATGTCGCGGACGCCAAATTTCTTGCCTGCGCCAAGCGGCGGCGTGTGCGGCAAGGTCAGGCAATAAATCGCCAACAGCAGCGAGGCTCCAGCCGCCATGCGCATCGGCACGGCCGTGGTCTCGATCTTCAGCGCGCTGATCGTCAGGCCCGCAACGATCCATCCAAAAGTTCCCAACACGCGGATCGGCGCAAACTCGACTCTTCGGGTCGCGCATCTGGCGAAAGGCCAGTGAGTTGGTCAGCGCCAGCGTCGGCATGTAGACAATCGCGTAGAGCAGCACAACCGATAAAGTGGCGCAAAAACCGATTGGGTCGAAGCAAAAAATAGAAGCACCGCGCCGAGCGCATGCAGTACTGCGAGCATCTTCTGAGTCGCGACGAGTTTGTCGGCGATCAGTCCTGATAAAAAACGGAGAGACTATAGCTCCGATCGCAGTGGTTCCGGACACCAGTGCAGCCTGCTGATCGGAGAAGTGCAGACTCCGCGTGAGCCAGGTGACGACCGTCACATACCAGCCTCCCCAGATAAAAAACTGCAGAAACATCATCAGGGCGAGCCGGGATTTCATTTGCAGATTCATGACGCCTCTTGGATGCCCCTTGACTCTGATTTCGGCTCGGCATCTTTGTCGATGCGGTATTGCGGCGGGAACCACTTCCACCTTTTGCCAGACGCTTCCCTGCGCGTGGCTCTTCAGCATGGCGTCGACCAGGCAGGTCGATCGATAACCGTCCTCAAAGGTCGCCAGCGCCGACGGTTTTGCCTCAGGCCTGCCCTTCTCGCGAATCCAATGATATGCGTCGCTGACGACATTGAAAAATGCATCGGTCCACGACTCCTGGTGCCCGCCGGGAAGATGGGCATAGGGCCGTGCTTTGTCTCCAAGCAGCGAAGGGTCTTTAGCCAGCACCTGGTTGGCCTCGCGGTGATGCCCGATCCAGAGATCGTTCTGATACTCCTGCAGCCACTTGAGCGAGAGCTTGCTGCCGTTTATTTCCAGCTGCAAATCGTTCTTATGGCCGGGCAGCACCTGGCCGACTGAGAAGCAGCCCCGGCTGCCGTTCTTAAAGCGCAACAGCACGCTGGCCAGGTCTTCGGCCGCGACCTTAACCTCAGTGCGCTCTGCGCTGCTCGTGCTGGAAAATGCCTCGGCTGAGGCGCCCGCCGAGTAGCGCACGGGAATCACCGTCGTGAGGTCGGCCAGCACCGAATCGATTTGGAGGCCGGAGACGTGTTCGGCGATGTCGCACCAATGCGAACCAATATCGCCGAGTGCGGAGCTGCTGCCTCCCTTCGATGGATCGGAGCGCCAGGAGTAGACATTCGGATCGGCCATCCAGTCCTGCAGGTAATGGCCATGGACGAAGCTCACCGGGCCGGTCTCGCCGCTGGCAACCATCGCCCGCGCTTGCTGGACAAGCGGGTTGCCGCGATAGTTGAAGGTGACCACATGGGCGACGCCTGAAGCCAGCGCAGCATCGCGCAGTTGGCGGCCTTCGGTCGAGTTCAGCGCCAGCGGCTTGTCAGAGATGACATGCTTCCCTGCCTTGAACGCTGCCATCGACACCGCAAAATGAAGATGATTCGGAGTCGTGTTGTGAATGACGGTAATGTCCGGATCGGCGATGAGGTCCTCGTAGTTCCCATAAGCGCGATCGACCTTATATTCCTTTGCCTTGCGCTCGGTCGAATGCTGCGACGAACCCGCAATCGCGACGACGTCGACATCGCCCAGTCTTCTCACTGCGTCAATGTGGTGCCGGGCCACAAAACCAGGGCCGACCAGCCCCATGCCAATCCTTTTCATAAGCGCGAAACCTGCCTGTCGATGATGACCTGCTGCAAAGTCACCATCTTCAAGCAGTGGATGATGAAATGCAAACGGCATGTGGTTGCACGAACCAGACGTCTAGTCCGAGAATCGATGAGGCAGTGAAACAGAGGCTCCGCATCGAAAACGAAGCATTTTCGGCCTTGTGAACTTCGCGTTTCGATATTGCGTAAGTCTCTCAAGCTGGGGGTGAGGCGATGCACGCGAACTGGCCGATGTACCTGCGTATCCTGCTGGGGCTGCACATCATCTGCGGCGTCACCGCGTTCGTATGCGCCCCGGTAGCCCTGGCCACAGCCAAGGGAGGAAAGACCCACCGCCGCTGGGGGAAGATCTATTTCTGGGCGATGGCAGGCGTGGCCGTGACCGCGCTGATCCTGTCGTTCGCGCTCCCGATCTTCTTCCTCGCGATGGTTTCTGTCTTCAGCTTCTACGCCTGCTTCTCGGCCTATCGCATTCTCTACCTGAAAGACCTGTATAAAGGCGGGAAGCCTCTCGCGCTGGATTGGATTGCCGCCCTCGTGACCGTAGCATCGAGTTCCCTGCTTTTCCTGATGGGCTTCCTCAAACCGGCGCTGATGGGCGTAGGCGTGGTCGAGATCGCAGGCCACTCGGTCAGTATCGTTTCCATCGTGTTTGGTCTGATCGGCGTGCGGCTGGGGACGAATTCGATCGGCCTTTTCACCAAACCTCCAACAGAGAAGATGTTCTGGTGGTATCGCCACTTGCAAGGGATGATCGGCAGCTACATCGCGGCGATGACCGCGTTTTCTGCGGTGAACCTGGCGCCGCACTTCGGCGATGCCTGGTGGGTATGGCTCTGGCCGACGATTGTGGGCGCACCGGCCATCTCGATCTGGACGGCCTACTACAAGAAAAAATTCGCGCCCAAGCCAAAGGTCGCGGCGATCTGATCCGGACAATTGGGCCCGCTTCGAGCCCCAATTGTCCGGGAGCGTTGTGTCTCGCTTAGGGCCCGACCTTCGGATGCGATGCCGTGCTGCCGTCGGTCATGCCCAGCACCCACTTGATCGCCTCGAAGTACATCTTGCGGATGTCGGGATCATCCCAGGCTTCCTCGGTATGACCGAGCGTTGAGTAAAAAACGCGCCCCTTGCCGTACATCTTTGACCACGCAACTGCGAAGTCGTGGTCCTGGCGATGAATCCGCGGGTTGTTGGAATAATCCAGCCGCGAGGCATCAAGGCTGAGCAACACGTTGACCTTATCGCGCGACCAGTCCTTCGGCTGATAGATCTCGTCGTACTTCACAAACTCATGCGGGAAGTGGCGGACGGCAGGAAAATCCGGAGACTCGTTGACGATCGGCGCGTTGAACGTAAACCACGGATGCTGGTCGAACCACCCGCCGATCATCTCGCCATACTCCGGCCATTTGTAGTTGGTGTCGAGCGCGGCGTGAATGCCCACAAATCCCTTGCCATCTTCTTTCACGAAGGAGATGATGTCCGCCTTCTGGCTATCGTCGAGATCGAGTTCGCCGGTGGTACTGGCGAAGATGATCACGTCGAAATAGTTCAGGTTCTTGGCGTTCCTGCCCAGGTCCTTCTTAGTGAGCAGTTCAGTGTCGGTACGCATCGTAGTGTCCCACAAGCCGGTCTCGTGACCCATGTTGTAGATGGCCGCCATCGCATCGGGCACTGAATCGTGCTCGAAGCCTTTGGTTTGGCCGATCACTAGCACGTGCTTCAGGTGAATCGTCTTGGCGTGCGGTGCCGGTGGAATCATCGGATTGATCGCGGGCGGCGGCGGTTGAGCGGGCGGTTGTTGCGCGAAGGCGGTAAAAAAGACACCGGCCATAATGGCCAGAAACGACGATTCGAGAGATCTCCGGATAAGGCGCAAGCGGCCTCCTTGGGATTTGCGTGGAACGCGCAGAAGTCAGACTATCTTAGTTCGGGCTTAAGTCTAATCATCCTCAACGTGGCGGGCAAATCGGTTTGCGACCCGATCGGCGCACAACACCATCTTCAATTGGTTACACTCAACCGAGGAGATCGCAGACTTATGCTGACCTGGCTCAACCGGTTTCAATCATTTGGCACACTGGTGATGAGGCTGGCGCTGGGCGTGATTATGGTGGTGCATGGCTGGGGAAAGATCATCCCCAGAGGTGCGCTCTACAACTTCACCCAAACGGTTGCCCATCTTGGAATGCCGGCGTGGCTCGGCTATGTCGCAGCCTTCACCGAATTTTTTGGTGGGATTTTACTCATCCTCGGCCTGCTCACCCGGATCGCGGCGTTGGGCAGCGCGATCGATATGAGTGTGGCTGTAGTCAAGGTGCATCTGCACGCGGGCCTGACCGGCCATCCTGGGCAGCCGGGTTTCGAGTTCCCGCTGGCACTCTTCGCGATCGCTCTCATGCTGGTTTTCACCGGCTCAGGGCTCCTGGGCCTCGACCGCGTAGTCGGCAAGGGCAGGCTCTGAAGCTTACACCGAGACGATATTCAGGAAGTCACTTGATTTCAGTTGCGCACCGGGAAACACCAAGTCCAGGTTCTTCGCCCCCAGCGTGTTGTAGGCAGCCTCTCCCAGCACCTGCCGGAAATCGGTGGTAATCGCGAGGTCGCGCCCCTCGTGTAGATGCTCGTCCGAAAGCCCTGGCCACTTCCCGTAGACCTTACCGCCCTTGACTGGGCCGCCGAGTACAAACATCACATTAGCGTGGCCGTGGTCGGTGCCCGCTGTTCCGTTTTGGCGCGCGGTGCGGCCGAACTCAGACATGGTGACGACGACCACATCCTGCGCCTGGTCGCCCATGTCAGTCCAAAAAGCGGCGATGCCTTCGCTGAACTCCTTCAAACGGTTCGCCAGCTGCCCGGTGGCGTTGCCCTGGTTTTGATGGGTATCCCATCCGCCGATATCGGCGAAGGCTGCCTCTACGCCAAGATTGGCCTTGAGTAGCTGGGCGATCTGTCGCATGCTGTCGCCGAATGCACCTTTAGGATAATTCGCGCCGGTCGCTGGCACATACCTAGCCGGATCGGCAGACTGCAACATCTTGACTGCGTCGAAGGTCTCGGTGCCTGTGCCATGCAGAACCGTGTTCACGGAGTCGGCGTACATCGTCTCGAAGCTGGCGCTTACTGGCTGTGCGGCGGGATTCCTGCCGCCGACGTTGAAGTCCTGCACGTTGCCGACAGCGACGGCGGGAATGATTCCCTGGAGGGTGCGGGGCAGTTGCGTGCCCATTGCAACGGCGCGAAAGGCCGAGGCGTGATGTAGAGCGTGGTGTTCGTCTTCGGCACGGAGGGCGCGGTTGAGCCAGCCGTCAAGGGTCGATTTCACGCCGGGAGTGCCGCTTTCCATATAGTCCTGCGCGTCGAAGTGAGAGCGCGACTCGTCCGGTGAACCGGCGGCGTGGATGATGGCGAGATGTCCCTGGTCCCAGAGAGGCTTGAGCGGCTGCATCTCGGGATGCAGGCCGAAGAAGCCATTCAGATCGATCACCTGGTTCCTTTGGATCGCGATGCTCGGCCGCATCGAGTAATAGTTCTTCTCGGCATAAGGCACGACGACATTGAGCCCATCCGCAGCGCCGCGCTGGAAGAGGACGACGAGCCGCTTGCCCTGCGCCTTGAGCAGTGGTCGCCTGAGCAAGCACCGAACGGGTGAGAAAGGCAGGCACCACGGAGGTGCCGACAACGGCCATCGCTCCGCCTTTCATGAAGGCTCGCCGGGTAATGGGCATTAAACTGACGGCTCCTGCCGAGGTAAACTCCCTGTATTTATGCAGACGCGATGCGGAGGAGGAAGTTGCGGAGGAGACGCCGTGGAGTCCTCGCGAAATTCGGTCGGGATCGATGATCTCGCCCGATTCACTGAGTGACCGGGAGGATTTTCTCTAGCTCAAGATCAGTACCTACGGAGCTCAACAATCGCCCGGTACAAATCCTCCGGCTGAGGCAGAATCGCATCTTCGAGGATCGGCTGATAGGCGACAAACGTGTCCATCGCCGCGACACGCTTCACCGGGGCATCGAGATCGTCGAAGAGTTCGTCGGCGATGCGTGCCGCGATCTCAGCGCCATAACCCCAACTGAGCATGTCTTCGTGAGCGACAATAACCCGGCTGGTTTTGCGGACCGAGGTCGCGATGGCTTCCCAATCGTAGGGATTCAAGGTTCGCAGGTCGATCACTTCGGTCTCGACTCCGTGCTCGCGGCTGGCCTTCTGCGCCGCCTGAAGCGCCCTTGGAACGACCGCGCCGTAGGTGATGATGGTGACGTCAGTTCCCGGACGCACAATGCTCGCTTTGCCGAACGGAATCGCAAAATCCGTGCCAGGATACGGCGCGCGTCCGTAGGTCTCGCGATAGAGCCGCTTGTGCTCGAAAAACAGCACCGGATCGTCGCAGCGGATCGCGGTTCGCAGCAGGCCATTCGCGTCGAGAGCGTTAGACGGAAAAACGACGCGGATTCCAGGCGTATGGGTGAAGATGCTCTCGCCGGACTGCGAATGGTAGATCGAGCCGCCAGTGAGATAGCCGCCGATTGCAACGCGGACAACGACCGGTGCGGAATAGGTTCCGTTTGAGCGCCAGCGCAGCAGGCTGAGCTCATTGCGCAGCTGGTGCATCGCCGGCCAGATGTAATCAAAGAACTGGATCTCGACGACAGGCTTCATCCCGCGCGTGGCGTAGCCAATCGCCCTACCGACGATATTTGCTTCGGCGAGAGGCGAATTGAACACCCGGTCTGAACCGAACTCCGCCTGCAGACCGGCAGTAAGCTTGAAGACCCCGCCCTTGCCCTTCACTTTGCCGCCTTCGAGGCTTTCTTCGCGGCTGCAATCGGCGACATCCTCACCGAAAATGACTACCCGTGGATCGCGCCGCAGTTCGTCGCTGAGGCAGCAGTTGATAAGGTCAGCCATAGTGCGGGCTTGACTATCGGCGGAGAGTGCCGGTTTGGTCTCAAGCGCCGCGCTGGTCGGGTCGAGATCTTCGGAATAGACATGCTTGTGAATCGAAGAAATTTCAGGCAGTGGCGAACGCAGCGCCCTTTCGGCGGCGAGGCGGACTTCCTCATCAACTTCCTGTTCCAGCCGATTGATCGCCTCCGCATCGAGGATTCCCTCGCGCAACAACCGCATCTGAAACTTTGGCAGCGGATCGCGCAGATGGTCGGCTTCGAGCTCGGCGGCGGAACGATAAAGGCGATCGTCGTCGGAAAGCGAATGCGAATAGGGCCGGACAACATGTCCGTGCACGAAAGCCGGGCCGTTACCGGAGCGGCACCAGGCAATGGCCTCTTGGAAGGCAAAATAGCTCGCGACCGGATCGGTGCCGTCGATCTCGGCAAAGTGGAAGTTCGGAAAGTTCGCTACCAGCCGTGAAATATTGCCGCCGGGAGTATTGACCTCAACCGGAACCGAGATCGCGTATTCGTTGTCTTCGACGACAAAGAGGACTGGAAGCCTGGCGTTTGAGGCGGTGTTCAGGGATTCCCAAAACTCACCCTGGCTTGTTGCGCCTTCTCCCAATGAGACATAGACGACCTCGTCCCCGTGGAACTCGACATTCTTGAACTGCCGGTAATCGCCCTCAGCCTTCGCCGCAGCCTCGGGATGGCGCGAGAAATAACGCCCAGCTTCGGCGCAACCCACGGCCTGCAGGCATTGTGTGGTGGTCGAGGAGGATTGCGAGACGATGTGTCGAGCAGGATCGCTCCAGTGCGACGGCATCTGTCGACCGCCGCTGGCAATGTCCGCCGCGGCGCCCACCCCCTGCAAAAACTGCTCTTCCGGAGTGTTGCCCAGCGCGAGGCAGAGAGCCCGGTCGCGATAGTAAGGATAAAACCAGTCGTAGCCAGGCTTCATCGCTAGGCCGGCTGCAACCAACAGGGCTTCGTGGCCAGCCCCCGAGACCTGAAAGAATATCTTCTGTTGCCGCTTTAACATGATCTCCCGGTCGTCCATGCGGCGGGAGAGATACATGAGCCGGTATATCTCAATCATCCGTTCCGGTAGCAGCTCGGGAGCGTTTGCGGGAGCCGTCACGGTCTTGGCGTCCGCACGCTTCAAATCCAGAACAACTCGACCCATCCGCTTCTTCCTCTCCGGCTATTGGATGCGTTGCTGCAACATGATTGTAATCTTATCCGGTGAGGATTTTACCTCCTCGGAAGGCCAAGGGTGTCAATCCGGCAACCCGTCCGGTTATCGCATTGACCATCGTTTTCTCGCCATGCTCTAATTACGCCTTTGAGTGCAAATTGCACACCACAGCACCCGGTGCGGAAAGACCGCACCGCCTCGGACTCCCGTGAGCCTCAATCCAGGGTGATCCACCGCACAGGCTCTCTCGACCCTGCGCACGTTGTTTTTGTTTTTGGAGGAATTTGAATGTTTTCTTTCGCCGCTCAGGCGCTTGCCGCATTCTCGCAAGCCACTCCGTTTGACTCGGGGCAGATTCCCGATGGCTCGGGAAACTTGTTTCTATGGATTGCGCTCGGCGTAGGGTTTCTTTCTTTGCTTGCCGCAGTGGTCTTCGCCCGGAATGTCTTGGGAAATGAGTCTGGTACGCCGGAGATGCGATTGATTTCGGACGCCATCCGCGAGGGCGCCGAAGCCTTTATGAAACGGCAGTACAGCGCGATCGCCATCCTCGCGGTGGTCATCGCCGTTATTCTCTACGCCGGCTATTATGCTTCCGCTTATTCCCGTCCTTTTGCGAATAAGGTGGTGGTTAGCTTCATCATCGGGGCGACATGTTCGGCACTCTCAGGCTACAGCGGGATGTTCGTCTCGATTCGCGCCAATATCCGGGTCGCCGCAGCCGCGCGAACCAGCATCGGCAAAGCGCTGCAAACTGCATTACGCGGTGGCGCCGTAACGGGACTCGTCGTCGTTTCACTCTCCCTGCTTGGAATCGGATTGCTCTTTCTGGTCTTCGGCGGGCTCCATGACCCGCAGCAGGCCCCCTATCAGCTCGTTGGCTTTGGATTCGGCGCCTCACTGGTCGCGCTTTTCGCACAGCTGGGCGGCGGCATCTACACCAAGGCGGCGGATGTCGGCGCTGACCTAGTAGGCAAAGTCGAGGCCGGCATTCCCGAAGACGACCCGCGCAACCCAGCGGTCATCGCCGACCTGGTTGGGGATAATGTCGGCGACTGCGCAGGCCGTGGCGCGGATATCTTTGAATCCACCGCCGCAGAAAACGTAGGCGCAATGATTCTCGGAGCCGCCCTGTATCCAGTCTTTGGCATTAAGGGGATTCTTTTCCCCCTGGTCGTGCAGGCAATCAACCTCGTCGCCAGCATTGTGGGCGTCAGTATCGTTCATAGCGCGGAAACCGAAGACCCAATGCACGCCCTCAACCGAGGCTACTACGTCACCTCGCTGCTCGCGCTGGCCGGTTTTGCAGTGGCCGTCAAATATATGCTCAGCGGTCACTGGTGGCTGCTTGGCAGCGGGATCTGCGGCATTCTCACTTCGTTTCTTTTCGTGCGCATTACCGAGTACTACACCGAGACACGCTTTCGCCCGGTGCGCTCGATCGCGGATGCCTCCGACACCGGCCCGGCCACCAACATCATCACCGGCATCGCCGTTGGGTTGGAGACGCCAGCGCTGCCCGTCCTGGTGATCGGTGCGGCGCTCTTGCTGAGCTACTATTTTGGCGTCCGCGGCCTGGAAGACGTCGCAGGTGTCAGCAATTACGCCAAGGGCATCTATGGCACCGCGATCGCAACGATGGGGATGCTTTCCTCTGCAGCCTACATCCTTGCCATGGATACGTTCGGGCCAATCACCGACAACGCCGGCGGCATCATCGAAATGTCAGACCAGCCGCATGCCGTCCGTGAAAAGACCGATCGGCTCGACGCCGCTGGAAATACGACCAAGGCGCTAACCAAGGGCTACGCAATCGGCTCCGCATCGCTGGCCGCCTTCCTGCTCTTTTCTGCATATCTGGAGTCAATCCATTCAATCGTCGCCAACCGGGTCGCGGCAGCGGGCGAGATCCTTCCCGCCGGTTGGAGTTTTTCAAACGTGAATCTGGCCTCGGTGCCTGTCTTTGTCGGCGCGCTGTTGGGCGCCATGCTGACTTACCTCTTTTCATCTTTAGCAATCAAGGCGGTTGGCCGCGCGGCGCAATATGTCATTGAGGACGTTCGTAGCCAGTTCCTGGAAAACCCTGGCATCATGGCCGGAACTTCCAAGCCAGACTATGGCCGTTGTGTCCGCATCGTGACCACGGCGGCGCTGAAACAGATGATGGTTCCCGGCCTGCTCGCTGTGGCGATGCCGCTGCTGGTGGGTGTAAGCTTCCGGCACTTGAGCAGTCTCTTCAGCGTTCATCACGTGGGCGCGGTTCCAATGCTCCACGGCGAACCAATCAACCTGACCGGCGCCGAGGCGGTCGCCGGCCTTCTGATGGTAGGGACGATCTCCGGAATCCTGCTGGCTATGTTCATGAACAACGCCGGCGGCGCCTGGGACAACGCCAAAAAGTACATCGAGACTGGTGCCCATGGCGGAAAACGTTCCGAAGCCCACAAGGCAGCGGTGGTCGGGGACACGGTCGGGGACCCGTTCAAAGACACTGCCGGCCCGTCGCTGCACGTGTTGATCAAACTGCTCGCAACGGTGACGTTGGTGCTCGCGCCGCTGTTCGTCTAATCGGTCCCCATTCCGACTCGGCGCAGCATGCTTGGACGGCTCGCCGAGCAAAGCTACAATGACAACAGTGGGCGAGTAGCTCAATTGGATAGAGCATCAGCCTTCTAAGCTGAGGGTTGTGGGTTCGATCCCCGCCTCGCCCACCA